>JANODY010000054.1:0-14300 GCA_031412945.1 Cyanobacteria bacterium SOY_65_metabat_81
TATAGATTCACGTAGTGGAGTAATAACTTCTTTTGTAATACTGTCTTCTAAAGATAGTAATTCTTCAATCTGACGACGCAAAGAACCATACCTTGCCGCAATAGTACGATGTTTCTCAGATCTTTCAGAAAACCTTAGAAATGTTTGTAATCCTGTAAGAACAGCAGCTATTACACTTACTAAACCAAAAAGTATTTGAACGATAATATCAACTGATTTACCGAGTGTTGCAAAAATCGATGTGCCAAGAATAGTGGAAAGAATAATGGATGGTATGCCGAGCCAATAATCCATATTTTCAAATATTTTTGCAGCCTCGTAATGAGAGAACTGTGACTCACGTATACGATGGTACCAATTTTCAAGCATATCCCTAGTAGATGTGTTCATTGATAATAATTAAGATAAAGTTTACTGAGTTCTTTAGTAAAATCAATACTTTTGTATAGATAAAACTATTCTTTGCCTTCTATATTTGATTTAAACTTGTCCAACATTTCAACTCCAGTTTCTGTATGAGCAGACGCAGCCATTTGCCACAAAATGTATTTTGGCATATTAGAAAACATACCTAATTTTAACAAAGAATTTTGCTGATCTCGAATTTTCTGGTCTGTAAAAAAAGATTTCAACATTTTATTTGTATTACATCCTCTATCAATAAGCCATTTTGTAAAGTCTACAGATTCATCTATACTAATATTCTCGCCAAAAAAGTCACTAATAATTTTTTGGCACGAAAATGGTGTTAGTTCATAATCATCACGAGAGGAAGAATTTTGTAAAACTTCTTTTGATATTTCAGATATCTCACAGTCTATTCCTTTTAAGTTTTCAGAAATCAATCTAAATTTTTTATTCCACTCGGCTGAATATTTCAAATCGCTTTTATAAACCCAAGCGCGAGAAATAAAATTATAAGCATTTTCTAAAGCCGTTTGTAATTGAATTTCAACACGTGTAGAAGAAGAGGAACGTGAGTAATGTCCCTTGAATTTAACGATTATATGCCTAGCTCTATATCCATCATCTCTATTGATAGGTTCATTTCTCTCTATTTCAAGGTCATTAGAGACTTCTTTGCGTGAGAAAAATCTGACAATAACATCAATCTCTTCATGAGTAGCAGCAACAATTCGTATACCAGCGATATCTGGAAGATCGCATATATTCCAGTCGCATCTTTTGGATTTTTCTGAAGCACTTGTATATGTTTTTAATCGATGATTAATAGAATAAATACTTACACCTTTTATATCTTCTAGAAAGAACTCAAGATCTAGTAGAATTTGGCGCAATGTCCTTTCATAAGGTTGTCTAAATTTGAGATATTGTATTTCATTCACAAAAAAACTTACTGTAGATTATTTAGTATAACTTAAATCTAGTTTATCATTTATATTGATATAATCCTATTAAGAAGATGATTTCCTGTAAGCAGTGTAATCAAGAGAAAAGGATTGAATACAATTAAAGATTCGATTGCTTAAAGTACGATATATCAACCTGAGAGCGTAGATTCAAAACTATGAATACAAAATTAGTAGAATCCTTAGCCCAAGTCATCGAATCCCTTGCACCAGATGAATATGCTCTATTGCAAGAAAAACTAAAATCTCGCACAATCCAGAAAACCATCGGCGTATGTGGAGGTCATGCCAGAATCCGCAATACCCGCATCCCCGTATGGACAATCATCTCACTCGAACAACAAGGAGCCGATACCCCAGAGCTTTTACGCAACTTCCCCTCATTAACCATAGACGACTTGAGCAACGCTCGATTCTATTACACTACACATCAAGAAGAAATCGATCGCGCGATCGCCTCTCATCAATACGAGCAAGAGGAATCGATCATTGGCTAGACTTTATTCCAACGAAAACTTTGCGATCGACATTGTGCAAATCCTGCGCGATTACCGTCATGATGTACTTACCTCCTACAAAGCAGGACAAGCAAATCAAGGAATTCCTGATCCTGAAGTTCTAAAATTTGCCACAAATCAAAATCGTATCTTGATAACTTTTAACCGAGATGATTTTATCGACTTACACCGTAGTGGAATGAATCATAGTGGCATTATTATTTGTAAAGATGACCGAGACTATCAGGGACAAGCAAAATTTATCAATGACTTTTTGCAAACTCAGATAACAGAACTTAGCGATCGCCTAATTCGTATCCAAAAGCAAAATCAGCCCAAGTCCAGTACACCAGCATTTGTTATTCGTGAATACTAAGGGATATTTTGCGATCGCGCTTGATGATGACAAAAGGCGATCGCCCAACGAGTACAGCTATAATAGGCAAAAATCATAGATACTAAGCTTATGCTGCAACTCCAAGAACAGTACATCACCAACGCTCAAGGCGATCGCATAGCCTGTTGTAACTTACAAAAATGAAATTTTACTCTTGGAATCCAGACAAGAATAAACTACTTCAACAAGAGCGTGGCATTAGCTTTGAGGAAATCGTATTTCATATTCAATCTGGTGATGAAATTGAAATTTTTGACCATCCCAATCAAGAGCGCTATCCCAATCAAAAAATATCTGCCGTTGTCGTTGAAAGATATGTTTATTTAGTCCCTTTCGTTGAAACCGAAGAAGGAATCTTCTTAAAAACAATTATCCCCAGTCGCAAAGCTACCAAAAAATATCTAGGTGAAACCCATGATTAACCTTGACCCCGAAGAACAAGAAATTTTAGAAGCGTTTGAAAGCGATCGCCTAACTCGAACAGCAAACTGGCAGGAAGAGCTAGAGCAACATAAACAAATCGCGTCTGCAACCTTTGCCCAAAATAACACAATTAATATCTCTGTCTCTGAGAAAGACCTGCGATCGCTCCAAAAACGTGCCTTAGCAGAAGGAGTTCCGTATCCATTATTTATATCGAGTATTTTACATAAATTTATTGAAGGCAAGTTAGTAGAAATTTCCTGATCGCGATTGATGATGACAAAAGGCGATCGCCCCTAAACGAGTAAAGCTTATAATTGACAAAAGCTAATTCATCAACATTTAAACCTATGCTGCAACTCCAAGAACAATACATCACCAACGCTCAAGGCGATCGCATAGCCGTTATCCTCGAAATTACTGCATATCAAAAGTTACTCGAAGAAATGGATGAATTTGTCTGCTGGAAAGGCTATCAACAAGCAGTTGAAGAAACCGACGCAGAACTTGTCAATGGTGATTTTGTAACCCTAGATCATTACCTAGCAACTGAAGCATAGCAAATGTCATGAGTTATCAAGTCAACTTACCAAAAACTGTGCAGAAGCAACTGAACGCATTACCACAGGAACTCAAACAACGGATTTTAAAAGCCTTAGTTCAGTTACAAGAAGAACCTAGACCCGCCAACTCATTGCAAATGAAAGGAGGACAAGGCTTTCGATTGAGAATTGGAGACTATCGCGTTTTGTATGATATTGACGACAACAGCCAAATCATCAACCTGAGACGCATAGGACATCGCCGTGAAATCTATCGAGATTTGTAACGTTATGAATACAATCCAGAAAACCATCGGCGTATGTGGAGGTCATGCAAGAATCCGTAATACCCGTATCCCCGTTTGGACAATTATCTCACTCCAGCAACAAGGAGCCGATACTCAAGAGCTTTTACGCAACTTCCCATCATTGACCGCAGATGACTTGAGTAACGCCCGATTCTATTACACTTCACATCAAGAAGAAATCGATCGCGCGATTGCCTCTCATCAATACGAACAAGAGGAAGCGATCGCCTAATTCGTATCCAAAAGCAAAATCAACCCAAGTCCAGTACACCAGTATTTATCATTCGTGAATATTAAAGAATATTGGGCGATCGCGCTTGATGATGACAAAAGGCAATCGCCTAACTTGTCCAATCTTCCACTTGCAAATTACCAATATTTTCAAAATCAGATAGATTGCGCGTTAACAAAGTTGCAACCTTAGCAATAGCGATCGCCGCAATCTTTAGATCCATCGTTCCCAACCTCGGATATTCAGCGCGAAGTCGCTTAAACACAACTGCTGATTCGCTGTCAAACCCAAACACCTTAAGCTTTGCAAAAGTCGCAATATGTTTTTCTAGCTTACGATAAGCAATAATTTGTTCCTCCAAGTTACGAGCCTTAGCGATATATCCTAACCAACCACGAGTTTACTCCTCGTAAGTAATCACCGTAACATTAATATCTTCTGGAGAAAGTATGGCAAGTCTACTTACAATCCTTTGAGCAATCTCCCCACCACGCTCAAGAATACTCAGATGATCCGTGTCCAAAAGATACATTATTCGACCTCAGATGGCTCAAACAAATCTTTGTAAGATCTACGGTATTCTCTACCGATCGCGATCGCCTCTTCAAAATCAGGATCATCAGCAAATACGCCCACGATATTCTCCCAACAAGGCTTAATAGTATTTGCACTATTCAGTAAAGATAGTTTTAATTGCGTAACTTCAGCTTCAAGTTTTGATAGACGTTCTTCAACTTTAGATGGCGACATAATCAATTTTGAACATTAAATTTGCTACTAATTATAACCTAACTCGATAATAGGAATGCGATCGTCTATCCCAGCCTTCCCTAACTTTTAATCTTGAGGAGATTATTTTATCTACAAGGCTCTGTTAGCGATCGCCCTTAATGATGACAAAAGGCGATCGCGCTTGATGATTTTCTCTCGGTGCTTCTCAAATAGATTCAGGATTTCATTTAACCATTTGTAACTTCTAAAATAGATTCAATTTCTGCTAGCTTTTGCTGAAAAAGTGTGCGTAGATCTGTTAGCTGTTGTGGATCGATGTTGGCGATATTTTCCTTAGATAATTTCTCTACACTACGTTGTATCGCTGTAATTTCCTTTGACGGACTATGCTCTGACTTAATGTATTTAGCCTTAATTTGAGCAATAAGTTCTCTAGTCTTGGCTACATTTAAATCCTGTGATAGTACCTGCTCAGTTGCCTTGATCCGTTCTTTTGATGCTATTTTTTCTGATGTTTCTAAGGTCTTAGCGGATAGGACGGAAAGCGCTAAAGCATGAGCGCCCTTGAGTCCGCGTTCTCTAATCGCTTGCTTTAAGTCATTAGGCAAGGACAGCATCGGCATCAGATTTGCTTTTACTGATGTTGGGTTGAGCGCTAAACCTAGCAACACTAATAGTAATTTTTCTTCAGCTTCATTCACGCCTAAACTTTGAAGTCCTGAGATCTGTTCTTCGGTGGTGACGGTGACAAGACTTGTTAGTTGACTTGTTTGTTTTTGTCTTTCTAAACGTCTTAATACCGTTGCCAGAACTGTCAATATCTCCTCTGCTCCCATACTGGTAGCATCAGCAACTTCTTTAAAGATTGCTTCGGCTTTGTCAAGAGGATTAAGATCCTCATGGTGAATAAATGTCAGTAGTGCTTTCCGATGTAAGTCATCGGGCATGATGGCGATAACCGATCGCAATGTTTGCCATCCTAAGATTTTGGCTGCTTCCCAACGGCGTTGACCATCTAATAGGAGATAGTTGTCATCTTGAGGGATCACAATTAATGGGGTAATTTGTCCATCTTTTTCGAGGCTTCGGGCAATGGTTTGAATGCTTTGATTGGTGATAGTCTGACGCGGTTGATGAGGATTTGCTTGGATCTTGCTTACTTCAATATCTTTTTCCCCCGATTGTTCCTGTAACTGAGATCGAAGAGTTTCAATTTGCTGTTCGAGGACAGGAGACTGACAAGAGCGCAGCTTTTCTACTTCAGTTTGTAGTTCGGTAATACGTTGCGCTTGATCTGTTGCTTGGATTGCGCCAGTAAATCTTTGTGAAATTGATGGAATCTTTCCCATTGTGGTATTTCCTGTTTGAATTTATTTGCTTTAATATGGGAGGTCCTTTGCGCCGCCCGTGTTAGTTTAGCCTTTTGACAATTTAATGATGTCCTTGGTGATTGCTTGAAAATCGCTGCAAGCAGGATGATTTGGGCGATATTTTTGTAATGGCAACCCATTAGCACTACAGTTTTTGAATTCAGATGAATCGCGGATATGTGGATATAGTTTGATCCTTAACTGCTCAGTTATTTCTGGCAACTGTTGTAAATATTGTCGATGGATCGCACGGCTACTGTCATAGAGGCTAGGTACTAGTCCAAGTATCTGAGGAGAAGGATCGAGTTTGAGATCGTCTGTGATAGCGATCGCCCATTCAACTAAATCCGCAACTCCAGAAATAGACTTCATTTCTAGCTGGATCGGTACAAGTAAGCCTGTACTAGCCGCGATCGCATTTTCGCAAATTATGCCCATTGTCGCAGGGCAGTCCAAGATCACCACATCATGACGGAGGGGATGACTTTTTAAGCGATCCGCAAGAGCATATTCTCCTCGGCGACGAACCACCAAATCATCGGCTAGTCTTGCCATGCTGGGATGCCCTTGACAGACTTCGATGTTAGGAATATCCCATGCAGGAACCAATGTCCAATCACCTGTAAATTCTTTAGACAAAGCGCCAACTATTGATGTTTCTGGGGTGGCGGGTGGGAGTCCACAGAAAACATCTAGGGCGCGTTGAGGATCTAGATCGATTAATGCAACAGATATTTTATGCTTGCTCAATTCATAGGCGAGGTGGACAGCGAGAGTTGATTTCCCCACCCCGCCTGCATTTGCAACAATTCCAATGATGATTTGTTTTTTGCTCATGTCATTGCCAGCGATGTCGTATTTTAATATACGACATATTCGTAGATACTTACAAAGTCAGATCCAAAAGCTTAAACACCATTGAAAAATTCGCATCTTCAGGAGTCTGTCTCGCAGTCGAAATGACATCCCACAAATCCAACTCAAGCTGTTTAACTTTCATGGTCACACTGAAAATTAATTGGGATGACAAGGGCAAGGACGCAAAAGACTAAGCCAAGGATCGAGACGTTCTTGACCAGCAAATTTCTTAATCCCATAATTTGACTCTAGCAAAACCAATACTTTCTGCACATAAGTATGCACCTGAGTCGCCAACATCCCCGCACAATGGATTGGTGGAACTGCCGCAAACTCTTCCTACCAATCATTTTGGGTGAAAAGGGTACGAGAAATCACCTATGACCCTGAAGAATATGTGCAGAATTTGCGGATTCGCTATATCCTTAATTGCAGTCATTGGGTGCAACAGGATCAACCCCAGTTGGCTAATCCCATGATGCGCGAGTTTTTAAGTGAGATTTGATACGACTAATGCAAAACCTTGAACAACTAATCGCCCAAGAACTGTCGCTACGCCCTGAGCAGATCAAAAATGCGCTAGAGCTATTTGCCGAAGGTGCAACCATTCCCTTTGTGGCTCGCTATCGCAAAGAACGCACAGGTGAAATGAACGAGATTCAATTAAGGGATTTGCAAGATCGTTATGCCTATCTCACGGAACTGCGCGATCGCCAAGGTGTAATCTTGCAAGCGATCGCTGATCAAGGCAAACTAACCGATGACCTCAAAGCTAAAATTGAAGCCAGCACCCAAAAAACAGAATTAGAAGACCTATATCTGCCCTATCGTCCTAAGCGGAGAACGAGAGCGGCGATCGCTAGAGAGAAAGGGCTAGAACCATTGGCTGAAGCCATAAAATCTTTTAATCAACCACATATTCAGACCGCATCATTGGCAGAGGCAGCCAGCAAATATTTATCAGAACAGGTAAAAACAGTTGAAGAAGCCATCAAAGGTGCGTCCGATATTCTCGCGGAAGAAGTTGGTGAAAATGCTGAATATCGCGCTTATATTCGTGATTATTTGATGCATTCGGGAGCCTTTGGATCACAAATTAAAGCGACCCATCCTATTGGTACAACTAAGTTTGAGATGTATCGTGACTATCAAGCCAAAGTGAAGGCGATCGCCCCTCACAATCTGCTGGCTCTGTTGCGGGGTGAAACCGAAAATGTTCTCGTCTTAACCCTCCATTTTGATGAAACCCATGTGTTAAGTTACTTAGAATCGCAGCAAATTCGGGCAAAAGACTTAACTATTAAGCAATTTTACCAAAATATGCTCAAAGATGCTTTTAGCCGTTTGATCAAAGCTTCAGCGATCGCCTCGGTAATTGCAGATAAGAAAGCTTGGGCAGATGCGGAGTCGATCAAAACCTTTGAAACTAACTTACGCGACTTATTGCTATCGGCTCCCGCAGGTATGAAGCCAACCTTGGCGATTGACCCTGGTTTTCGGACAGGTTGTAAAACGGCGGTAATTAGTGAGACGGGCAAGTTTCTGGAATATCAAACTATTTTTCCGCATCAGGCGATCGCCCAAAGAGAACAAGCGGCGGTTACTGTGAGACATCTAATTAAAAAGTATCACATTCAATTAATTGCGATCGGCAATGGCACAGCAGGGAGAGAAACCGATGCTTTTGTGATGGAAGTAATTGAAGGGCTAGACAAACCACCGATCAAAGTCATGGTCAATGAGTCGGGCGCTTCCATTTATTCGGCTAGTGAAGTTGCCATCAGCGAGTTTCCCGAATTGGACTTGACTGTGCGTGGCGCAATCAGCATTGGGAGGCGACTGCAAGATCCTCTAGCGGAACTGGTCAAAATCGATCCTAAGTCCATCGGTGTCGGACAGTATCAGCATGATGTCGATCAGAAATTGCTGAAAAAGAAATTAGAAGAAACCGTGGAAAGTTGCGTTAATTTTGTCGGTGTCGATTTGAACACGGCTTCAAAAGAACTGTTGACTTTTGTGTCAGGGCTGAGCGCCACTGTCGCCAATAATATCATTACCTATCGCAATCAAAATGGCGCTTTTTGCGATCGTCGCCATTTGCTGAAAGTACCCAAATTAGGAGCAAAAGCCTTTGAGCAAGCCGCAGGATTTTTACGGATTCGGGATGGCGATCATGCCTTAGACAATACTGCCGTGCATCCTGAAAGTTATAAAGTGGTCGAAGCGATCGCCCGTGACTTGAATGTGCCATTATCAGAAATTTCCCAAGCGGCGGATAAGCTGAAAACAGTCAATCTCAAGCAATATGTGACCAGTGCGATCGGTGAGCCAACCCTGCGTGATATCCTGCGCGAACTCGAAAAAGCAGGACGTGATCCTCGTGCAGAATTCAAATATGCTACCTTCAGCGATGCTATTCAGAAGATATCCGATCTAGAAGTTGGTATGGAGATAGAAGGAATTATCACTAATGTGGCTAACTTTGGGGCGTTTGTCGATATTGGTGTGCATCAAGATGGGTTAATCCATATTTCCCAATTAGCCGATCGCTTTGTCAGTGATCCGAAGCAAATCGTTAAAGTTGGGCAGGTGGTAAAGGTGCGTGTTTTGGAAGTAAATGCATCTCTAAAACGGATTGGTTTATCGATGCGACGATGAACGCTCAAATGGCGATCGCCTTCCGCGCAGTTTGGGCATATTTTCTGACCGTTTCGTAGGGCATATTCAGATCGATCGCGATCGCTTTTAAGCTTTCGCCTAGTTCATGCCTTGCTAAAATGGTTGCCCAAACCTTGGCGGTGTTTTGAGCGCGATCGCCGCCTTGCCGCTTTTTGGTTTGCAGAAATAAGGCGGTTAGTTCCGCAATTCTCATGACTAAATGTTCTTGAATTGGTGTTGCGGGAATTATCTGAGCTTCATGCTTGCTATTGCTAACTTGATCTTGGCTAATCAGTCTTGTTTGTCCTAAGCCAAAGGTGGTTTTATGTCCTGTGCTGCAATAGGGTGCGAGTTGGACGAGAGCTTGTAACAGTCTCTCAAAGTCTGGATTTTGACGAGATTGGCGATCGATGCCAAATTCAACTTTACCGATGAAGCCTGTGACATATCCTTGTTTGGCGACGGCTACTTTGGTACAGCTAATTTGGTGGTCTGTGACATAGATAATTTGTTCTATCCATTCTAGAAATTCATCTTGGGGAAATGCTTCGGGGGCAAAGTTATTCCATCGTCGTAGGTAACTATGAAATATATTGGTGGGAATTGGCAGGGGTAGATGATGTTGTTGTTGCCGAAATGAGGTGGGGGTGAGAAAGATGAGGCTAAAGTTTGGGGTTGGGAATGGTGGGGCTGACCAGAGTGCGTTGTAGGTGGTGGCAGGGATGGTGATGTCTATCTGCTCGATCGCCAAGTTACCTGCATAAAGAGCTAGTGTGGCAGGTGGGCGATCGCACCATGTTTTTAACCAGTCACATACTGGTTTTGCTAGGGCGGTGATTGTCCATGTATAGGTGTGTTCTGTTTTGGCGATGAGGTTTTGGTTGTTGCCTTGGAAGTTGCCGTTGAGGGGGGAGATGGTAAAGGCTTTTTCGGTTTGTCCGTCATGGAGGGTGGCGGAGAGTGCGGGGTCGCTATCTCTAACTTGATGCAAAAACCATGCGTGCAGTCCTGTGGTGTAGTTGGGTTGCAGGGTGATGTCTGTGAGTGGTTTTAAGGTCAGGGTGAGCCCGATCAGTTCGGTATGGTCTGTCCATGGGGCGATCGCTAATCTTTCTGAGGGTGACATTTTCTGTTTGTTTAATTTGCCGATGGATGGCTAGGGCTAAAATCCATAATCCATGTCTACCCAATATTTCCAGTCGGCGATCGCTTCTGCGGTGTCTGCATCTGGGTTGATCGCTTCGATGTCTGAGAGTTTGGCGGTAAAGGTGTCGTCTTTTTCGTCAATATAGGCGACTTCGACATACATACTGCTCTCACAATCATCTGCTGAAGCCATGTCTATTACTTCAACTTCTTTTTCAGCGATCGCGCCTGTTTTTTTGTTTGTTTTCTTCCATTTAGCAAGAAATGGGAAGCTCATTTTGTCTGCGAGGTAGTAGTACCAGCCCATTGCTCTTTCTTCTGCATCGTAAGCATCGACTACTATTTCATAGTCAATTCTCTTTTCTCTGCTGGGGTCTGTTTCTTGGTTAGCCATGCGTATGTTTTGAGCAGTTATTTTGGTGAGTCTAGTGTAATTGTTTCCGTCCCCCTTATCAAGTTAAAATAAAAAAGTTAAAGAAAAAAAGTTTGGTACAGGAATGCTCTGCTCTAAATTTAAGGCGATCGCAGGTTAATTTTTAACTAGCGATTAAGCGGCTATGGCTTGTTTAAACCGATCGCGCACTTGAAATTCTTTCAGGAATTTAATCATATCTGCACTTTAAAAATTTATTACAAACTAAATATTTTGTTCCAATGCCAATAAAAAACAACAAAAAACTTCAACATCCCTAGACAGCAACATCCAACTATTCATCAACATATCCACCAAAACAGAAACACGATCGCTATGCAACTCAAATGCATACAAGTGGATTGCCACATGACGAAACCCGCGATAATCCTGCAAGCGATCCAGCGTATCAGCCAAAATCACCGCAGGGCGAACATTCGGAATCTCTAACGCCATCTGCTCTAATAGCGCCCGATGCGAACTTCCCCCAGATGGCAAGGAGCGATCGACCTGCTTCGCTACTTCCTCAAAGATGCGTTCTGTACCCATATAAAAATTTTGCAAACTAAACGCCGCCGCACACCAAAAATCGTCATCTCCAGAGAGTTTAGCCTTCCCTGCCTGAGAAATGGCCGATCGCACTGCCATCTCGACTTTAATCAACTCATTTCGCAACTTCGCCACCAAAACCGCATAGCTGCTCATAGCTCTACACCTCTAGCGATCGCTTCCAAAATATAAGGTGGCAAAATCGACAACTGATCGTCAACCATCACCAAATCAATCGCAAATTCACTCAGTCCTTGCAATATCCCCACGGCTTTAAAAAAAGAACAACTATCAACACCCCAAACTGCCAAGTCCACATCTGAGCCATGATGAAAACAGCGATCGCCTTCAGCACTCAAAACCGATCCAAATAATACAACCCGACTAGCAAAAAAGCGATCGCGCAAGACTTCAGCCGCCAACCATGCCACTGCCATTGCCTGCGATCGCCGAGAACTCAATACATAAAGATCGGCAATGTCTCTAGCCTGCGCTGTCAAAATATAATTCTGCATCGACTTTTCACAAACTAACATCAGCGATCGCTTAGTCAACAAATTTTCACTAATAATAACATACCCTCAAACCACTACAGAGTCAGACATCTGCGATCGGGGTGGTACATGGAGAGGGGGAAGCTTTCCGTCCCCTTGCGGGGTAAATATCGTGGCAAATAACCAACAGTTTGCAAGGATGAGACAAAGCGCATTCTAACTGTTTCCGTCCCCTTGCGGGGTAAATATCGTGGCAAATTTTAATTGCTAAAAATTGCCAAGCATACGAGAGCAAAGGGTTTCCGTCCCCTTGAGGGGTAAATATCGTGGCAAATCTTTCAATTCCAATGCAGGCTATTCTAGGTCTGTTTAAAGTTTCCGTCCCCTTGCGGGGTAAATATCGTGGCAAATCTGCTGAGAATATCCAAGAAATGCTATTGATGTTTTTCACGTTTCCGTCCCCTTGCGGGGTAAATATCGTGGCAAATGGCGATCGCCACTGCAACCAATGGACACGCCGCAACTCAAAAGTTTCCGTCCCCTTGCGGGGTAAATATCGTGGCAAATACTAGAGATCAACTCATTGCTAGGTCTAATCGGCGATGTGTTCGTTTCCGTCCCCTTGCGGGGTAAATATCGTGGCAAATAGGGCTTCCACTGGGCGGATCAAGTGCGTTTAGCTGAAGTTTCCGTCCCCTTGCGGGGTAAATATCGTGGCAAATGAATTTGTCACTGGGTCTATGGATTACCGCTTACCAAGTTTCCGTCCCCTTGCGGGGTAAATATCGTGGCAAATGTCGCTGAGATGTCATCGCGATCGGATGCAGAGTTTAAAGGTTTCCGTCCCCTTGCGGGGTAAATATCGTGGCAAATCCTAGTAGGAATACCAGTGCGCTAACTAGCCATGCAAGGTTTCCGTCCCCTTGCGGGGTAAATATCGTGGCAAATTTTGTGTAATTCAGATCAGAAAGAAACGGAGGTGGCGATCGGGCGTTTCCGTCCCCTTGCGGGGTAAATATCGTGGCAAATTCCACGCTTTTCCGTTCGCAACAAACAAGCTAAAGAGAAACAACGTTTCCGTCCCCTTGCGGGGTAAATATCGTGGCAAATAACCACCTTGTTGTTCTGTTTGAAAGCGTAAGTAACGCCAGCCTGTTGTTTCCGTCCCCTTGCGGGGTAAATATCGTGGCAAATTTCCTTTCAACGCCCATCGCAACAGAGAGAATAATGTGTTTCCGTCCCCTTGCGGGGTAAATATCGTGGCAAATTCTTCGGCGCGATCGCTTTTGGGCTTTTTCTAAAGTGTTTCCGTCCCCTTGCGGGGTAAATATCGTGGCAAATGTTAATGGCGGTGTATTCCCACAAGTTCAAAAGCTAATTGTTTCCGTCCCCTTGCGGGGTAAATATCGTGGCAAATTCCAGAACTTTAATCGTCCGACGCTGCAACCATGAGTTTCCGTCCCCTTGCGGGGTAAATATCGTGGCAAATGGACATGTTGGATTCCTTTTTGAATTTCTTGTAAAACGAGTTTCCGTCCCCTTGCGGGGTAAATATCGTGGCAAATCAATTTTAACCAATATGTCTAAAATAGTATTATAATAGTTTCCGTCCCCTTGCGGGGTAAATATCGTGGCAAATGGTCTCGACTATAAACCGAACAAGTTCACTTCAATTAACTGTTTCCGTCCCCTTGCGGGGTAAATATCGTGGCAAATAGGGCAAGAATGCCATGAAGTCTATGGATTTGTTGATGTTTCCGTCCCCTTGCGGGGTAAATATCGTGGCAAATGCCGTTGATGGGTGAGCATACGGAGGATGTGTTGAGGTTTCCGTCCCCTTGCGGGGTAAATATCGTGGCAAATGGGGTGGGTCGCCCACAATCATCGGTTCACCTCAAGGGGTTGACTGCAATGTTTCCGTCCCCTTGCGGGGTAAATATCGTGGCAAATGCTGTGGGTGGATTCTCCAATCTTGGATCTTCGGGTGGTTTCCGTCCCCTTGCGGGGTAAATATCGTGGCAAATAAACCGTATTAATCCAAGCACAGGCGATCGCCAAGATAGTTTCCGTCCCCTTGCGGGGTAAATATCGTGGCAAATAACAAGTTTTTAGGCTTGTTCTGGGGGTTGCGTTAATGGTTTCCGTCCCCTTGCGGGGTAAATATCGTGGCAAATGTTGCTAAGCAAAACTTACAGACCCTTTGCAGTGTATTGTTTCCGTCCCCTTGCGGGGTAAATATCGTGGCAAATATAGTCGATCGCGTCGGCAGAATTACTCGAATTGCAAGTTTCCGTCCCCTTGCGGGGTAAATA
>JANODY010000055.1:0-3319 GCA_031412945.1 Cyanobacteria bacterium SOY_65_metabat_81
TTAGAGTTTTTACCACCTTATAGTCCCGATCTAAATATTATTGAATTAGTATGGCATTCTTGTAAGGAATATATTGCTCATCGCCTGTTTAAATCTACTGATGAGCTTAAGGAGCTTCTAAATAAGTTATTAAATGAAGGTGAGTTAATAATTAAGTGGAATCACAAAATAAAAAATAAAGATAATAATTATGATATTGCAACTTAAATGCCGATTAGCTTACATGGCGCTAGTACAAGGCGGCGCAAGTCTGGGACACCCATTTAATCGGCTAAAGCCTTGCCCTCGTATTTCACAAGTAACCTCATTTTAGCCGCATTGTACTAGGGTGTTCTTTGCCGCGCCATACTCTAAAACTCCATGGTACAAGTCACTCTCCATAGACTAAATACAGTACTACTAAATGTAACCCACGCTTGCCGTTTAGCATTCTCACCCATGGGTCTGGTTCATCTTGCGTGGGATTACTTAAATGTAAAAACTTGCCGCATTTTTTTAGGGTGGTCAAGTCAATCAGTATTTTTAATGGCACTTGTGACCTTGGACGATGCTTGGCGATCTGCCCCAAAACTGCCTGCCTTGTTGCTCGAATTAGTCCTCTTGTTGACCAGTTATAGTGATTGAGGAATCGGCTTAACGAACTGGCTGATTTTATCTGCGTATGTTCTGGATAGGGATGTCCTTGTGCTTCCAGAAATAGTCCCAATATGGCGTTGAGACTTGTTTTTTGATATACGCTTGGCATTAAACACAGTAAGCTATACACTAGCCCTTGGGCGTATTTAACGATGCTTTCCATGGTCGTTATTAGTTTTTTCTTGTATTTTTGAGTTGAAATAAAGATTAATAATATGCGTAGAAAATTGACTTCATCGATTGTATTTCTGATGTTTTTGTCCGTTTCATCAGCTATCTTGTCCACTCCTGTTACATATTCTTTAAATAATGAATATGCATGGGCGCAATCAAAGCCAACAAGTCAATACCAAAAATCTCAAGCAGACAGTTTACTTAAAAAGGCACAACAATATCTTGAAATCAGTCAAAATCTTGAAGCCTATAAAACCTATCAAGAAGCATTAATAATCTATCAAAAATTAGGAGATCTCCAAAATCAAGCAATTTCATTAAATGGAATGGGCAATGCTTATTATAATGACGAAGATTTATTTAGTACATCAATTGACAGAGTATACAAATTTGATATTTTTGATGCAAAAGAACCTTTTCTAAAAGCTCTAGCTATTGCAAAAAAAATAGGCAATCAGAAACTTGAAGCCGAATCCATTCTGGGATTAGGACGTGCAGCTTATCGTTTAAGTTTTTATGAGGAAGCTATTAAGTACTATGAGCAATCTTTATTAATCTTTAAGAAAATAGGTGATCGCCAAGCAGAAGGGCGAAATCTTAGATATCTTGGCATTGCTCATAGTAGTAGAACGAACCTTAAAAAGGGTTTAAATCTATATCAACAATCCATCAATATTGCAAGACAGGTGGGCGATCGTCGAGGTGAATCTGCTGCCTTACAAGAAATTTGTTTTTTTTATAGATACACATTAATCTATGAAGATAAGCCAACATTGAGTAAGAAAGAGAGATACCAGAAATCTCTTGAATATTGTCAACAGTCTTTAGATATTCTATTGCAGTTTAAAGATTATCCTAAAGCAATTCAAGTCTTACGGGTATTAGCTTCAGGCGATGAAGCAGTGATCGATCTAAACAAAGCAGTCATCTATTATCAACAAATATTAGAGATTGCAAAGCAGATCGGTGATCAAAAGGAGCTTAAAAAAACTTTCACTAGTTTAGGTTATGCCTACGATGATTTAAATCAATATCAAAAGGCGATCGATGCCTATCTACAGGCTGTAAAGATCGAGAAGCAGGACATTTCTGCGTCTCCTAACGGAACAAATTTCGATCTATACTCTCTATACAAATATCTTGGTCGTGCCTACAACCGTCTAGAGAAATATTCGTTAGCAAGTGATTACTATTTACAATCTTTAGAAATTGCTAAACGATACACTAAAGTCAACCCAGATGGACGTTATGATCAAAGTGATGTGTTGTTCGGTTTGGGTAATGCCTACTATGGACAAAAAAAATACCAACAAGCGATTGATGTCTATCAAGAGAGTTTAGCTATTTATAAAGATGGTAATGATCGCGAAACGCAAGCAAGTATTTTATGGAATATGGGAAGTTCTTATTTTGAACTTTCCAAATATCAGCAAGCGATCGCAAATTTTCAAGAGAGCTTATCGATTTACGAAAAGCTAAATTTAGCTATAGAAAAATCGCTTTTACTACTTAATTTGGGGGATTCATTTTTTGCATTTGAGCAATATCAAAATTCAATTGATGCCTATCAAAAAGCATTGGCACTGAAAAAGGAACTTGGCGATAGTTTAGGTGTTGAAAAAATATTAGAAAACATCCAATCAGCGCAGCAGGCTATCAAGAAGACAAAATAATTTGAATTGATGATTAATCACCCAATGATTGCCATAGTTGCGATTCGGTAAAAGTACTAGTACGAGGCGGCGCAAGTCTGAGACACCCATTTAATGGGCTAAAGCCTTGCCTTCGTATTTCACAAGTAAGGGACGAGCGGAAAAATAAAGTACCACTAAGTTAACGAAGCCTCAGATTTCCAGATTTACTTTTTTGGTACATTATTAAATCGCTCGTCCCTAACCTCATTTTAGCCGTGTTGTACTAGCGCCATACAACTTGCTTTTATTTCCCACTGCTAGACCAGCAATGGATAGCCCGTCGATTTGGATCGGGGATTGCACAATGTGGATGCTTGCAATCAAATGTCACTACTTCTCCGCCTGTAAGAGTAATCCATTGTTCTTTTTCTTCAGAATCTGGTGAATAAGTTCCGCTTCTTTCTCTCATACCAAAAGAGCATGGCTCAATAGGTGTTTCGGGGAGGTGAGCCAAAAGAAGAAATTGCTAATATTGTATCTAAACCTATGAGCGACGATCGCTATGCTGAGCCTAAACTTAACACATCTAATTGATGACGGAAAATGCTACGAAACAGTGCGTCAGATGCACAGGAGTATGCTGTCCAAAATGTAAAAGCTCAGAGGTGAACAAGCGAGGGAAAGATGAAACACAGCCTACTCGGCAACGATACCAGTGTAAAACTTCCAACGCCAACTTTGACGATCTAACCGACACAATATTCGCAGGACACCATCAGCCCTTACGGATGTGGATATTGTGTCTGTACTTGATGGGATTAAATCTCTCGAATCGCCAAATTGCCCAAGAGCTAGACCTAGACAAGGACGTAGTG
>JANODY010000056.1:0-5527 GCA_031412945.1 Cyanobacteria bacterium SOY_65_metabat_81
TCTCTGACCGATTGGTAGCCTTGTTCACTAGCCTTGATAATGCATCTTCTCAAATCTTCTGAATATGCTGCTCCCATTTTTCACCTTTAACTCTTTTTCCATTTTACTCCCTGTCCGTACTTTCTTGCAAACCGCGATAATTTTGGTATTGACCACTCAACCCTACAGATCGAATCTGGCGATCGCGACTATCCATGTCACTTAGAGTCAGATAGTCATGTGTAGAAATCATAACGAAATCGGGTTTATATAGCTACTGCTTCTATAATCCACATATTGATATACATCAATATATTGAGGAGAGTATCATGGATACGGTCAAAATTGAAATTATGGGTACTGGCTGTAAAAAGTGCCAACAGCTAGAAGCAAATGCCAAACAAGCGGTGGTAAATCTCAGTCTCACTGCCGAAGTTTCGCATATTACCGATCCTGTGGAAATTGCTATGCGTGGTGTCATGTCTACTCCTGCAATGGCGATCAATGGCAAGGTTGTTAGTAAAGGTCAAGTAATCAGTACAGAACAAATTCAACCACTATTGCAACGTTAAAGGGAGAATGCCATGTTCGATCCTTTTTATCCTTTTGATTGGCTAGCGACTCAGATTGTCACAAAACTTTTGGGGCTAGAAATCGCCTCTCATTTAGGATCTAGTCTGCACTTTTTTCTTTACGATGTACCGAAAGTTTTAACATTGCTAATTGTGATTAGCTTTATTGTTGGTACATTTCAGAGCTTTTTAGAACCAGAGCGAGTACGTTCTTTATTGGAAGGAAAGCGCACCTTTGCAGGAAACGTCATGGCGGCGATGGTGGGAATTGTCACTCCATTTTGTTCATGCTCAGCCGTTCCCTTATTTATTGGATTTTTAGAAGCAGGTGTTCCTTTAGGCGTGACCTTTACCTATCTGATGGCAGCCCCAATGGTGAATGAAGTCGCGGTAATTCTGCTATGGGGATTATTTGGAGTGAAGGTAACGCTGATTTATATCGGTTTTGGTGTAGGCTTAGCGATCATCTCTGGATATATCATCGGACTGCTCAAACTCGAAAAATGGGTAGAACCCTTTGTATGGGAACTGCAAAGATCTCGTCAAAGCATGGTTGCTGATGATGAAAATAATCTGGAACTTGTTACGCTGACTTGGAAGCAAAGATTTGAGCAAGGCAGATTTCAATCTAGCGAAATTGTGCGATCGGTATGGCTGTATGTTGTGGTTGGTATTGCGATCGGTGCTGGAATTCATGGTTATGTGCCAACCGATTTCATTATTAAATATGCAGGTGCAAATAATCCTTTAGCAGTCCCGATCGCCGTAATTTTGGGTGTACCACTTTATGCCAACATTGCGGGCGTAATGCCTATTACTGAAGCTTTAGTTAATAAAGGAATGCCTATGGGTACAGTTTTAGCCTTCACGATGGCTGTAACTGCCCTATCTCTCCCTGAAATGGTAATTCTCAAAAAAGTGCTGCGTCCTCAACTATTAGCCGTATTTGTTGGACTAATGACAGTTGGCATTATTAGTATTGGTTACATCTTCAATGCCCTGCTTTTATAATGGAATTCATCCTCACTGAACTTGAGAGATTTGGTGTAAGAAGCATCCAAAGTCAGTAAGGTTTCAATCACGTTATATATCGTATTCAAACAACTCAATCAATTCATTCACGAAATCAAGCGATCGCCTTCAGCAAACCTATAGAAAATATATCGTTGAAGCGATCGTCTAAAAAACACGACTCACAGGAATAGCGATCGCCTAACTTCTAAAATTGTCGATATAAGTACCAATTTGTTTAAGTCCCTGCAAAACCTGAATACGTTCTGCTGTATTTTCAAGTAACCGATAAGTATGCGATCGCGTATATTGAGGGATACCTTGGAGGCGATCGCATTTCAGAAATAATACTTCTCTTCCGTTTGTAACCATTCCATAGCAACTTGACTGTAAGTTGGGAGCGCTCAACAAATAAGTAAGTGCTTGGGGAATTCCCGCCGTAACGTCTAGCCTTGCGGGCTTTGATTCGATTACCAAAACCCAAAAACTATCTTGGATTACCAAAATATCAATTCTGCCTTGAACTGCAATAACATCAGCTTCGTCCGCAACTTCGATACTGGTACTTACTTCTGCTTTTACCAAAAAAGGAAATTGATAGAATCCAGCCAAATCTAGCAGTGGTGATATGACTACAAGCTTAACAATTTCTTCGAGGGGCGGTTCCTCTTGACTGAGATAGGTATAGTTGCGAGTGAGGCGATTTAGTCCTTGTAGTTCCGCTTCGGTTAAAGTCGGTGCATTATTTAGCCATTCGTCAAAAAAGTGATCGCTAGAATCAAGTCTCAAGCCAAAGTTTTGACGGAGAGTGCTAAGGGTAAGGCTACTAGCATTTGTAATCACGGTTAAATCTTTTTAGTATTTACATGAAATGTAGAAATCTAGGCATTTGATCTAGTCGATAATAATTAATATACAATATATACGAAGAAAAAAGCGATCGCATCCTCCAATCTTATCCCCACAAAAAGCGATCACCTAAAACTCAAAACTCACAGGAATAGCGATCGCACTATTTCAGAACTGGGGTTTGATATGAGTGTTCCATACTTCACGCAAATTGCTGCAATCCAGATTTTTCCTGCCTTAATATTCGTCATATAATCCTTCATCTTCTGACGAATAACTTTTTTAAAAGGCATCATGGGCGCGATCGCCTGTTTCTGATTTTGGCTGAATAGTAATGAGCCATTTACCTTTGCTGATTCCTTCTATTATGGAGCTAGGTATTGTAAATTTTTCTCCGTCTTGAAGCTCTATTTCAAAAGCTAATTGTAATAACTGGCTTTTCATATTGTGTAGATACTAAAAATATTTAAAATCCTAACATAGAGTTCGGTTTCGGTTTTAGAGCGATCGCCCCCAAATAGCACGATCACCTAAAAATCACGATTCACAGTAATAGCGATCGCCTTTAGAAGATAGATTGTTGAAGCGATCTTGATCAGTATAGATTGCGATATATTAAATATTAAAGTTTTCAGTAAAATCACTCAATGTCAGACTCTTTGCAACTTCAATTTGCTGAAGTACTTACTCTCATCAAAACTGCTCAGCAAAAGGTCATCGCCACAGCTAACCAAGAACTCATCAAGCTGTACTAGCAAAACCTATCCAAATCCCGAAATTGTGTCGTCACTGCTGACACAATTAAGCTGGACTCAATGTAAAAGTATTCCGCTCCCAATTAAGAACAAATTAACGAATTATTCGATTTCAGTACCATTCAGTTACATTTTATATCGTATTCAATCAACTCATTCACGAAATCAAGCGATCGCCTGTCACATTGGTATGGATTGCGATTTGTAGATATGGAAGTTATTCAACTCAACAAAGCCAGAAAATGAACGCCATACTCAAAACAACAAATTGAATAAGCAATTAAGTTTGTTTGGAGAATTAAAAACATGGCTATAGCAGAATTATCGGGTTGGCGAAATTGGCGACCTTTTGAGCATTTTAAGGGCGACTTAACGGGAGGATTGACCGCAGCAGTCGTAGCTTTGCCTCTGGCTCTGGCCTTTGCCGTAGCTAGTGGAGTGGAGCCGAAAGCGGGATTATATACGGCGATCGTTGCAGGAACTTTAGCATCGCTTTTTGGTGGCTCCTCCGTCCAAATTACGGGGCCAACTGGAGCAATGGCAGTCGTCTTAGTGGGAATTGTCGCTAAGTATGGAATTGAAAAAGTCTGGATTGCAGGCGTAATGGCGGGGATAATTCAAATTGCCTTGGGCGTTGCCAAAATGGGGCAGTTAGTCAAATTCATTCCCTATCCTGTCACAGCAGGCTTTACAAATGGAATTGCGGTAATTATTTTTTGTGGACAACTGAACAATTTTCTCGGCTTGGAGTTGGGACGGAGCGAGCATTTTCTCCCCGCTTTATGGGATACCTTAACTCATATTGGTGCATTAAATTGGGCGGCGATCGCGATCGCTTCGGTAGTGATTTTCACTAAGATCTTATTACCAAAAATTACAACTGTAATTCCAGGCTCCTTAGTAGGACTGATTTTAGCTACGGCGATCGCTTCTTATTTTCAGCTTGATTTACCGACAATTGGCGAAATCCCTCGTGCTTTACCTTTACCGCACGGTATTCCCCATTGGAACGATCCCCGTCTGCTGCGTGAGTTAATAAATCCTGCCTTAGCCTTAGCCGCCTTGGGTAGTATTGAATCTCTTCTCTCGGCTGTAGTCGCGGATGGAATGACGGTCAGCGAAAAACATGATAGTAATCAAGAATTAATTGGGCAGGGCATTGCTAATTTAATTGTGCCATTTTTTGGTGGAATTCCCGCTACAGGCGCGATCGCTCGAACGGCTGTGAATGTGCGATCGGGCGGTAAAACCAAGCTATCGGGAATCATTCACGGTGTAGCTTTGGCTGTGATAATCATGAGTCTGGCTCCTTTGGCGGCGAAAATCCCTCTAGCAGCATTGGCTGGCATTTTGATGGTGGTGAGTTTTCGCATGGTGGAATGGGAAGCGATCAGGCTATTGATGCGATCGACCTATGCCGATCTCAGCGTGATGTTGCTAACTTGGGGAGTGACAATTTGTTTTGACTTAGTATTGGCTGTCGAAATTGGGCTGATTGCGGCGGGAGCATTGTTTATCAAACGGATGAGTGACCTTAACCTTGCGCGTATCCCCGATATCGAAGCTTTTCCAGCAGGCGTGCCTTTAGAATTGGGAAAAGAAATAGCAGTTTATCGGGTTGATGGTCCTGTATTTTTTGGAGCGGCGGAACGGTTTGCCAATTTCTTAAGAGATGAACCAGAAGTTAAGCATTTGATTTTACGGATGCGCTTTGTGCCGATTATGGATACTACGGGTTTGGTGGCTCTTGAGGATATTTATCGAGATTTGAAGCGACATAGTTGCCATTTGATTTTGACAGGCTTACAACCAGAAGTAGAGCAGTTGCTCGATCGCACTGGATTATTAGACAAAATTGGTCGAGAAAATTGTTATCTCACAACTGATTTAGCCGTTTGTGCGTTGCTTCCCAGCAGTTGTATTCCTAAAGCTAATCTAGTTGGACTTTAAATTTAGGATAAAACGTTAGGCTCAATAGGTGTTTCGGGGAGGTGAGAAAAAGGAAGAAATTGGTAATATTGTATCGAAATCTATAAGCGACGATCGCTATGCTGAGCCTAAACTTAACACATCTAATTGATGACGGAAAATGCTACGAAACAGTGCGTCAGATGCACAGGAGTATACTGTCCAAAATGTAAAAGCTCCGAGGTGAACAAGCGAGGGAAAGATGAAACACAGCCTACTCGGCAACGATACCAGTGTAAAACTTGCAACGCGAACTTTGACGATCTAACCGACACAATATTCGCAGGACACCATCAGCCCTTACGGATGTGGATATTGTGTCTGTACTTGATGGGATTAAATCTCTCGAATCGCCAAATTGCCCAAGAGCTAGACCTAGACAAGGACGTAGTG
>JANODY010000057.1:0-3225 GCA_031412945.1 Cyanobacteria bacterium SOY_65_metabat_81
GCTTCGCTCAGCCAGCGTATATCGTTGGCTGAGCGAAGCCGAAGCCATATTTTTCTCATAAATGATTTAGACTGCTATATCATTAGTAACTAACGATCCCCCTCAATCCCCCTTAAAAAGGGGGAAGAAGAAAATCCAAAATTATGCCAATTCCATTACCCACACTTCCCACTGATTCTGAAGGACTTTTGAAACTCTTACGCCATAAAGAAGGAACTTGGGTGCAGTGGGGATTGGCTTGTCAAATGCTCCAGAAACTGGGCGAGAATTCCCTCGCCATTTTTGAGAATACAGGTTTTGAGCCAATTCAACAGAATCAGATCGTAGTCGCTTCACAAGTCTACGCTAGCCTTCAAGCAGGTAAGGCGGCTGACATTGTACTTGCCCACTTTGAACAGAAGGGCAGTGACATCCTCAACGAGTTGCGCGTACTCAATCAATCGGAACGGGTGGCGATGGCGACCTTCTCACTCGAAAAAAATCTTGATGTTTTAGAAGCCAAGGATGTCGTCAAAGCCATTAAAGAAGCTGCTAATACGGCGAATTTACCCGAAGGATTTACCCGTCACCCAGGGGATGCCGTGGTGCTGCAAATTCTTAAGGCGACACAGGGGAAGATCGATCCGCAGGAACGCACCAGATTAATTGCACGGGGTTTACGATTTGCCCATAGCGAGAAAGCTCGCGCCGCGATCGAGCGTCTATTGATGGATATGTCTGCACCAGCTAAGAAAAAAGCGCCTAACTTACCCAACTTCCGTTACGACTCTGAGGATAGTATTCCCCGTATTTTGCCTGTCGTCGGTTCATTACCGATTTCCATCGATACGTTTACCGAGTCTCCAAAAGTTGAAGAATTAGCTCCCTTTGGAATTGTGCGCTCCTCAATTGAGTCAACATGGGCAACGCTCCCAGGGTGGTTTGTGGTACATGAAGCCAAAGATGGCGTGGTGGTTTGCTGTAATACCGATACTTTGCAATCTGCAATTAATCAAGAAGTTCTCAGTGCTGTTCGCGATCGCGCTGAAGATATGTTGGTATTAGTCGATCGCGCTCAACGGACTTGGGATGAAAATAGCTATTTCGCGATCGCTAGTCCAGATGGCAATCTCAAATTTGCATGGTTTGAGTCCCAACCAGAAGTAGAACTTCTAGGCAAGATTACGTTAACCCTGCGTCCCAAGCGCTTCTTTGACGAAGCCGCATCTCAAGATCGCTGGCAATTTGAGGAGTAAAATTAAACCTTGTAGGAATTTGATAGGATTGACAATGGCATACAGCGATTTTGATCTAAAAAAAGTTAAACAGAAACTTTCAGTCAACCTCATTGAGAAAGAGAATTTTTTCTCTTCTGTCCAAAGTTTCGATATCAGTGCATATCTTAAAGAAACTCTAGCCGAAAATATTCCGCTTGCGCGTGCAATTAATACTGAAAAAGCGCGTTCAGAGCTAATTATTGCGAATATTTTAGTTGAGTTAAGAAAAATACTAGAGCATAAAATAAGCTTGTTTTCTGGTGTCGAATTTAATGTTGACAAAGAAAAAGGGCTAAATGGATTTTGTGACTTTATTATTAGTGCATCTACAGAACAGTTAATGTTAAGCAGTCCCATTGTCACTGTTGTCGAAGCCAAAAATGAAAATATTATTGGCGGATTAGGTCAATGTATTGCGGAAATGGTGGCGGCAAAAATCTTTAATGAACAGGAAAATGATTCAAGTGTAAAAAAGATCTATGGAGTTGTAACAACAGGGACAACATGGAAATTTCTAAAAATGGATGGAAATGATGT
The DNA here is from genome assembly GCA_031412945.1 of Cyanobacteria bacterium SOY_65_metabat_81. Classification (GTDB taxonomy): domain Bacteria; phylum Cyanobacteriota; class Cyanobacteriia; order Pseudanabaenales; family Pseudanabaenaceae; genus Pseudanabaena. The sequence continues at coordinate 1,794 of JANODY010000057.1, forward strand.
GTACATTGATTTAGATGATTATCCGATTGAGAGTCCTGATAAAATCATCGGTATTTTATTGCAAATGGTTTCTCAAAAAGCTTAAGATTATATAACGGTCTTCAGATAAGTGCTATCCAAATAATTTTTTAAAAGCTTTGCTCCGCAAAGCTTTTAAAAAATTATCTTGGTTTTAATTAGAACGCAAAATTGACCTAAGGAGCGATATAACCTTGAATATTTTCAGGACGTAGAGGGCGCATGATTTGATTAGCGCGGACGACGAGATTATCCGCACCTTGGACAACGATCAGATATTTGCCTTCCTCAAGACGATTACGCATAGGCACAGAGTCACTACTGGTCGCCACACCGACACCGCCGCCCACAAATATACTTCCCATCGCCCCGCCAAATGCACCTAGCAATCCACCGATCGCATGATTACCGATCGCCCCAGCCCAGCCAAATGTATGTAAATCAGTAACTAAGCTAAAGCCAATTCCAGATAAAAATCCAAATGGCACAAGCCAATATGACATCAAAAAAGCTTGTTTTCGTCCTATTTCAATCGGATCGATAAAGCCAAATTCTTCAGCAGTTTTATAACCCTTCCCTAAAATCGAGATTGCCTCCATAGGGAAATTAGCATCTTCTAGTCGCGTATAAACTTCTTCGGCTTTCATGCGATCGCCCCAAACACTAACTAAATAATTCATATATTTTTAAAAATATTTAATGACTTCTAGCCAATATCCTATAGCTTAAAGCGTACATGCCTTGATAAGTAGCTTGGCGTAATCAAAAAACATCGGCTAGAATATATTACAAAACTACACATTTGCAGGAGTTTTATGGATACCATCGATCTAAGTAAGCTTATGCAAAGAAGCTACTACGTCACCCTAGGCGCAACATCATCATTACTCGAAGTAATCCAAGATCCCACTAAACGCGAAGAGAATTTCAAAAGATTAAGTCTAAGTTTTGACGAAATCACGCAAGAACTTGCTGAAAAGGGGGTAACTACCGAAGCTGAAGCGCGTAGTTATGTGGATAACTTTATTGCACAACAGGTAAACGGATCGCCCACCAACAATACTGAATCTGCGGACTTAACCACCGTCACCACAACTGCAAAAACTGTCGATGACAGCATTCCTGATAATTTACTCAATAAACCTAACAAAAAAGTTAAGGCGAGTATGCGTGATGAGATTCAAGCCTTGACAGAACAACTAGCAGGTTTGCGTTCTGAGCTAGAACAAGTTCGTAAAAGCTAATCTAGCGTTTCCCCGCCTTTGGTCTGCCTTGTACACACAAGTCTAGCTGTCTTCGTTGCAATGGATCTAAGCCCCCTAAATCCCCCAATTCTGGGGGACTTTGAAAGAATTTTATTTTCTTGTTCCCCCAGAATTGGGGGCTAGGGGGCGATTAATTGTTGACTTGACTG
>JANODY010000058.1:0-6959 GCA_031412945.1 Cyanobacteria bacterium SOY_65_metabat_81
TGGCCACCTGGTTCAACAGGTCGATCGCCTTCGCCCGAGCCTCCTTCTTGCCCAGGCGCTGCTGGTGAGCCTTCATCACCAAGGTCAGTTGCTTGCCGATGGTGAGCACCGGGTTGAGCGAGGTCATCGGGTCCTGGAAGATGATGCATTTAATACCGTCACCAAGAAGGATCTTTTGGGATGGTTTTCTCATTGTGATGCCATGACCGTTCTCATTTAATTCTGTCCTCACTATCTTGAAAACCGCGATATCTTTCAATTCGTTGGTTTCATACTGCAAGCCAATTATTTTGATTTTATCAACCCGTAGTTCTTGCAGTCGCGTGGTCACTACCTCGGTAAACATTTTGCCCGCGATCGCTCGGTTATTGTTGTGCCACAGCGCCGAGGCTCTAGTTTCTCGCTCTGGTTCTGGAATCTCATCACGCTGTACTTCTAAATACTTTTCCGCATCGGCAAACTTGTCATCTATGTCGTTTCTGGATATTCCTAATTTGAACTCAAGTTTTAGATTGGCAAACATTCTGCCCGTTTCTAGGGTTTTGCCATAGGCTTCAATGGATGTTGGCGATATCAAGCCGATGTCCACCTTATTTTCTTGGTCAATAATCGCGACAGCTTTGTATGATTATAGCTTTTCGGTTTTCCAATCTTTGTTTTTGGCAACCTGAATATCGACGCTAGCTCCTATTCTTGCCATGTCCCAGATTGGTGAGTCGCCATCGGGATTGGTGCTAATCAGGCTGACAATTTCGATCTTGTTGCCTTTAGCGGATGTGGCAGTTAGAGCGATCGCGCAGATCGCAATTAAGCGGCGATTGAGTGGATATTTTGATATTCGGATTCCTTAATCTGGCTAATCTCCCAATTATTTTGAAGATTTAACCAAAATTGAGGGCTTGCTCCCAATGCACGAGACAGTTTCATGGCTAGTAATGCGTTAATATCTTTCTTGCCATCACAAATATCGTGAATGATGCTGGGTGGTATTTCTATATGGTTAGCTAAGGCTTCAGAGGAGATATTAATTTCTTCTAGTTCATCCTGTAAAACTTTGCCAGGGTGAATAGGCGTTAGGTGTAGTTGCTGCATAATTGGTTTTGATATAAGTCTAATGGTTTAACAAATAATTTATGGCTATCAATCATGATAGTCAATGATTTCTACATCATAAGCATTCTCTTGTAGCCATCGGAAGCAAATGCGATATTGATCGTTGATGCGAATACTGTATTGTCCTTGTCTATCTCCCTGCAAGATTTCTAGGCGATTTCCACGGAGTTCGCGTAAGTCTTCGATTGAGGTTGCCGCAGAAATTCGAGCAAGCTTGATTTGAGCCTTTTGATGTAATGTTTTTGGCAAAAGTTTTAAGCTGTTTTTTGTGACGCGACCATAGTTTATGTCTTCGGTTGCTTTATTCCGAAAGTTATAAATTGCCACTTATGTCAACACCGTTGTAAATCATCACTATTTAATCACAGGTTGATATAGCGATCGCGCAATTCGTTCATCATTTCATCACTAATCCTTTGGTAATCCTAAATCTGGTAAACCTTTCACAATTTTAACGGTTTCCAAGCTCACGGTGATTACTTGCTTAATCAATCTCACGATATATTCTTCGTCATCAAGGCGATTAGGATCGTTGGTGATACCGCTTCGTTTGTCGGTGCTGACTTGATATTGATCGATGATCCAGTCTAGGGCAGAACGGTTGCCTAGTTTGTATTCAAAGGTTTCGGGTGGAATACCTGTGAGCGTAAGGAAGTCATTATATTTGATTTGGGTTTTGTCTTTGCTGAGGCGCATTTTTTCGACTCGCCAATCGATTGGGAGATCTTTGTTTTCGATATGTTTGAGGCGATATTCGGGTTGTTGTTCGTAGTTGATATGGATTTCGGTGAGGCGTTTTCCTGCGATCGCAAAAGGATGAAATTCTGGTGCGAAGGGGATGCGTGGTAGTTCGCGTTTGAGGTTGGCGGCGTAACGTTGGCGATAGTGGGGATGATGGAGTAGGGCGTAGGTATAATGGAAGATGTCCCATTTGGTAATTTTGGGATCTTGATAATGGGTTTGGAATTGTTCTAATGCCCAATCAGTAATGTTTTCTTGGCGATTATTTTCATCGATATCATATGTATAAAATGCGAAACATTGAGATTTTTCAAAGGCAAAATCTAGAGAGATAATGAGTTTTGAAACAAGAACGCCAAATTCTTTTCTGTTTCCAATTCCAGGAAGACAGATTAAACAATTCTCTGATTCGGTTTTAGTATTAGGAAAAATTTGAGGAAATTGATAAATTTCTTCATTAAAAATTCGCTCAAAATAATAATATTGTTTAGTAAATGGACGATAATAAGAAATTCTAAATTTTGAATCATTAAAGTTTACAGTTTTACCTCTTAAAAGACTACGCTTTGTATAACGAATCCATTTAAGTATATTTTCATTAACTTCTATAACCGACTCAACTTCTCTTGATTCATTAGCTCTTGCAAAACGGTCGAAGTTTAGATTGTAGTCTTCTATCATTTTTTTTGCGCGAGTTTTTAAATTCTCAATATTAAAATTGAAGACATAAGCATCATTATTTGATTTAATTCCATTACTATATGAATAAAATATTGAGCAGCTATCATCACGCTCTTTACTGCCTAAAGAAAAATGGTTACTAAAATCGTCCTCTAATCCTTCAGTCAACCAAGTATTTTTTGAATCTGGCACAATTTTCCGAAACTGCACATTTCCAATATGCACCAACTTTTCCAGATGACCGAGTTTCTCCTGCTTCGTCCAAGAGTCATCAACCTGAGCATAATAAATCTTTGCTTTTGTCATAAATAGTTTCACTTTCTGTGAATTTCAATGTTGCTTTGATTATAATTGAAACTAACACGTCTAAAGAGTTTGACCTATGTTAATCCAAAAAATTGTCCAAGAATTGCAACATATCCCAGATGTAAAGTTAGCAGAACTCTATGACCTAATTCATTACTTTCGTTTGGGTTTAGGCAAAGAACTTAAACAGCCGCGTACCCCTGGATTGTTACAAGGTCAGCTTGATGATTCCTTTTTTGATCCATTGCCCGAAGAGGAACTCCAAAAATGGCAATGAGCTATCTGATTGATACACATATCTTGTTATGGTGGGTATTTAACGATCCAAAACTCAATACGGAATGTCGGAATATCATTCTTAACCCCGAAAATAACATTATTGTTAGTAGTGCTTCCGCTTGGGAAATTGCTACCAAATATCGTATCGGCAAACTACCCAGCGCTCAACAGCTTGTTCAAGAATATTTGCAGATATTACATCAAGCTAAATTTGTGGAACTTCCCATCACCACAGCCCATGCACTCAGAGCAGGAAGTTTAGCGATCGCTCATCAAGATCCTTTCGATCGCATGATTATGGCTCAAGCCGAAATTGAAAACTTGCCTGTTATCACTTACGATAAAGCTTTTCAAACTGGACTAATTCAACTTATCCCAACAATAAACTAATCTTCTGATAGTCCCATCTCTGATAAACTTTTTACTCCTCTCACCCAATCAGTCATGTCCACATAATCAGATCTATCAATGCTAGGAGATAAACCCATATATTTTTCAATATCTGCCTGTTCTTCATCACTAACATAAGGAAGTTGGGATAGATACAAAGCAAATCTTTGTTTTCGTAAAATTTCAGCCGTTAGTTCCTCTTCGCTTTGATCAAAAGTATCTTTAAATTCTTGAGTCATAGCTGATTCACCTTCTAGCGTTTTCTGATGAATATATTAACACTTACCCCAACTTGGATGTCAAACACATTGTAAACAGGCTTAGAAGTGCGTTTACGGATATTACCGCCTAAATCAAAAATATAAATTTGGCTAAACTCTTTCTCCAAAAATTCACGCATTCCATCAAAAGCTAAAGCATCAATAAAGCTATTATTGGTCACAAAAGCTACCACGCCTTCATCACCAATTCTATCCGAAGCCCACCGAATCGCCTTCACATACATATCTGAAACCGCATTTTTATTAGTCGCTTTTGAAGCTTTAGCATAGGTAGCCGCTACGCGATCGTCAATCCCTGTCTTGTTTTTAGTCTGGTACTTGCGATTCTTATTGTTGTCATTCTCATTCAACTGTCCCACATTATAGGGAGGATTCCCAATCACCACAAATAGATCTGATTCCCTTTGTCTTTCTACCCGTTTCATATTTTCAGGAGCAAGGAAGTTTAACTGCTCAACACGCTGATCCTCAAAGGTATCCACCAAACAAATCCCCTCAAACGCCTCATACTTCCCAGTTTGCTCAAAATACTCATGCTCAATATTCATCGAAGCAATGTAATAGGGCAGCAACATCACCTCATTGCAATGCAACTCATGCTCATACTTGTGAGGCAAAGCCGACTTCTGGATTTCCGCAATCTCGCGCATCACCCGCATGATGAAATTTCCTGTTCCCACAAACGGATCGAGAATATGCACACCCTTATCCACCAGAGACTTACCAAACTCCCGTTGCAAAATCTCCTCCACACTCTTCACCATGAAATTCACAATCGGCTGCGGTGTATACACAATCCCATGCGTATCCGCCACCTTTGTCGAAAAGCCCTGAAAGAACTTCTCATAAACCGTATTCAAAAAATTCTGCTTTTGCGAAAAATCATCAATCGTTGCGGCAGTCTCCTCGATCGCCCCATAAAACCGATCCAAACTACTCAAAAAATGAGCGCGGCTGAAATGCTTAGAGGTCAAAGCATTGATCACCTTCTCAATCTCAACCGCAATAATATTGCGTTGAGCAAAATCAGGATTATTGAATACACTCCGAAAAATTCGTTCCGTTAGCAAATGCTGAATCAACATCTCTTCAACCGCCGACTCCGCCAGATTGGGATTAATCGACTGACGGCAAAGCAACATAAACGCCGCAAACGCATCGATAAACTTCTTGTTAGTTTTCTCCTGTACGCGAATTAAATCTAATAAAGCCGTAGCATGATCCTTCACCCGATCGCCAAATTCCTCAGCCGCCTTTTCCCATTGCGCGATCGCAGGCGCACGATATTCAAAAAACTGGCGCACCACATCCACCAATTCCTGATCTTTGGTAATGTCCACATCCATCACCAACTTGCCATCTTGATAGAGAATGGCGCGTTTTGGCTGCTGAAAAATAATATTGTCTTTGGGATAGCCAACTGCAAACTTTTTCTGAACTTCCTTCTTCAGATCATCCTTGCTATCCTTCGCTTCCCAATATGCTCTCGGTAAATGATAAATATCTACTAATGCCCCATCAATGCGAATTGGTTGTTTTTGCGATCGCTTAATCGCAAATTGCTGCTCCAAAGTCCAATCAAACTGCCGTCCACAAGACTCTAGCAACTGCTGAAAAGCCGACAGCACAGCCCCTTCATGCACTATCCCTAACTTGCCATAGCGATCCAAAGCTTCATAGTAATTCTTGATTGGCTTGTGCGATGGCTTAAGGCTGAGACTAGGCATATTGAGACGGCATGATATTTTTATGTGATAACACTACTATAGACTGAGTAACAAAATAAAGGCGATCGCTTTGGTAAATTATTTACCTGTCGAAAGGGCGATCAATAGACGATTCAGAGCGCATGAAAGTTAAAAAATGTTATCCTTCGATCAACTGTTCAACATCAGAAGGAAAATCACCCTTCTCAACCATCTTCCCAAAAACCCTATAACAATCATTCTTCCCACCCTCATTCCTTGGATATCCCAACCAAAGAATCACAATCGAACTCTGTTCTACATCAACTCTAAAAAACAATCGATAGCGATCAAAAATACCAACCCACTTAACTCGCCTATAATCGCTCAAATCCCCTCTAAGCTCAAAATCCTTACTAAAAGGATCATTAGGAATAGACTCCTTAATCGCTCTTTGTAAAGCTTTCAGCAATTTAGGCTTGAAACGCTCCTTATATTGTTTAGGCGTATCTTTTTCTTTAAACTTAACCGAACTCTCGATAAGCTCCTGAAACTGCTTATTAAAAACACTGTGGAAATAGATTTTCCATCCATTGACCTCTATCAATCTATTTCAACTCCCTCAGTCAGCGCCGAAACTCTAGCATCCATCTCACTCGTATAAGAGACTAGATTCAAAGGATTTTTCTTCGCGTCATTCCACAAAAAATCAAGAAAATTTTTCAGCATAACTGAACTTTCTTCAGTAACATTTGTCGTTACCGTAACGCGATCGCTCACAATATTAAAGCCCAAAGCAGTCCGCCTTTTTGCCTGTCCCAAGCTTAAATTTTTAGTTAGCTTTTTTAACTTCATATTTTTACTGCCTACACTGCGACTTACAATTTATGGCTGTCAACATATTTATATCATAACACCATGCCACTATCCCCCCTCAATCAAAGCACTTTATCAAATATTCGCTTAATTGCTTCCGATGTTGATGGCACTCTTACCGACAATGGAAAATTCTCTTCTGATTTCATCTCCACTCTTCTGAATTTACAATCAGCAGGAATTAAAGTCCTATTGGTGACTGGTCGCTCGGCGGTTTGGGTCAGTGCTTTGGTGAATTATTTACCTGTTGCAGGGGCGATCGCAGAAAATGGAGGTTTATTTTTACAGCCAAATGGAACACAAGATTTGCTCTCTTCGGTTCCCAACTTATCTAGACATCGCATTCTTCTAGAAAATACTTTCCATCACATTAAGCAGCTATTTCCAAATCTTCACCCTTCTACTGATAATCAGTTCCGTATTACCGATTGGACTTTTGATGTCAATGATTTATCAACCGATGACACGCCAATTCAAGGATGAAATGCAACGGTTTCTGATGAGGCAAAGAATACTTCATAAGGGGTGCGATAGTCAAGAGATTTTCTTGGTCTGTGATTTATAAAATCTACTGCCTTCTGAAAGTCTTCTTCTTTTATGATTCTAA
>JANODY010000059.1:0-32891 GCA_031412945.1 Cyanobacteria bacterium SOY_65_metabat_81
AAAATTCCCCCAAACCCCCTTTTTAGTTTCACTTATAAAATAACTTAAAAAAAAAAACCCCCCAACCCACACCCTGCCCCCCCCCCCCGCCCCCCAACTTTACGGGTTTAGATTTGTAATTATTTATGTTCATCTACTTTATAGATAAAAGTTTAAAAGTACGGCTTCGCGGCACTTTTAAACTTTTATGTGGGTTTCATGTCAGCGCAAAGCGTTGTATTCCATTAATTCAATTGGTAATCCATCGGGATCGGCGATAAAAGCTACCCGATATGTGCGATCGCCAATAGTTTGCGATCGCGGTGGTAATAGCAGTTTGACCTTACCTAATTTGTTTACCAAGTCTTGCAGACAAGATTCTAGATTTTCAACCTGAAACGATAGGTGATAGTAACCCACATAATGCTCATCATCAAAGGGATCTGAGATATTTTTCGGTTCGGGAACTTGGATCAACTCGATATGAGTGCCTGCGCCATACATCCAACAAGCAAGGGTGATCCCCGCCGTAAAGCGCTCAGTTACCTCAAAGCCTAATGCTTCATAAAAGGCGATCGCCCCAAAAATATCCGTTGTTTTGATTGAAGTGTGATGATGTCTCATAAAACCCAAACAGCTTAGGATGTCCCAAAGCGTGATTCTAAGCTTTTTTGGGTTTTAATAAAGATTCTTTGGTAACACACCAAACAAAATGGGGTAGAGACAGCATTCTTTTCCATCGCCACGGCTCTTGATAGAGTCGGTACAGCCACTCTAGATGATTGTTACTGAGCCATGCAGGAGCGCGATTTTTTTTGCCAGACCAAACATCAAAGCTTCCGCCCACGCCGATCCACACCGCATTAGGGCAGAGATGTCGATATTTATGAATCCATAGCTCTTGGCGCGGTACTCCCAAGCCCACCAAAATCAAATCAGGCTGTGAATTTTGCAAATGGTCACAGACTTGCTGCTCGATCGCGTCATCAAAATAGCCGTCATACATACCTGCGATCGAAATGTCAGCCCATTTTTGCCGCCAACCATCCACGACAGTATCGACAACATTAGGCGCACCACCAATCAAAAAAATTCGCCATTGATTTGCAGCCGCAGTCCGTACAACCTGCTCAGACAAATCAATCCCCGGACAGCGATTAATCTTTTCACCTTGCGATCGCAGATACAGCACCACCCCCGAACCATCTGGCACAACTAATTCGGCTTGTCGAATAATTTTTGCCAAATCTTGATTTTTGCGAGCCTGCATAGTCATTTCGGCATTAATTGTCACAACATGAGTACCATGATTAGCTTCCAAGCGTTGCGCTAGCCAATCACTATAGTTTTCATGAATATGAACAGGTAGTCCAAGCACATTAAGCTGGCGCAAATAATCTTCTCTCCAAACGTATAGAGGTTTTCAAATGAGTGTTATACAAATAATTTGGTTTTAAGTAAAGCGAAAAGCGCTATGTCTAATGTTTTGAGTTGTTTTGATTAAAATTGTAATTAGATAGCTAAACATAGAATCCTAGAACCTGAATCCATTCGCATAGTGAACGAATTGAGATTCTGTATCTGATTTTTAATTACGTCAAATTACTTTCTATCATTTTAGTTTAATTAGTTTAGTTTGTAAATGTGCTTTAGCTTACGCAGAAGAAAATTTGTGGAATTGGCAATCCTCCCATGGTTGCCATTCTTCACTTTACAAAAGATTCTTTTTAGCCTTGAATTATTGTAAAATCGGATTCTTCGCCAAAATCTTTGACATTAGAAATAGAGTAGTTAGGTATAACTACGCTGTTTTTAACATTGTGTAGAACCTCTTGAGCTTCGGGTGAATTGACTTGGACTAAAGCTCTCAAAATAGCACTGCGGACTGATCGATCGCGATCTTTGAGAGCTTGTGAAAGATAGAAAACTGCATCATGAGTCCCAATTTGTCCGATAGCTAAAGCTGCATCACAACGAACATAAGCATATTCATCTTCTCTTAAGACTTTAGCTAGCAATGGCAGAACCTCTTCCATCCCAATCTGCCCCAAGGTTCTTGCAGCCACACTTCGCGTATGACTCGAAGAATTATTCAGCATTTTTGATAGGGCCGCAATTGAAGGAATGCCGATGTTCTTGAGGGCTTGAACCGCTTGAGATTGCACACTAATATCATTGTCGGTAAGCAAATTTGCTAGAGAACTAGCCGATAAAGGCGATTTAATCTGTCCTAACGCCCAAGCCGCTTCAAATCGGACTGATTTGCTATGATTGGATAGAGCTTGGATCAGGGTCGTAACGGCTAAGGGTGAGCTAATTTGTCCTAATGAATGAGCCGCATGGACTTTGACCATATCATCGCTATTTTTGAGAGCTTCGACTAAAGGGGAAACCGCAGGTAAACTTGCCCGACCTAGAGCTTTAGCAACTGCGGTCTGAACTTGAATAGAAGGATAATGTAATAATTTAATTAAAGAGTTAATCGCTTCGGCACTGCCAATCCAACTCAAGGCGGCGGCGGCTTGCCAATGAATCTGGCGGTGGGGGGTTTTGATTGCTTCGATTAGGGGTTGTAGAGCTTGTGGCGATCGCAAATATCCTAAGGCGATCGCCGCTTTTTTAGAAAGAGCTACATCATCACTCTCTAGTCGTTCTAACATGGCAGGCACAACATTATCGCGACAACGAAGTACTTTTTGTAAAGCGATCGCAAATTGGTCAGAACGAGCCGCCTTGTCAAACTCAGCCAACATAGCTGACTCACCACCTAAGTCAGGAGCAGACATAATGTGTCGATCTTCAGGAAGTGCATATCCTGGGGATGTGGGTATTCGATAGTCTTCAAACTTGGGCGCATTGACTTTAGGGCTATTGACTTTAGGACCATTGGAGCTTAGAGAGGGTTGTGATTCTTGTGAGTTCATGGCGGCTATCCTGTCAAGCTTTAATTAAGTCGTTTAATCCCGTCACCCATTACAACAAAACAAAGTTTAGCTGTACTAAAGTTTAGCTGTATTAGCATTGCATTTTACGAGAGGAGTTTCAAAAAAAAACTTTAAGAATATCTGAGCCTCTGTAATTATAAAGTAAAAGCAAAAAGTAAAAGCTGAAAGTAAACTATGACAAGTATGGAAGTTGTGGTTATTGGTGGTGGAGCCGCAGGCTTTTTTGGATCAATCCATGCGGCCCAAGCTGCTCACACACGAGTAATCTTGCTAGATGCGGGGCGACAACCTCTTGCTAAGGTGCGAATCTCAGGTGGCGGACGTTGCAATGTCACACATCATTGCTTTGAGCCATCGCAGTTAGTGCAGTACTACCCTCGTGGCGGCAAGGCTCTGCGCGGTGCATTTTCACGATTTCAACCCCTTGATGTCGTGCGCTGGTTCAATGCAGAAGGAGTGAAGTTAAAAACAGAAGCTGATGGCAGAATGTTTCCTGTGAGTGATGATTCAGAGACAATTGTCGAAGCCCTAATGTTTGCGGCAAAAAAATCTGGTGTGATCATCCGCACAAATGTGGGGGTACAGAAAGTTGAGAAATTAGGCAATAGTAAGTTTGAGGTAATACTCAAAAATGGAGAAAGTCTAACTTGCGATCGCCTATTACTCGCCACAGGTAGCAGTCCGTCTGGCTATGCGATCGCCCGATCGCTAGGGCATGAGTTAGAGTCTGCTGTTCCTTCACTTTTTACATTTAATATTCAAGATTCTAAACTTCATGAACTCGCAGGCGTAAGCATCAATCTTGCCACTGTCAAGATTCCAAGCTCAGAATTAAGCCCTGAGAAGAAAAAATCTACGCGTAATCAATTAGAACAATCGGGGGCTTTATTAATTACTCATTGGGGAGTGAGTGGGCCCGCTATTTTGAAGTTGTCAGCATGGGCAGCACGAGAATTATATGAATGTAATTATCGTACCAAGTTAGCGATTAATTGGATTCCTACGCTCAAAGTGGAAGCCATTAAACAAATTTTATTAACGGCAAAAATTGATCAACCCAAGAAATTTATATCTAATTATTGTCCTTTTGAGACTTCGTTACGTTTATGGGAATACTTGCTTGACAAAGCTGAAGTAGAGCTAGAAAAACGTTGGGCGGATATTTCTAATAAAGCTATTCAACAAATTATAAATGTGTTAAATGCCAGCGAATATGCGATCGCGGGTAAAGGTGTGTTTAAGGAAGAATTTGTAACTTGCGGCGGCGTGCGGTTGCAAGATGTCAATTTTCAGACGATGGAAAGTAAAATTTGCCAAGGTTTATATTTTGCGGGAGAGATATTAGATATTGATGGGGTGACAGGTGGGTTTAATTTTCAAAGTGCTTGGACTACGGCTTGGATTGCCGCGCAGGGGATAAAATCGATCGCCTTCTGAAATTTCTTTTCTTTCACGACATCGAACCAATTAAATTACTTAGGTTAAATTCCGCCTCAATCTTTGAGGAGATAGTGATAGCCGCCCTTTGCCTTTTTGAGTTTACTTGTAATAATATGTTACCTAAGAGGTAAGAAATTAAAAGATTAATCCTGTATTATACAAAATACGGTTTAGCTTCATACTGAATTAATTGACATGATTTACAAAACTTAAAGATTATGATTTTAATCTATTAAGTTAATAAAACAAGATCGTAAATTGCTCACCCCCTCGCTCTCCGTTTTCTGGAAGTGTTTCAGCGCACTTAGAAAAAATTTGGTGAAAGGGCTTGGTGAAAAGACTTATTAAAAAAACTTATCAAAAACGCTTAGTTTAAAACATCAGGAGCGATATGTCTGAAGAACCATTGACCCAACCCACACCAAAAGCAGTGGATAGGCAAGCTAACAAGCAGGTCGGTCTGTCCGCTGACATGGTTCGCACATATTTGCACGAAATCGGCAAGATTCCTTTACTCAGTAATGAAGAGGAAATTATCTATGGCAAACAGGTACAGCAAATGATGGCGCTATTTGAAGCGCAAGAAAAAGTCTCGCAAGATGGCGATCGCCTACCAACTGATCAAGAGTGGGCCGAGGCTGTTGGTCAAACGCTAGAAACTTTGCATAGTAATATTCGGATTGGCACAAGAGCTAAACGCAAAATGATCGAGGCTAACCTGCGACTGGTTGTCTCTGTTGCGAAGAAATATCAAAAACGAAACTTAGAACTTCTCGACTTAGTCCAAGAAGGAACTCTAGGATTAGAACGGGCGGTAGATAAGTTTGACCCCACTAAGGGCTTTAAGTTTTCAACTTATGCTTATTGGTGGATTCGTCAAGCGATTACGAGGGCGATCGCTCAGCAAGCGCGTACCATCCGCTTACCAGTTCACATCACTGAAAAGCTCAACAAGATCAAAAAAGCCCAGCGTCAACTTTCGCAAGATCTTGGTCGGGTGGCCACAGTGGCTGAGATTGCTTTTGAGTTAAATATCAAAACTGATCAAGTGCGTGAATGTCTGTCACTATCGCGTCAGCCAATCTCCTTAGATTTACGCATTGGTGACAACCAAGATACGGAACTCGCAGAACTGTTGGAAGATACGGGGCGATCGCCTGACAATTATGTAGAGCGGGAGTCACTGCGTACAGATCTCCAAAGTTTGCTCAAAGAACTACCCGAAAAGCAGCGTCAAGTCATGATCTTGCGCTATGGCTTGGAGGATGGTCAAGAAATGTCGCTAGCTAGCATTAGCAAGCTCATGGATCTTAGCCGCGAGCAAGTACGGCAGCTAGAGCGGCAAGCGATGGACTATCTGCGTAAGCGTAAGGCGAGAATGCAAGAATATCTAGCTAGCTAGGGCTTGCTTTTACAAATAGAGAGGGGGTGCAAAGCACCCCCTCTCTATTTATTGTTATAGATGTTATAGAAATTTGCAATAATCTTAAGTTAGTAAACTTACAAATCTATATGCCGCTAAAATCTACAACTCGTCACATTCAGATCTATGCTGCCGTTGTCGAAGAGCGGAATGATGAACTCATCGATAGCGAAAATATGCTGACACTGGATGTCGATCCTGATAATGAACTCAACTGGACAGATGGCGCTCTGCAAAAGGTATATCGCAAGTTTGATCAGCTTGTGGTGGACTATAAAGATGCTGACCTGACTGATTACAACCTGCGGCGGATTGGTTCGGATTTAGAACATTTTGTGCGATCGCTATTACAACAAGGCGAAGTAACCTACAACCTCAATCATCGATCGCTCAACTACAGTATGGGCTTACCCCAGATTGTGAATACCGAAGCGCAATAATCTTTTAGCAATAATTTAAAAACATGTCCGAAACTGCATCTAATCCAGAACAAACTAAACCTGCGGCTAAGCCCAAAGTCGAAAAGCCTCCTGCGATCGAAGAGTTGCCTTTTGAAGAATTTATCACCACCCATTATTTGCCAGCTTTGACCAAAGCTTTTGCGAAGCAAGCGGTGACCGATCTGCAATTAGAGTTTGCTAATTCTCAAGTACGCGGCATTTGGGCAGAAGGTTTGCGCCAGTTTACTGTTTATTTTTCTAAGTCTGATATTAATGCTCAAAAGGCTTTTTCTTGTGCCGATAGCGGGCGATCGCCTAGTACGATCGAGCCATTTTTGATCGATGAGCGTAAAGCTCCCCTTGATTTACTCGTATTTGGTGTAATCCAGCGTTTAAATGCTCAAAAGTGGCTAGTATCTAATTAGAGATAGCAAAAGCCTCGCAATGCGAAGCTTTTGCTATTCTGTTTCTTAAAAAAGAGTGAGATGTGCTCTTTTTTAGTTAGTTGAAGGCTCAATTTTGGGAACTACAATTGGAGAACCATCTTTAATTTCAATTTTCATGCCAAGTTTGTCTAACTCCTGAGCTACGATCTGCACTGTTTTTTTGTCTACAGCATTTCTAAGAACCATTGACCAAGCCGCAATCTGGGCTTTGCTTAGATCGCGATCGGTGGCTAACCACTCGGCAGATTGGCGAGATGCTTGAGCGGCGAATAGGGTTGTTTCAAGTTCTTTACCTGTCAACTTGGCTTGCTCAGCCCATGCTGCGGCTTGGAGATAAGACTCTCTCGCCCCCTTGGCATCGCCTAAAAATAATATTTGATCGATCGCTTTGTATCGCCATACAACATATGCACTCGCCTGTTTGTCTGGAGACAGCGATCGCAAGCCCTTAGTGTAAATCGCGATCGCCTCACTAGGACTCCCTGCAAACATCGATACACTAGAAGATATATATAGGTAACTACTAAAAAATCTAGGATCGCGATCGATAATATTCTCAAAATAGCGGGGACTCAGGCTATATCCTGTTTGAAAAGTATTTCGAGAAACGTCGTCACCAAAATATTGCAAAAATTGCAAAAACATGAAGTTTGCCATCATATTATTAAAGCCCAGTCCCCGCGATGGCAATTGTTTGATCAGCTTGAGACGGGCTTCTTCTTCTCTGACCCCTTTGCGAGTGTCTTCTAAGGTTTGTCCGCTCAAACGCTGGTTAAGTTTGGGAAACTGCAAGCTGAGGGCGATCGCCGCAAAAAGGGCGATCGCTCCCAAATTAATAATTAGATTGCGAAACTTCATCGAACTAATTTCCATCAGCAGAAATAAATTGATCTTTACTCAGACTGTCAATTAGTTTATTACTAGGTGAACCATCGGCAGGGCTGATAATGTAAAAATTTTGCGCCCTCACAATCGAGTTACGCGTTTCGGCTGTCAATACCCCATCAGCCTTACCACTGTAAAAACCTCTTTGAGTCAATAAGCGCTGTAGCTCCAAAACTTGAACATCATTTGCACTACTTGCTGTTGGCGGTTTGGGCTGACTTGCTGTCGATGGTTGAGGTGTTTCTTGAACTTTCGGTGGAGTTTGGATTGCGGCCTGTGATGTGGTTGGCAATGTGGCTTTGGGCTGACTGACAGCAGCTTGTGGCTGTTGGACGCGTATTTGAGGTTGTAATTGTGGCTGCGGAGTTACTTGAGGAATCACCTGTGGCGCGACCCGCACAGGTGGAGTGACGGGCGGACTAACAGTTTTTACCGTAATCTGTTGACGATTAGTTGGCGCACCTGCTTCTAGGGCGGCAATGGTTCTTGAGCCAGCCACGCCATCGGGGGTTAGCCCGTAAGCCTTCTGGGCGGACACGATCGCCTCTTTGGTGATCGGACCTAAGACACCCGTAACCTGACCTTTATAAAATCCGCGATCGGCAAGTAAATTTTGTAAATTGGCGACATCATCATCATTAACTGGACTTTTGGCGATCGGGGCGGCAACTTTAGCGGGTTGATTGGGAGTATTGATAGGTTTTAGAGTCGCTGATGGTTCTAGTCTTGTCCCGCGTTGCAATGCGCTCATGGTTTGTACACCCGCCACGCCGTCAGGGGCTAGACCATAAGCATTTTGGGCTGCTACGATCGCCATCTTAGTTTGATTACCCTTAATTCCATCGATCGCCCCATCATAAAAGCCGCGATTGGTCAATAATTGCTGCAAGGCTAAAACGTCTTTATCGCTAGTCTTTGACTCAGTTGCCGCCGTTGTCGTTTTGGATGCTGCTGGTTCACGATTTTTATCGGCAATATTTTTATCGACAATACTGACCTTGCGAGTTCCTGACTCCAACGCAGCAATAGTTTGTGAGCCAGCAATTCCATCGGTTACTAAGCCGTAATTTTTTTGAGCCGCCACGATCGCCAAGCGCGATTGTGGTCCCATGATGCCATCGATAGCGCCATTATAAAAACCGCGTTTACTGAGCAGTTCTTGCAGATTGGCAATTTCAGAGCTTTTAGTGGCGTTAGTAGCCGCGATCGGCGTGACTGACACTTTGTTGCCATCGGACTCTAGCGCCGCCAAAGTTTGCGCTCCCGCCACGCCATCAGGAGTTAATTTATAAGCTTTTTGAGCCGCTAAAATCGCGTTACGAGTTTGCGATCCCATCACCCCATCAACAACACCATTATAAAAACCGCGATCGGCTAATAATTTCTGAAGATTCATCACTGTGGATGAAGGTGAAGCTGCACTTGAAGTAATGCTTTCTTTAGTAGCTGAGGGACTGGAGACGGAATCTTCTAGAGCGGCGATGGTATCCCGTCCTGCAACTCCATCGGCAGTTAAGCCCAGAGACTTTTGAGCGCGAATAATTGCATTTTTAGTGGATGCGCCTGCTACGCCGTCGATCGCACCAATGTCAAAGCCATTTTTGATGAGCAGCGATTGGACATAGCGCACATTAGGTGAGGTCTCAGGTTCGGCGATCGCCGTGAGCGTTGTACCTAATCCGACAAAGATCGTGGCGCTAGCCAGAATGACATTTAAGCTGAGTTTGGCAGATTTAGTAGTTAGATTTTTTAACCAAGTTTGGAAAGTTATTTGGGAATGAGAAGCGATCGCCAAGCCGATCGCCTCATCAGAATAGATAAATTCTTCTTGAATGTAAGCTAGGAGTTCCATAGTTTTAGACCTTAGTTAGAGTTTGTTGAGTTGTTAGATTGAAATTTATTTGTGTATTTAGAACTTTATAAATTGGAACTTTATAAATTAGAACTTTTGGGCGAGACTACGGGCAAGTTTTGGCTAGAACTTGGTGCTTGAGAATTGTTGATTTGAGAGTTGTTGATCGGCTGCGTATTTGTAACTCCGTTAAAACTAGATGGCATATTTTGATTGTTGGAATTGAGTTCCTGAATATTACCTTCAGATTTATTTGATGACTCGGTTTGCGCTTTGAGAGCTACGAGTAAATTGGCACTCAACTCTCCTGTTGATGGCTGTGCATAGGCTGTTTGAGCTTTCAAAATACTTGCTCTAGTGCGAATGTCGTACAGCCCGTTAAGCTCTTGATCATAAAATCCGCGTGCTTTGAGTAACTGTTGAGCTACCAAAACATCCTGCGGCGGCGGCGATCTATTAAAGGCGGGCTGAGTCAGAGCAATATTGTTGCCACCAGCGAGCAATGCTCTAATTGTCAAAGGCCCCGCAAAACCGTCTGAAGTCATGCCATAGGCTTGTTGTGCTTTCAAAACTGCGTCTTTAGTCGCTTGTCCTTGTTGTCCATCGACTTGACCTTCATAAAAACCCCTTTGTTGCAGCAATAATTGTAAATTTCCAACTTCTGAAGCTTCGGAGCCATAGTTAGCAGTTGGCTGAGTATTATTATTTTGAAAATTATCTCGAACAATGACTATCTGTCTGGAGCGATCGCGATCGTTAATTTGACCATTAATTTGACCATTAATTTGATTAGTGGCTTTGGTTTGATTTGTAATTTTGTTAGTTAGATTATTTGCTGTATTAGACGCTCGTAGCAGCGTTAATGTTCTCGCCCCAGGGATGCCATCTACAACCAAATTATTTTGAGATTTTTGAAAATCGACCACCGCTTGCTTAGTATGTCGTCCATAGACACCATCAAGCTCACCAACAACATAACCACGATTGGCAAGTAAAGTCTGGACTTCTAAAACATAGCGGGTATCGCAAAGATATAAATTTTCACACCAAGGGGCGACATTTACCGATCGCTCTAGTAAATGACTAGCCTCGACAGTACGCCCAAAATCCCAACCTAAGCTACTCAATGAGGCGATCGCGATCGCGGGTAGCAGATAAGATTTCCACTTGACGGCAGTTAAGCTTTTTAAAGGGTTATTGGCTGAATATTTAGCAGGCATGGATTCGGCAAAATCAAGTGCAGATAAACCTGAAGCCTCTTGATTGGCTTGCTCATACGCCCAAGCATCATACACATAGGCTACAAATTCCATAGCTACCACCAATGATTGCTGTCTACCTTATTTTAAATGATTTTTTCTGGCTTTTAATGTCTAAAGCCTACCAATTTTTAAAAAATCACCCATAAGATTAGATGCGCCGCATCTGCATTTGATAGAAAGCGGCGCATCGCGCCGCCGAGATTAATCGGAGTTTAACTATGTTATGAAAGTAGGAAATCCTTACTATGTATAGTGTTGATGCTAGAATATGGCGATACATTCTCAATCTTACAAAGTAAATATGTCAGTACAAGGCAAGCTTGAATTAACTATCAAAATATTCAAGTGTTTGAGAAGAAGCCGAAGGAAATAGCGGCAGTTTAATGTTGATTGCCGTGGCGATCGGTATTCATACTTTGCATACAAATCCACATTATATATAGATCTCGTTATTGTTGTAGCAAAACTTAATAAACATAGCTTGGAGCGTAAATTGGGAGCAACGAGTTGCAGAAATTAAGCGAAGTTGTAACTTGCCGTATGAACTAAACACTCTAGCAAAACCGAATATTGGTATTGCTAGATGTTCGATCAATGAGGAAATTTTTGAGCTTTTTGCTGTTAGTGGAACAAAAGTTCTTTGTCAAGATGCTGTTGGATTACCGAAAATTCCAATATTTAAACTTTTAGATCCACCGCCTAGACGGTATAGGGGATATGACAGTGAATACAAACTTTTAGAAGAAATTGCTTCAAGGTATACACAAAACAAAAATGTAGAAGGTAAGATTGATTTATTCACGGAACGTCCACCATGTCTTTCCTGTCAAGATGTCATCGGACAGTTTAGACAAGCTTTTCCAAATATTGAGTTAAGCGTCCATAACAGGTAAGGTTAGAGTCATGCTATGTAATTTTGAAGAGCTACCTTTTCTAGTGAAGCAGGTGTTTGCTCGCAATAAAACTAAACCATGTTCTTGGTATGAAATAAACAAACTCGAAAACCAAGTAGGCTCTAAACTTCCTCAAATGTATCGTGAGATATTGACACACATAGGACACGGGGCTGGTGATTTTTGGGCGGGTGAAGATTGCTTTTATAAACATTTACCTCTAATACAAAAATGGGCAAGAGAACTTTTACTCGAAGATAGTTTTCCTGTCTCTTTACCTGATGATGCTTTTGTTTTTTTTATGCATCAAGGCTATCAGTTTGATTTTTTTAGGTTGTCTGAAGGTGATAATCCTCCTGTTTATTCTTATTTAGAAGGACAAACAGAGGGTGAATTTATAAAAATTTATGAAAAAATTACTGACTTTTTCTGTGTAGAGGCTGAATATTTTAATAAGCATTCAACACAGCTTTTAGCAGCTTAGATTTACGGGTTTTTCAAACAGCACCACTAACCGATTGATTAATGGTGCTGTTTGTGTGAAATTGCGATCGCCTAAATTATACTCAGCAATCCAGATATCTGAATATCTAGATTGCAGACTATCCAGAAACTTAGCACGGGCTGATTCGCCCGCGAATCAGCTTATTTCGGGTCTGGATTTTATAAGCTATTTTTGATTGTAATAAGCGCTTGTGCCTTTAGCCTCGATCGCTTCACTCAGTCGGGTGAGGGCATGGACATACGCCGCCGTCCGCATGGAAATTTGTTTTTGTTGGGATATCCGCCAAATTCTGAGCGTTTCCGCCACCATGCTTAGTTTGAGGCGATCGTTTACTTCTTCAAGGCTCCAATACAGCCCATTACGGTTTTGCACCCATTCAAAATAACTAACAGTGACTCCACCCGCATTGACCAGAATATCGGGAATTACCATAATTCCTTTTTTTTCTAAAATTGCATCGGCAGCAGGTGTCACGGGTCCATTAGCAATCTCGAAAATATATTTGGCGCGAATCTCATGGGCATTATCCTCCGTGATTTGATTTTCGAGTGCCGCAGGAATCAAAATATCGACATCAAGCTTGAGCAATTCCTCATTTGTGATTTTTTCATGTTCAACAATATTGCATACTGAATCTTGGCAATACACCGCCTGAAAACTGCGCGTTGAATTTTTGTAACTAATAATGCTCGGCACGTCCAAACCTTGTTTGGCATAAATCCCGCCTTTAGAATCACTGACAGCGACAACTTGATATCCCGCCTTACTCAATAGATCGGCGATCGCCGCCCCCACATTTCCAAAACCTTGGACTGCCACCGTCGTCTGTTCTCGTTGCATATTTAGCAATGGCAGCAGGGTCTCGATCGCAAAAAAAGCACCTAAACCAGTCGCCGATTCGCGCCCTAGACTGCCGCCCATAGAGATCGGTTTACCTGTAATCGCCGCAGGACAGAGCCGACGCTGGATCATGCTGTATTCATCAACCATCCAGCCCATAATCGTCTGATTAGTCTGGACATCTGGCGCAGGAATATCAACATCTACGCCCATAAAATCGGCGATCGCGTCAATATAGCCACGACTGAGCCGCTCTAGTTCAGCCTTTGACAATTGCTTAGGATCAACTGCAACTCCACCTTTTGCCCCACCAAATGGCAGATTTACGGCTGCACATTTAAAGGTCATCCAAAAGGCTAAAGACTGCACTTCATCCATGTTGACATTAGGATGAAAGCGAATCCCCCCTTTGGTTGGTCCACGCAGATCATTGTATCGGACTCGATATCCCTGAAAGACTTTTAAGCTTCCGTCATCCATGCGGACAGGGATAGAAACTTGCAAACTCGCTTTTGGCGATTTTAAGCGCTCGATCGCATCTTCTGAGATTTTAACGTGGGCGATCGCGTCGGCAAGACGTTTGCTCGCTTGCTCAAATAAGGACTCTGACACTAAACCTCCGAGAAGTTTTTAATCTACAATAATAAGCTTCTCTCAAATCTTAAACGCAAAAGAGAGTCGCGCCGCGAATCATTTTTTAGAAATAAAATAGCAAAAGCCTCGCAATGCGAAGCTTTTGCTGTTTTGTTTTTGTCGTTTTCGGGAAATTATTTTGCAGACTTAGTTAAGACCTTGATCGGCGTTGAAGTGGTTGTTGACAAATCGGTAAGGACTGAAGACGTTTCTGTCGCCTTAGTTTCTGGATTCTCTGGAGATTTGACAGCCTCATGTTTGTTTAAGAAAACTTTACGCGAGTTAAAGCCAACATCTTTCAGATAATCTTTTGGCAAATAGTCTTTGGATGACGAAGGGGGCGCGATCGCCTTGGTTGGCTCTGGTGAAGTTTTTAGCTTAACTGGCTCAACTGGCTTAGTTGTTAAAACTGGCTTGGTTGTTAGAACTGGCTTAGTTGGCTCCACAGCCACGGGCGCAGATACAGGCTCAGATTTAACCTTTAGCGGCGTAACTTTGATTGGCTCGACAGTAGGCAATACCTTGATCGGGGCAGGGGCGATCGCCTCTGGAATTGATTTGGCAGGCATAACTGGAATTACTGAAGTTTGTCCAGCTTGATCGAGATTGTCTGTTTTGACATCTGTTTTGACATCAGCTTTTACATCAGTTGTGGATGTCGGACTGGAGACTTCAACTTTAGGCGTTGATGTGGCGGCTGGTTCAACAGGAGTAATTGACTCCACGGGTGCAGGAATGACCACAGGGACGGGAGGCACATAGTTAGGATCAACGATCGCTTCGATGTTGGCAATTTTTTCGCCGCTTATCAAACGGGAGAGAGAGTCAGTGCCATTAGGCTGGAAGTCGATGAGATGCGCGGTGCTGTTGAATACATTAGCGATCGCATCACCGTCTTCTTCTATCAGTTCGAGCTTCACCCAGTTTTTGCCTTGCTTAAAGCCCTTGAGATATATTGGCTCCCAGCGATCGAAGGTAAAACTCTGTCCATCAACGGTGGCGCGAACTTGCCAATCTTCGATCGCCTCATCATTTTTGGCTAACAAATGCAAAGGCGCATTTTGAATATAAAAATCGAGCATGATTGGCTCAGCGCCATAGGTTCCCACAGGGCGACTATAGGTCAGCAAAGGTGTTTTAGCTTCGGGCGTGTTTTCACCCGTCTTGGTCAACACATGAAAAGTTGCCTGTGCATAAGCGCCTTGATTTTTGAAGCTTTCATGCCAAGGACGGGATGCAAAAGCGCGAATTGTATGTGTGCCTGCGCTGAGATTCTCAAATTTTGCAGCTTGATTGAGATCATAAACCGCCTTGTACTCTTGATTGTCTAAGGTCACATGGATATGTGGCCCTAAGCCAAAGTCGGCATTTTTGAAAATCGGTAAATTTTTAACATCAAATTTGACCGCAACTTGAGTATCGTTTAAGACTTCATCAGGTCTGGGGCTAACGATAGTGACCTGCGGCTCATAGCGATCGAGGAGGCGGCTTAGTCGTTGAATTTCTGTGGGTGGTGAGACTTCGACGATAGGGCTAGACTCGATCTTGATAGGTGATGATTTAGTCTGCGATTGGCTATCACCGCCACAAGCTGTGAGATAAAAGCACAGGGCGATCGCCATCAATAAACTTGCAAACTTTTT
Source organism: Cyanobacteria bacterium SOY_65_metabat_81 (assembly GCA_031412945.1). Lineage (GTDB taxonomy): Bacteria > Cyanobacteriota > Cyanobacteriia > Pseudanabaenales > Pseudanabaenaceae > Pseudanabaena. Next base: position 15,187 of record JANODY010000059.1, read on the forward strand.
CAAATTAATACTGCTCCAATAAGATTGAACTCGCGAAGTCTTTGATTTGTCTTCGGCTTGGTTAGAGTTTGCGATCGCGCTCATAAAACTATGCTCAACTCACATTACAAAGGCAAATATACCGAAAAACGAGCGCTTTACTTGTAAAGAAAATTCATAATTTTTTAAAATAGGTTTTTGGATTGTCTAGATCGCAGACAATCCAAAAATCGGTCTATGCTAAAACCTATGTACTTTCGTAATAGGAATTTTTTTGTCAATGCAAGTCCGCCGCCAGTCTGAAACAGCTATTAATAAAGGCTATGCGATCGCCGATCCCAACGATGCGCCCCGAAATATCTTAGAAAAAATTGTCTGGCATAAAGAGCGCGAAGTTGCTCAAATGTATGAACATCAGCCAATTGAGTCAATCAAGGCTAAATTAGCAGATGTTAGCCAACCACGAGATTTTTATGGCAGTTTGCAAAAGTCTCACATCAAACCCGCACTAATTGCCGAAGTCAAAAAAGCCTCACCGAGTAAAGGTGTTTTTCGTGAAGATTTCGATCCTGTGGCGATCGCCATAGCTTATGAACGTGGCGGCGCGAGTTGTCTCTCGATTTTGACGGACGCGCAATTTTTTCAAGGTAGTTTCGCAAATTTGCAACTAGTGCGCCAAGCTGTTAATTTACCGTTACTTTGCAAAGAATTTATTATTGATGCTTATCAAATTTATTTAGGGCGATCGCATGGCGCGGATGCCGTTTTATTAATCGCGGCAATTCTCACCGATGCCGAATTAATCTCATTCCAAGCATTAATCCATCAACTAGGCATGACGGCGTTAGTAGAAGTCCATACCCAAGCAGAATTAGATCGGGTTTTACAAATTCCTGACGTGCGCTTAATCGGGATCAACAATCGTGATTTAGAAACCTTTGTGGTTGATCTAGCCCAAACTAAAATTCTAATGGATAAACTAGATCCAGCAACTAGAAATAAATATCTGTGGGTGAGTGAATCTGGTATTTATAGCCGTCAAGATTTAGATTTTGTGCAAAGTTGTGGAGCAAGTGCGGTACTCGTTGGTGAGTCTTTAATCAAACAGGAAAATATCGAAGAAGCGGTTAATAATTTACTAGAGAATTAAATAATGGAAACTTTACAAGCAATATTTCAAAAATTTTTACTGCCAGTGATTCGGATTCTAGTTTTTGCTTATATTGGCTTGGCGATCGCCTTATATTTCGGGCAGTCAAACCTAGTCTATATGCCTAGCAAAGATGTATTAGAAACACCCGAAACTGTTGGCTTAAAGTTTGAAGATATTCAGCTTACGACTAAAGATAATGTTAATTTGGCGGCTTGGTTTGTGCCAGCCAAAGACTTTGTACCCGCTAAAGACAATGACCCAATTGGCAAAGGTGTAATTTTGTTTTGTCATGGCAATGGCGGCAATATTGGCAATCGCGTTAGTTATTTACCAATATTTAAAGATTTAGGGCTGTCCACTTTTTTGTTTGACTATCGCGGCTATGGCAAAAGTGAAGGCAAACCCAGCGAAGAAGGAACTTATGCTGATGTCGAGTCTGCGTGGCAATATTTGACCCAAGAGCGCAAAATCTCACCAAAAAAAAATCATTATTTATGGTGAATCATTAGGCGGGGCGATCGCCTCTTATGTTGCCCAAACGACAGAGCAACGAGATCCCAAAAATGTCGCAGGTGGTCTAATTCTTGCCTCGACATTTACCTCAATTAGCGATCGCGCCGCCGAGCTTTATCCATTTTTGCCAATCCGAATCTTGTCGCGGTTTACCTATAACTCTAGCGATCGTTTACCAAATATCAAGATCCCCGTTCTGATTATTCACAGTATCGAAGATGAGATTATTCCCTTTCATCATGGCGATCGCAACTTTAAAATAGCCAATGAACCTAAAAAACTAATTAAACTGCGTGGCGATCATAATAGTGGATTTTTAGATTCGATCGCCACATACCGCACAGGAATTAGCGATTTTGTGCGATCGATAAGGTAGATATTTGACACTCTCAGCGAGGGGCGCATATCAGTTTTGCAATGAGTAAATATGTTTAGGGGGCAAGGCGAACTAATCTGACTCGTTTGATTTGCTCGATCGCGTAGAAGTTTAATTTGAAATTGACAAAGCAGTCTTTTTTAATTCATAGATTTTCTAGCTAAACTAACAGCCTTGACAAAGGTATAGACACCTAAAGGTAAACTGAGTAACAAAATCGCCCAAGTGATCGAAAAACCAAAATCTGGTGCGCCGTAGGATAGTTCGTAAATACAGCCGACAAAGGCGATCGCCGCAATAATGGAAATGAGCAAGATTAGTTGAGCTTTTATATAATCGGGTGACATAGATTTAGGGCTATAAAGCTAAATATTTAGTGTTATTAAGTATGAAGGTGCGTGACACATTAGGCTGATTGACTGATAAAAGTGTTTGAAATCCTTGTCAGGCAAGATGCCTGACCTACAAATTTAAAATCTTTGTAGCGCGGGCATCCTGCCTGCTTTTTGGGGAGATTTGTCAGTCAATCAGCACATTAGGTCACGCACCTCATAGAAATAATACGTTAAATCAAGCCCCCCTAGAAGGACAAGGCTCTAACGCCAACTTCTTGGTAGTCTTGAGCCCACAGCGCAAGTCATTAAGCAGGCACGAATTTTAGAGAAACTCCATTCATGCAATAGCGCTGTCCCGTTGGTTTGGGACCGTCATCAAAAACATGCCCCAAATGCCCACCACATCGACTGCAATGAACCTCAACGCGCTTCATAAATAATGAATTATCGGTAGTCGTGGCGATCGCGCCTTCAATGGGTGCAAAAAAGCTAGGCCAACCCGTGCGGCTATTAAACTTAGTATCGGATACAAATAACGGCAAATCGCAGCCAGCGCAGTTATAAGCGCCCGCGCTATATTCTTTGTCTAAAGGGCTGCTAGAGGGGCGTTCAGTGCCATGTTTTCGCAACACACTGTACTGCTCTGGTGTTAGGGATTGCTTCCATTCATCTTCAGTTTTCATAATTTTATATCTCTTAGTTGATTGAGCGGTTACTTGATTTGAGTCTACTGCGATCGCCGAATCAATGGGGGATAAATCTGTAGATAGCGATCGCCAAAATTGAAATAGCCATGAGCCACCGATGACAGCAGCCCCAGTTAGCAATAAATCTCTTTTTTTCATAATTAATATTCCAACGTAAAGCCCATTAATGTTAGATGAGACACCAGAAATTTTTTGAAAGACTTGATAAGCAAGCTTTTTGAGAAATATTTTGGCTTTTATATAAGCGAAAAGCGTTGTCGTATTGCGAGAACTCACCTATAATTGTAACAATACTTAAAGCTGAGTAATCAGTTCAGATTTTCAATTCAAACTTTAACTGGTTAAACAACAATGGCATTTGAACTCCCATCTTTACCCTACGCCCAAGATGCTCTCGCAACTTCGGGTATGTCTGCTGAGACCCTATCATTTCATTATGGTAAACACCATAAAGCGTATGTTGACAACCTCAACAACCTGATTAAAGATACCGATCTTGCTGACAAATCCTTAGAAGAAGTCATCAAGATTAGCTACAAAGAAGGCAAAGCAGGAATCTTCAACAACGCGGCTCAAGTTTGGAACCACACCTTCTATTGGAATGGTATCACTCCTACTGGTGGAAGCGCTCCTACTGGTGCTTTATTGGATGCGATCGTGGCTAGCTTTGGCAGCTTGGAAAACTTTAAGACCGAATTTAAAAATGCTGGTGCAACCCAATTTGGTAGCGGCTGGGCTTGGCTTGTGGCTGAAGGCGGCAAGTTGAAAATCACTAAAACTCCTAACGCTGAAAATCCTTTGGTTCATGAAGGTCAAGTACCTCTTTTGACAATGGATGTTTGGGAACATGCTTATTATCTCGACTTCCAAAATAGCCGTCCTAACTTCATGGCTAACTTTGTCGAAAAGCTAATCAATTGGGATTTCGTCGCTGCTAACTTCGCGGCAGTCTAGTTCTAAGCTTACCAGCCCAATTCTTACCTGACCACTTTTAAGTAGATGAACATAAATAACTACAAACCCAAACCCGTAAAGTTGAGATCCTTCGGGGCGTAACTTTACGGGTTTGGGTAATTTATTTGGTACAAGTACTTATTTAGGTCACGACACCTTGGAATGCGATGCTATAGCAATCCTAAATCATTTATGAGAAAAATAGGGCTTCGACAAGCTCAGTGCATCGCTTCGCTCAGCCAGCGTATATCTTTGGCTGAGCGCGATGTCCTGAGCTTGTCGAAGCCTCTCACAACTCATTTAGAATTGCTATAGTTCCCGCCCTATCTCCAAATTGAGGGGGGCAATCGCCCCTCTACCAGACTATTCATTGGTTATGGTTTCTAATATCCACTGGCGGCCCCCGCTTGCTTACAACTTCGCACTAAAGTGCGGAGTTTCTCGCGTATCACGAGGTCTTTTATGAATTTGACTGCTGAAACGAATTTACTTGCTGAACAACTTCGAGTGATTGATGACAAATTATCCAAGCGATCGCTAGATCTTGATCCCAGTGGTTACTTTATTATTTATGTGGAGCGTCAACAAAATCTGATTTGCGCTAAGTATTACAGCAACAACATCAACGATAAAGGTTTAGCCGTTGATCCTGAAACGGGGCAGACAATTCCTGCTAGAGGTAAAGTCGATCGCCAAGCTGTGCAATTGTTTTCAGGGCGTACAGCTAAAGAACTATGCGTAGAAATCTTTGAGAAAGCACAGCCCTGTCCTGTGACAATGTTTGACCATGCCGCCTATCTAGGACGAGAAGCACAGCGAGCAGAGTTAGCTCTATTACAGCAACAGGAATATATTCAGGATTGAATACAGCGCTTTGCGCTTGTATAATTATCGGTAAAATAGTCATAAGCACCAGATGTCACCTTCAATCGTCGCCTCAAATAACAGTTGGTGGGAAATCCAAGTTCTAGCCGAATCATCTTTAGAAGATCAAATTTTTTGGCGATTACAAGATTTTGGTTGTCAAGGTATGGCAAGCCAAAAAAAAGACGGACGGATTTGGGTTAATAGCTATTGGCCAGTTGAAAAAGGTACGGTCTTAGATCTGGCGGCGCTGGCTCTATTACTAAAACAAGATGCGATCGCCGTTAGTTATGAAGCCCCCGTGACCCAATGGACAGTAATTAGTGATGAAGATTGGTCATCAAGCTGGAAACAACATTGGCATCCCCAAGAAATTGGTGATCTTTTAGTGATTTATCCTGCTTGGATCGAACCGCCCACCGGTGGCGATCGCCAAATCTTGCGTCTTGACCCAGGTAGTGCCTTTGGTACGGGCGCTCATGCCACTACGCAGCTTTGTTTAGAAGCTTTAGAAATGCGACTGTGGGGCGTAAAACCTGAAGACAATATTGTGGTTGCTGATGTGGGTTGCGGTTCGGGCATTTTGAGTATCGGTGCTTTGCTGATTGGGGCGACTCAAACCTATGCGATCGACAATGACATTCTGGCAATCAAGGCGACCAATCACAATCGGGAACTTAATGGCATTGCTGAAGATAAAATCTGGGTGCAAGAAGGCAGTATTGAAGATTTAATTGCCCATCTGCCTGCACCCGCCAATGGATTTACTTGTAATATCCTTGCCGATATCATCGTGGATATGGTTCCCCATTTTGATAAACTTGTCACTGAGAATGGATGGGGAATTTTAAGTGGAATTTTGGTGGAGCAGGTGCCGAAGGTTGCCGAGGCTCTTGATGCTCACAAATGGGTAATTGCTACTTTTTGGAAGCGTCAAGAATGGGCTTGTCTAACGATTAGGCGATCGGAATACTAGAAAAAAGAACGAGCAATGCTCGTTCTTTTTTCTTAATATTTGCTTAAAACGATGGTGAGATAGTCATGAAAATATTAATTCTAAATGCAGGATCAAGCAGTCAAAAAAGCTGTTTATACGATTTAGCCGTGCTGCCCGATATGCCGCCTGAGCCAATTTGGGAAGCAATAATCGACTGGACGCACCATCAAGGTTTTGCTGAAATCAAGGTAAAATCACAACATGGGAAAGTTCTGAAAGAAGAAATTCCCGCAACTTCTCGTCCTGAGATGATCGCGCATATGCTGGAAACTCTATGGAGTGGCGAGACTGCCGTGCTTAAAAGCCCTTCTGAAGTCGATGTCATTGGGCATCGAGTGGTGCATGGCGGTGAGACATATCGCCAAAGTACGATCATCAATGCAGAAGTAAAAGAGGCGATCGCCAAATTAGCCATATTTGCGCCTGTGCATAATCCTGCCAATTTAGAAGGAATTGAAGCGGCTGAAAAAGTATTTGGGAATATCCCTCAAGTGGCGGTATTTGACACAGCTTTTCATGCTCATTTAGCACCTGCGGCTTATACCTATGCGATCCCTACAAAATATACAGAGCAAGGGATTCGCCGCTATGGTTTTCATGGCATTAGTCATCAATATTGTCGCGATCGCGCCGCCCAAATTCTTCATCGCCCAGTCGAAGATTTGCGCTTGATCACTTGTCATTTAGGGAATGGATGTTCCCTAGCTGCCATTCGCAATGGACAAAGTATTGATACGACGATGGGATTTACGCCCCTCGAAGGTTTGGTAATGGGAAGTCGCTCTGGTTCCATTGATGCGGGGATTTTAATCCATTTATTACGACAATCTGATCTGGATGCGGATCAACTCGATCGCCTGCTCAATCGTGAATCAGGTTTATTAGGAATTTCAGGAATTTCCGCCGATCTGCGCCCGATCTTGACGGCGATCGCCGCAGGCAATCAACAAGCTCAATTAGCCTTTGATGTCTATGTGCATAGCTTGCGATCGCACATTGGCGCAATGTTGGCGAGTTTGGGCGGATTAGATGCGCTAGTTTTTACGGCTGGAGTGGGCGAAAATGCACCTTCGGTTAGGGCGGCGACTTGCGAGAGCTTTGAATTTTTGGGACTAAAGCTAGATTTGTCTAAAAATAATCAAGGGGTGATCGATGTTGATATTGCCACCGATGACTCGACGGTGCGGGTTTTAGTGATTCATACCCAAGAAGACTGGGAAATTGCGCGTGAGTGTTGGCACAAAATCAATTTATAGCTAGTATTGAGCCAATTAAAACCCTTTGCGGGGCTACGCCCTGCGACCCTTTTTTGAAATGCATTTGATCGGTGTCAATGAGGTATCGTGTTTGTTGAAAGAGTTTATATTAAATATGATAAAAAATTGGCTGAAAAAATCTTTTTATTCAAGGCTTTGTGTGGCGATCGCCAGTTGCATCAGCCTAAGCATCTTATTGGTCATATTGTTTGGCAGCGTATTTAGTAATGCTCAAAGCGTGCAAGCAAAACTCACTGACGATAGCTACGATGGCAATATATTTACGCTCTATGGTGGCAATGGCTCAATTGTGCCTCCAAAAATCAGCTTAGCCCAATCACTTCAACAGGGGCGAGCCGCCATGTTAGTTTTTTATGTCGATGACAGCGCCGATTGCAAGCGATTTTCGCCAATTCTAAATCTAGCTCAAGGCTTTTATGGCAAAACGGTCAGTCTGATCGCCGTCTCAGTTGATAGTTTAGATTTGCACAAAGAGAGCTATGCCCCAAATGAGGAAGCTTACTATTACAAAGGTGTAGTTCCGCAAACGGTGTTAATTTCGGGTGAAGGCAACGTTAGCTTCGATCGCCAAGGACTATTTGGCTTTGAAGATCTAGACTCGGCAATCCGCGACCTACTCGATCTACCCGACGCTCCTCCCGAATTTAAATTCCGCAAAACCGATAAAGTAATCAACGAACTGAATCCTTAAATTAGAGATATATCTTAATCTCAAAAGATTAACAAAAGGCGCACCCGCAGGGTGCGCCTTTTGTAATTTTAAATATCTGCTTGACGGCGAGGACGCTTGCCGAAAAGCCCCATCATAAACATTCCCGTAACCAACAAACCAATTAATCCTAGTCCATCTAGCAAAACGTAAAAGGGGCGAAGCTGTTCCCCTAAAAATCCCCCTTGATGGATACTTAACAAGGTTTCGGCTAATGAACCTTCACCTTTGGGAATCTTAAACCAACTCCTTCCCAATCTATAAGCTACTCCTGTAACTGTAGTTAGAAAAAGTGGCAAAAATAAGATAGGAGCAATGAAGCGGTGAATTTTGCGCCAGTTGAGTTTTTTCATAATTAGTTGGCTGTGCGGGAGTTGATTTGCCTGAATGAGTCGATTATGTCAAGCAAAAGTAAAAAACTCGGAAAGACAATGCTAATCGCAGGGAAATTTCACGCTAAAACAACTGCCCAAGCCGATCGCACTCTTGACATTAATTACTGCACCATGTCTATGAGCGATCGCCTGAGCAATTGATAAACCTAAGCCACCAGACCTACGGTTACGAGCGCGATCGGCTCGCCAAAAACGCTCAAATATATGTTCTAAATCTTCGGGAACAATTCCTATTCCTGTATCAGTGATATTTATCTCTAAGAAATTTTCATATTCTGCCAAGTTAACTTGGATTTCTCCAGAGTGTGGTGTGTAGGCGATCGCATTTTCCAGTAAATTCATGAATAGTCTGCGAATTTGCTGTGGATCGCCATAAATATTGGCTTGATCTAGGTTTATCTCATGGAGCTTTGGCTCATGGAGATTGGTGCGTAATGGGATCGCCTTTTCCTGAATTTGCGGTTCTAGCATCGCTAATAAATCTTCTAGTAACTCGCTAGGTGAAAACAACAGATCTTGACGATCGCGACCATTATCAAAGTTATACAAATAATTTGGTTTTAAGCAGAGCGCTTTGCGCCCCTTCTTGTGACGGATTTAATCAACAACTGCGTAATGAATTTGAGCGAAAAAATTCTCCCACTAAATATAATGAGCCACATAGAATAACGACTTCCCGCGATCGCAAATCGGTAAAAGCGGCTTCTAGTCCTAACTCTAAACTGGAATAAAACTGAGGAGTAGACTTGAGAATGGTTTTGGCGATATTGGCTAAATCTGCGGCTGGAGTAGTAGCCGAATTAGGAACAGGCACTGCCAAAAGTAAATCATCAGGATGTAACAGCGTTTTCAAAATTCCATCTTGATCCTTGGTGTTGAGAATCCCCACTAGCCACCGTTTGCGTTGATTAGGAAAAGCCTCATCAACAAAATTTCTGAGATATTCCGCCGCCGCGACATTGTGCGCTCCATCAATCAAGATCTGGCAAAGCTGACCATTTAACTCAAATTCTATCCATTGCAATCGCCCCGCCCATTGAGTATTGGCTAGCCCTGTTTGCATCATCGCATCGCTAATTTGCCAACCTTGATTTCTCAAAGACTGAATCACGGCGATCGCGATCGCTGAATTGATTAACTGATGCTTACCTAGTAAGGGCAAATCATACTCAAAGCCTTGCCAAATCGCGCCTGTAGCTGTGCGCTTAGCCGCATTCACCCAAGTTATAGGCGATCCACATTCCACTACTTTTGCCTGTAAAGCGGCGATCGCTTCAGGAGCATTTTCCGCAATGACCACAGGACAATTAGGCTTGATGATTCCTGCTTTCTCCGCCGCGATCGCCCCTAAGGTATATCCTAATTGCTGGCAGTGATCGAGAGAGATGGAAGTAATTGCACAAACTAGAGGGCGATCGCATACATTTGTCGCGTCTAATCTGCCACCCAAACCTGTTTCGATAATGGCAATATCGAGATTTTGCAACGACTTCTGTTGAGCAAAATACCACCACATTGCCGCCGTAATTACTTCAAATTGAGTTGGCGGATAGTCTGGGGCGATCGCCTGTTCAACTTGTCCCAAAGCCTCTAGCAACTTCTCACTGGGAATCCATGCGCCATTGATCGTAATTCGTTCGCGCCAATCGAGCAGATGCGGCGATGTGTAGCGACCGACGCGATAACCCGCAGTTTGTAAAATCGACAATAAGAAAGCACAAACGGAACCTTTTCCATTTGTGCCGGCCACATGAATTATGGGAACTTGTTGATGGGGATTTCCTAAAGCTTTAAGCAGTTGTTGAATTCGTTCTAAGCCAAGATGAATGCCGAACTTATCGAAACTATCTAAAAATTCTTCAGGAGATTGATTAGTTAGATTGGGAGACATGTACTTCTAATGCATGGATTTTGCCTTGGGCATCGACTTCGGCAATATGCCGACCTTGCATCGCAAATAGTTCACCACTATCACGCTTACCCGCGATCGCCCAAATAGCTTCTAACCCATTCTCGGTCATTCTGATCGTCCAAATCCGTTGCATTCCTGAATAAGTCTTAAAAAATTTACGATACAATTGGGCGATCGCCTCTTTGCCAACGACTCTATGCGATCCTGATGGACGTACTTCGGCTTGTTCTGCAAATAACTCGACTAAATCATTAAATGCTTGTTCGTCATCGTTAGCGCGATCGGAAAGTTTAAAATATTGGTCTAAAACAGTCATATTCCCTTACCCTGATTGATCTTAAGCTAGATAGTATTGAATGCTACGAAAATTTATGTCTAATGCAATCAAGACTACTTAATCAAAGCTTTTCTTTGCATTTTGATTTGTTGTGAACATATATTAAGTCTTATTTTGAAAATCCAGCTTCACCCTACTGGACATAGTTAGCGCTGTCGTCAAGGAATTAACTGAAAATATTTAAAAATCCGAAACTAAGTCCGAGCAAGCCGATCAGCCCTAAAAGCGTTAGCTGTAATCTATTTAAAACAGGTTTGATCTCGTAAGCGACTAACAGGCGATCTTTTTCTAAATCGGCTTGTGGCTTTTGCCATGTCTGCCCATCATACCAACCCGACTCTTCATAAAAAATTTCAGCACTGTCAAGACGCTGCTTGACATGACTCCATCCTGACAACAACAACAGCACTGGCAAAATTAGCCCGATCGCTCCGCCAATAGTCGCCACACAGACAAATTGCCACAAATGACGACTCGGTGACTGAATGCTTATGGCCACGGGTGAAAAAATAATCGTGATCCCTAGCCACATCAAAAATAAAACTCGTAAATATTGCGATCGCCCAAGCTTCGCCCAACGATAAAAAAAAGCTTCCTTAAGCTCGACATATTCATTAAGCGGCTGTTGATCTTTAGGGACGGGGCAAGTCATGGATGATCTGAATGATGCGATGAGGACGTATATTTTGCCAGTATAAGCGATCGCCAATGATGATGAGGTTGTCACAGATCAAGATTTCATGTAAGAATTCTGGGATGTTTCGCGTTGTGAGAAGTAATTATGCGTTTAGGACAATTGTTATCGCGATCGGGTTATGCAAATCCTGATTCTGAACTAGATGAGCTAGAAGTCAAACGCCTAATTACGGATTCGCGGGCTTGTCAAGCTGGAGACTTGTTTATTGGGATGACGGGGACACAGGTGGATGGCGGCAAGTTTGCGCCACAGGCGATCGCGCAGGGGGCGATCGCCGCGATTATTTCCCAAGCTGCTTTTGATGATTTACCAGATCAGGATTTGTCAAAAAATAAGGCGATCGCCGTTGATGACGTGGTTGTGGCTTGCAGCAGACTGGCGACCGCGTTTTATGACGATCCTGCTCAAAAGATGAAATTAGTGGGAGTGACAGGCACAAATGGCAAAACCACCACCACTCACTTGATTGAATTTTTGATCCAAACCCGATATGCGGCGGCGCTATTTGGGACGCTGTATACCCGTTGGGCGGGTTATTCACAAACGTCAAGTCACACTACGCCCTTTGCGGTGGACTTGCAGGCGCAACTTGCTGAGGCGATCGCCGCAGGTTGTAATGTCGGCTTGATGGAGGTTAGCTCCCACGCGCTCGATCAACAGCGCGTCTTAGGTTGCCTGTTTGAAGTGGCTGTATTTACCAACTTGACCCAAGATCATTTGGACTATCACAAGGATCTGGAGACATATTTTCAAGCGAAGGCGTTGCTATTTAGTGACACTTATTTGCAAGGTCGAGCGATCATTAATTTTGATGATCCTTTTGGGCAGCGTCTGGTGCAAATGCTTGCTGACAAGCCAATTTGGACTTATAGCATTAGTAACGCCCAAGCTGATTTTTATACTACGGATTTGAACTATTTAGCCAATGGCGCGACAGGAATTTTGCACACGCCGCAGGGGGCGATCGCTTTTGATTCGCCGCTAGTCGGTCGCTTTAATGTGGAAAATATCTTGGCGGCGATCGCCACGACTTTGGATATGGGCATGAGTTTGACCGAGGTGGTAAGCCGTTTACCCGAATTTAAAAATGTACCTGGGCGAGTGGAGCGAGTACAGGTTAGCGAGGATCAAGATGTAACTGTCGTTGTGGACTATGCCCACACTCCTGATAGCTTAGAAAATCTGCTGAAGGCGATGCGTCCCTTCACTCAGCGTGAATTAATTTGTGTATTTGGCTGCGGCGGCGATCGCGATCGCACCAAGCGCCCGTTAATGGGTGGGATCGCGGCTAGGCTTGCCGATCGCGTGTATGTGACTTCCGACAATCCGCGCACTGAAGATGTGCAGCGCATCTTAGATGATGTGGCGGCTGGAGTTAGCGCCAATATCGGTGACAAGCCCTCGACCATTGAAGGCGATCGGCGTAAATGTATCCAAACGGCGATATCTGAAGCCAAATCAGGCGACACGATTTTGATTGCTGGCAAAGGGCATGAAGACTATCAAATTATTGGGCGCGAGAAGATTCATTTTGACGATCGCGAAGAAGCTCAAGCGGCTTTAGTCCTGAGAACTCTAGGCAAAAACACGCAATGAGGATCGGTTATGATGCAAAAGGAAGTATATTCAAAACTAAGTTAGGTTTGTCAATTCTGAACTTGTCAATTCTAAATAGGAAGAAGTAGCTAAATGGGTTCGCAAATCGCCCCCAAACCGAAGTTGTTAGTTATCGATGATGAACCCGATAACTTAGATTTGCTATTTCGGACTTTTTATCGAGATTTTCAAGTCTTGCGAGCTAATAGTGGTTTAGAAGCTCTGGAACTTCTCGATCGCCAAGGAGAAGTCGCGGTGATTATCTCCGATCAAAGAATGCCGATCATGAGTGGAACTGAGTTTCTGAGCCAAATGGCGGTCAAATATCCTGACACTATGCGGATTATTTTGACGGGCTATACCGATGTGGAAGACTTGGTGGAGGCGATTAATACTTGCAAGGTGTTCAAGTATGTGACGAAACCTTGGGATGAAGCCGAACTACGGAATGTCGTCAGTCAGGCGATCGACACGCACAATGTCTTGCGAAATCGCACTGCCGAGTTGCGCCGCACCCTCCGCCAACAGTCACTTCTAAATGCGATCGCCTCATCAGTAGATAGCGCCGCTCCCTATCGTGAAAGTATTAGCGCGATCGCGGAATCCATAGCCAGTAATTTTGAAGTTTCGGCAAGTATTTTGCGCTTATTTGAGAATGAGGTACTTTCAGAAGACTATTTTAGTTATTGTCGTGAGCCTCTCGCTGTTCCGATTAACAATTTACCAGAACTAGCTCATGCTCTGACCTTGCGATCGCAGATTGTCGCGATCAGTAATATTGATGACGACCAGCGTATTTCTGAAGTCGATAAATTAATCTATGCTCAAGCGAATATCAAATCAGTTCTATTTGTGCCTCTCGAAGTTCAAAAAGAATGCTTGGCAATGTTGGCATTATATTATTGTGAAAACGCTCACGAGTGGACTAATGATGAATTAGATTTGATCGAACTGGCTAGTGATCAAGCGGCGATCGTTAGTTCTAGAACCAGAGCTTACGATCGCATTCAAGAACTAGCCAAGCGTGAAGCTTTACTCAATACGATTACCAGTACGATTCGCTCTAGTCTTGAGCCACAGCAGATTTTCGCTTCCATTACTCAACAGTTAGGACAAGCCTTAAATTCTGAAAGTTGCGCCTTGTCTCTATGGACAGAAGACGATCACTATTTGCGATGTGTCGGCTTACATCTGCTCGATCCTGATGAGCTAGTTCACAATCCCATAGCTCTCGATGGGTCTTTATTACCACAATCAATTGTCGATATTTCGGTTAATCCAGTTTTTCAAGCGCTGATCGAATCAAAACAACCTGTGGTTATTTCTGATCTTCATGAAGATCCAGAATGGAATGTGATCGATCTGCCCTTACGCTCAATTGCGCGATCGCTATTAATTGTGCCACTAATTTCTGATGGCAAGATTATTGGCAGTATTTCGATGCGCCAAAATAAGCTGCCACGTCAATGGCAACCCGAAGAGATTTCACTGGTGCAAGCAGTTGCCGCCCAAGCCGCGATCGCCGTGCAGCAAGCTAATCTCTTTCAAAAAACCCGTCAACAAGCTCAGCAACTTCTGGAACTCGATCGCCAAAAAACGGAATTCTTTCAAAATCTATCCCACGAATTCCGTACTCCACTCACCCTAACCATTGGTCCATTAGAAGCGGCGATCGAAAAATCTCAGCCACTTCCCTATGAACAATCGGTAATTGCACTGCGGAACTGTCGCCGTCTCTTGCGTCTAGTTAATCAACTGCTCGATATTCAACGCCTTGATGCTGGCAAAATGCAAGCCTGTTTTCGACCATGCAAACTCCTTGAATTTACCAGTCAAACTATTGATGCATTTCGTCCTTATTGCGATCGCAAAAACATTTATCTATTCCTTGAGTTTAGTGAATGTCCTGAGATATACCTAGACCTAGAGAAATTTGACAAAGTTCTGTATAACTTACTCTCTAATGCCATGAAATTTACGCCTAGTAATGGCAGTATCACCGTGCATATTGCCACAGATGAAGATGGAAAACATTGTATTCTGAAGGTTCAAGACACAGGTATTGGCATTCGTGAAGATCAAATTCCCTTTCTATTCGATCGCTTTCGTCAAGCCGAGGGTTCAGTTAATCGTAGCTATGAAGGCAGTGGCTTGGGTTTAGCCCTAGTTAAAGAATTGGTAAATCTGCATGGCGGAGATATTTCGGTAACATCAGACTATGGTTATGGCACAATTTTTACAATTATTTTGCCAACGGGTAAAGACCATTTACCCACCGATCAAGTTAGCAACATACCTACAAATTTACAAATATCAAGAGCGTCTGTAGAACTTGCTGACATTGAACTTGCGGATATTGGAACTGACTTAGATGATGATGTAAATGGAGAAGAAGATGCGATCGCTAATGAGAGTAATCATCAAGTTTCTGATTATTCCCAAACAGGCACAATCTTAATTGTTGATGACAATCGCGATCTGCGTGGTTATCTACGCCGCGTTCTCAATCAAGCTGGTTACAGAGTGATTTCGGCGCACAACGGCGCACATGGCTATACTCAAGCTCAAGGACATCATCCTGATTTGATTATCACTGATTTGATGATGCCCCAAGTTTCAGGTTTAGATTTGATTGCCATGATTCGCAAAAATGAGCAGTTATCAGGAATTCCGATCATTTTATTGACAGCTAAAGCTAATGAAGAAACGCGCATTGAAGGGACAGAAATGGGAGCCGATGGCTACCTAGCCAAGCCTTTTAACGATCGCGAATTACTAGCCGAGGTTCGTAACTTACTAGCGCTTAAGACCAATGAAAAACGCGTTGCTCAACTCAATCTCTATTTAACTGAATCCGTTCTCAAACGGTTTTTACCACCCAGCTTAGTTTCCAAAGCTGCCACAGGTCAACTCAGTCTCGATCTGCGCCCTGAGCCAAGGATGATTACGGTTCTATTTACCGATATTGTCGGCTTTACTTCTCTGGCAAATACTTTGCGATCGCGCCGTGTTGCAGAACTGCTAAATCAGTACTTAGGAGCAATGACTGAAGCCATTTTTGCCAATGGTGGCACAGTCGATAAATTTATGGGTGATGGCATTATGGCTCTGTTTGGCGCACCCGAAGATTGCAGCCCCAATGAACAAGTCCGCCGCGCCGTCCAAACTGCCAAACATATGCAGCGATCGCTAGCTGAACTCAATGATCAGTGGCAAGCCCAAGGCATTCCCAAAGTCCGATTTCGTTGTGGCATCCATCAAGGGACGGCGGTGGTGGGCATGTTTGGCAGTGCTGAGCGATCGGACTACACGGCGATCGGACCCACGGTGAATATTGCGGCGCGGATTCAAGCTGCTGCTGAACCTGACTGCATTTTAGTGTCAGCGACTGTCGCCGACTATCTAGAAGACGAAGAACTGCGTAAGCGTGAGCCACTTAAGCTCAAAGGCGTTGATGAGACTGTTCTCACCTTTTTTGTTGATAGTTAAGTGACTTTCCTTGGTCTTTTGTATGCACAAGTTATTTAATTTTCAGACCTTACAGCTTTTGAGAGGATACTCCCTTCCCAGTGAAAAATTTAGCATTGCGGCGCTTCGCGCCGCAATGCTAAATCTTGGTTTTTAATGCCTAATTTCATAGCGGGAAGGGAGTAGTAGGTATAGGGGTTTTGAAATGAATGTTATCCAAATTATTTTTTAAAAGCCTTACTTCGCAAAGCTTTTAAAAAATAATTTGATTTTAAGTAGAGCGCAAAGCGCTATAGTTAAAGACTTTATACAAAAATATTCGATTCAGCTAAACATCAAACAATATGACTGCTCAGTTTCATCATGTTCCCGTGCTTGCCGAACCCGCGATCGCAGGTTTGCAGATCATTGCGGGCGGGGTATATCTCGATTGCACTGTGGGCGGCGGCGGACATAGCTCCTTAATTTTGCAAGCTGCGGAAAATATAAGCTTAGTGGCGATCGATCGCGATGAAATGGCGATCGCGGCAGCCAGTGAAAATTTAAAGAGTTATGCCAATCAAGTCACCTTTTGGCGCGGTAACTTTTGTGAATATCAGCCAGCACCAGATTTATTGTTTGATGGAATTTTAGCGGATTTGGGCGTAAGCTCGACTCAGTTGGATGTTGCCGATCGCGGATTTAGCTTTCGAGAATCTGGCGATCTTGACATGCGGATGGACAATCGCCAAACTCTCACCGCCGCCGAAATCGTCAATCACTATAAAGAAGTTGAACTGGCTAATATCATTTTTAAATTTGGAGAAGAGCGGCTTTCCCGCAGAATCGCTAGTCAAATTGTCGAGAAGCGTCCTTTTAACACCACGTTGGAATTGGCTAACGCTATTTCGGCTTGTGTTCCCTCCAGTTATCGTCATGGGCGCATCCATCCTGCTACTCGCACCTTTCAAGCTTTACGAATAGTGGTCAATCGTGAATTAGAGAGCCTCGAAAAATGGCTAGCCGTAGCTCCTAATTGGCTAAAAACTGGCAGTAAAATTGCGGTGATTACGTTCCATAGTCTCGAAGATCGCATCGTCAAACATACATTTCGTGAAGACGATCGCCTCCAAGTGCTTACCAAAAAAGTGATCATCGCCACTGACGAGGAAAATAAGGCTAATCCTAGGGCGCGATCGGCAAAGTTACGCATTGCTCAAAAAATTTAAAAACTCTAAGAGATCCCCCTCAATCCCCCTTAAAAAGGGGGAAGAAGAAAATTTAATTAATTCTCCCCCCTTTTTAAGGGGGGCTGGGCAGGGTGGTTTCATTTTCGGAAAAGCAAGCAGGGAGGGAGAACAAGAAAATTCATGAAGAAGAAATCAGTAAGAATAAGAACAAGAGAGAATATCAAAAACTTGACGAACTTGATTAGCGAGAACACGTTGTCCCTGAGG
>JANODY010000060.1:0-22674 GCA_031412945.1 Cyanobacteria bacterium SOY_65_metabat_81
ACGCCTTTTTCTGTCCTTTGACAAGTTGCGCTTTACCTTTTCTGCTATCTCTTGGCAATTTCCTATCTTGACTGCTAAGAAGTCTGCTTTTTCTCCTTACCTCCTCATTGCCACCTAATTGCTTTTTCAGTAAGCCCTAAGTACTTTTCACACCAAAAGCAACCTTAACCGATTGGCTAGGGTTGCTTTTTATGAAATGTGCGATCGCTACTGTCAACACCCAAGTTAATCAGCGTCACCATACTTAGCAATCAAAGCCTCAATGATTACCTGAGTTAAATTCGTATTGTCCTTTTTCGCTTCTACGCCCCAATGTTTACGCCTTGCCTTGCTAACCTTGATGGTTAGATTTGCCATTTCTGGTTTACCAGTATCCTGTAATTCTGTATTACTGTAATTATGGCTTTCTGTAATACTGGTATTCTGTACTTCTGGTTCACTGGCTCTAGCCGCGTCAATAATACCTAAAAAGCTAGTCTTAACCTTTTTCTGTGCGCTCATTTCAATAGCTCCTCTATTTCCTTGCCCAAATTTTGATAGTCAGCCCATGCAATCCGTAAACGTGCATCATCGAGATCGCGGATTGGTACACCTGCTAAAGCTGCTTTTGGAAAACCGACAGTGCGCCGAATTGTGGTTTTAAAAACGGGTACACCGCCTTGCTCTAGTTCATCTCGCATCTGTTTACCCTCAGTGCTAGGGTGTGGCGGTACGATCGTCACTAAGGCTCTGAACTTAGCGTTAGTAGCTCCTAAGTCTCTAGCGATTTCTAGCATTGG
Source organism: Cyanobacteria bacterium SOY_65_metabat_81 (assembly GCA_031412945.1). GTDB lineage: Bacteria > Cyanobacteriota > Cyanobacteriia > Pseudanabaenales > Pseudanabaenaceae > Pseudanabaena. The sequence continues at coordinate 780 of JANODY010000060.1, forward strand.
TTGCAAACTGAGGACATCAGGAGCAGTGGGCAAAATCATTAAATCGCACCCTTTCGCTAGTTCCTTGAGATCGTCACTGTCAGGTCTAGCTGGGGTATCAATAATTATGTAATCGCTACCCGCGACAAATTTAACGGCTTGCCTTTGATCGACTGCGATAAATGGCATTTTGTTTTCGCCACGTTCTGACCATGCGATCGCTGTCCGATTTGGATCGCCATCGAGTAGGACGGTTTTACCCTTGTCGCTGAAATAGGTTGCAAGGTGTACGGAGGTTGTGGACTTTGCCACGCCGCCTTTATACCCTGTAACGGTGATAATTTTCATACCAGTAGTACAGTAGACTGCAATTGCAGAATACCAGAAAACTGTAATTATGTATTTACATATAACCCCAAAAAGGGATCTCCAATTGGAGATCCCTTTTTGGTTATATAGGTAGATCAGCTATTTTAAATCAGGTGACTGTTTTAGCTGTTTTTTGACACTTATTTCATCTCTATCATCAATTTGCTGCTTATTAGTGCTGATATTTATGATTTCCTCTATGTAACGTAACTTAAGATAAATATTGTCTGTGTTTACCTTGCCAGTAACTAAGTCTGTGGCAAGACTCAATGCTAGACCTAGCCCAGTTAATGCTGTAACTAGGGCAGTTGCCTTTCTTACTAAGGCTGTAGTCTTTTCAATCATTCCGACTATGGTTTTTAACATATTTTTAATTGTGAGCCAGAGGGATAAAAATGTTTTCTCTGACCTTGCCCCTAAGAATACTCTTTTGGTCATGGGATAAAGTGGGCAACGTTTCTACGCCTATCATGAAATATTCATAAAAAATTTGTCCGAACTACTGAGATTGCAAATCTACTGTAATTACAGAATGCCAGAAAGCTGTAATTACAGTAGTTTAAGTTTGAAGATTATGAATGGCTGTTTTAGCGATAATGATAAAAACATAAATGCTGTATGACAGAGCCAATATTTTCAACGACTGCTAACCCAAAACAGTTAGAGGCGATCGCCACAACAGACAGCCCTTTGCTAATCATCGCGGGACCAGGATCGGGTAAAACCTTCACGCTCGTAGAGCGAATTGTTTATCTAATCACCCATAAAAAAGACATAACGCCCGAAAATTTGCTTGTTGTCACCTTTACCGACAAAGCGGCTCAAGAGCTTACGACTCGGATATCTAATCGCCTCAATCAAATAGGCATTAGGTTTAACCTCAACGAAATGTATTTAGGGACATTTCACTCGATCTGTTTGCGTTGGCTTGAGGAGCATCGTGAGTTTACCCGTCTCAAGCGTAGCTTCATGATGATGGATCAGTTTGACCAGCAATTTTTTATCTATGCGCGTATTGCAGAGTACACAGCGATCGCTAATATTGAACAGGTCATAGGCAGTCATCAGCAAAGCTCTTGGAATAAATCTAAAGAGTTACTCAAGTGGATTAACACTGTCAGCGAAGAAGCTCTAGACGCTCAAACATTGGTTAATGCTGATGATCTTCCAGTCAAAGTATTAGGTGATTGCTATGCCCTTTACCAACAGCAAATAGAAGCTGAGAATGCTCTAGACTTTTCGACAATCCAATATGAAGCGCTCAAATTACTGAGGAGTAAGCCCGAAATTCTCGCAGGGTTACAAGCAAAGCTTCAATACTTGATGGTTGATGAATATCAAGATACAAACACAGTTCAAGATTTAATTTTGAAGCTGATTACAGGCGATCGCCCGAATATTTGTGTAGTTGGTGATGACGATCAAGGGCTATATCGATTTAGAGGGGCAACGATCCGTAATATTCTCCAATTTGCTGACAGGTTTCCTGATGGTCAATGCCAACAGGTCAAGCTCACTACCAATTACCGATCGCACCCTGAGATTATTGACTTCTATAACCGATGGATGAAGGAACAGGAATGGGAGCAGGACGGTACAGCTTTTCGTTTTCAGAAGCAGATAGAAGCAGATAGAAGCGAGAGAGGATGAGTTTCCTGATGTTCCTTGTGTGGTCAAAGTGTCTGCTAATACTCAAGCAGCATGGCATCAAGAGGTTTTAGACTTTTTACATACCCTACGCGATCGCGGACATCTTACCGACTGGAATCAAGTCGCATTTTTGTTTAGGTTGGTCAAAAATGAGAAGGTCGTAGCACTTTCTAAATTTCTGGAAAAGCATGGTATCAGCGTTTACTCACCACGCTCTAACCAGTTTTTTGAACGTGAAGAAATCCGCTTAGCGATCGGGGCGTTGATTTTTTTATTCCCTCAGTTCCCACAGGTGCGTAAATGGGTTGAGGATGCCAAGCTAGATATATGGGACTACTACGATTGCGAGTGTTTTCAATTCTTTGCCGATGAGGTACGCAAACCTGAAAATAACGATCTGCTCAGATGGGGACGGGCGATCGCTAAGAAACATCTAAACCTCAATGAGAATACTGACTACAGCTTTGCGGGTTTGTTCTATCAGTTATTGCGATTCCCTCTGTTTAGTCGCTACCTAGATGAAACCTTACTACAGCAAAAGGGTATCCAAACTAGTCGCGCTATGCGTAACCTCTCGCTGTTTTCACGGCTGCTCGGTAAGTTTGAGTATCTCTACAACATCAGCGTTATTACACCTGCTCAATTAGATAAAAACTTGAGAAGACTGTTTAACCAGTTTTTCCGCTTTCTCGAAGAGGGTGGTATTGATGAATATGAGGATGAGTCAGAGTATGCCCCTAGCGGTTGTGTCTCCTTTATGACGATTCACCAATCGAAGGGGCTAGAGTTTCCTGTGGTGGTGGTTGGTTCGCTCGAAGCTGTACCGCGTAAACAATACACTCCACTCAATGAGATTCTAGAGACGAGTTACCTACTCCGTCCGCCTTTTGAGCCTATGGAGTTAACTAAATTCTTTGATTTTCGCCGCCTATTTTATACAGCGTTTTCTCGCGCCCAAAATTTGCTTGTGTTGACTTGCCAAGAGAAGCAAGGCAAAGGACGCACCCCATCCGCTTATTTCGCTGACTTTTTTGGCAGTTTACCTTCATGGAGAGATGACGGGTTTAAGCCTGAAAACTTGCCACTAGAAAGGGTTAAGGATGTCAATCTGAAGCAGGAATACTCGTTTACGTCTCATCTAACCGTATTTGAGAACTGTGCTGAGCAGTATCGATTTTTCAAAGAGTTAGAGTTTGCGCCGATCCGTACTAGCCCGATCTTGTTTGGGACTTTGGTACATCAAACTATTGAGGACATTCACAAAACCGTGATCAAGGGTGAAGAGCATCGTCTCTCTGTCGCTCAAATTGAGTCATGGTTTGATACTAATTACGCTTACCTAACCAAGCGAGAGAGGGTTTATCTTGCCCCTGTGGTCAAGCGGATCGCCCTAGAGCAAATCCTGCGATATTACAAGCGTAATGATGGCAACTGGTCACATATCAGACAGGCTGAGGTTGATGTGTCATTGGTAAAGGATGATTACATCTTGAAAGGCAGTATTGATTTGATTGAGGGTAAGGATAATACGGTTGAGATTGTTGATTTTAAATCTGAGAAAAAGCCTGATGTGAACACGACAAAGGGCAGGGAGAAGATCGATCGCTACCGTAGACAGCTAGAGGTTTATGCTCATATCGTTGAGGAGCGCACGGGGCTGAAGGTCAGCAAAACGCACTTGTACTATACATCTGAGGAGTCTGGTAATCCCTATGTGACTTTTGTTAAGGACAATAAGGCGATCGCTAAGACTATCGATACTTTTGACAAGGTAGTAAAGCGGATCGAGGTAAAGGATTTTAGTATTCCCGATCGCCCTGCTAAGCTTTGTGAGGCTTGCGATATGCGATTTTATTGCGATGCTAAAAACTGGAAGTTTAAGATTTAATTATTGTTTTATATGAAATACCAATTTAGATTAGACTAGATATTCAGTACTTTTTTGCGCTAGACACTAGAAATTGCTTCTTTTAATTGTCTATTTTTGAGTAATACAATTTTTATTAAATTCAATTTATAACTTTGTGCCTACACCAATTAACACCTATAAAATAGAAGAAATTAAGCAATTCCTAAAAAAAAATCGCCCTAAAAAACCTTGGTGGCTGAAAACATATCCTGTTAACGGAAAAGCTGAAGGAAGTTTAGATATTAGTTCGATCAAAATAAGTTTTGATCTAGGAAAAATGTTTTCTAGTTGGACTTTAAATTCTCGTATTGAGTTTGCTGTATGGGAGTGGCTAAATCCTAATTATTCTTTTGATGATTTAGATCGGCTGAAGGAAGAATTACAGTTTGAATCACTTGAAAAGGTTGCATTCTATAAAAAAGTAGAAACTTTCTGCTCAAAAATCCCAAATGAAAAAGAAGAACTTTCTATTTGGGTGAATCGACGTTTAGCTTTGTTGGAATATCGAATCAGTCCTCCTACTGAACTGCCATCAGAACTAACAGAAATTGCATCTCAAATTAATATTTTTCTTATGGGAGCATCTACTGTCTTAAAGGACAGACCAGAGTTTACACATCAAGAAGCTAAAAGGCAACTAAATGAATCTTTAAAGCATATTGGTAATATTGTTAGTAGAATAATTTGTAAGCACTATGAGGATTGCCAATATCGTGTCAACTTGATGTTACCAATGCCTGAAGGTAACTTAGCTAGAAAATTCTTTCAAAATTCCATAGCCCAGAATAATATTGCACAAGCCAGTCAATTATGGGGTGATACTCCACCAAGCAAAGAAATACTGGCAGTTGTAGCCGAAACTGGCGATACGGATGAGTTTTTAGGCTTTTGGATGCCTTTTTACTCAAATCAAGGTAAGCATTGGGCTGGTGCTTCAACCGCTTATTGTCAAGCACATGGATCTGCTGTTTTTGCTGACGATCTCCCGCCTATTGATGGAGTTATGGAACCCGTAGTTAATAGGTGGAATACTTATGTGAAGAATAACTTTAACCAAGGGTTTTTTGTGTCTTTACCCTTTCGTATAGATCTTGATGGACAGGGTAGAAAGGCTTATGCTGTATTTAACATTAATATCAATCCTGTTAGAGAAGATGGAAGACGCGCCTATCATGCAGAATGGCTTAAGATTGTCCAAAAACTAACATCATCACTTATGACAGAAGCCTATAAAGCATTTATGCTTTGGGCTTATACAAATGGAGATTCAGATGATAGCCAGAAACTTGATTTTGGAGATAGGATATCTTCTCTCAATTCTTTCGCAGGTATAAAACCACAATTTTTATTAAAAGGAAACAACTCAAATGAGCCAAGCTAACTCTCAAGAAAATACAGGTAGATCATCTCAGATCAATGAACATATCCAACAGCTAATTGGACTGTCAAAAGTTATTGAAAATACTTCTAACAGTCTAGCTAAGTCTGTTGGCGGTCAGTTTTTTCAGCCCGAACAAAATTTTCAGTCTAAACAAACAGTAAAACAACAATCTAGTATTTATGGTTCGATAGGGTTTGAAATAGATCAAGACGTTTGACGAGGTATTAGCTTAACTGGAAGTTTAAATCTTAAACTTCCAGTTAAACTAATATTTCAAAACTACTGTAGTTGATAGAGACTGGTATTTCTCAGGGTTTTCTTAGCCCAAGGTTCAACTTCTGATTCATCTAAGACTTGAGTATTCATGCCTCTCAATATTTCAGTTGATTTTTGATACAGGTTTTCTAGTCTCTTGCGATCTTGGCGCTCGATAAGGTCATGCTTAGGCGGTAAAGCAATAACCGCGATCGGGAAATCAGGCATTTGCTCTTTGATATCGCCAACGCGCCAGTACACAGAATCGATCAGTAATTGATTAACTTGGACTTCAAAAGAAATACCATGTGCTGCTAAATGGGGCGTACCGTTGGCAACGACCACATCAAACTCATGTTTTCCTTTCTGACCTGAGAGGTCATGCTTAAAGTAGTCTTTCCATTTTTTATTGTTTGTACTGAAATATTCATTAAAAGCTTGCCTGATTTTGGAGGTTGTTACCCTTGCTGCATACTGACGATCGCGACCGTTGCTTTTAACTTTAGGTTTATCAACCAAAAATTTAGCCGTGATATTTTCGATGAGAGATTCTACATCTCTCATCGAGGCGCGAGGCTGAGTGAACTGAATGCTATTCATACTCTCAAGAGCAAAGCTTTCTAAGCGCTCATGAGGTGGTATTTCATTGTTGGCTTTGTCGCTAGGGAAAAGTAAGCCAGATTCAGCAGACTCTTTCATTTGCTTAGCAAAGTCATGCAAAAAGCTCGTATCTGTCTTACTGAAACAGCGAACTCGATCCCAGTGGTGCAAAAATTCTACCCGCACATCTTGATCGTCAAAAGCAAGCACACCAATATTGATCCGCTCATCTGCGATCGGATCTGGGACATATTGGATAACGCTATATTTGCTTGTCATGTGAATCACCTCTTGCTTAGCGGTTTGCTTGCCGAAGTGCTAAGATTTGCAACTTTCTTTTCATTAGATATTGCAACATCATAGTCCGTTCGTCAATTGTGATGCCCCACTCAGTCGGTGGATAGGCAACTGCATCAACGATCGCAAATCCATTAATATTTGCGAGTGCTTCGAGAGCTTGCTCAATTTCTGACTGGGTAAGATTACACTCTGATATAAAGGCAGGATCTAGCTGAGCATTCTGAGCGATCGCTAAATCGGTTGCTGTCCAGTTGGGACTATTTGGAAAAAAATGCCCGTGATCTATGGAGTAGATCAACCTTGGGGGATTATTTGTAAATAGATACTGTCGGTCATTTTCACCTACCCAACCATAGAGGACGGCTAGTAAAGCTAGTCTCGGTCTATTTACCTCCTCACTAGTGGCGATTAAGCATCGATCAAAGTATGTATCTCTTAGATATAGTGAGCCGTGTGCTGTCCCAGCAGTAATATGTGCGAGATTTTTTTCGTTTTGAATAAGCTCATCAGGGATCTCAACGATTTTTGTTTCTGGTATGGGTGCGCCAAGTAATAACCCTAACCTTGCTACAATTTGCTCGTTTACGATTTGCCGTCCTGCGTTTTGACCTTTAACCATATATTCTTTGCCGTCGTCACAGGCAAGGATAACGGGTTGAGCTTTAGTACGCTTTGCACCCATATAATCACTTGCTTTGACGATTTGTCTAGGTTGACTGATCGCAACTTCAAGTAACGGCTTCCATCTTGATCTTAGCTCATCGTCAATATTTGTCTCTTGGCTCACAAATTAAAGTTACCGACAGTAATATTTAGACTAATGTACTACATGAGCGTTATTTGACCACCACAAGCCATGACTGACAACTCACAACTAGGGAATACCTAAAAAACTTTTAACCAATCTTTTGTGTCTTGGTTCGATCCGATTTGAGGCGATCGCACCCTGCTGTATTTTGTCCAAAATATCGGCGGGGAAAGTGCATTTTGGAATACGGCTACCCTCACAAATGTCTATAGCAAGCTGATTTGCATCTATCTCACGGGCAAATTCATAGGCAATAACCGACTCAGATCTGACGTAGCTAGGCATACCTGCTGTATCAGGTTGCAAAATACAAGTCGTTTCAGATCGCGTTCTGCGTGTGGTCAAGTTAACAAATAAGTATTTGTTGTTAGTTGTTGAGGCGATCGCCACATAAAGATGAGGTATGTTAGATGTCTCTAATAAAAAAGCATCACCTACATTAATATTGATGCTCGTCATTATGCAGCTAATACCCTATCCAAATATGCCTCTCTAGCCTCTACTTGTTGAATATATTCGATGTCTTCATCGCTTTTATTTAAAAATCTCAGAACATCGTCAACAACGATAGGGATACGCGAATTTTCAGGAGGCTTTTTCCACTCTGGGAGTCCGTGCGTCCATTCTGCAACATCAAAGGGGTCAAGATGTCCAAATTGTTTGTAAACTTCTGTGATGATTTCTTGGGCTAATTCACAGAGATAGTCGTTTTCAGGTTCTTCACGCAATTGGACAAAGTTTTTTTCAGGGCTAAAAATATACTCTTGCCAAAGGTCTAAAGCATCGTTAACGTTTTGTCCTTTAATGAGGTTTAAAACGCCGCTAAGCACTGGACCATATTTCATGGAGTAAGCACAATCGCCTGTAATGGGTTGATCCATGCGTTCTAGGGCTATGCGATCGGCAATATAAAGCATCTTAAGCAAGCCTAGATATTTCATAGGCTTACCATGACCATGCAATTTTAGAAACATTGCTGCGGCTTCAACAGCTTTGTGTGGGTGAAACCGAAATGTGATTGACATAACTGTTTCCTGTGCTTACACCTCTCAATACTATTATAAGACTTACACCTTTTCCAAAAAGTTACAGCCATGACTGACAACTCACAACTAGGGATGAACTTACCCAATACCCAAAACCTAGATACGGTTGAGGGGTATAAGTTTGAGCCGATCAAGGGCTATCCGATGTTGCACTGGAAGGGTAAGCGCCCGTTTACGTCTACGCAGTTTTATCCTGCTCAGCAAAAGGAGTCACACGGGGCGGATGTGGACGGATGGCGCAATAAGATTTTTTGGGGTGATAATTTACAGGTGATATCTCACTTGCTCAAGGATTTTCGAGGCAAGGTGAATTTGGTTTATATCGATCCGCCTTTTGACTCGAAGGCTGATTATAAGAAAAAGATTGAATTACAAGGTAAGCAGATTACAAATGATCAAAATACCTTTGAAGAAAAGCAATATACAGATATATGGACTAATGATGAGTATCTACAATTCATGTATGAGAGATTAGTTCTCATACGAGAATTGTTAGCGGATAATGGAAGTATTTATTTACATTGCGATTGGCATAAAAATCATTACCTGAAAAATCTATTAGATGAAATATTAGGAGAGAGTAATTTTAGGAATGAGATTGTCTGGAAAAGGGCTGATTCTCATTCAGATTCAAAAGGAAGATATTCTACTGTTACAGATCATATTTTGCTTTACGCTAAGGACTCTAATCCTATATGGAATAACCAATATACGGCTTTACCAGAAAAAACTATTAATGACTGGTATAAAAATATTGAGCCTGAAACAGGAAAGAAATATAATTTAGCAGATTGTTCTAGTCCTAACCCTCGTCCAAACTTGATGTTTACTTATAAGGGTGTAAAGTGTCCTCCTAATGGATGGCGCTATACACAAGAAAAGATGGAAGAGTTAGATAAAGCTAACAGACTTTACATCACAGAGAAAACGATAAAGCTAAAAAGATATCTAGACGAAAGTAAAGGTGTTCTACTATCTAATCTTTGGCAAGACATATCACAAATACGGGGATATGGAACTACCCGTGAGGCACTTGAATATCCAACACAAAAACCTGAAGCATTACTAGAACGCATAATCAAAGCTTCATCAAATGAAGGCGATTTAGTATTTGATTGCTTTATGGGAAGTGGCACAACCCAAGCTGTAGCGATGAAACTAGGACGGCGATTTATAGGGGCTGACATTAACTTAGGAGCAGTTCAGATCACCACAAAACGACTGTTAGGCGTAGCTGAAGAACTAGAACAAAAGAAAAACTCAGCTAAATCTTTGCAATTATCTATTCCCAAAGTCTCTCCGAAATTACGAGCTATTGAAGGAGGCAAAGCGACTGACCCTGTTATGACCAAACGCGCCGCCGAAAAGGGAACAGATTATGTCACATCTCAAGACATTGAGCCAAGTGATGAATCAGTCGAAGAAATTCAAACTGATGAAATCACTACTTACTACACAGGCTTTGAAGTCTATAACGTCAATCATTATGACGTTTTCCGCAATCCCCTAGAAGCAAAAGACCTATTGCTAGAAGCCCTCGAAATCCAACGACTCGATCAAGGAAACCTCTTTGATGGTGAAAAAGACGGGCGGATGGTGAAAATCATGCCCGTTAATCGGATTGCAACTAAGGCTGACCTCAGCGAAATTATCGCAGGACTGGACTATAAAAAATTTGAGAGAATGCAAAAAAATCCTGAACACAAACCTACTGAGCCACTTGAGAAAATCACTCTGATTTGTATGGGACATGAACCCGATCTAAAAGCAACTCTTGAAGAACAGGTTAAACCCTTTAAGATCGATGTAGAAGTTGTCGATATTTTGCGCGACAAGTCAAACCTAGAATTTAAGCGCGACTCAGAGGCAAAAATCAAAATCGATGGTGATTACCTGATTATTGACAAGTTTTATCCGATGAACCTCTTACAAAAACTCAGCTTGCAACAGGAAAACGTTGAAGACTGGCGAGAGTTGGTTGAGTCAGTGATGATCGACTGGAACTATGACGGCGCGATCCTCGAACCCAAGTTAGTCGATATTCCTGATAAAAAAGAGCTTGTCTCAGGACGCTACAAAATCCCAGAGGACGCAGGGACGATCCGCGTCAAGATTACCGATCTACTCTCAGAGTCATGGGAGGGAGAAACCTATCATGGCTAAAACTAAACAAAGTCTTGACCTTAACTTTGCCTTTTTCGCACCCCTCCTTGATTTCTACCAGTTCAACAAAGGGCGTATCCGTCTGAACTACCGCGATCTAACCAAAAAGTTTCTAGACTTTAACGATCCTAGTACTAATGCAAAAGCCTATTTACGTCAGCCCCAGTTTGAAGCATTAGAAATCTATGTTTTCTTAAAGGAATTTCTAGACAATGCCCCAATTCATGAGCTTTTTATGGCATGGTCAACCAATGAAGGTAAGTTTAAAGGGCGCAAAATAAGTGATAGCAAAGGACAGCTAAAACTCGAACTGTTCGGACAAGAGCAGTACAAAGTAATTTTTGAGCGTATGAAGTCCTACGCTCGTACTTACCCTAACTATATTTTTGCGCTGACGATGGGGACGGGCAAAACAATCTTGATGGCAACTTGTATTTTTTATGAGTTCATTGTTGGGAACAAATGGGACAAAGATCCCAAATATTGCCATAACGCTCTTATCTTTGCCCCAGACAAAACTGTATTGCAATCATTACGCGGGTTAGAAAACCTTGATAAGTCCAAGGTTGTCCCACCTGAGTATCTCAACTTTATTTCTAGCAATATCCGCTTTCACTTCCTAGATGAAGCAGGGGCGACCCTTAGCACCATCGACAGATCAAAATTTAATATCATTGTCTCGAATACTCAGAAAATTATCCTCAAGCGGCAACACAAAGAGAAAGCTCCCTTAGTTCAACTTATGGGAAGTGGTAAACCTAGCTATCAAGCCGATAGTGTCTATGCTGCTAATGAAGATCTCTATGGCTTTGATGAACCTGATGACGATGACGCAATTAAGACTAATCAAAGGTTTGAGAAAATCAGACGACTAGAACAGATAGGTATATTTATTGATGAAGCTCATCATGTCTTTGGTAGCAAACTCGCTAATGACATGGGGCAGAAGCAAACAGAAACTAGTTTGCGGAAAACTGTCGATGAACTTGCTTCTAGTCTAAATAAATCAGGTACTCGCGTGGTTGCTTGCTATAACTACACAGGTACGCCCTATGTTGGTAAAGAAATTTTGCCTGAAGTCGTTTATGCCTATGGATTACAAGAGGCGATCGATAAAGGTTTTCTCAAGAAAGTCAAAATCAATGGCTACACCAATACAAAAACCACTGAGTTTATTGATGTGGCGATCGCAGACTTCCTAGAAAATAATGCTAACCAACGTCATGAGGGTATGCTCCCAAAAATGGCATTTTTTGCCGCCACTATTGATGAGTTGCAAAAGGAACTACGCCCCGCAGTCGAAGCGGCTCTAGAAAAACATCACATCCCCTCTAGCGCAATTCTGGTCAATGTTGGTGATGAAAAAATAACCAGTAATGATGAGATCCGCGAGTTTAACCGTCTTGACACGCCCCAATCAGAAAAACAATTTATCCTACTGGTCAATAAAGGGCGCGAGGGTTGGGATTGCCGATCGTTGTTTAGCGTTGCCATGTTCCGTCAGCCAAAATCAAAAATATTTGTCCTCCAAGCAACGATGCGATGTTTACGGGCGATCGGAGACGCACAGCAAACAGGCTATGTCTATCTCAGTGAAGCCAACAAAACTATCCTAGACACTGAGTTACAACAAAATTTCCGTATCAGTATCAAAGATATGGAGGACGCAGGTAAGGATAAAGATACGATCGAGGTGCGAGTTATCCCACCAGTAGCAAAAATTAAACTGCAACGTATTCGCAAACAGTTTCACATGACTGAAAAGCAATTAGTGAAAGGGATTAGCTTGAAATTAGATGAATGCGATCGCGACAAATACCGTATCATGCACACTCAACAAGACGGATTACCGATCCCCTCCAACAAAAGCAAAATCAAAGCTGAGGACATTACCCATGTCCGAGAAAAGCGTCAGTTTAGCCAATTTACCCTAGTCGCTGAGATCTCACGCTACCTCAACAAATCACCGCTAATCATTGAGGATATTCTCGAAAATACCCAAGAGGGTATTGAGGCGATCGTCTTCGCTGTGAATGAATTTAATGAAGTCCTCTATGACTGGGTAATCCCTCATTTATTTGCAGAACTCTATGACATCACCACCACAGAGATTAACGAACCCTATGAAATCGATCTAGTCAAAATCCCCAAAGATGGCTTCTACAGAATTAGTGCAGCCCTAGACAAAACGGTAAGGCGATCAAGTGTACTGATTCCAGAAGAAGCAGAGAAAAGCTTTCACCTTGATACCTACTGCTTTGACTCAAAACCTGAGCAAAAACTTTTCTGGAATTTACTCAAAGATGGCAGAGTTAAAAAACTTTACTTTACAGGGATGCTCACACACGGGCAGTCAGATTTTTATATTCAATATATCGATCCTGACTCCCATACGGTTCGCAGCTATTACCCTGACTTCCTGTTTCAAAAAAATGATGATACCTATGTCATTGTTGAGGTCAAAGGAGATCACGAAATTGATAACCCTGTAGTCCAAGCTAAAAAAACTTTTGCAGAAGCGATCGCAGGGGCTAGTAAAATGACCTACAGAATGCTTGAGAGCAGTAAAGCTGACGCAGGGATTCACTCAATCTTGTTTGAGGATGAATTACAGGCAAGCTGAGGCAATATCAACTCAAACAAATATTACAGGATCTAAAAAATCTGTCTTTAGGTATAGACTGATTGAAATTTACCACTTAATATCGAATTATGATGCTTTTTACCAGTCTAACCAACAAATAACGGTTGAAAGTTTATCGATTTAGGTCAATTTAGTATTACAAATTCACTCTAAAAAACTAAAACAGTAAAATACTGTACTGCTTACCATTGGCGATCATTGATCCTTAGATAGGATTGGTGTAAAATTAATTTGTTGCCACAAAATATATTTTCTTTACGGTTTAAGAACCCAGATGAAAAAAACTAAAAAAACTAAATGGGTAGGCGCTAGACTTACCGAACCAGAGAGAGATGCCTTACATGAGCTTGCCTCATCTGAAGGTATGAGACTCTCTAATTTTTTGAGAGCTTTACCTGAAACATACCCTAAAAACAGAATAGTCGCTTGAGCGATAGATGACTTAGGGAAAAGTCAGTTGCTCAAGCGACAAGAGATAGGAAAATCTAGTGATAAATGAAAACGCCAATCCTCATTCATCGCTAATGAAAAAATCTAATTATTTCAATCCTATCTCTTCTAGAAAAATGTTGCAACACTTTTGTTGCAATTTCATTACATTCCCTAAGTCAATCTAAAAGCTAAAAGCGACTCAATCCACCTCTAGGCAAGGAATTGAGCGCAAATGAAGTATTTATATCGTACTGAAAATCAGTACAGCAATCAAAAATTCACTCAGATCGCAAATTTAGGCGATCTTATGTCGTTTGGACATCCTCAAACACATTCAAGTCTTGCCTCTCGCATTAGCTTGAGCATTGAAAACGGAGGTGTGCTAATGAAAACTTAGCCATTAAAAAAGCAGCTACAGTTCGCACCTGTGGCTGCTTTCTCTATTTCAAAATTCAAACTATTAGAAGTTTGGAAATTATCAAAAACTAGAAGCTATTAGGAATATTATCTCATGAATTACGCTGAAATTGCATCGAAATTATCTGCTCTTGGTTTGTCTGTTTTGCCTGTTTCACCCTATCAAGATCCTCGCAAAGTTGACAAGGCAGTATCGAAAATCAAGACTAGACAGTACAAAACCACATCTTGGTATGGCAAGCAATATAAAGAGGTGTGCAAGTCTGTAGGTATACAACCTGTCGCAATCTCTAGCTTTGATTCGGCTGATGAGTACTACCAAATTTACGATCAATGCTTGATTGACAAGGATCAACAGCCGATCGTCTCATTCACTGGCAAAAATCCCAGCTTTCTCGCAAAAAATGGCTATCCGAAAACGATACGCCATGCTGAATACCAATCAAAGCTCCCATCTCAGGATGAATTAAAAGAGTGGTTTGCCAATCCCCAAAATGGTATAGGTTGCCTTGGTTCTAATCGGTATAGATGGCTCGATCTTGACCGCAAACATTTTGATTCACAAGAAAAATGCGATCGCGCACTTGACTCTATTTGCGCCCCTGATATTAAGGCTAACGGATGGCTAGAGCAGACTCATAGTGGCGGCTATAGACTCTTAGTTGATTGTGGCGATCAAGGTACTAACTTCACTAATTTCTCCCTATCCGAGGGCGGCGATCATGTTGGTGAGTTACTAGGGTCTGGTCGTTTTGCGGTACTAGCACCCACAATTGGGGTGAGTGGGAATCCTTACACCAATATCAGCTACGGCTCTCCTGTCCCTCTCAATGAGCTAAATATCTTCACCACAACAAAGAAACAGGCGGCGGCGGTCATTAAGCCTAGTATGCCAAGCACGTCTAGAATCTCGTCTATCTCTGCTGCAATCGAGCTTTTTAGCTGTGTTACGCCTGCGGTGCAATCGATCATTACTGGCAATGCTGAGAGCGATGATCGTAGTAGCGATCTAACCAAGGCGGCTAAGGAGCTTTACGGCTGGGAAAATTGGCTTAAGGCTAATGGTGTGAATTATGTTGGCAGTGCCGACAACCTGATTAATGATTGTGCCGATAATTTTGGCATTGATGGCGATCGCGTTGAACGCATCAAGAAAACTATTAATCCTGATTCATGCTTACCAGCTTGTGTGATTCGTGGCGATGATGAATCAGCACAGAAACGAGTGAAGAGGTTGCAATATGCCCTTAGTCCTGTGAGCAAGATTGACTTACGGTATGTGTCCAAACTCGAAGAGCCTAGCGATATTGATTTACTGTCATTGCTGCCTAAGAAATACATTGAAGCTGTGAAGTATGGCATCGACAAACCATTAAGCATCATTGCCACTATAAAGGGCTTGGCTGTGGCGACCGAGGCTTATTTAACAGATAAGCACATCGGGTTTACTGGATCGGCTAAGGAAATTTTCGATCAATTCTGCAAAAATCAGGAACCGCAAATCCTTGATGCTGATTTTGACGGTATCCCCTGCGATGAGTCAGAAAAAATCGATATTCCCAGTATCAAGAAATTGCTGAACGCTCACGATCAAGCGCAAATCAAACTACAGGATCGGATTGATCGCGAAGTGCTAAGACAGGAACGAGAAAAGCTAAAGGCGCAATTTGAAGCAGATGAGATTTGTAATTTGGCGGCGAACATCACCACTATTAATAATGTCTATGGCGATCGCTTTAGTTTGAACGAATTAACCAACGAGCCTGAACTTGACGGTGAATTTTTCGACATGGATCGGAGTCGCGCCATGTTTGCTCTTGAGTTGAACATCGAGATTTCTAAGGCTGATGCTTGCGATGTTATCAGAGCGATCGCTGAGAAAAATAGTTATCACCCAATCCAAAACTATCTTGATGATTGCTACAAAAAACATGGCGACAATACCAACATTTTGAGCGATCTAGCTGCTAAGTGCTTCGGCTCAACTAACCCCCTGTATGAGGTGTTCTTACAGAAAACATTGATCGCTGCTGTTGCGCGAATCTATGAACCATCTTGCAAAGTTGATTCAGTCCTTACCCTAGTGGGTAAGCAAGGCTACCAGAAAAGCACATTTTTCGAGGCTCTAGCGGGTGTTGAGAACTTCACCGACAACTTGGACAAGGAGCTAAATAACAAAGACAACTTGATGCGATTACACCGCAAGTGGATTTGCGAGATTGGAGAGATTGATCGCGTTGCCAATTCTAAGTATGAAGGCGACCTGAAAAACTTCATTACCATCAAAACCGATTTATTGCGGTTGCCTTATGCCATTAGCACTAAGGAATTTAAGCGGCGGTTCCTGTTTGTGGGAACGTCTAATCGTGCTGATTTTTTAACCGACCCAACTGGCGATCGGCGCTATTGGCTTGTCCAAGTTGCCAAAGAAATTGATGTTGAATATGTGAAGGAATATCGCGATCAAATTTGGGCGGCTGCGGTAAGCCTCTATAAAAGTGGTGCTAAGTGGTGGTTATCCGATTTAGAGAAAGCTGCAAGCGATCGCAACAATGAACGCTATAGAAGTGATTCACCTTGGATGCCTCTCATCGCTCAATTTTGCGAGGGACGAGAGAAAATCAGTTGCACCGAGATTTTGTACCACATTGAGCGTGAGACAGCCAAACACAATCACTCGATGAAACGGGACGTAATTAATTGCCTCATGCGTTTGGGATTCACAAAATCTGGTGGTAGGCATCGAGTAAATATTGATGGCAATCTCATGGCGGTTAATTCATGGCTTGCTCCTACCGATTTAGATTTAGGTGGATCATTAGGTGGATCATCTTTAGATGCTGATGTAGTAAGCATTTCACCCCCATTAGCAAAATTAGGTGGATCATTAGGTGGATCACCTTTTGATGCTGATATAGTAAGCAATTCAGAAGAAATGATCCACTTGATCCACCAAAAACAGGTAAAAGTTTTCAGCGAAAAAAATATATGTCCAACACAGGAAAATACAAAACCTGATACATATATTTTTGAAGAAAATAGTTTTGAGTCAAAAACACTGGATCATGTGGATCATTATCTCTCAAACGTAGTCACCGCAACAAAAAACGATGATCCATCTAATGATCCACCTCACACTTTAAGTGGATCATCTGGATCGTCACCCTTAGCTATAGGCGACAGAATCACATGGAAACGTTCGGGCGTAATTCCTGCGATGAAGCAATCCATCTGGACTATTAAATCTGTTGTATCCGATGAACTCACGATCTGGAATCAGAACTTTGGTGAACATAAGGTAACTTGGCAGGAAGTTGACCGAGTGATCGCGTAAAGAACCAATGGCAATAGATCCCTGAGAACTGAGACTAAGGGCATATCATCGAGGATGGAACGGATCGCCATTTACTTTGATGCGATATGCCTGATAGCGATCGCTCTTTGAACTTAAAAAACTCAAAATATTTTTGAGCAAAAAAAGCAAAAACAAACTATTTACTCAATGGCTTTAACTCTGCTTTCACCTTGCAAAGCAAAGCCCTAAACTCTCTCTGCTCCTGCATAGCGGCGGCGGTATAGTTGCCATGTTTCAAGGCATTCAGGCTAACCCGTTGCTTTCCTGCATCGCTTTGCGCTCCTGTCGATTTTGTCCAAGGTTGCCAACTCTGAATCAATTCCCTTTGTCTGAGTTTCTGCTCTAAAGTCTACTTGCGGGGCATCACTTTCACCTAAACTATCTTGCTGATGATTTGGACTGGTTGTAACTAATTGGTTAACTTGCTGAGCGATCGCATTCTTGATAAAAGTCGTAGACTTCTTAGGGTTGCGTACCTCATTCAAAGCAGTCAAACATTTTCGAGATAACTCTATAGCCTTAAACCCATTTTTCAAAAGGCGATCTGAAGCATCCAACGAACCACCGTGCAACAAAATATCAACACTATGCTGTATTTTGCGATTGCCAATAGAGTTAAGGATGATTGATTGATTGCTGAGCATCCTCTCGATCTCTTCATTGGTTAGAGGTTTATCGAGTTGACCAGCAAATAAGAGAACAGAGTTATCACCACTGGCTAAAACCTTGGATAAGCTAACTGCTTCGATTAGTCCTGATCCCTTAATCGCATCAGCACTGATTTTTGCTACTGCATCTTTACCCATAACACATCCTCAGAATTGCTTGTGAACTTTGATAGCTATTACTTTAAAAAATCAGGACTATTTAACTTCTCAAACAGACGTTCCCATACACGCGGCGGAATTGCTGTATCACTCTCATCGTAAGTCTTTTGCATATTTTGAATAATCTCCCTGATGCGAGGACGAGAATCCTCTAATAGCAGTTCTCTCGACAAAAAGCGGAGTGGAAAAAATTGAGAATACAAGCCAGTTTTGAGGGCATTTTGACTTGAGATTAACTTGCCTTGAGCAGTTTTAGCACCTGTGGACTTTAACCAAGGTTTTGTGATTTGAATCTGTTCACGGAGCTTCTGCCGACCTGCTTCAGAAATTGCCATCTTAGTTCGTTCCTTGTTTGTTTCAAAAAATCATCGTGTTTTAGCATCATTGACAGGCTAGAAACCAATCTCAGAGCTAATTCCATTATTAATACCCTGAATACCTTCAAATATCTGCAAATATAGCCAAAAAGTAATATTTAGCACGTCTTTTCTAGATTTTTCGCAGGTGTTTCACCGCTTTTCAGCGTGTTTTAGGTGTATCTCTAAAATTTCATACTCTAGAACGTGCCTAGAAACCGCGATAGTTATAGTTTGGAGGTAATTCTACCTTAGCTAATCGCAAAGCCTACAGCGCTTAAATTAGGCTATAGGCTTGAAAGTGTTACTATGATTGAGTTTCGCTCTTTAGAATTGCTTCGATCATAAAATCGCGGGTAGCATATTCCGCTTTGGTGTGCTTCTCACTGTTGCGATCGCTATGTGGGACAGCAGCGCGGTAAGCCTTGCGGAGTTCATCGGTTTTCAATTGGTTTAGGCGATCGCGGGTGTATTTTGGTTCTGGTTTTGATTTAGCCGATCGCTTAGTTGATTTTGGCTTTGCAGTCGCGGCGATCGCCTCACTCAAAGCCTCATCAGGCAAAGGATTTTCAATTGATGGAGATGCGATAGTCGCGATCGCCTCAATGATTGGCGGTGAATCAGGCTCTAAGCTGTTGCCTGTAATTTCTGGATTGCTATCACCTTTTGATTCTGGGATAGCATCAGGGGCTTTTTTGCGGGTGCTGTAGCCTCACTGGTTAATGTGGCGATCGCCTTGTTAGTTTCATCAAAACGGATATCTACATCAGCTTTGAGGGATGTATAGAGCAGTGAGTAAGTCTCTTGAGAGTGAACTTTTAACTCAAGATCTCGAACCTGATTTAGTACAGCTTCTAGACGGCTCTCAACAGCATCATTAACAATGCTCTCAATATCCACATTGTCAGACACTTGTTTTATATTGTCAGACTCATTAAAAAAACGCTCTCTAAGGACTGCAATGATCGCGCCGCCTATATTTGCATCACCACCCCTCACCATGCCTTTATCAGTGGCATAGCTATTTAACTCATTCAGTAAGTCGAGAGGCAATCGAACCGACACCGCTTTAGTGTCTACCATAATGTTTTACTCTTGCTTTACTTTATGTTTTACATTATAGCATATTGTCATACTCTGTAAAGCAAAATGTAATACATAGATAAAATACTATGTAAACCATAGAGTTATACACAGTTTTACAAAACCGCTCCCTTTTGTAAAACTGTGTAAAACATTTGTCAAATAAAATAAGTATGTTTTACAAAATGTAATACAAAATGCTTTACATTAAGTTATATGTATGACATACTGTTTTACATAAAGTAAGACAAGGTAAGACAAATGACTAAGGCGGTAGGTTACGTTAGAGTTTCGACACAAGAGCAAGCCGATCATGGTTACAGTGTTGATGCTCAAATAAGCAAGATTAGAGCTTATGCAGATTTGTATGACATTGATTTACTTGATGTAATCATTGACGCGGGTGTATCTGCCAAGTCCTTAAAACGTGATGGTCTTACAAATGTTTTACAAATGTTAGACAGTGGTGAAGCAGACGCGGTGATTATTTTCAAACTAGACCGATTAACCCGTGATGTATCCGACTGGAACTACCTGATAAAAAACTACTTTACCGATAAGGCTTTGCTCTCAGTATCCGACCAGATCGACACTCGCACGGCTGCGGGGCGGTTATGCCTAAATGTTTTGATGAGTGTTGCACAATGGGAGAGAGAGGCGATCGGTGAGCGTACCTCTACAGCTTTACGTCAAAAACAATCGCAAGGTGAACACGTTGGATCACCCGCTTACGGTTACGAGATGGTTAATAAGCAATTGGTTAAGGTTGCCAGTGAGTTAGAGGTTATTGCGTTTGTAAAACAAATGTCAGACGATGGTTTTACATTGACTGCGATCGCTAATGAACTGAATGAACAAGGCATTAAAACCAAGCGGGGCGGTAAGTGGCAAGCAGTCCAAGTTAGTCGAGTTATTAATCGTGAGGTTGCCTAATGATCGAGATTCTGGTTAAGGTGCTTGGCTTTGCAATGGTAAGCCAAGCATTAAGGGATAGGGATAGAGCTAAGCATTATGCAGATAATCATAATGAACTTGTCAGACAATCTTGTAATACATTGTCTGACTTTTGGCTTAATGGCAATCCTAGCGAGTATTTAGAGGGATTAGATACTGATTTAAGGAACTGCCTGATATGTAATCTGATAGGTGATATCAGCGCTGATGCGATCGCGGATATGGGATTAATAGAAGTCTGACAAATGTATGACTGTGCAAAAAATACACCAATTCGGTGTAAAAACGGTGTATACTATGATTCATCCTTAATAATGATCGATCAAAAGCTAGCTTGAATACTGTGTGAATAAGTCAGGCTAAATCCAGCTTTTAGATAAAAGATCCCCTTAAGGGCTACCAAATAGCAGGGATTGATCCACACTATGACTAAAAATCTAATAAAAAAATCTTTTCTTGATACAGGTCAAGACTCTTTAAAAGATGACCTTGACTTGGTAACGGAAAAGTGGCAAGACCCACCCAAAAATCTAAAAACCAAGAGAATGTCAATTACTTTGACAGGTGATTCTACCGAATATTTAGAATTTCTATCTAATTCTCAAGGAATTACTCAGAATGAAGCACTGAAAAAAGCAATTGCAACTGAGGTCTACATTCGCAAACATACGATGCTTGGAGTAAAAGTTCTACTTGAGAATCCCGACGGGGAAATTCGCGAAGTTGTCTTTAGGTAGAACGGGTCTTGTCCTAGACAAGTCAACAATCCATCTAGGACAAATTAATGTCAAAAAACAAGGCAAGAAAATCTACTACCTTAGTAGAGACAAAATCTCAGCCATCAATTGATTCAAATATTGAACATATATCAATTTCAATTGATGGAGAACTCGATTTCCCAAAATCTATCCCTGCCAGTTCTAAGACCATTAAAAATGTCGCTGAATGGGAGCGCAAGAAAAAAGCAGATACTCAATCTCAAGTTGTACTTATGCTTAGTGTTTTTTGGGGAGTGTCTCTCTTAATTTGCCTGTCTTTTGTAGGTATTGGCACTCTAAAACCTAGTGCGGATAAAGAACTGTTAAAAAACATGTCTATAGCGATTCTAGGTGTTGAGACAACTATATATGGAGCAGTCCTAAGTTATTACTTTGTTAAGAAGCCTAAAGACAAATAAGCTTAAAAGCTTTCCCCTTTAACCTACAAAGTTACAAAGTACTTTACTAAATAAGTAGGGCTTACTGAAAAAGCAAGAAAAGCATACAAGCAAAGGTTTCCAAGGAGATCGAAAGCTGATAAAATGCAAGAAAAGGCAGCAAAAGTAAGTAAAACCCTTGCACAAATAAAATTTCATGTACCGACAATCT
>JANODY010000061.1:0-4869 GCA_031412945.1 Cyanobacteria bacterium SOY_65_metabat_81
CCGCCAAATGGTAAGTAGAAATTCTCGAATGATAGCTGTCCTGTGGGAGATTGTCGGTACATGAAATTTTATTTGTGCAAGGGTTTTACTTACTTTTGCTGCCTTTTCTTGCATTTTATCAGCTTTCGATCTCCTTGGAAACCTTTGCTTGTATGCTTTTCTTGCTTTTTCAGTAAGCCCTAGGTATAGCGGTTTTAAGTAGAGCGCAAAGCGTCATAGGTTTTGATTTATGGCGATCGCGATCAAACAATCTAGTTATGGTTCAGATAACACACTGTAAAAACTTGTAAACCGCTACAATCTTGGAGTAAATATCTTCGATTCTTAAAAAGTAAAGTCCGGATGGCAAAAGCTAACCCAAAAGCCCAGTGGGGATCAATTGCACATCGAGCTAATCACGCCGAAAAATATCTGCGCTGGTTTGTTGAGTTCTGCCCTATGGCGATCGCCATGTTTGATGGCGATCTGAACTACATTTTGGTCAGCCAGCCTTGGGTCAAAATGTTAGGAGTGCCACGTCTAAAGCTGATTGGCACAAATCTTTACGACTCATTACCCAGTGCGATCGCCCATAAACAAGGGCTAGAGCGCTGTATTGGCGGCGGTCAAATGCATTACACCGCCGAAGTCGAGATAGCGATCCGTGGTGAGTTGGCAACTACTTTTCAGTGGCAATCTCAACCTTGGTACACCGATGATGGCTCTACTGGCGGAATCATTGTGGCTAGCTACGCCTTGGCTAATGCTGGAGCCGAAAAAGCCCTAAAGCGCTTGCTCACCGAAGAAATTGCCGAGCGTCAATATCTTGAAGATGCTTTTACCCAAATCGGTACGGCGCTCGAAAGTGCTAATGATGCCATTTGCATCATCGACAGCATGGGGCAACCGATCTATATCAATCTTGCTTTTAGTCATTTGTCGGCTTATAGTTTGTCTGAATTGCAACAATCGCATAAATTTCAGGCTTTGTTTACAGATGGTAAACCCAATTCTCAAATTGCACAGGTTATTCATACAGCCGTAATGCATGGCGGCACTTGGTCAAGTGAATTGGAGATGATCGATCGCGATCAGCAATATATTCCTATCTGCCTAAAGGTAAATCCTGTCCAAAATCCTGACGGGGAAGTAATTGGCTCAACTTATATCTGTACCAACATCCGCGATCGCCAAGCCGCCGAAGCCGAAATCAACAAAAGTTTTGCGGCCCTAGGTGCAACCCTTGAAGCCACTGCCGATGGCATTTTGGTACTTGATGCGATCGGCAACATTATTATTTGCAATCAAAAATTTGTGGATATCTGGCGCATTCCTGAGCGTATTTTTACATCTCATGACGACTCCTATATCCTTAACTATGTAGCTACTCGGATCATTGCTGCTAAACATCTGCATAATTTTGGCAAAGATTTAGACGGCGAGCAGAATAGTTTTGAGATCGTAGAACTTGATGATGGTCGAACCTTGGAATGTTATTCACAACCTCAAAACGCATCACACAATGTATTAAATAGTTGTGCGGGACGCGTGTGGAGTTTGCGCGATATTACTGAACGACTTGCGGCTGAAGCTCTAGTCCGCGCCTCCGAAGAAAAATATCGCTTGCAAGCCGAAATACTTGAAAATGCGCTGCAAGAGCTAAAAAGTACCCAGTCTCAATTAATTCAAGCCGAAAAAATGTCGGGGCTAGGACAACTGGTCGCAGGCATAGCCCATGAAATCAATAATCCTGTAAATTTTATTTATGGAAATCTCTCCTATGCGGACAACTATACCAATGAGTTATTAAATCTTGTCAAAATCTATCGGACTCATTATCCAAATCCTGTCGAGACGGTGCAAGCCAAGTTAGAAGAGATCGATATTGATTTTCTGGCTGATGACTTTGTGAAGTTAATTAGTTCGATTCGGGTGGGTGCAGAACGCATCCAGAAAATCGTCCAATCGCTGAATAAGTTCTCTCGCAGTGATGAAGAAGGATATAAATGTGTTGATATTCATGAAGGAATTGATAGCACTTTAATGATTTTACAAAGTCGGCTGAAGGTGACTCCTAGCCGTCCAGAGATTGAGGTTGAGAAGATTTACGGTGATATTCCTGAGGTGGAATGCTATGCTGGGCAACTCAATCAAGTATTTATGAATCTGCTCACTAATGCGATCGATGCCCTTGAAGAAGATGCTCTTGTGAAGGGAAATTGGCAAATCGTTGATGATAAACCCCAATGGATTAGGGAAGATGGGAAAGTTTCTAAAATCTTGATTCAGACTGAGGTACAAATAGATTCAAAACTAGATCCAAAAATAGATCCAAGAAATGGCGATCGCCTGTTAGTCAAAGTTTCTGATAATGGTAATGGTATACCTGAGGAGTTACGCAATCGCCTATTTGATTTGTTTTTTACAACTAAACCCGTGGGAAAAGGAACGGGCTTAGGTTTGTCGATCGCCTATCAGATCATTACTGAAAATCATGGCGGTAAGTTATCCTTTACATCAGAAATTGGCAAAGGCACAGAATTTGTCATTGAGATTCCATTAAAACAAAATTAGGACTTACGCAAAAGAACGAGATGTAGGGGCAATTCATGAATTGCCCCTACTAGGGTAAAATAAGGCTTTTAGGGCATTTTTGCGTAAGTCCTAAAATTAATAGTTCAGTTAATCTGTCGTGGGATGGAAATGGTCATAAATATGTTGGGCTAACTTTTTGCCGATACCGTCAGTTTCAGCAATCTGCTCAACCGTGGCTTGGCGAATATATTCGACTGAATGGAACTTTTCAAGTAAAACTTTTTGGCGATGATGTCCTAATCCTGTAATTTGATCGAGGTGCGATCGCTGCATTCTTTGGCTACGTTTTTGGCGATGAAAAGAAATGGCAAAACGGTGAGCCTCATCTCGCAAACGGCGTAATAGCTGTACGCCAGAGCGTTCTGGATCACCACTAACTAATGGTTCTGACTGTTCTGGCAAGAAGATTTCTTCGCGCTTCTTGGCAAGACTAATTACGGTGAGGCGATCGCGCAATCCTAACTTATCAATAATTTTCATCACTGCCGAAAGCTGTCCTTTCCCTCCGTCAATCATCACGACATCAGGCAAATCATTCTTACTCCCCTCTCCCATGGAGGGAGAGGGGCTGGGGGTGAAGGTTTTTTCTTGATCGACAAGTTCAAAAGTCGCATAATTCCTAAACCTGCGAGCAATTACTTCGGCAAGGCTAGCAAAGTCATCGGAATGACCAGACTTAATATCAGGATTCTGGATCTTATAATGGCGATAATGCTGTTTGGCAGGAATGCCATCGACAAAAACCACTTGACTGGCGACAGCATCAGAGCCTTGAATGTGGGAAATATCATAGCCTTCAATGCGATGGGGAAGACGATCGAGTTCTAAAAGTTCTGCCAAATCTTCTAAGCCTTGCAGATTACGATCGCTTTGTTTTTGAATTCTGGCTAACTCATACTGAGCATTGCGCTCTACCATTTCGATCAGTTCAGCCTTGAGTTGACGTTGTGGTGTGGCGATCGTCACCTTGCGCCCCTTGCGATCGCTGAGCCATGCTTGCAAAATCTCGACTTCAGGAAGTTCCAATTGAGTATGCACTTCATTAGGAATTTCAACAGGATCGCAATTCTGATAATGCGCTTCTAAAGTACGTTGCAAAATCGCATCGGGCGTGTCGCTCTGACTATCGGCAACAAAGGCAAGCCGCCCCACTAATCGCCCTGCTCTGATTTGAAAAAGCTGAATGCAAGTATGCTGCTCGTCATGGGCAAGGGCGATCGCATCACGGGAAACTGTGTCATCGGGCAGAGATACTTTTTGATTAGCTCCCAGATTTTTGAGAACTTGAAGGCGATCGCGCAAATCAGCCGCCTTCTCAAATTCTAAATCTTCAGCCGCAGCTTCCATCTTTTCTGTAAATATATCGACTAATTCACTAGATCGCCCCTGAAAAATCATGGCAACCCGCAACATGGTTTTATGATACTCTTCGGGTGTAATCAACTCTTGACACACCGCAGGGCATAAGCCCATGTCATAGTTTAGGCAAGGACGATCTTTAAACATAGGGATCGGGCGCTGACGCAATGGAAAAGCACGTTTAATGATTCCCAAAGTCCGTTTTAGATTAAATACATCCACATAAGGACCATAATACTTATCCTTTGTACCGCCCATCTTGCGTTTGCGGGTAATAAAAACACGCGGATAATCTTCTGACCAAGTAATGCAGACGTAAGGATATTTTTTATCGTCTTTGAGTAGAACGTTGTAATAGGGCTGATATTGCTTGATGAGATTAGATTCAAGGGCGAGGGCTTCGGCTTCAGAGTCGGTGACAATAAACTCGATCTCATGGATTAACTGCACCATCATGGCGATGCGTGGCGATAAATCTTGACTATTCCGAAAGTACGATCGCACTCGATTTCGTAATGCCTTAGATTTGCCAATATAAATCACGACATCATGGCGATCGCGCATAAAGTAGACCCCTGCTTCGAGGGGGATTTCTTTTAATCGCGATTGTAATTTTTCAGAATTTTGTAGGAGCGGCTCAGTCATTGATCAATCATAGCAAAATCGGTTGGATATTAGCTTAAGATTGGAGTCGATATCGGTTTTGATGGGAATTGCCACAAATTGTTAAATGAAGAACCTACCGATTTACTAAAAGTGACCTAGATAACGTTTAGAATGATCGTAAGTGTCCACAATAAGTAGGGCTTACTGAAAAAGCAAGAAAAGCATACAAGCAAAGGTTTCCAAGGAGATCGAAAGCTGATAAAATGCAAGAAAAGGCAGCAAAAGTAAGTAAAACCCTTGCACAAATAAAATTTCATGTACCGACAATCT
>JANODY010000062.1:0-66793 GCA_031412945.1 Cyanobacteria bacterium SOY_65_metabat_81
GAATCCATAAAACGCCAAGCGCGATGCCAACCCGCCCGCGCAGGCAAACAGGAGAACCCTCATGATGAAACTCGGAAAGATCAGCCCCCTCGCCTTCAGCCGCATGAAGCAGCGCGGAATTTCCATAGATGCCCTCAACCATCTGCTCGCCCACGGCCAGGTCGAAAAGCAGTTCGACGGCGCGCAGGTGGTGTATCTGGACAGCCCCGCCCCCAGCCCGACTTGGGGCAGCAGCCCGAAGCCCCGGCTGTATGCGGTGGTGGATGCGGCAGGCGACGTGCTGACGGTGGAGAACCGGGTGCGGTTGAGGGGAAGTTGTACCACCAGTAGTTCCGCCAGTTGTACCGCCAGTAGTTCCACCTGTTGTACCGCCAGTAGTTCCACCTGTCGTGCCGCCTGTAGTTCCGCCAGTTGTGCCGCCTGTAGTTCCACCTGTTGTGCCGCCAGTAGTTCCACCTGATAAGCTACTCACAAGTGAAGTAGGCAAAGAAACAGTACCGCCATTAACTGCAAAAGTCACCAGTGAACTGCTGGGTACGCCTACGTTAGGAGTAAATACAAGACCAGAATAAGTCCCTGTTACCGCATAACCAACGTTGTTAAGGGTATTACCTGACAATGCTCCTGAAATATTACCACTAGCGCTAAAGGTGTCTCCAACTCGCTCCTCCCTAGATTGATTAACTGTACGGACTCCATTTTGGAGTACAGTGCCAGCTTGATTGCTAAAATTAATAATTGTCCCGCTCGAAATAGAAATAGGTCCAAACGATGTCAGAAAATTTCCGCCAGAGTTAAGACTCGAAACCCCAGTAAGAAAATTAGTAGTAATCGATAGAGAACCACCAGCAACAGGTACTGAAGTTGTTGGAATAGTTGAGCCACCAGTAGTTCCACCTGTTGTGCCAGATAAGCTCGATACCAGAGAACTTGGTAACGCGATCGTTCCACCAGTTAAACTAGCACTAATAGTACCCGCGCTAGGGGTTTCTGAATAGCTGGTAACAGATCCATTAGCATTTGTAGAAGCATTGCTAAATGATTGGCTGGATATAGTACCGCTTGTAACGCCGCTAAAGTTTACACTATCTCCAGCAGCAGGAACTCTGGAGGGTACGCTTGGGGTGGTAGAGTTAAATCCGATCGCAGGAATTGTAAGTGCGCCTGAAACTCCCGTCAAAGAAATTGTCCCAAATGAGGTCAGCACCGAAGCACTATTAACAGAAGTTACACCCGTGGTGAAAGATGTTGTTGCAGATAAATTTCCTCCTGTAAGTGGCACAGAAGTTGTCTGAGCAAGACTGGGCAAAGCGGAAAGAATGGTAGCGCTGATCGCACCTAAAAGAGAGAAAAACAGAGTTGTTGGTTTCATGTTTTTGGTCATTTGGTAATAGGAAAATGCAAATTAGAACGAGAAGGTTGTCCGCAATGCGCCGATGGTGACAGTATCGCTACCAGAGTTTTGACCAGGATTAAACAGGAAGATTAAACCGGGGGTAATGCTGATGTTTCTGGAGATGGGATAGCGATAGAACAGTTCCACATGGGTTGTGGATGCGGGTTGACCACCTGCGACACCGCCAGTACCGTTGTAGAGACTTGGGTAGTTGATGCCACCCGTCAGATTGCTGCTAGTGATTTTGGGAGGTTGACCAACATAAAGACCAAATAAGTCGCCTTCACGGAAAACGTCTAGAAAGTTTGAGAACGCCATCCAGTTAAAGGTATCTACTGAACCTGTGATTACGGCATCTTTGATACTAGAAGTGGAGAAACCTAACCACCCGCCGAAGTTAAGATTCTTGCTAGCATTCCATGAAACTGTCGAACCAAATGCATTGGTACTAAAATTTGACGCTGGGAATACAGCACCGATGATGTTGTCGCCCGAAGGGTTATTTAGCGTACCGTTGTTGGTGTAAGAGTTGAGGTAATAGAAGGAAAGATCGAGGCGATCGAATAGGTTTGCCGCAAGTTGCACACCGATCGATGTATTACCACCAAACAAACCACCATCACCTGTTGCAGTTGCTGGTTCACCTGCGGAGTAGACACCTTGCAAACTAAAGTTTTTGTTAATCTGCCAGTCAAAACCTAAACCAGCTTGTCCTGCATTAAAACCAATGATCGGGTTACGTTGAGCAAATAGGGATAGTGGTCCAGAGCCAGCACCTTCAACACGGTTTGGTCCTCGGAACACGTTGACCGCATTTACACCACGCGCTCCAACCAAAACAGCAAGGTTATTGGTCGGCAAAAAGCGATAGGTAAGGTCACTCAAGACAAAGGTATTGGCGGTATTGGCTTCGTAGCCGAGACGAGTGTAGCCATTGTTAAGTGCGTAAAGGTTGCCAGTCGCAGGGTCAACGCCAGTGTTGAGGTTGCCAACTTGCAAGCCTGTTAGTAATAAACTGCGATCGCTAAATTGGGTAACTAGATTTAGCTGTACTTGCTGTCCAAAGGTAACATTAGTAGCAGGATCAGCCGTCTTAGGCACTGCTGTACCACCAATCTGTGCCGAGTTACCAAAACGTCCTTGCAAACCAAAGATGGCTTGACCGTATAGTTTAGTCGTTGTTGAGAATTGTTGGGCTTCCAACTTGGCAGTCTTGGCATCGAGAGCATCAACCCGACCGCGCAGGGTGGCAAGCTCGGCTGCAAATTCTTCTTGTAGTTTTTGTAAGGTAGCCAGATCTTCTTTGCTGACTTTATCGGCAAGCCCTGCGGAGATGATTTCGTTGATCTTGTCTAAGCAAGCATTTAAACCAGCCGCAAATTCGTAACGGCTTGTGGCTTGTTTACCGCGAAAAGTGCGATCGGGATAGCCCGCGATGCAACCGTAGCGCTCGACCAAAGACTGTAAAGCGGTGAAAGCCCAATCGGTGGGGCGGACATCACTAAGCTGCGAAACAGATGTAACACTACTTTGGGCAGTTTTATTAGCAGGACGAGAAACCTGCTCTTGATTAATTTGTTGAATAACTGCCGATTCACCCGTAACCTTTGGCTGATCCTTAGCTGGACTCATGGTCATCGGATCGTTGCTAATTGCCTTGATCAGGCTCGCATCGTTCTTGAAACTTGAATTTGATTGATTTGCTTGAGTTTCAGCATGAGCAGCATTGCTAAGCAATGCCGAAGAAGCGATTAAGGCACTGAGCAAAACTAAATGTGAATTTTGCTTAGTTTGACGAAATTTCATAGACATGTAATAAAATCCTTACACCAACTGAGAAAAACAGTAAGTCACTGTAAATTCTAGTATTATCGTTTTTTTTTCGTTGTCAAGGATTTTTTAGGTTTTAAAAATTTTATTACATATTTCGTGAAAACTTTGTTATTGAGGTTTGCTAAAAACGGCGGTAAATACTTGCTTGAGCGTTAATAATATTAACCCCACCGCGATCACCGCAAAAATCATCGTCGCTCCTGTGCCGATCGCCAATAATAAAGTGCGAACCAAGGTCGCCAACCGATTAGCGAGCGTATTGCTAGTTTGCAAAGGCGAGGCGGCGAGTTTGTACGCCACCATATTTGTAAATGCATAAAGCCCAGTGGCAAGGGTTGCGGCGATCGCTGATCCTGTCAGATTTTTAAAAGGTGAAAATGAGGGTGTTGAGGCAGGTGGGAGTTTGACTTCTTCAGACATATCAGGGCTTACAAAATTTTTAGCTAGACAAATTATAGTCACAATCTATAGTGCTTTTTTTTTATCCCAAAAGTAAAAGGCGGCGCTTCGCGCCGCCTTTTACTTTTTTGGTTTTGTGACTTAAAATCGCTAAAAAATCACTCAAACAGATAAAAACTTAATATTTTTGACCACATAATGATCTAGAATGTCCGCACTCAACACAAAAAAATGCTTGGCTCACTGGAAACAGTGGGCTTTCTAGATCAACTTTAATCATTACACAAATATTTGTGCGATGCGATTCAAAATTTTTGATTTAAAATTTTGTCCAAAGAAGCAAAAGTGATAAAGATATCGCGATCGCAAACCACAAAAAATTATTGCTGCTGTTAGCCTTTGGCTTTTCTAGCGAAACTTCACGAAATGGCTTTTGATTATTACTGCTCTGACTTTTGCTTCTGGCGGGAGCTGATTGATAAGTATCAGGGGATTGCAAAATCGGCACTTCCGACACAACGCCCTCAAGTTTGCTTAGTGGCGGCGCGGTCAAGATTCCCAACATATAACGTGCTGATTTTCGCACATCATTTACGGGGTGTTTTTTGAAACTGCGACATAGGGCGATCGCCTCATCAGTCCGACCCGCCGCGTCATAGGCATTGGCTAGCCATATGCAAATCTCGCCGCCCAAAACTGTTTCTAAAATCGACAAGTCACGAGCGCGTTCGAGCAGGGCGATCGCCTGTTGATAACTGCCACCTTCAAAGTTACTAACGCCTTCTTGATATAGCTCGGTTGCTATTTGTTCAACATTGATTTCTTCAGACATACTGCGGGTATACAGCCTATCGAGGCTTCAAGGAATACAACAGAATTTTTAAAAGGCTTGCTTCGCAAGCCTTTTAAAAATTCTATTTGGTTTTAAACCAATTCTCTAGATCGGCTAGGTTTTGAAAATCTAACAATGCTTCGCCGAGAGATTCTAGTTCAGGTAGAGATAGCGATCGCACCTTTTGTATTTGAGAAGGCGTGAGATTACCACAACGGCGCGTCAACTGACGGATCACCATCTTGGCTTCTCCGATTTGTAAACCAAATTGTTCACCTTCGCGGCGACCGATTTGTTCACCTTCGCGGCGACCTATTTGTAATACTTCCTGATAAAAACGAGTTTTTGTGATATCAGCTTCTCTAAGATCGAGCATTTTTTGAATCTCTTCTATGCTTAGTTTAGGAAATTTATTTACCAGTATAGCTTCTACCAAATCTAGTTTTTGCTGAAATTCTTCACCACTCTCGATGTTACCCAAAATGCTTTGAGCTAATGATATAGCTTCAGTTTCAGGGGTTACGATTAATTTTAATATGGTTAAATTTGGGCTTAGGTCTTGTTTGGTTAATAAATCGTCTAAATATAATCTTTGGACTTGTTGGTTAAGTAGGGTTTGATAGGTTCTTTGTGGTCCTAAATCTTGACTGCGATCGCGCAATATTAGTAAGCCGCGCCATAGTCTCGTGACTTTATATTGATGCAGATACAAAAATAAGCCGCTAAAGTAACGGCTATAAAATTCTGGATCGCGTTGCATTTGTGCTTCAAGGAAGATGATTGGTAGATCTGGATTATCGCTAATGGGTGTTAGCAATCCATCTAAGCGAATTTCTTTTTCCTTGACAACGGGAGCGCTGTATTCAAATTGGCAATCTTCGGGGATATCTGATAGCAATTCAGGAATTAAGCTGGGTTCATTTAAGAAGATTCGGTAAAACAATTTGTCGGTTTTCATGAGTTAACACAAAAAATTTATCGTAGGTGATCTGCTGATCGCATTTTTA
The DNA here is from genome assembly GCA_031412945.1 of Cyanobacteria bacterium SOY_65_metabat_81. Taxonomy (GTDB): domain Bacteria; phylum Cyanobacteriota; class Cyanobacteriia; order Pseudanabaenales; family Pseudanabaenaceae; genus Pseudanabaena. The sequence goes on from JANODY010000062.1 coordinate 5,468, forward strand.
GGGCTTCGACAATTTGATAATTGGCTTCTGGCAACCGATAACCATCTAGTTCATCGACTGTTACCCAGCGAATTTCGGAACTGGCGATCGCCTGTGGTTCGCCAGATATGAGTTTACAGTGATGCACAATTAGGCTCACCCTCATGGTTTCATACTCGTGATCAACAGTAATCAAATGATCGCCAACTCCGACAACGATCGCCAGTTCCTCTAATAATTCCCGCTTGATGCAGGTCACAACATCCTCATCTGGCTCAATCTTGCCACCTGGGAATTCCCAATATTCGGCAAGTTCACCATTCGGCAAACGGCGATCGATCAGAATGCGATCGCCATCCCAGATCACCCCGACACCAATGCGGCGATATTTTTTAATCATCAATAAACTCCAAGCCCTTAGCCACAGGTGTTAAACCCTTTTCGGCTAACCATTGTGAGTTATACATTCGGCTCTGATATCGACCACCGCCATCACACAAAATTGTGGCGATCGTATGCCCCTTACCCAGTTTTCGGGCCAGCTTGACCGCACCGACTACATTCAACGCCGCCGAACTACCAACAAATAAACCATCATGCTTGAGCAAATATTGCGACATCTCAATTACCTGCTGGTCGGTTCCCTGAAAAGCGCCATCTAATCTAGCCCGATTAAAGTTTGCCGTGGCGCGATTAATGCCGATCCCTTCGGTAATTGAACTACCCTCAGCTTTAAACTCGCCTGTGGTCATGTAGCTATACAAGCCCGAACCAGTGGGATCGATGAGATAAGTCGCAATTTGCGAATTTTGTTCTTTCAGATAAGCAGTGACACCGCCAATTGTGCCGCCAGTCCCAGATGACATGGCGATCGCATCTAGTTCACCGCCAGTTTGATTCCAGATCTCAGGCGCAGTTGTATAGTAATGCGCGTCAGAATTGGATAAGTTCTCAAATTGATTTGCCCAAAAAGCATTTTCAATTTCCGTTGCCCGTTTTTTCGCCACATGGTAGTAATTTTCAGGACTAGAAAAAGGCGCAGGATTAGTCAACTCCACCTCAGCCCCCAAAGTCCTGAGCAAATCAATTTTTTCTTGGGACTGATTGCTCGGCATCACAATCACACTGCGATATCCCCGCGCATTGGCAACTAGAGCAAGTCCAATACCCGTGTTACCCGCAGTTCCTTCAACAATCGTGCCACCAGCTTTGAGAAGCCCTACTTTTTCAGCCGCCAACACCATAAACAGGGCGGCGCGATCCTTAACGCTTCCCCCCGGATTTAGAAATTCAGCCTTACCTAAAATCGTGCAACCTGTGGCTGCCGATAGTGACTCAATTTCGATCAAGGGAGTATTACCGACAGAATTTGCAAAACCAATACGAATATCGCGTGTCATGGAATATTACAGGAAATTAACTAGAGCAAAGATTTACAACTTGTTGATTAACTTCAGTATATTTGGGCTTGTAATTAAGTTATGCAAGTATTCGCAAATTTGCATTTTTTTAGTGCATTACAGATAATTATCGCGATCGCCATTCACTCTGCCCAGATGATATTAAAAAATACAATCAAGATAAATATATGAAATTTTTAATTCCCATTGATGGCTCTCAAGCTAGCGAACACGCTCTAGCCAAAGCTCTAGTATTTGCAGCTCCACTCCAAGCCGAAATTGTTTTGTTAACTGTCGTAGAACCACTGAGTAGCTATATCCCTGAAGTGATGATGCCCACAGGCGATTGGGTGGGCTGGCGCGGATTGCCTGATGTGGAACTAGAGCGCAAAATCTTGAATGCAGGTCAGACACTCTTACAAAAAGCTCAAGATACTTGCCAATCTGCCCAGCTAGCAAGTCGAACCCGACTAGAGACAGGTCAGCCGCGTGATGTGATTTGTCTTGTTGCCAAAGACGAAAATCCAGATTTGTTGATCTTGGGTTCACGCGGTCTAGGTTCGGTTGAACGCTTGATGCTAGGCAGTGTCAGTGATTATGTGTTGCATCATTGCGACTCACCCGTTTTGGTTGTGCGTTAAAATCTATTCACGGGATGGGGCCCCATCCTATTCAAAAATAATATGCAAAGCCTCTAGTCAGCACTTCAGGGCAGACTAGAGGCGAACGAGCAAATTTATTCGCCATAGAGCAACCGCACACGTTCTTTAACAAAAAAGGCATATCTGAATATTAGGGTTGATGTCTAAAACGCAAATAGTCATTTAGACAAAAATTTATTTTGTGTATTTGGTACTTTATGTAGTATAATAAGTTTTGGCAACGGGATGTAGCGCAGCTTGGTAGCGCGCCTGCTTTGGGAGCAGGATGTCGTAGGTTCGAATCCTATCATCCCGACTTTAAATCAAAACAAAAAATAGGAGAGGCGCTAAGCGCCTCTCCTATTTTTTAAAGCGAAACTGCTTTTTGGGTGAGATAGCGATCGCACAACACCAGAGCCACCATTGCCTCCACCATTGGCACAGCGCGAGGCAATACACAGGGATCATGACGACCTCGACCTGTGAGCGTAGTCTCTTCACCTGCCACAGATACCGTATTTTGTTCTAGCAAAATCGTAGCCGTCGGTTTAAACGCCACGCGCAGAATTATATTCTCCCCATTAGAAATGCCGCCTTGAATACCGCCAGAATTATTAGTACGAGTCCGCAGGCGATCGCCTTCCATGTAAAATTCATCATTGTGTTCGCGTCCAGTTAAGAGCGTGCCGTTAAACCCTGAACCAATCTCAAAGCCCTTACTGGCTGGCAAAGACATCACTGCCTTAGCCAGATCAGCTTCTAGCTTGTCAAACACAGGATCGCCCAAACCGACAGGCACATTCCGCGCCACACACTCGATGATGCCGCCGACCGAGTTGCCATCGCGTCGAATTTTGTCGATGAAGTCGATCATTTTTTCGGCACTGTCCTGATCAGGACAGCGCAAAATATTACTTTCGACTTGCTCCATCGTGACCGTGTTCGGATCAATCGGCGCAATCATGTCTTTGACCTGTCGGACATAGGCAATGATTTCGACACCTGCGGCTTGTTTGAGGATTTTTTTGGCGATCGCCCCCGCCGCAACCCGCCCGATCGTTTCTCTGGCTGACGATCGCCCACCGCCCTGCCAATTGCGAATCCCATATTTAGCTTGATAAGTGGCATCAGCATGGGATGGACGAAACTTTTCTGACATTTCCGAATAATCTTGACTACGCGCATCTTTGTTCTGCACCAAAATCATGATCGGTGTGCCGAGGGTCTTCCCTTCAAATACGCCTGACAAAATCTGAGCGCGATCGTCCTCGCGGCGCGGAGTCACGATTTTACTTTGCCCCGGTTTACGGCGATCGAGATCAACTTGAATATCGGCTTCGCTAAGCTCCAGTTGTGGTGGACATCCATCAACGATCGCCCCCACGCCCCCGCCGTGAGATTCCCCAAATGTCGTGACGCGAAATAAATGTCCAAATGTACTACCCATGTTTAAACGTTGAATCCTAAAAAATAAGCGACAATAAAATTTTAACTACATCCATAGCCACTTGTTTTAGTACAAATCAAAACCCACAAAGTAAAAGACGGCGCGATGCGTTGCCCCTTATTTTGTGATTTTTATGTCCTAGCAAGCATGGCGACAGCTATACGACTTATTTTAACGCTAGGATCGTAAATCGAAAGTTGAGCCTATCATTTAGGTAGATTTTAGCTTGAGCGCAAAGCGCCGCATCTATACACAGCAGTGTTCGATCAAGCCCACCACAAGAAGGGTCGCAGGGCAAAGCCCCGCAATGGGTTTTATATTCTTATTTGTGGCGGGTTTGAAAGCAAATTGCTGTAAGGCACAGAAATAAAAACGGCACAGAAATTAAAGGCACAGAAATATTTATGTTTAACGCAACTGAACTCCTGATCAACAATTTTGTTGAACAACTAAAATTAGGATATCGCCGTACCTATGGCGGATATTTGCATGACTACGAAGACATCATTGGTTGGGCGGGTAGCATGGCTCTCGAAAATATTGCCAATAGCGATGCGCTCTACCACAACGTTGAACACACGATCTTAGTCACGCTAGTTGGGCAAGAGATTTTACGCGGTAAGCATATTCGTGAAGGGCGGGTTTCTCCAGAAGATTGGTTGCATTACATTATTTCGCTGGTCTGCCATGATATCGGCTATGTCAAAGGCGTTTGCCTTCAAGATGGCAATGGCAAGTTCGCGACTGGGATCGGTGATGGCATGGTGGAGTTGCCCGCAGGAGCCTCCGATGCAGGACTGACCCCCTATCACGTCGATCGCGCCAAGCTATTTGTCAATCAACGCTTTGAAAATCACGCACTCATCAAATCCGAAAAGATTTGTCGCAATATCGAACTCACCCGATTTCCTGTCCCCAAAACTGGCGATCATCAAGACACATCTCATTTTGCAGGATTAGTGCGATCGGCGGATTTAATCGGACAACTCAGCGATCCCCGTTATCTCAAAAAAATTGGTGCTTTATTTTATGAATTTGAAGAAACTGGGGTTAATGCGGCGCTAGGGTATGATCATCCGGGCGACTTACGCCGCAACTATCCCAAATTTTATTGGACAAATGTGTACCCATTTGTCAAAGATGCCTTGTACTATTTGTCGCTGACGCAACAGGGGCAGGAGATTGTGGCCCATCTTTATTCCAATGTGTTTGTAATCGAGCATGAAAAGCCCGAATATCAACAAGCACTTTCAAGTTTGCCAATGACCAAGCTCTAAAGCCCAAAAAATAAAAGCCTCGCAAAGCGAGGCTTTTGTTGTTTACACTGCAAAGGGCGTAGCTATTTCTTTTAGAAATAAACAACGCGAGTGTCAAACCCTTGGCGGCGGATTGTCCCGCTCAGAGTTTCGGCACTGCCGCGATCTGGATAGCCCTGCACCTCGATATAAGTGCCACGATAAGACGATCGCAATTGAGCATTGGGCGCGATCGCCTGCACTCGTTGCAATTCTGACACCGAGCCTGTTGGAATAATTACAAAATAACGAAGTTGGGCGGTATTTGCTTGATTGGCGATCGCAGGGATAGGTTGACTTGTTTGCGGCGATCGCCCAATCTCGATCCCATTATTGGGAATATTGTTTGGGATATTATTTTGCGGATTAGGAAATTCCGATCCCGGAACACTAGGCAAAGCATTATCTGTCCGCGAAGTCGGAATGGGGATTGACTCCACAGGGATCGGAGCCGAATTTGTTGGCAGAGGATTAGACGTGGGAATTGATGGCGGAATCGTACTTACAGAGTTATTGGTAGCACCATTGGGAATAGGCATATTGGGAATACCAGAAAATTTGCCTTGTACCGTTCTGATTTGTGGATCTAACCCTGCTTGACTAAATTGCGCGGCGCGACGTTGAGCCAGATTTAAGTTATTAAATCTTCCTAACTGCACCACCTGCTCCCCCGTATCCAGACGGCTGATAAAAGCATCAGGAGCGATGATTTTCGCCTGTTTTATACTTGCCGCATTGGGCAGATACACTAGATATTGCGTGCTACCCGCATTTGATGGCATAGTTGCGGGTAAAGCGTCATTGGGAAAAGACTGAGCGTTGACAGATGCGCTAAAATCCCCAACGCTAATACTTGCAAGAGATACTAGTCCAAGGACGAAACTACGAAGGTGTGTGTGTGTGTGCAGTCTCATAATGCTTACCAGCCGAAGAGTCGCAAAAAAACGAAATTCGGCGCGATTGTACCATACTCTAGATTGCTATAATCCAATATCGCTAAACATACAACATAAACCATGGCAGTAGACCTGACCCGCGTCCAACCATCTCTCAAAGTTTATCCGCCCAAAGTCAATCAATTTATATTGAAAATCATACGGCTGCTAACTCCTTTCTGGTTGCGGTGGCAATGTGGCATCAAACAGATTGAAACCCGCTACATCGATCGCCTTGTCACAGCCACCAAAAAATTTCAAGATGGCAAAGCGCGATATATGCTCGCTTTTCGGCATCCCACCACAGATGATCCCTTCTCGATGTTGTACTTGCTCTCCTATGCTGTGCCTGAACAGGCGCGGGAAATGGGCGTTAAATTAGCCCATCCCCATAGCGGTTTTGTGTACGATCGCGGCATTTCGATGTGGGCGGGAGACTATATCAATTGGCTATTTCCAGCGTTAGGCGGGATTTCCACCTTCCGCAGCAAACTCGATCGCACCGCGCTAAACCTCATGCGCTACCAAATCACCAATGGGGAAGCGCCCCTCTCCATGGCTCCTGAGGGTGGCACAAATGGCAAAAGCGAGATCGTTTCTGAGCTAGAGCCGGGGATTGCTCAAATCGGATTTTGGGCGGCTGAGGATTTGTTCAAAGCAGGACGTACTGAAGAATTGTTAATTATTCCTGTGGGGATTCAATACGAATATTCAAAGAAATCTTGGGGTAAAATTGATGAGGCGATCGTCACGATTGAACAAGAATGTGGAATTACTAAATCGCCAATTACGACCGCAACCCGATATCAACGACTTTATGATCTAGGCTTTTATCTAGTGCAGTGGGTAAGTGATTATTACAAAACTTTTTACGGTAACTATGCCCAAAAAGATAAAGAAATTCCCAATGCTGAAGATCTAGCAACTTGTGTGGATGACTTAGCCGATCGCATTTTGAGTGTTGCCGAAATGAGTTTTGGAATCAAGCCCAAAGGCACTCCCATTGATCGCTGTCGCCGCCTCGAACAAGCAGGATGGGATCGCATTTTTCGCAATGATATCAAGGACATCGAGCAGTTATCGCAAGTTGAACGCAGTTTTGCCGATCAGCTTGCGCTAGAAGCAAATTACAGCAATTGGCATATGCGAATTGCCGAAAGCCTAATCGGTGTCACCAGCGACTATGTACGCGAACATCCTAGCCCTAGCCGCTATATCGAAGTTTTGAAATTAATGTGGAGCGTGTTAGAGCGAGTGACCGAACGTAATCCAGATTCAGCCTTCAAAAAAACACCAAATTTTGGCGATCGCAAACTAACGATCTCAGTTGCTGAACCACTCTCAGTGACCGATCGCCTCGCCAAATATCAATCTAGCCGTGCGGCTTCTAAAGAGTGCAATCGCCAACTCACCGAAGAAATTCATATTTCGATGAAAAACTTGATCGTGCGATCGGTACTTTAAAAAAGCAAAAAACAAAAAAACAAAACAAAAAAAGGTCGCGCTTTGCGCGACCTTTTTTTTGGCGTATTTCTAAGAAATACGCAATAGCTCGACATCAAAAATCAAGGTGGCATTAGCAGGAATAACTCCGCCTGCGCCACGAGCGCCATAACCGAGGTCGGGTGGAATGATCAAGGTGTAGCGATCGCCAACACGCATAATCGATAACCCCTCATCCCAGCCCTTGATCACTTGACCAATACCAAGCTTGAACTTGAACGGATCATTGCGATCGCGGGAACTATCAAATTTTGTCCCGTCTTGGAGAGTACCTGTGTAATGCACGGTTACGGTATCGCCCTTCTTCGGCACTGCACCAGTACCCGCAACTACCACTTTATATTTAAGCCCAGTGCCAGTTTCTTTGATTTCGGAATCACTCATATTAGTTAAAGATGCTTCTGCTATTTTTACTTCTGTTTGATTTGGTGCGCCTGTAAATGGCGCACCTGTCGATGGCGCACCAATACTAGCAACTGCTGACTGCCCGCCTGTAATTTGGACAGTTACAATGACCAGTACAGCAAAGGCCATAATGCCAAAGCTAATTAAAATTCCTTTCAAGGCTATTTCTCCAATCAGTTATGTGATGACTTGGCTTTTGGAATCTTACAGTGCTTTGCCCTAAAACCTACTAAAAATCACTAAAAATCACTAAAAAAACGAGACAATGCTATGCACTGTCTCGTTTTTTTGAAATATTATGCCAGGAACGAGATTTGAACTCGTGACACGTGGATTTTCAATCCACTGCTCTACCAACTGAGCTATCCCGGCATTGCGTGTTTTTTTGCGCTTTATTAAGATAACACCGAAGGGGATTTTCGATCAACAAAATTAAAAAAATTTCTAAGATTTGCTATGAACCAGTGACTAGCCAAAAAACTGATCGCAAGCCATCGCGCCAAGACTTAGTCTGATCTTCAGATTTTGTGGGCGTAGGCACTGTGACAGGATGCATTTGAATACCGCGACTACCCAATACAATTTTGCCAATCACGATCGCACGGGGCATATGAAATTCTGACGTAATCACATACACTTCAGTGATATTACGTTTTTGAAACTCATTCACCATCGTTGTAAAGTTGGTGACTGTATCTGAGGCTCGATAATCTAAATGGACGCGATCGCGATTGATTCCAGCGCGATCGAATACATATTCAGCATATGCTGCTGGACTGCCTGACGAGACAAAAATTGGTAGCTGCGGATGTTGTAACGCAAAACTTGCTGCAAATTTTTCGCGGGCGGGATCTCCCCCCAACACTAAAATAGCTTGTGTTTCTTTAGTCACTGGACTAGTGCTGATTTGAGGTACACATTGCAACCCAAATATAATGCATCCAGAGCCAATTAACCCAGACAAAGCTGCCATAGAACTCCTGCTAGTAAACGGGTTAATCATCATCAATCTTTTGCTGATTAATTTGTCTCAAAAATCTAGTTCGCGGCGACCTTCGATCGCTTTGGCGAGCGTGACCTCATCTGCATATTCTAAATCACCTCCCATCGGAATACCAAAGGCGATGCGCGTAACTTTGGTAAAAGGTCTTAACAATCCGCCCACATATAAAGTAGTGGTCTCGCCCTCGACGCTGGGGGCGATCGCCATAATTACTTCCGCGACTTTGTTTCCACTGACGCGGCGCACTAGGGGCTGGATATTTAGTTGATCGGGGCTAATCCCATCCATCGGCGAAATCAGTCCGCCAAGAACATGATATTTGCCGCGATATTCGCGAGTTTTTTCTAGGGCAATGAGATCGCGGGAGTCAGCGACTACGCAAATAATTGAGTTGTCGCGACTGGGATGGGCGCAAATCTCACAAATTGGTTCGGCGGAAAGATGTCCACATATAGTGCAACTACCGACTAGTTGTTTGGCTTGAATTAATGCTTGAGCTAGAGCTTCAACCTCTTCGGTGGGGCGTTTGAGGATATGCAAAGATAGACGCTGAGCAGTTTTTGCACCAACACCAGGGAGGCGTTGCAATTGTTCGATGAGATTGGCTAAAGGGCGAGTATACAAAACGGCGCAAGCATGAAGTAACGTCAACGATTTTAACGTTACTTCATGCAATAACCCCAAAAAAGGGAGTATCTCTTCTTTGGGGTTGCGCCTAGCTACCTATTTGAGTCTATTGATTGGCTTTAGCAAAGCGATTTTGTAAATCATAGGCTTCTCGCTCCATGAGATTATTTTCATACTTTTGTTTGGCGCGTTTATATTCCGCAAAATACTGATAGCCAAATTGATCTAGTCCGCCATTTTGAGCGCATTGACGCACATGCACCATTTCATGGGCGATCAGCCCTAATTGTCTAATATCTTCAGAATTTTGGCGATCGCGAAGATATATGCGATCGCAATAGGTTTGGGCGATCGCCTCAACATTACCAAAATGGACAACCACATTGCCAAACATCCATCGATCCATCATTTGGGCGCTGTAAATGATCTTAACGCGATCGATATAATCAATAAAATATCGCCTTAAATAACGCTTCTGCACATTGTTAAGGGGTAAACCTTGACCATTTTTGGAACGCATTGTTTTAGATGCGGCTTGATAAGCGATCGAGCCAGCCTGTCCCCATGCTTCTTCCGCCAAACTAGATTTTGCCTCAGATCCCGCAAAAAAACGCATGTCTGAAATCCCTACGATCGCGACTACGGCTAGGGTAAGCAAAATTAAAAAGGTAATTCTCCGCATGCGGTTCATACCCCCTCCACTAATGTTTGTATTGATTCTGCTATCTCTTTTCCGCATCCTGCACAGCTTTTTACGGTTGCTTTGAGATTTGGTCTGGAGATTCACTCAACTGACGACCTCTTCCTTCTCCGCCTACGCTCTTAGACCGTTGCTCATTTTCTCTTCGCCTTTTCTGTTATCTGTTTTAAATCGGGAAGTTCTTTCATCTTATCACTTTATGATCTTTGTAACGCCCAATTTACCTGAGTTGAGCAATCAAGAAACTGCTAATATTGTATCGAAATCTATAAACGCCGATCGCGATGCTGAGCCTAAACTTAACCCATCTAATCGATGACGATAACAGTGTAAAACTTGCAATCTCTCTCCTTCCTTTGCCTCCCCGATGCACCTATTGAGCTATCAAATTAAGGGCGATCGCCCGTTGGTTATTGCAGACTTTTCCGAAATCCTAAACCCTGATCCCTAATCCATGACAACTAGTGAGTCTTTACAGCAAGCGCTAAAACAATATTTTGGTTATGAAACCTTTCGGGCAGGACAGCGCGAGATTATCGAAGCCCATCTCGCAGGGCGTGACACTTTGGCGATCATGCCAACGGGGGGCGGTAAATCGATTTGTTTTCAACTTCCTGCGCTGCTTAAAACTGGCGTAACCATTGTGGTTTCGCCTTTAATTGCCTTGATGCAAGATCAGGTTACAGCCTTAAAAGAGAACGGTATCGGTGCGACATTCCTAAATAGTACGCTGGGCTATGAAGAGTCTAGACAGCGATCGCAAGCAATCTTAAATGGAACGATTAAATTAGTTTATGTAGCTCCTGAGCGTTTATTTGCCCAGCCGTTTTTAGAGTTTCTCAGCATCATTAATAGCAAAATGGGAATCGCAGGATTTGCGATCGATGAAGCCCATTGCGTTTCCGAATGGGGACATGATTTCCGTCCAGAATATCGCCAACTTAGTCGCATTCGCCAACTCTATCCCGATGTACCGATGATTGGCTTAACGGCGACCGCCACCGAACGAGTACGCGAAGATATTAGTCAGCAATTGGAACTCAAGCAGCCCTATGTCCATGTGGCAAGTTTCAATCGTTCTAATCTCTATTATGAAGTTGTTCCCAAACAAGGCGTGGAGCAATCCTATACAAATCTGTTACGACAAATCAAACGCTTGCAAGGCTCAGGAATTGTCTATTGTCTCAGTCGTAAACGCGTAGATGAAATTAGCGATCGCCTCAAACAAGATGGTATCGATGCAATTCCCTATCATGCAGGTTTAACCCCAAAGCAAAGAGAAGAAAATCAAACTCGGTGGATTCGTGATGATGTGCAGGTGATGGTAGCGACCGTTGCGTTTGGGATGGGAATCAATAAACCTGATGTCCGATTTGTGGTTCATTACGACATACCGCGCAATATCGAAGGATATTATCAAGAATCAGGACGGGCAGGGCGTGATGGTGAAGATTCTCACTGCACCTTGTTTCTAGGTTATGGGGATTTAGAGACAATCAAATATATGATTGCTCAAAAAGTCGATCCACAGACCAATGATCCATTGGAAGCAGAACAGCGCATCGCCCAGCATCAATTACGTCAAGTCGTTGACTATGCCGAAGGTTTGGACTGTCGGCGCTCCATTCTCTTACGCTATTTTGGTGAAAACTTTCATGGCGATTGTGCTAATTGCGATAATTGCCTCACGCCCAAACCGATGGAAGATTGGACAGTGGAATCCCAAAAGTTTCTATCCTGTGTGGCGCGGACTAAAGAAAGATTTGGCGGAACTCATATCATTGAAGTTTTACGCGGTTCTCTCAACAAAAAAGTATTGCAACATGGACATGAGCATCTGACTACCCACGGCATCGGTAAAGATCGCAGTCTCGATGAATGGCGACAACTTTCGCGATCGCTAGTGCATCAAGGCTTATTGACCCAAACCACCGATGGCTATGGCATCCTCAAACTCAACGAGCGTAGTTGGGAAGTGATGCGAAATCAGCGTAATGTTTTATTACCGATTGAACATGATGCAACACCAACAGCCGATCGCTCCATTAGCGATCGCGGCGATCGCAGTGTTGATGTCGATATTCTATTTGAAAGATTACGACTATTACGCAAAAATCTTGCCGATGAGCAAGCCGTGCCGCCCTATATGCTTTTTAGTAATGCCACGCTCAATCAAATGGCAGAGCAGCAACCCACTAATCACCGTGATTTTGCCAAACTATCAGGGGTTGGAGCCAAAAAACTAGAACAATATGCCGATGATTTTATCGCAATCATTCTTGAACATCATCAAAAATATCCACCTGTTGAACCAACTGAATCCAGTCAATCTTCTAAGGTTCAAGCAGAATCAATTAGTTCCAAATCTAAACTATCAAAGGCAAGTACTCAGCGCGAAACTCTAGAAATGTATGAGCATGGTTTAGATATCGAAGCAATAGCCCGCGATCGCCATCTCAAACCTGCCACAATTTGGACACATCTGGTGCAGTTAGTTGAGTCTGGCTATGCCATTAACTGCGATCGCCTTGTCACACCAGAGCGCCAAACCGTAATTTATGAAGCTCTAGAAGCGATCGGCGGCGATTCGTTACGCAATCTCTTTGATCATCTGCGCGAAGAATATACCTATGACGAAATCAAGATCATTCGTGCCATCTGGCAAAATGAGAAAGAACCGTTATAATTTTTATCATCACTATATAGCAATCCGAAATGAGTTGAAACAGGCTTCGACTTCGCTCAGCCAGCGTGGACTGATGGCTGAGCGGAGTCGAAGCCATAAATGATTTCGGATTGCTATATCACCACAGCTTATATCACCACAGTGACTAGCTATAACAAAGATATTTACTGGCGGTTGAAACCGCCGTTCGCCTCTACTCTGCACCAAAGGTAAGCGTATCCTGTGCATTATTGTGAATAAGTGCTAGCGATCGCCACTTCTCTTAATTCCAAATCGCAACTGCGCCACACTTGATCATCTAGAGCCGTTTGTTCGATTAGGCTAGCCAGACGCAAAGTTTTGAGGGCTTGATCGCCACCAACGGAAGGTTGTTTTTTATCGCGGACACAGGCGACAAAATGCTCTAGCTCAGCATGAAGTGGCTCAATATTACTGGTATAGACCTTTTCGATAAAGCCATCTTGGCGATAGAGGACTTGACCATAATCAGTTGTCCAGTTGGCTGTGGTTTGACGATGGATCAAAATCTCATTGTTGAGAAAATCAGACTCGGTGAGCGAGTTTTTGCAATGGGCGGTAATTTTACGCTTTTTACGATGGGTAACTTTGCTAGCGGTGAGCGTGGCAATTACGCCATTTTCAAAGCCGATAGTGGCGGTCACATAGTCAAGGTAGCTGGATTCTGGAGAAACTCGATTGCCATGGGCTGAGACTCTGACGATCGCCGAAGGGACAAGCTCAAGGATCAGATCGATATCGTGGATCATCAGATCAAATACGACCGAAACATCATTGGCTCTTTGTGAATATGGACTCATGCGATCGGCTTCGATCGCCAAAATTGTCTCATGCTTCAAAACCTTGCTTAACTCTTGGAAAGCAGGATTAAAGCGCTCGATATGCCCAACTTGGAGAATGCGATTTTGGTCAGTGGCAGTTTTTACCAATGATTCGGCTTCTTCAATGGTGGCGGCGATCGGCTTTTCGATTAGCACATGCACCCCCGATTTGAGACAAGTTGTGCCAACGTCATAATGCAGGCGGGTTGGCACAGCAATACAGACCGCATCAACTAGAGGCAAAAGTTCTCGGTAATCTTCAAAAAATAACGCTCGATGTTTGCTCGCAGTATCACGTCCACGCTCTACACTTACGTCAGAAACACCAATTAGTTCTGCATCCTTAAGCAAGCTGAGAACCCTTGCATGATGCTGCCCCATATTTCCGATACCAATAACACCAACCCGAATGGGTTCGTGGAAATTACGATTGGGGCTCATATTCCTCACAGCTTAGTAAACGCGCTCACTCTGTCCAAAATCGTAACATGGATATAGATCTCAAAGCGGTCTATGTTGTGACATCAGAAGTTAAGGATGGGCAACGCGAAGCGTTGCCCATCTAGATTTAACGCTTGATTTAACTTTAACCAGTATTTCTCATGCCTGCGGCAATGCCGTTAATCGTCAGCAAGGCTCCTCGCAAAAGTTCATTTTTGGAGTAGCGCGATCGCAAATCAATCGTATCAGGACGATGTTGGCGGAGGCGCTTTAACAAAGAGGCTTGGATGAAACCAAGAGGAACAATTGATCCATTGCGTAACTGCACCGATCGCTGAAGATCGCGATCGCTATCGAGCATTTGTTTTTGTCCTGTGATCGCTTGGATCACATCGTAAGTCCGTTGGTATTCATCGTGAATTTCGGCAAATATCTCGACAAAAGCCTCTTCATAGCCTTCTTTGGTCAACTCCCGCATATAGTGATGGGCGATTTGCAAATCGGTCTTGGCAAGTGTCATCTCGACACGCGAAATAACAGTTTTAAAGAACGGCCATTTGTTATAAAAATATTGCAATAGTGATAAATGTCCATCAGGATTTTGGTGCAGAAATTCTTCTAGCGCCGCACCGATACCATACCAAGAGGGCAATAAAAAACGGCTCTGTGTCCAACTAAACACCCAAGGAATCGCTCTTAAACTGGCGAGATCGCGTTTGCCAGCCCGACGAGCGGGGCGTGAGCTAATTTGTAATTGGCTGATTTCTTCGATCGGGGTGACTTGGTGAAAAAATTCGACCAAATTTGGTTGTTCGTAAATTAGATGGCGATAAACTTGACGCGATCGCACTGAAATGTCTTCCATAGTTTCTAGCCAACAGTCGAGGGTGTCAGTACTGCTAGGTAATAGGGAGGCTTGGACGACAGCCGTGGCGATCGTCTCTAGGTTATAGAGGGCAATTTCGGGTAGCGAATATTTGGACGCTAGCACTTCACCTTGCTCGGTGATTTTGATCCGTCCTTCGATGCTGCGCCCCGGTTGCGCCAAGATCGCTTCATAGGTTGGTCCACCGCCGCGTCCAACTGAGCCGCCGCGTCCATGAAACATCCGTAGATCGACTTGATATTGTTGGCAAACATCTTGCAAAGCTCTCTGAGCTTTATAAATTTCCCAATTACTACTCAAAAAGCCCGAATCTTTGTTGCTATCAGAATAACCAAGCATTACTTCTTGGAGATGATTATGGCTTTCGAGATAAGCCCGATAAAGCGGTAGCTCAAACAAACTAGTCATGATGGCTGGGGCGCTTTGTAAATCCTCAACTGTTTCAAATAGAGGCGCAATACTCAGCGAGCCTTGCCCTGTCGCAGGATCGTAAAGTCCCGCCTCTTTAGCCAGTAGCAATACTTCGAGAATATCGCTAACGCTGCGGTTCATGCTGATTACATAGTTGTTGCAAATGGCAACTGAAAACTCTTTTTGGACTTTTGCCACCATCCGAAATGTTTCGATAATTTCGTTGGTTTTATCGCTAAAGTTTAGGTTGGAAGGAATCATCGGGCGGCGCGTTTTTAACTCTTGCGTCAACCAGATGACTTTTTCGGATTCACTAAGTTGATCATAGGGTTCAGTCAAGATTTGCATCGCTTCGGCAATTTCGGCGATCGCATTACTATGTTGCGTGCTTTCTTGACGAATATCGAGGTGAGCCAGATGAAACCCATAGACATCAACTTGACGGATCAGGTTTTCGAGGGGCTTAGGATTGAGTTTAGTTTCGATTAAACTCGCCTGAATTAGTTTGAGTTCGGCAAGAAATTCAGAAACATGGTTATAAAGCTGATGTTCTTGTCCTTTGGTCGATAGCTCCATTTCTGAGGCTTGCCAACCGCTCTGCCGCAGTTTTTGGTTACGATCGCGAGTCCGTTCAAGGCGCTCTTTGACATAGGCTAGCTTGAGGCGATAAGGCTCTTGACGGAACTTAATTGAATTTTTTGCGTAAATTTCAGGCAAATAAATTGTGTCTTCGCCGAGGGAGTCTAGCAAATCCTGAGAAACATCACTGAGACTTTGCGATAGTGATAGTAAACGACTGAGACGATCAACAGACTTAATGTATTTATTGATGACCAGATTGCGCTGATAGCAAGCAGTTTGCCATGTTACTTCAGGCGTGACATAGGGGTTGCCATCGCGATCGCTACCCACCCATGAGCCGAAATTGCAAAAGTTGTGGCGCGGCATTTGCATCTTTGGGAACGTCATCGAAATTGCCGAAGCCATGCGATCGTAAAGCACAGGAATAGCGTCAAACAACACTTCTTCAAAATAATGCAAGGTATAGTCGGCTTCGTCTAAAACTGTGGGCTTGATTTGATTTAGCTCGTCAGTCCGCCACCACAGCCGAATTTCTTCAGCAATTTGTTCTTGCAACGAGGCGGCTTCCCAATTTAAAGCGATCGCCTTTGTCGCCATGTCATTGCCATTAAACCCAATGAGCCGATCTAGTTCCTTGAGCATTTTGGCGATCGTGCGTTGCTTTTCGCGAATCGTATGCCGCACGATTTCGGTCGGATGCGCTGTAAATACTAAGCTGATATCCAGATTATTCAGCACTTTCTGAATTTGGCGCGTTGGCACATTCAGTTTTTTAAGTTCAGGAAAAAGCCAGCGAAATGTACCGACAGGATATTCGGCTTCACTATTAATTGGGCTAATCCGATGAATGCTAGTTTGCTCCTGCTCATAATCTTGTTCGACAATATTAATCAGTTGAAAGAACAAAGCAAAAGCGCGGGCGGCAGTGGTTGCTTGGTGTAAATCAAGACTTTCAACCACTTTTAAAACTTCTTGAGCAGGATATTCTGGCGCTTGCCCTTCGGGTGAACACATCGCTCGAAGCTGTCGCAATAAATCGACTAACTCTTGACCGCTTTCTCGTAATAGGACTGATTCCCACAAATCCTCAACCAGCCTGAGACGATATCGCAGACGAGAATTAGCGGCTCGTAGATCGCTCTCCAAATTGACTATCTGGACTAATGACGCTGACAGTGCTGCTGAGGAACTCATCCAACTTTCTCCAAAATTTTCTTTCTATTCCAAAATTTTCCCACCTTGAGACAAGATCTTCTGTTACGCAACTTGCATTTAACAACTTTAATTAACAACTTTGCAGTTACAGAATTTCAAATCTTGGGTAGGAATCAATCATAAAATCTCTATTGTTTTCTATACCATATCAGCAGGTTTGTTTGTTGTAGTCTTTTTGGCTAGTTATTGTTGCCATTGCTGCTTAGAGAAAATTAGAGGTCGTGCTTGGCACGACCTCTAATCTAGGATATCTGGATTTTTGTTGGTGTCATAATTTATTCGCGCCCATAGAGTAGAACTGTAGGGGCAGAGCATTCCCGCCACAATCTATAAATTTTTAGATAATTTTCTTTTGGGAATGCTCTGCCCAAAACTTTGCAACGCAGGGACAAGCTATCTCTAAAAGCACAGAGGGCATAGCATTTGCGGATCAAGATTTCTGTGAGGAATCTTAAAATTGTGGCGCAAATGCTATGCCCCTACGTTTTGGCTGCGATAAATTACTGGGGGCGCAATTAGCAAAATAATAGCTCCTCAGCCCGATCGCCATGATTAGCTTGAGAATTAGCTTGAGTGGCAACCTGAGCGGCAATTTGCTCGATCGAGGCTCCATAAGCACTTTGAATATTCGCAGAGGTCAAAACTTGCCTCGGTGTACCACTGGCGACTAAATGGCGATTGAGCAGTAATAACTTGTCATAGCGATCAAGAGTATCGCCCCATTCATGGCAACTAATCAGCAAAATTTTACCTTCTTGCTTTAACTGCTCATAAATTTGCCACATTAAGGCTTCGGTCTTTTTGTCGATCGCCGTCATCGGCTCATCTAACAACAAAATATCCGCCTGTTGCGCCAAGGCTCTTGCCAAAAATACGCGCTGCTGCTGTCCACCTGATAAATTTTTAATTGGGCGATCGCGTAATTCGTAAAGTTCAACTCGCTCTAAGGCTTCACGCGCAATTTCCCGTGATTGGCGGCTAGGATTGCCAAACCAGCCCGACTGGAGAGTGCGTGACATCATCACCACATTCCACACGGTCACAGGATAGTCCCAATCAATTTGCGATCGCTGTGGTAAATAAGCAACTTTTTGACGCTGTTGCTTCAGTGGTTTAGCTTGATAAAAAACTTGCCCTGTTTGAGTCGGGATCAGATCGAGCATCGCCTTGAGCAAAGTGCTTTTACCTGCGCCATTAGGACCAATCAATCCCACTAAAGAGCCAGAGTTTAGGCTAAAAGAAATGTCTAACAGCGCTGACACTTCCCGATAGTTTACTGACAGGTTCTGCACTTCAAGCATAGATGCTGACGCTCAAAAAAAATGATAATCGTTATCAAAATTATACTCATAAACTACAAAAAAAAGGGGAGAGCGCAAAGCGCTCTCCCCTTCTTTTAGGAAACTATTCTGCATTCTGCGTCGCCTTGATCGCGTAGTAGCCGAGCAGAGTAGCTACGGTAAAGCCTGTAAAAAATAGCGCAAATAAAACGCTAATGCCGCCAGTAATGCCAACTTGAGCCAAAATACCTTTGCCCGTCAAAACTTCATTGGTAAAACCAGCAACCAAGCCGATCATCGCCATCCGTCCATTCCATGTTTCAGCAAAATTACCAAAACCAAATATGCCAGCCCCTGTAGGATTTACATTAAGATTGAAGCTCTTGGGAGAATTTTGAGACGAATCTTTGGGTGAGTTTTGATCGTCTGATTGAGGCTTGGTTTGTGTTGATACCATGATTAATTACTTTCCTAAAGAAGTTTTATATTAACTGAATAAACTTTACATTTATTTATAAACAAATGTAAATCTGTCATCAGAAATATGCCCTATTGCTTAAACCCTAACTGTCAAAAGCCAAATAATCCTGAAGGATGCCAATTTTGTATGAACTGCGGGAAAAGCTTGCAGCTTAAAGGTTTATATGAGCCGATCGCCTTGATTGGGCAGGGCGGAATGGGGCGTACTTTTAGGGCGATCGACTTAGGGCGATTGGGGCAACCCTGCGCGATCAAGCAATTTCTGCCCCAGTTGCGATCGCCTGAGCTAATGGAAAAGGCGATCGCCCTATTTAAAAGCGAGGCTGCCCAACTCAAAGCTCTTGGCGTACATCCACAAATTCCTGAATTAATCGCTTATTTTGAAGAAGACGCATGTTTATATTTAGTCCAAGAATTAATTGATGGCGAAAATCTCTATACAGAATTGCAACGAGATGGCGTATTTACGGAAGCTAAGATTTATCAATTATTAGAAAATATTTTACCCGTTCTCCAATTTATCCACGATCGCCAAGTCATCCATCGCGACATCAAACCTGAAAATATCATTCGTCTTCTAAACAAAGCTCTTGGCAGTGAGAGCAATCTTGTCCTCATCGATTTTGGAGCTGCTAAAAACTTCACCATTGACACTGCTAATCGCACCGCCACATTAATCGGCAGCGCTGAATATATTGCCCCCGAACAGGCGAGGGGAAAGGCGGTCACTCAAAGCGATCTATATAGTTTGGGAGTGACTTGTCTCTATCTCCTAACAGGGATTTCGCCCTTTGATTTATATGACGATGATAGCGATCGCTGGATTTGGCGAGAAAAGCTACCAACTTCTATCTCTAGCCATTTAGCAAGGATTCTTGATCATCTCTTAGCCAGAGCGATCGCTAATCGTT
Organism: Cyanobacteria bacterium SOY_65_metabat_81; assembly: GCA_031412945.1. GTDB lineage: Bacteria > Cyanobacteriota > Cyanobacteriia > Pseudanabaenales > Pseudanabaenaceae > Pseudanabaena. The sequence continues at coordinate 25,134 of JANODY010000062.1, forward strand.
ATAGTTCAGCTAATGAAGTATTGCGCGATCTGCGATCGCTGAGTTTGACCAGCACTATTACTTCACAGCCCAATACCTATTTACAAATCTATCCGCAAATCCATTCACAAATAAGGGAACTTCAAGAAACTCTGAGTTTAGGTCAATGGCAAGAAAGCGATCGCCTGACCAACGCCATTATTTTGGAGCTTGTCGATAAAGATAAAATTGCCCAACTCACTGCTGCGGATATCGATCGCATACCTTGCGACATTTTGATGGCGATCGATCAGGCATGGTCAGAATTTAGCAACAATCGCTTTGGTTGGAGTGTGCAAAAACAAATCTGGAAGAGTCTTGGCGGCAGCTTGATTTATGAAAAAGATCGCTATTGGGAATTTGCAAATATCTATGAGAAGTTTGCCGATCGCCTAGGATGGCGCAAACCACGCTGGCTTAATTTGCGATTTTCACCAAAAATCTGGCGCAAATATGAAAATTTAATCTTTGCGATCGCCGCACCGACTGGACATTTACCGAGTTTATTCTTTTGGGAAGGATGTAATTTAGTCGATCCAGTCTTCTATCGCTTAGAGATCTGCCATCAGCCATCGGTAGGGTTAAACAAAATGCGCCGCATCGACAAAGAAAATGAACGGCTCTTTGACCAGATTTAGCTTTCTCTAAGCGTGGTTCTATAGCAATCCTAAATGAGTTGTGAGAGGCTTCGACTTCGCTCAGCCGACGATATACGCTGGCTGAGCGAAGTCGAAGCCCTATTTTTCTCATAAATGATTTAGGACTGCTATAGTTCTCAGAAAATGACGCACTTGTTCCCGACTACAGACAATCTCCGTCAATCTTAGGTCTGAAGACCCTGAGTTCCCCCTTTCCGTGTTATTTTTATGATTTCTTATGTGTTATTACGTTACCGAGGTTAAATGTGAAGAAAATTTTGCTTTTCTTTAGTGAACTCAATAATAGCGACCTTGACTGGTTTGTCCAGAAAGGGAAAAAGGAGACAATCCAGCCCGATCGCTTATTGATTAAAGAGGGGCAGGTCAGTGATGCTCTTTATATTGTGGTTAGTGGTTTGTTTAGTGTGGCGATCGAATCACAAAATCATCAAGAACTTGCCAGAATATCAGAAGGCGAAATTGTTGGTGAAGTCTCTTTTATTGACACTCGACCTCCTCTCGCTAGTGTGCGATCGCTCGAAGAATGTGTCGTACTATCAATACCTAGAATCCAACTTTTAGCCAAGCTACAACAAGATATAAATTTCTCATCACGATTTTATCGAGCTATTTGTCTATGCCTATCTGACCGCCTACGCGGAACAGTTAGCCGCTTTGGATATGGCTACGATCTTGATGAGTTAGAGGCGCATCTTGGGGTCTTTAGCTCGTCAATGATGAGTAATCTGGAACTAGCTGAAGCCAAATTTAATTGGCTGATCAAAAATGTACGCGCTTCTTCATAAAAAAGTAATTCGCCCGCAAAGCGGGCGAATTACTTGAGAAAACAATTGATTTAGGCGACTTGAAATATAACAATGCCAATAACTGATAAATTGATTCAACAATGGCGGCAACAATTAGTCCAGTCCAAAATCTGCTTGCGGTTTTACTGAATCCCAACGCATTATCTTCACGGATTGCGGTAAAGAACAACGACCAAGCTTGGGTTTCACTCAAACGCGCAAATCGATTAAAGACTTCACAAAAGGCGATGGGGGGTAAAAAGATCTTTGCCGCTAAAGTCAAATTTGGTTTTCATAATTTCCCCTTATAATTTGAAATTGCTTGTAGTTTGATGGAGTTATCTTGACAATTGTTTACAATTAAGCGCAATCCTTCCCAAGCAGGAGATATAGCGATCATGGGAGAGCCATCTAAGAGATTTGGCTTAGCGTGCAACCGTTGTTTTGATTGCATAGAAATCGTTGCTATTGTATGGTTAGGGAGAAAGTTGTTTCTGGGGAATATATGCCTAAAAGGTTTTTTTTGGCTTTAGCTGTTGCAATAGGAAGTTTGAGTTGGACAATGCCAAGCCAAGCGTTCACTGTTAATAATATCAATAGTAGTAGTTTCAACAGTCCTAATGCTGTTGCTTTTGATAGCAATGGTAATCTCTTTGTAGTTAATCGAGGTTCTGGTACCAATAGTAACACTATTTCAGAATCTACCCAAGCGAGTGGGTATGCCTCAACTTCGACTCTCCTCGGTATTACTCTCGCCAGTCCTTACGCTATTGCTTTTGATAGCAGCGGTAATCTCTATGTATCTGATCTTGATAACACAATTAAAAGATCTACACAAGCGACTGGATTTACTTCAGTTTCGACTTTCGCTAGCGTTGGTGTAAATCAACCTAGAGGTATTGCTTTTGATAGCAGCGGTAATCTCTATCTAGCTAATGTTGGTACTAACCAAATTTCAAAATACAATAGTTCTGGAGTTTTTCAAACAAGTTTCGGTAGTGGTTTGAACAATCCTGCTGGTATTGCTTTTGATAGCAGCGGTAATCTATATGTAGCTAACTTCAATAGTAATACGATTACAAAACTGACTGCGGCGAGTGGGTTTACTTCAACTTCGACTTTCGCCAGCACTAATCTATCTGGCCCTGATGGTATTGCTTTTGATAGCAGCGGTAATCTCTATGTAGCTAATATTAATAGTAGTCTGATTTCAGAATTCAATAGTTCTGGAACTTTTCAAACAAGTTTCGGCAGTGGTGTTTTAAACACTCCTAGAGGTCTTGCTTTTGATAGCAGTGGTAATCTCTATGTAGCTAATTCTAACAACAATCAGATTACAGAATTTCTTGGTGTAGCACCTGCTGCTGTTCCTTTTGACTTCGATCCTACATTAGGAGTAAGCCTACTTGGTGGCGGTTGGCTATTGCGGAAAGCATTGAAGAAAAAGGTAGGAAAAGTTTAATACCAAAACATGCGATCGCGCTGTCAACAAAAAAGCAACCGCCCGAATATAGGTGAGGTTGCTTTTTTGTGACTTTTTACTGTTAAAAGTAGCACTTTGGACTCTTGTTCAGTTTAACTTGAGTTTAATTTGCTTCGATTCGCATTAATACTTGACCATACTCCACAGGCTGATTATTCTCAACCAAGATTTCTACGACCTTGCCAGTGGCTTCTGACTCGATTTCATTCATTAGCTTCATCGCTTCGATGATGCAAACAGCACCACCTTTTTTGACACTATCGCCGACTTCGATAAATGGTGGATCGTCGGGTGATGGTGAACGATAAAATGTGCCAACCATCGGCGATGTGATATCAACTAACTTCTTGGCAGGTAATGAATCAGCGATCGTGGTGGTGTAAGTTGGCGCGTTGTTAGCCACACTATCGATCGCTGTGACTACGGATATAGGTGCAGGCATAGCCACAGTTGTAGCAACTCTAGTTTCACTTTTACGGATACTCAGACGCAAATCACCTGATTCTAGAGTCAGCTCGGTAATATCCGTCTTGTTTAGAATCGTGACTAGTTCACGCAATTGCTCTAAGCTAAAGTCCACCTAATTTTCACGCCCCAAATAGGTGTCTTCGCGAGTATCAATTTTGACGCGATCGCCAATATTTACAAACAAAGGCACGTTAATCGATGCACCAGTTTCCAACTTGGCGGTTTTGCTACCACCAGTGGCTGTGTCACCCTTTAAGCCAGGATCGGTTTCGACCACTTCTAGGACAACTGTGTTGGGCAATTCCACTTCGATTATTTTTTCACCCCAACGCACGACATTTACTTCCATGCCTTCTTTGATGTACTTGACGCGAGTCCCGATCTGGGCAACGGTCAAAGTCGCTTCATCAAAGCTTTGCATATCCATAAAGATATAATCATCGCCTTCTTTATAGGTATGCTGCATCGAGCTTTTTTCTAGCACTGCTTGGGGCAGTGTTTCGCCAGCCCTAAATGTCTTTTCTAAAGTTTTACCTGTCATGGCACTTTTGAGAGTGGTGCGAACAAAGGCTGAACCTTTACCTGGCTTGACGTGTAAGAATTCAACTACACGCCAGACTTCGCCATCAAGTTCAATTGTTACGCCGGGTCGAAAATCGTTACTAGAGATCATTTAGGGATTGAATAATAGCCAATGATCATTTTAACTTAGAGGTGCAACATTTAAAATAAAGAAGTGAAATAAAGAACCAATTTTTTGTGGCTTGGTGAAGTTGTGGCACAAAAAATTGCTATAGAATAACAAGATTAAAATTTGTGATAAACACATGGTTGTCGCTGTTTTACCACTAGAAGCAAAGTCAAATTCTGTTTTTCTCCTTACTTCAGAAATAAAACAAGGTGAAAGCCGAGTCACCCTTCATGGACTAAGTTGGCTTTCTTATCAGCAGATACTAAATGCTATTCCAGAAAGCCATTCGGTCAGGCTCACTTACGATCGCGGCACTCTAGAAATCACTATGCCATTAGCCATCCACGAATTTTTCTTGCGCTTAATCGAGCGCTTCATTATCATTTTGGTAGTGGAAATGGGGTTAAAGGTGAAGACAATGGGATCGACAACCATGAGCCACGAAGCCCTAAAACGTGGGGCAGAGCCAGATTGCGCTTACTACATCCAGAATCAGCCCAAAGTGGTGGGAAAAGCCGCCATTGATTTTAGCCAAGATCCGCCGCCTGACTTAGTGGTTGAAGTAGATATTACCCATACTGACATTGATAAAAATAGTCTTTATGCAAGTATGGGTGTTCCTGAATTTTGGCGATATGACGGGACATATCTATACATCTATCACCTACAGCAAGATAAATATGTCGAGTGCGATCGCAGCCCTACATTTGATTGGGTAGAAAAAGAAAATCTATATTGCTTTCTTAGAGAATCCCAGCAAGATGAAGTCGCCGCCGAAATAAAATTTCGAGCTTTTGTTAAAGAGAAATTACGGACTTAAATCTATGCTGTAAATCTATACTATAGAATTGAATTTTTAAAGGAGCGATCGCCTCATGTCAGTGAAAAAGCAGTTTGGTAGTTTTGATGAGTTGCTAGGAAGTTCGACACTACCTGTTTTGGTAGACTTTTATGCGCCTTGGTGTGGACCTTGTCAGCTTATGACAGGGATTCTCGACAAGGTGAGTGAAACGATGAAAGATAAAGTCCAGATTGTGAAGATCAATACTGACAACTATCCCGATCTTGCTTCTCAATATAAAGTTTATGCTTTGCCAACTTTAGTTTTATTTAAAGATGGCGAACCTGTCGATCGCGTTGAAGGTGTTATTCAAGCTGATCAATTATGCGATCGCCTTGCAGTTCATACTTAAGTTTTACGGGGCGGCAAAGCCGCCCTACCAATTTTGATTTTGGAACTTTGCAAGTCTTTGCATATTGAATTAAAATCAGAAAGATATTCAGGTGGGGAAAAAATGATTATTAAAAATTTAGAGCATATTGATCCAGTAAACCAATTGGAAAAAGCGGGACATTATGCCGAATCTCAATTAGCTTTTTATCTGAAACGAGAATTTAAAGATGAGCCACAAATATTAGTTTTCAATAATTTACGCCTGCAAAAGGGTAATGATGCTTGTCAAATCGATCATTTGGTATTGTCCCAGTATGGAATGATCATTGTCGAAAGTAAGAGCGTGACAACTCGTGTGGTCGTAAATGAGCTTGGTGAGTGGAAGCGTTGGTTTAACAATGTCTGGCAGGGAATGCCATCACCAATTTTGCAGGCTCAACGACAAGGGAAATTTCTCAAGGACTATCTTGAAGATCACGTTGAAAATTTGCTCAATAAGTTGATGTTTGGCAGACAAGCCCATTTCACCAAGATGCCTATCGATGTATTGGTGGCGATTTCTGATTCTGGCATTATCGATCGCCCCAAAAATGACAAGCTAGCAAATGTGAGTAAAGCCGATCAAATTGTCGATAAAATTAAGTCGATTATTTCAGAATATCGCAAACTTGATAGTTTGTTAAACCTTAGTTTCAAAGTTGCCTATGAACTTAACAAAAATGAAATATTAAAAATTAGTGATTTTTTGTTGACTCATCACCAACCATCTCAGGCTAAAACCTCGTTTTCTAATGTAATCGTTACTCCAATTAAAACGTCTTCATCACCGCTACCCAAGGTTATTTCTGTCAATTCAACCGCAACCAAACAACCAGTTGCAAAGCCTTTAGTAAAGCCAGTTGTCAAGGTAGTGCCACAATATCCACAAAATATATGCTCACATTGCCAAAGTAAAAATCTAACGATTCTTTACGTTCATAGTTACTATTTCAGATGTAATGATTGTGGTAAAAATACGGCTGTTAAAAATATTTGTCCAACCTGTGGCGATCGCGAGAGAACTCGTAAAAGTGGTCTGCAATTCTTTTCAGAATGTGAGAAATGTAATAATTCGCGTTTATTTCACACAAATATTTCTGTATAACCTCGATCGTCAAAGATCGCAATCCGAAAAAAAAGGCGGCGCATCGCGCCGCTTTTTTGACGAGGAAGACAGCCATCAATTACACGTCAGGATCGATCCCCAACTCTCGCAATTTAGCAGCTAAGGTTTCGGCACGTTGGTACTCGCCCTCAGCGCGTTGGTACTCGTACTGAGCGCGTTGATTTTCCTGCTCGGCTTTTTCGGCACTCCAAAGCAGCAGATTGCCATCTTTGTCCCACCATCTCAGCCAAATTGTGGTGGTTAATAATCTGGTTCCAGCCCACACGCCCAAAAACAAATTTAACTCCGCGATCCAGACTCGACCATGCTCGTTTTTGGGCTGAGTTACATAGCGATCGCCTTGCAAGATCCGCACTTCTAGATTTTGGGCATAGGGATCGTAGGTGACATACACGGGGACTTGCAAGATCTGCTCATAAAAATAGAGCTTGCCGTAAGGGGGAGTCGATCGCACTGAAAATTCGCCGCTATCGGTATCTGACAGAAATTCCATAACGATACTCACCGCACCACCCTCTCGGTAGGGCGTATAGCTGCGACGGATCACGCCTTGATCGGTGGGATAGACATGGGGCGCGTACAGCCAATCAGGAGCTTTGACCACAATCTGTTTGTTGACTGTGGCGACTAGTCCAAAATTGGAAACCATTAAAGCATTGGGCGGGATCAGATTAGCCGCGACCAGTGCATCAGTGAGGGCGGCGGCTAATAATGGTTGTTGTTCATTTTCCACGGGATCATCTGGTAAAACATAGTCGGCGGGTAATGGCTCCCAAGTGATTTGGGGCTTCGTGGCAGTTTGGATAACCATAGGTAGACTCTTTGGATGAGTTTGGCTTATAGCCTATTGAGGCTTTAGGTAGTACAGAGAAAAGCGCTGTAATTAAGCGAGGCAATCGGTAAGTTGAGCTAATATCTCTTCACGGTTTAAATTACGACCGATAATCACCAACTGATTATTTAAAGGTTTATCGCGATCGTCATTTTTGAGTTCATAGCGTTTGCCACTCAGTTGAAAGACATAGCGCTTGTCGATCGCCGCAAAGTGCAAAATTCCTTTGGCTCTGAACACATCAATCGATAATTTTTGATCCAGAAAGTTTTGAAACTTATCTAGATCGAAGGCGCGATCGCTTTGAAATGAAATTGAGATAAAGCCATCATTTTGTAAATGCTCGGAATGGTGATGGTGTGCATGATCATGATGAGCATCTGTGCATTCGGGATCATGGCAATCATGATCTTCATGATTGTCAGACTTGGCGGTAGGCGCGATCGCCGATTGGTCGATCTGCACATCAAGAATTAGGGGCAGTGGCACGATCCCCATCTGCGATCGCAAAATTCTAGCCTTAGTTTTAGTTTTGTTAATGTAAGTTTCTAGTTCTTCGAGCTTCTCGACCGCGACTAAATCGGTTTTATTCAAAATAATAATGTCGCCATACATGATTTGGGCGTAAGCCGCATCACTATTGAAATGCTCTGAGGTAAATGCTTCGGAATCAACCACAGTCAAGATCGAATCAAGTCGGGTCAGGTGCTGAAGTTCAGTACCTAAAAATGTTAAAGCGATCGGTAAGGGATCGGCCACGCCTGTGGTTTCTACGATCATGTAATCAATGCGATCGCCTTTTTCAAGAACGCTATATACCGCGTCAACTAAGCCATCGTTGATGGTGCAGCAAATACAACCATTGCTGAGTTCCATCATGTTTTCATCGACAGATACCAATAACTGGCTATCAATATTGATATCGCCAAATTCATTCACCAAAACCGCAACTTTTAAATCTTGCTGATTTTGTAAAATATGATTGAGCAGAGTGGTTTTGCCACTGCCTAAAAATCCTGTAATAATCGTAACGGGCATCCCCCGCTTGGGGACATCTATATTTATAGCGTCTTGACTTATAAAATCTTGGGGAATGTCTTTGGTATCAGTACAGTCAGAAGTAATCATAGGCTTTGTGTAAAAATATATTTAAACTTCACTCTAGCAGAATTATTTATTAGTCGCGATCGCGCTAGACCGATCGCCATCGCCTTAACATGACAATTTCAGAATCGCTTAAGGTTCCGATCCCTGCTCCCAGCCTTGGAGAGATCCTCGCTGATTTAGCCATCCAACCAGACTTAGAAGAGGCGATCGCCCAGCGCCCTCTAACTCAAGCATTGGAGCAATGTTTGCTATTTGCTCAAGCCCATGATTTGGTCGATCTGGCTAGTTTTGTGAACCAAGAATTGGACGGATATAGTCGTCAACCACCGAGCGATCGCTTTGTCCAACTAAGTTACTTTGATGTTGGGGGGCAACTGCTCAATGGGTTGAGTCAGTACAGCAGCTATCCTTTGCTAACGGGAGTTCGCACGTTAGAATCACATCTTAAAAATGGCTTGACGTTGAGGTTGCCACCCCCGATTTTGACTTTCTTATCACAAGTTGCAGGGCGTGAGGTTGATATGGGGCATGTCTCGCCATCAGAGATTAATAAGCTGCTAAAAAGTATTCGCGATCGGGTATCTCAAAGGTTTCAAAATTAACAGCAAGACCGTAGGGGCTGAGCATTTGCGCCACAATTTTAAAACTCATCACAGAAATCCCGATCCGCAAATGCTCCGCCCTCTGTGCTTTTACAAACAATTTGTCCCTGCGTTGCGAGACTTTGGGCAGAGCATTCCCAAATGAAGATTATCTAAAAATTTATAAATTGTGGCGGGAATGCTCTGCCCCTACGGTTCTTTGTTTTTTTACTTCTCGGTCATTCTCCATACTCCATCCCAATTATCTTCAGGCGCATTGAGTAGGAAGTGCTGACAACGGGTGATGTGGATATTGGCGGCTTTGTTGGTTTTATCGAGTTCTAATACTTCCGCAAACTCCGCCACAGCTTTACTAAACTTACGAGCAAGGTAATGTTCACGACCTGTGTGGTAATGATCAATAATCTGAGTTTGGATGTCGGTGAGGGGATCAGATTTTAAACCGATTAATTCATACACGCTAACGGGTTGATTTTTGCCCTTGACTTGAATGCGATCAAGTTCGCGTACCCAAATGCGATCGCCACAGAGTTTATAAGTACTTTCGCTAATAATGGCATCGGTTCCATATTGCTTACTCGCGCCTTCAAGCCGCGAGCCAAGATTTACACCATCACCGATCGCCGTGAATTCCATCCGCCGCGTTGAGCCGATATTGCCACTGATGACGGTATCGGAATTAATGCCAATACCGATTTTAATGGTTGCCATATCTAGTTCTTTTTGATTTTGCGGCTTCAACTCTTCGACACGCTTAATATTAAATTCATGTAAACGATGACGCATATCGATCGCCGTCTGCACCGCCATCCATGCATGGTCGGGAATCGGTAAGGGTGAACCAAACACCGCCATGATCGCATCACCGATGTATTTGTCTAACGTGCCTTTGTAATTAAATACGGCTTCCACCATTGTTTCAAAATATTCATTTAACATCTTCACCACATCTTCAGCAGCGAGGGTTTCGGTGATGGTGGTATAGCTACGAATATCTGAAAATAGAACCGAAACTTCTTTGCGATCGCCGCCCATTTTGGCATCACCACCCGCGAGAAGCTGTTCGGCTAACTCTTGAGTCATATAGCGATACATCGTACTTTTGAGGCGCTTCTCTTGGCTGATATCTTCCATAACGACTAGAGCGCCGCGCACACCTTCGCCTTCATCACCTTCGGACATCGTGTTGATGGAGATATTAATGCTGTGCTGTTCGCCATCGGTCGATCGCAAAGTTTGGTCAGGATAATATTGCTTACGACTTTTCTCGTCACTTCCACTCAAACTGGTCTCAAACCATTTGGCAAAGTTGGCTTTCTCGACATTAACTAGTTCATAGACCGATCGCCCTTCGAGCAGGGAGTTTTTCACGCCTAGCAAGTCATAGGCGCGTTCATTGGCGGCGATGATTTGACCATGCTTGTCTGTCGAAATTACGCCATCGGACAGGCTTCGCAAAATGTCTTTTTGCATTTGCTGTTCTTGCTTGACCTTGGCAAACAATTTGGCATTTTCTAGCGCCACACCCGCTTGAACATTGAAGACTTTCATGAATTCTTCATCATTACTATTAAAACTAGCTTTAAAGCGATCGGGAGCGATCGGCCAAATTTGGGGATCGTATTCAGGAAAGTCGCCGCGTTGGATCTTATTGACCAATTGGGTCACGCCAATCAAATCTTTGTTGGAGTTAAAAATCGGCATACAGAGCAAACTACAGGTGCGATAGCCATTGGCTTGGTCAAACTTTTTGGAGTTAGTCGCTTCAGGATGCTCGTATAAATCAAAGGGAATATTTAAAACTTCGCCTGTGGTGGCAACCCGCCCCGCAAATCCTACGCCCATCGGCACGCGCAACTCTTTAGTTAAGCCGTAGTGATCGACGATTTGGGTCCAGAGGTCATTACGATCGCGATCGATTAACCACAAAGTACTGCGATCGGCATTCATCAACAGTTTGGCTTCTTCCATCACCTTCTTGAGGGTGGTCTCTAAGTCCAAACTTTGACCAAGAGACATAGCTGCTTTCATCAAAGCATCAGCAGCGCGTTGTTTTTGAGCAGCCGAATAAAACGCTTGAGAGCTTTCCAAAATAAGGCGCATCGATGGCGCAAACTGAGCAAACAGGGCTTGATCTTCTTCAGTAAAGCCAATGTTGTCCACCCGATCTTCGAGGGGAATTGCAGGATCATTAACCCGTAATTTATTGATTAACTGCACCACCGCCACTAGTTGATCGTTATCGTTCAAAAGCGGCATACAGAGCATGGTGTAGGTGCGATAACCTGTGCGCTCAAATTGTTTTTTAGCTTGAGTCGATCGCGGATCATCAAAAAAATCAAAAGGAATATTGATGATTCGACCGTAAGTCGCCACTTCACCCGCGATGCTAGTCGGCTCAGTGGAAATTCTGATTTCAATATTTTTGCCATCGCCACTGGGTACATTTGTCCAGAGTTGATTTTTATCGGCATCTAACAAAAAAATTGTGGTGCGATCGGCGGCGAGGAGTTCGCCAATTTTGCCGCGAATCGCTTGTAACATTTCATCAAGGATCACATCAAAATCGGTGTTGAGCATTCCGAGGGTTTGATTAACGATGCGTAATCTCTGCTCAACATCACTAACAACTTGGCTAAATTTCTCAGGTGTAAGCGGCGCAAGTACAGAGGCGAAGCTGCCGCCGCTAGAAGTCACGGATAAAGCGCTAGAACGGCGATCGGAACTCTCTTTAAAACTAGATGAAATAGATGGATTTAAGGACGGATTGTTGGGATTAGCCGACAGCAATTCACTTGCAGACTCTGCGATCGCATCAATCGTGATGGTATTGTCTACGGAAGATGCGCGAGAAGGGGATGGTGGTGTCATATCAGCACTAAAATTTTCGATTAGTCCCAACTTTTAATCGGTCAGATATTTTCGTCAAATGCTCTTATACAATGCCGATTTTAGTCAAACTGCAAGCGAACATATTAACATTTCTCAAATCGCGATCGCCAATCACTCCAAAGCTAAAATGGCGATCGGGTAAATCAAACCCCAAAAGGCGGCGCATCGCGCCGCCTTTTATTTTTTGATTTAGTTGCCGATCGCCTGTTGGACTATCTGAGCAAGTTCACCGCGTTGGTTAAGTTCCATCACGATGTCACATCCGCCCACAAATTCACCACCAACATAAATTTGAGGAAAAGTCGCCCAATCAGAAAATTCCTTCATGCCTACGCGTAAATCTCCATCTTCCAGAATATTAGCGGTTTCGTAAGGATGTCCCAACGCATTAAAAGCTTGGACAACGGCGGCTGAAAACCCACACTGAGGCTGTTGAGGTGTGCCTTTGATGTAGAGCATGATCTTGTTGTCGTTAATCTGGCTCTCGATCTTAGTTTGCAAAATAGGGCTAAGCATATGTTTTTTGGTTGAGTGTTACTCAAATTATAAAGTTTTACTAATAGCAATTTTACAGCGCTTTGCGCCTATATAGCAGTCCTAAGTCATTTGTGGCTTCGGCTTCGCTCAGCCATCAGTCCACGCTGGCTGAGCGAAGCCGAAGCCTCTCTCAACTCATTTCGGATTGCTATATAAAATCTAAGCAATTTTTTTAAAAGACTTGCTTCGCAAGCCTTTCAAAAAATTATGGGTTCGGCTATGAGCTTTTAGAAATCTTCGGGCGGTACATCGTCGTCAGCGTCATGATCAATCTCTTCAGGCACAACCTTAGTCGCCGCCACCGCCACACCTTCGGCTAGCTTCTCGCGGATTTGCTTTTCGATATCTTGAGCAAATTCTGGCTTGTCTTCCATGTACTTGATCGTGTTGTCTCGCCCTTGCCCAATATTGTCGCCTTGATAGCTATACCAAGCCCCCTTCCGAATAATAATACTCATCTCTTCCGCAAGGTCAACCAGACAGCCGACCGTGGAAATTCCTTTACCGAAGATAATGTCAAATTCGGCAATACGGAAAGGTGGGGCGACTTTGTTTTTGGCAACTTTGACCTTGGCTCTGATGCCATATTCTTCTGTGCCTTTTTTTAAGGTTTGGATACGGCGAATGTCAAGACGTACTGAGGCATAAAACTTGAGCGCTGTCCCGCCTGTGGTTACTTCGGGACTGCCGTAAGTTACGCCAATTTTTTGACGCAACTGATTTAAGAAAATAACGATACAGTTGGATCTACCAACGTTAGCTGTGATTTTGCGGAGAGCTTGACTCATCAACCGCGCCTGTAAACCCACATGGGACGCGCCCATTTCCCCTTCAATTTCAGCACGGGGAACTAACGCCGCCACCGAATCGATCGCGATGATATCGACCGCCATCGATCGCACCAAATTATCGACAATTTCCAGCGCCATTTCGCCAGAGTCAGGCTGGGAAATCAGTAAGTTGTTAATATCAACGCCCACGTTGGCGGCATAAACGGGATCAAGAGCATGTTCAGCATCGACAAAAGCCGCAATACCGCCACGTCTTTGCACTTCGGCGATCGCGTGCAGCACTAGAGTTGTTTTGCCTGAACTCTCAGGACCATATACTTCGATCACCCGTCCTTTAGGCAACCCACCCCCAAGGGCAAGATCAAGGGGCAAAGCGCCACTAGGCACAGTCTCGACCCGCATATTAGTAGCATCGCCGAGCCGCATAATTGCGCCTTTGCCATGATCTTTTTCGATTTTTTGCATGATCGCGTCAAGCGCCTTTTTTTTCTCAGCGCTGATGCCAGATTTTGCAGCTTGGGCGATCGCCGCCGCTTTGTCAACTTGACTATTTGCCGCCGCAGAAGAATTTTTCGGTGCCATGTCCGTTCGTTTATTCTTATAGATCTTTTTTATTATGGCACTAAGCCTCTTCAGGATCTCAGACTAAACCCAAACCCATTTCGGCAAGAAAAAATGGCGATGCGGGGCTAAGTCCACCCCAACAATTTAGGTTTTCAAACCCAATTTTCCCATAAGGGCATGAATATATCGCGACACCAACAAAATACGGCTCTGTCCAGTGAGAGAATAGAGGCAGTTACAGCGCCGCTTTCAGAAAACTTATTATCTCGTTAAGTATTGAAAATAATATGCTGGAATACCTTCCACCGTTAAATGACCATAACTTACCGTATCCAGACACGATTCATCCGATTGTTGTCCACTTTGTGATCGCTATGGTGTTTTTTGCCGTAATCTGCGATGCGATCGCCTATTTTACGCGTAATCCAAAACTATACGAAGTTAGCTGGTGGAATCTATTTTTCGCCACTATTTCTATTTTTATTGCTATTGTGTTTGGACAAATCGAAGCGGGACTTGCAGAACCTTATAGTTCAGTAGAAGGTACTTTAAACTTGCACACCATCATTGGTTGGTCATTATCGGGAATCATCGCCGCAATGACAGGATGGCGCTATGTACTGCGTATTCGCGATCCCAAAGTCTTGCCTGTCTCTTTCCTTGCCGCAGGAGTGTTATTGACAGGCATAGTTCTCTTTCAAGTTTATTTGGGTGATTTACTAGTCTGGGTCTATGGATTGCATACAGTTCCAGTCGTTGAAGCTTTAAGGGAGGCTAATTTAAAATGATTGCAACATTGATTGATCAATTAGGTAAGCAATTGGGAGCCAATGGTTTACCCTACGCCATTCCTATTCATCCTAATCTCGTTCATTTGACTTTAGGATTATTTATCGTAGCGATCGGGTTTGATTTTGTGGGCGTATTTTTCGTTCTCGAAAAGCCTGTATTGAAGTTTTTAGCGATCCCCGCCGCCAGATCTAACTTCTTTGATGTTGGTTGGTACAATATGGTCGCCGCCGCGATCGTTACTTTCTTTACGGTCGGCGCTGGCTTTTATGAAATATTACTCGCTACGCCCGATGAGAACGTCAAAAGCGCTTGGGGTTTTCAAGCGATGGAAACGATGATCTGGCATGGTGTGGGCGGCGTATTATTGCTTGCCCTGATTGTGGGAATGACTGTCTGGCGTGGATTTCAGCGCTTTCTCTGGCGCAAAGATATGGGGCAGCAGGTACAGTGGAGCTATCTGTTGGCAGGATTAGGAATATTTGCGATCATGTTTGCTCACGGGACTTTGGGCGCACAGCTTGCCTCAGAGTTTGGGGTGCATATCACCGCCGATCGCCTGTTACGCATGGGTCAAGATCTTAATTCGCTATAGGGATAACCATGAAATTTCGCACGATTTTAATTTTGACAGGTGCGGCGATCGCGATCGCCCTAATTAGTCTCTGGATGGGACAAGCCGCCTATACATGGTTTCCGCCCCAAGCCTCGGCAGAATCGGTATTGGTTGATAACTTATTTAGCTTTTTGGTGACATTAGGAACCTTTATTTTTCTGGGTGTGGTTGGCACATTGACCTACTCCATCCTCTTTCAGCAAGCAGAAAAATATGACTATAGCGATGGACCGCCGATCGAAGGCAATGTCAAATTAGAAATCATCTGGACAGCAATTCCCTTTGCTTTAGTGATTTGGATTGCGGTTTATAGCTATCAGATCTATGACCAGATGTCCGTTTTAGGACCAATGGAACATGTGCATATGACCGCATCGTCTGAGGCTGCACCCATGGAAAACATGAAAGATGGCGAAAACACAGAAAATATCGAAGTATTTTCGCGCCAATGGTCATGGGAATTTGTCTATGGGAAAGGCACTAGTATCGATGTTAGTAGTACAGAATTACATCTGCCTAACAACCGTAGGATCAAGTTAACTTTGCATTCCGCAGATGTCATACATGGCTTCTATATTCCTGCTTTTCGCCTCAAGCAAGATATTATCCCTGGGCGCGTGATTGATTTTGAATTTACGCCAATCCGTGAGGGCAAATATCGATTGCGCGATTCGCAATATAGCGGTACTTATTTTGCCGCCATGCAAACCGATGTGGTGGTGGAATCCCCTGAAGCCTATCAGCAATGGTTGGCGGATGCTTCTATTGCCACGCCTGTCACCGCTTACAATCCTGCGGCTAGTGAATACAAAAAACGTAGCCGTAACCAATGGCAAACCGTTGTCCCTGCGGCTCCGCCCGTGGTGAATTATTCCAATTGACTATATCTAAACGTTCAAAGAATCATCCCAAATACCAACGTATGCAGTCGGAGCAGCTACAATCTTCCCAAACCGTCATAATCTATAAAGCTCCTCAAAAAGGTAAAGGTCAAAAATTGCTAAATGAGGGATTTCAGCCTGTTGATTTCCCCTACAACCCTCCTTATGTCGATGGAAGCAGCTACTTTGCTGGTCCAAATGACAGAAGTATTGCTGAGGAATTTAACCAAAGCTACCAAGAGGGCATCCTTGAAATATTTATCGATCAGTCAAGTTACGATAAATATTTCAAACCGCTTGAATATCGCTATGATGAAAAGGATAGCTGCGAACGAATTGAGGTAGTTATTCCTCAGAGTCTATTTCCCGTTCTAAATCAATTTCCACGAGTCCTTAAATCACAGTAAACATCATGGATAGTAAAAGTTGGGATCAAATTAAATCAAAGTACAAATTAGGTCAGTTTGTGCAAGGTAAAGTTGAGTTTCATGCGCCTTTTGGTGTTTTTGTAAAGATTGATGAATCCTTAGTTAAGGGTCTAATTAAAATCCCTGATTTTTTAGATGAAGGCAAGATGAGTCAGGAAATGTATCCTGATGTTGGCACAACTATAGGAGCGATCGTGGTTGGATATAACGAGAGCAATTGCCGTGAGATATATCTAAATGCTAAGCCCAGTGTGCTTCATAAAGCTCTTGTGCCGCTAAAGATTTTTGCTTTAGCTTGTTAATCTATGCAAGCAAGCTAACGTTATTGGCGATCGCTGATGGCAAAGACAAATAATTGTTATGCGATCAGGGAAATTCACAATCATGGCATTGGTTTCTAATACTCTCAAATGGAGGTCAACTTATGTTCGATCTATCTAAAAAAAAGCTAGAAGAAGTTTCTATCAAAAGAATCCCTAAACGAATTATTGCCTTGACCGCGATCGGTTCAATTCCTTTGGGTATTGGAATTTGTTTTATTCAAATTCCGATCGCTTGTGCTTGTGGCAATCCTGCATTAGACATTACTGGTTCTTATCTGAGAACTCAACAAGCCTATCACTTAGAAAAGCAGGGATTTAGCAAATCCTTCGAGTCACTGAGTATTCCGCCGATCCCTGAAAAAATGAAGCGTTATCTCTTCTCTACAGAAGTAACTAGCGATCGCGTTTATATCCATGCAACCCCAAGGGAAGTGTCAACTGACCTATTTGGTCTAGGACTCACTAAAGCCAATATATCGGCTCTTGTCGGTGCTGTTGCCTATGACGAGAAACGGAAAGCGACTGATTCAGTTCTATGTATAGCTGAAGGAAGTACTTTCGATAAGCCACCTAAGCCTGTATTCAATGGTGGGAAATTTACTTGTCCAAGTGGATTTTATGCTCGATAGCAAAATCAACCTATTTATAGGAATTTCTGGTCAGTTATAATCTCTAACAAGCCAATGATCGAGGAAAATTTACAGTCATGGTAGTCCATCATCCCCTTTATAGCAAAGAAGAATTTGCCCAACGAGGCGATCTAATTTATCAAACTCAAATCCGACCACAACTTGAATTGAGTAATCAGGGCAAAATTGTAGCAATTGATCTTGAGACTGGAGACTTTGAAGTTGATGCTCGTGAAATAGTTGCTTGCAATAAGCTCGAAGCGCGTCATCCAGACGCTCAAATCTGGATTGTTCGGGTTGGTTCTCGTTATGTTCGCCGATTTGGTGGACGGACAAAGAGAGCTGTATGATCGCAGGAATCGTTAATGCTGATTTTGAAGCGATTATCTCACTTTCGATATGTGACTCTGAAGGCAAGATTTACAAGCAAGATGCGATTATCGATACAGGTTTTAACGGTTGGCTATCATTGCCGCCAAACTTGATTGAGCAGCTAAATCTGAAATGGAAAAGACGAGGACGCGCTATTCTTGGTGATGGTAGCGAATGCGTTTTTAATGTTTACGAAGCAGTTGTCGTTTGGGATGGAGATTATCTGACTATCCCCATCGATGAAGCTGATTCAGAACCTCTTGTTGGAATGTCATTGATGGAAGACTATCAACTAACAGTTCAGGTACTTGAAGAAGGCAGCGTAGAAATCTGCAAAATTAATTCATTTAATAATTTATAGATAAATCATGGCAAACATTTCTATTGATGCGATCGCCGATCTTCCACCTCAGTCTGAGCAACCTGAAGACTGGCGGCGATTTTTTGGATTTAGTACCGATCATAAAGTGATTGGGATTCAGTACATTGTTACTTCCTTTTTCTTCTTTCTCATTGGTGGCGTTTTGGCGATGGTAATAAGGGGTGAACTGATTACTCCTGAATCGGATCTCGTCGATCGCGCTGTGTATAACTCTATGTTCACGATGCATGGCACGATCATGCTGTTTCTCTGGACATTTCCCGTACTTTTAGGAATATCCAATTACCTAGTGCCATTGATGATCGGCGCTCGTGACATGGCTTTCCCCAAGTTAAATGCGATCGCCTTTTGGATGGTTCCCGTATTTGGAATTATCTTGATGGCAAGTTTCTTTGTGCCGGGGGGATCTTCGCAATCGGGCTGGTGGGCATATCCGCCTGTGAGTTTGCAAAATCCTACAGGCAATATTGTTAATGGTCAGTTCCTTTGGTTAGTTGCTGTCGCCATTTCGGGCATTGCTTCGATTATGGGCGCGATTAACTTCGTGACCACGATTTTCCGAATGCGGACTACAGGCATGACTTGGTTCAAAATGCCTGTGTTTGTCTGGACAGTTCTCGCCGCGCAAATTATTCAGTTAGTTGGATTACCAGCCCTGACCGCAGGAGCCGTGATGCTGCTGTCTGATCTCACCTTCGGAACCAGCTTTTTTGACCCAGCCAAGGGCGGCGATCCCGTTCTCTTTCAACATTTTTTCTGGTTCTATTCCCATCCTGCGGTTTATGTGATTGCTTTGCCAGTGTTTGGGATTTTCTCCGAGATTTTCCCTGTCTATGCGCGTAAGCCGCTATTTGGCTACAAAGTTGTCGCCGTTTCTTCGTTGATTATTACAGGACTGAGTGGCATTGTTTGGGTGCATCACATGTTTGCCAGTGGCACTCCTGACTGGATGCGGATGCTATTCATGGCGACGACGATGTTGATTTCTGTGCCGACAGGGATTAAAGTTTTTGCATGGGTTGCCACGATCTGGGGCGGTAAGATTAAGCTGAATACGGCGATGCTATTTGGACTAGGTGCGATGGTGATGTTTGTATTTGCAGGGATCACAGGCATCATGCTAGCGGCGGTTCCTGTGGACATTCATGTGAATAATACTTACTTCGTGGTCGGACATTTTCACTATGTAATTTACGGCGCAGTGGTAATGGGTATTTATGCAGCCCTTTATCATTGGTTTCCCAAAATGACGGGGCGGATGTATTCCGAAGGCTTGGGCAAACTGCATTTCATTCTTACCTTTATCGGTACGAATGCTTGTTTTTTCCCAATGCATCCCCTCGGATTGCAAGGAATGCCGCGCCGCGTTGCCTCTTACGATCCAGAGTTTGCTTTTTGGAATGTGATCGCCAGTTTAGGCGGCTTTCTCTTAGGCATATCGACACTGCCATTTTTGCTAAACATGATTGGCTCTTGGGTACAGGGTGAAAAAGCTCCCAAAAATCCTTGGCGGGCGATCGGTTTGGAATGGCTAATTTCTTCCCCTCCATCCCATGAGAACTTTGAAGAGTTACCGATCGTCATTTCGGAACCCTACGGCTATGGCAAAGACGAACCTTTAGTTTCTAATCCTGACGCATTGGAGATCGCTCATGCAACCAACTGATACTTCTATTGATAATCCACTCAATCCAGTTTTGGAAGTTGCTCACGGAGCTACACACCATGAGCATCCCGACAATCGCATGTTTGGATTTGTGGTGTTCCTGCTTTCTGAAAGTGTAATCTTCTTTAGTTTTTTCGCTGGCTACATCGTTTACAAAACGACTTCTCTCGATTGGTTGCCCGTGGGCGTAACAGGGCTAGAAATCAGAGAGCCTGCCATCAATACCGTAATTCTCGTATCGAGTAGTTTGACGATCTATCTCGCCGAAAAATTTCTCCATAAGAACAATCTTTGGGGTTTTCGCGCCTTCTGGCTGCTGACGATCGCTATGGGTAGTTATTTCCTTTACGGTCAAGCAGTGGAATGGAGTGGTTTAGCCTTTGGCTTCGGTGATGGCGTATTTGGCGGTAGTTTCTATTTGCTGACTGGTTTTCACGGTTTGCATGTTTTAACAGGTGTGTTGTTGCAATTAATTATGTTAGGGCGATCGTTCATTCCTGATAATTATGCCAAAGGAGAGTTCGGAGTCGCCTCAACGTCGCTGTTCTGGCATTTTGTGGATGTAATTTGGATTGTATTGTTTACGCTAATTTACGTTTGGCAATAATTAACTGATAATGGCTTTGAGCAAGGATTCGCGGAGAAAATCCTTACTCAGAGCCAAAACAGTCAAATCTTCGTGTAGCGGGGTTTTGGCTCGGGGCTTTGAATTTTATGAGCGTGAGCCACTGCTATATAATCACTTTGTTAAGCATTGTTTACAAACGATATTAACAAAAACTTATAACGGAGATCTTATGGCTAAGTATATTTTTGTGACTGGCGGAGTTGTCTCCAGTATTGGGAAAGGCATTGTTGCCGCAAGCTTGGGACGGTTACTTAAATCTAGGGACTATTCGATCGCGATTTTAAAACTTGATCCTTATATCAATGTTGATCCAGGTACGATGAGTCCGTTTCAGCATGGAGAAGTTTTTGTGACTGAAGATGGCGCAGAAACAGATTTAGATTTGGGGCATTACGAACGCTTTACCGATACATCTATGTCCAAGCTTAGTAATGTGACGACAGGCGCAATTTATCAAGGCGTAATCAATAAAGAGCGGCGCGGTGATTATCAGGGTGGGACGGTACAGGTGATCCCGCATATCACCAATGAAATTAAAGAACGCATTCATCGCGTGGCAAAAAATGGTAATCCTGATATCGTAATCGTGGAAATTGGCGGCACAGTAGGCGATATTGAATCCTTACCATTTATCGAAGCCATTCGCCAATTTCGGAAAGATGTAGGACGACAAAATGTTGTATACATGCATGTTACTCTCATGCCTTGGATTGCCTCCGCAGGTGAGATGAAAACCAAGCCCACACAACACTCAGTTAAAGAATTACAATCGGTGGGGATTCAGCCTGATATTTTGGTTTGTCGTAGCGATCGCCCGTTGCCCCAAAACATCAAGGATAAAATTTCTGAGTTTTGCAATGTGCTGCCTGAATGCGTGATGACTGGGCAAGATGTTAAGAGCATCTATGAAGTGCCACTAGAAATGGAGCGCGAAGGCTTAGCCGAACAAGTCTTGCGGTTGCTGGGTATGCAACAACGTCAACCCGATCTTCGCAGTTGGCAAACCCTTGTCGAGCGGCTCTACCGATCTGAGCATCATGTGGAAGTGGCGATCGTCGGTAAGTATGTGCGCTTAACCGATGCCTATCTCTCCGTAATTGAAGCTCTCAAACATGGGGCGATCGCCGTCAATAGTAATGTCAATTTGCGCTGGGTTAATTCGGAAGATATCGAAGTCTACGGTGCTGATAAATTCTTAAAAGATGTCCATGCGATCGTCGTTCCAGGTGGATTTGGCAATCGTGGGGTCGATGGTAAAGTGGCGGCGGTGAAATATGCTCGCGATCGCCAGATTCCATTTTTAGGACTATGTTTAGGAATGCAATGTGCAGTTATTGACTGGGCAAGAAATGTCGCCCAACTCAGTGATGCTAATAGTGCAGAGTTTGACTCACAGTCCAAAAATCAAGTCATTCACCTGCTCCCCGAACAGCAAGATGTGGTCAACCTCGGCGGCACAATGCGTTTAGGGCTATATGCCTGTCGTCTTGTTCCCAACACTCTCACCCATAAGCTATATAACGAGTCGGTGATTTATGAACGCCATCGCCATCGCTATGAGTTTAATAATTCCTATCGATCGCTTTTCCTTGAGTCAGGCTATGTGGTTAGTGGAACTTCGCCCGATGGTCGTCTAGTGGAAGCGATCGAACTTCCCAAACATCCTTATTTTATTGCGACTCAATTTCATCCTGAGTTTCAATCTCGCCCCAATCGTCCCCATCCACTATTCCAAGGTTTAATTAAAGCCGCTCTGGATTTACAGGGCGATCGCCTTGCCAATGGAACTGAGCTAGAGACTAATGTGATTATTGAGTCACTCAGTGACTCTCCACAAGAGTTGGCTTCGGCAACCTCTGCTTAGCAGCGCAATACGTTGCCTTTTGCTTTTGGATTCGCTATTGGTAACGCTGAAGTAATGCTTCTAATTTCTCAACAGGCGATCGCGGCGGAAATCTGGGTAATTCCTGTTCTTGTTGGCGATCGTTTGCTAAACATAGTACGGGTATTTCATATTGATAGCGATCGAACCAATCAGGATTACTAGCGATATCTCTTATTTCTAGCTCAAAAGTCACGTTTTGAACCTGTTGTAATTTTGCAAGCAAACCCTCACACAGACAGCAATCTTGCTTGCTATACAAAATTAATTTCATAGATTTTGATTGATAGTTGTTTAATTTACTGCCACTATGTTATATTATTGATCCGTCAGAACGCATAGCTCAGTTGGTTAGAGCACCACGTTGACATCGTGGGGGTCGGTGGTTCGAGTCCACTTGCGTTCATAGCTTTCAGGATTTCGGTAAGTAATTTAAGCAAGATTTGAGCGTATATGCGAGTGCGATCGCAGAAATTCCACAACAAGCACTCAATTTGATTCTTGTTATTGGCTTTAAATGAAGGGGATTCTCAATGTTGTCGAGGCTGTAGTGCTGAGAGTATTTACTTACAGACTATTGGAGCTTTTCTCTGATTTTCGTGTTAGCGTAAAGTACTGTACAGTTCTTAATATTTAAAGATCGCTTTTTATGAATACCGCAGAATTATTAGTCAAATGTTTGGAAAATGAGGGTGTTGAATATATCTTTGGACTGCCTGGAGAAGAGAACATGGCGGTGTTAAATGCTCTTGAAAACTCATCCATTAAATTTATCACCACTCGCCATGAACAGGGTGCAGCTTTTATGGCGGATGTCTATGGACGACTGACAGGCAAGCCGGGAGTATGCTTGTCAACTCTAGGTCCCGGAGCGACCAATTTGATGACGGGTGTTGCCGATGCCAATTTGGACTGTGCGCCATTGATCGCCATTACAGGACAAGTGGGAACTGATCGAATGCATATTGCATCCCATCAATATCTCGATCTTGTGGCCATGTTTGCGCCTGTGACCAAATGGAACGCGCAAATTGTCCGCCCTAGCATCACGCCCGAAATTGTGCGTAAAGCTTTTAAATTGGCTAAGTCAGAAAAACCGGGGGCGGTGCATATTGACTTACCCGAAAATATTGCGGATATGGAAGTCGCAGGCGATCCCCTAGTGATTAAAGGCGATCGCAATTCGATGTATGCATCTTATCGCAGTCTTTCGGAGGCAGCACTACTGATTGCACAGGCAAAAAATCCTTTGATTTTGGTGGGTAATGGGGCGATTCGTTCTAGCGCCAGTCAAGCTGTGACTGACTTTGCCACGCGCTTACATATTCCTGTAGCAAATACATTTATGGGTAAAGGGGTCATTCCTTACCGTCATCCTCTCGCGATTTGGTCGTTGGGTTTACAGCAAAGGGATACGATTAATTGTGCTTTTGATGAAACAGATTTGGTGATTGCGGTTGGTTATGACCTAATCGAATATTCACCCAAAAAATGGAACCCTAGTGGCACAACTCCGATTGTTCATATTGCCGAGTTGTCGGCGGAAGTCGATAGTTGCTATATGCCTCAAGTGGAAATCGTGGGGGATATTTCTGACTCGTTGATTGAGATTATGCACCGTTGCGATCGCACGGGAATGGCTGATCCTCATGCGATCGCCCTGCGTCCCCAGATTCTTGCTACCTATGAGCAGTATGCCCATGATGATGAGTTTCCGATTAAGCCTCAAAAGATCATTTATGATCTGCGTCAAGTAATGGATGCCGAGGATATCGTCATTTCAGATGTGGGAGCGCATAAAATGTGGATGGCGCGTCATTATCATTGCGATCGCCCGAATACTTGCATTATTTCCAATGGTTTCGCGGCGATGGGGATTGCCATCCCAGGGGCGATCGCCGCAAAATTAATCAACCCCGATCGCAAGATTGTGGCGGTGACAGGCGATGGCGGCTTCATGATGAATATGCAAGAGTTAGAAACAGCCACCCGCATCGGCACTCCCTTTGTGACGATTATTTTCAATGATGGCGGTTATGGATTAATCGAATGGAAGCAACAAATCCATTATGGTAAATCGGCTTTTATCAAATTTGGTAATCCTGATTTTGTTAAACTCGCTGAAAGTATGGGACTAAAAGGATATCGGATCGCGGCGGCGATCGATCTAATTCCCACCCTCAAAGAAGCTCTGGAACAAGATGTGCCTGCGGTC
Source organism: Cyanobacteria bacterium SOY_65_metabat_81 (assembly GCA_031412945.1). Classification (GTDB taxonomy): domain Bacteria; phylum Cyanobacteriota; class Cyanobacteriia; order Pseudanabaenales; family Pseudanabaenaceae; genus Pseudanabaena. Next base: position 49,713 of record JANODY010000062.1, read on the forward strand.
ATCGATTGCCCTGTTGACTATCGAGAGAATATGCTCTTCTCTCGCAAAGTCGGGGAATTATCTTGTCCTCTTTGATAGTGATTGATCACCCAGTCTCGTCCCTGATTCTAGAGATGCATTTAACTCGATAAGGGACGAGCGGAAAAATAAAGTACCACTAAGTTAACGAAGCCCCAGATTTCCAGATTTACTTTTTTGGTACATTATTAAATCGCTCGTCCCTGACTTTCCTATTGGTATCCAAAATGTTTAAAGGCGATCGCCTCTTAATTGTTTAACAGTTCGAGAAATTCATCGACTTCTAATTCCACTTGCCGAATAATTGCTCGTAAAGTTCCTTTGTCAATCGTTTTATGATTGAGAATTACTACTTCTGCAAATGGTTCGTCTCGACAGAGGATAATCGGTCTTCGGGAATAATCCGACCTTCCTCTTGCAGAACCTCAATATATAGTTCAATTGCTTCTTGAATATTGGCGATCGCAACTTCTTTGGTTTCGCCTTGACTAATGCAGGGTGGTAAGCTGGGACATTGAGCAACCCAATAACCATCTTCACTAGGATAAATAATTACTTGTCTCATAACTTAGCTTATAAAGATTTATATTTTTGTATCTTATCATTTTACTTTTCATTCGTAGTAAAAGCGATCGCCTATTCATTCCCAAAAACAAACATTAATTTTTGCTTTTGAAAATATTGCCGATTAATGGAAGTTGCGCGATCGCTAGTTTGACTAGTTCCATGAAGTTCTGCTTCGTTTCAATGTATCTAAGCCCCCTAAATCCCCCAATTCTGGGGGACTTTAAAAGAATTTTATTTTCTTGTTCCCCCAGAATTGGGGGCTAGGGGGCGATTAATTTTTGACTTGACTAGATTTTATGACTTGTGTTTACACAGTATCTACTCTGTATATGTTGTTTAATGTGCAAATCGCTAACCTTCTAGCGCACCCTTAACTGTGGCAATTATGACTTTCGCGATAGGGTGATTGATTGCTTCTTCTAATGCAGTAACGCTACCTTCTTTGAGAGCTTTTACTATTTTTTGTTGAAGTGTGGAATCACTCTTAATCGCTTTGAGGGCTTCGTCTTTGATGAGATTTTGTCCCTTTTCGGTGTTGGGATTGTATTCTTCAGAAAGTTGATCGAGTAGATCTTTGATTTCTTTGGCGGCTTGGGCAAGGTTTGGAGAGTTGTTAATTTGTGTGCCGATTTTGTCGCGCCCAACTTTGTCGCCCATGACTTTATCGCCGCGCACATAGTCACCGCCGAAGCTAGTTTGTGGATTGTTCATAGTTTGCTCTGGTTTAAAAGTATTTGTAATATTGACATTGACAGGAAATGCTTGATTGTTTCCTCGATTATATTGTCTATCTTCATCTTCAAATGAAGAGTAAATATTTGACCTTTCACCTACATCATCGATTAAGCTTAATACATTGACAGATTCATAGCTAATGTCACATTCAACGGTATATTTACGGTTTTCGTAGCGGCGTTTGAGGTTGGTGAATTCGTAAAAGTGGGGATTTTGACTGCCTTTACAGGTGTTGCAGTTGCAGGGGATAAGCTTTTGATATTTGTCTGAGAGGCGTTTGTAGGAATTGTGGATTTTGTCGAGTTCGTGGGTGAGGATGGTTAAAAGGTCGCGTTTGTTTTTGCCAGAGACGCGGATCTTGATTTCGCGTTTGCCGTAGTTTTCGATGACTTCAGCATGGGTGTTTCTGATATTTTTGCAGTGGATGATTACGCCACTACGCCAGACGATTTGGTTTGTGGCTAGGTCTTTGTCTATATGTTCGTGCATGGCGACGATGAACTGACGCACAAGACCCTTGGGCATGAAGTCGTAGGTATAGCGCAGGATCAGGTTTTCGGATTCATCCCAAGCATATTCGGGTTGGTTGTCGGTAAGAAGTTGGGGGGCGATGTAGTTGCCTTTTGCTTGTGGAATTTCGTAGCAGAGTTGAAACTTTTTCATTAGTTCCAGTAAGCCGCTATGCATTCCTGTATATTCGTCAGCGCTCCAGATTTGAGCAAGGGCTTTGTTGCTAAAGCGTCCAAAGTTACGGATTACTTGGGGGTTGTCGAGAACGGCATAGGCTGCATCGGTTCCCCATTTTGGTTTGAGGATGACGATTTGATAGAGGGGAGACATTTCATCGTCTTGGAAATGCAGACAGATGCCGAGGTCATGGAGATATTCGCTAAGTTGCAATGCGTTTTTACGCTCTTTAAAACCATTTTCCTCGCAGATTTGGAGATATTCATTGAGGCTGATGTAGTTGCGCGGATCGTTCTCTAGGGCATGGCGGACTTTGACCCATGTTTTGGGTAGGGTTTGACCGATGTGGGGGAGTTGGCTGAGTTGATGTTGGGCTTCGGTCAGGATTTTTTCTAAATCGCGATTGGTGGCGAGATTGGTGGCAAAAACATCTTTAAGGTTCTCAAATTCGCCGTGCAATTGGTTGACATTAATTTCCCTTTGACGGTCTTGTTTTTCGTTTTTGATAATCAGAATCGGGCTGTTGTCGCTGAGGAGTTCGATGACGTTGAGCCAGTAGTAAAAGTCAGTATCTTCTTTGCGGGTATCGGCAACGAGGAGATAGAGTGAGCGTTTGGTAAGGAAATATTGATGGGTGGAGTGATAGATTTCCTGTCCGCCGAAGTCCCAAATATTGACGTTAAATTGATTTCCATCGGTGCGGGGAAATGACCAATGTAATACTTCGATGCCTTTGGTGCTGTCTTCTTCGCAGAGTTGGTAATCGGGGTTGATAATTTTATTAGCAAGGGTGGTTTTGCCTGCGCCGCCTTCACCGACAATCAAGAGTTTTGCTTCGTAGAGATAATCTTCTCCTTCTTCTTCAATTTGATGAAAATATGCTCTAATGGCTTCAATACCTTTTTTAACTATTTCTACTGGAGGATTAGCAATTAAATTCTCTTTGTATCTACGATATTCATCAGACAGTAAAAACGGCTTTTCAAGTAGACTTAAATCATACAGATTTTTGTTTTCTACAACTCTTTTGGGAATCATTGTAATCTGATTGTAACTTAACCTAAGAGAACCAAGACTACCTAAACGTAAAATTACTTCGGGAATCTCCTTTATATAATTACATTCTAAATCAAGAACTCGGAGATTTTTTAAATATTTAATTGAGCTTGGAATATCTACTATTCTATTTTGTGCTAGATGTAAATATTGAAGATTATCCAATCTTGTAACTACTTCTGGAATTTCACTTAGACTATTCCTTGATAGGTTAAGAGATTTGAGATTAGTTAAACAGCTAATTGATTTTGGTATCTTAGTTATTTTGTTATGACTAAGTGTAAGTTCTTGCAGATTTTTTAATAATGTAATTTCTTCTGAAATCTCACTTATCGCGTTTCCTGATAGATCCAGTCTTTGAGGATTCTTTAATTTTTTGATTGATTCTGGGAACTTGGTTATATTATTACTACTTAAGTCAAGAGAGCGTAGAGTCGTTAACTGAATAATTGCTTCTGGCAATTGTTTTAAATCATTTCTGCCAAGATTAAGAGATTGGAGACTTATTAACTGTGAGATTGTTTCTGGTATTTCTTTTATTTGATTTTTTTCTAGGTTCAACGATTGTAAGTTAATCAATAGAGATATTGAATCTGGTATTTTGCTTAAACCATTTCCGCCGAGGTCAAGAAATTGGAGACTGGTTAACCGAGTGATTATTTCTAGGACTTCCTTGATTGGATTGAAGAATAGTGAAGAAGATAATTTAGTCAACCATGTGCTTGCTATCTGATTATGACTTAAATCAAGAGATTGGAGATTGGTTAATTGAGTGATCTCTTCTGGTATTTCTTTAATCTTATTAATACCTAGGCGAAGGGATAGAAGATTAGGTAGGGCTGTGATCTCTACAGGGAAATGACTTATTTGGTTACTAGTTAGATCAAGGACTTCTAGGTTAGTTAGTTCAGATATTTCTGTAGGCAACGAAGTTAGTTGATTATAAAGGAGTTTATGTTCACCAAATTTTGAACATAATATTAATTTTTTCAATTTTTTCAATTTTGCAATCGTAGGTGGTAATTCTTTTAGATCACATCCAGCAAGATCGAGTTCTTCCCACTCCTCCCGCGCCGCCTGTTCAATAAGTTTTTCTAATTCCGATGGCAACATAATTTCAAGGTAAAAGGTAAAAGGGTAAAAGGAAAAATTGGGTTGGGTTTGGGGCGATCTCAAATTAGCTTAAATCAAGTCAGATTCTGTTAAACCAATTACTTTCATCAAAGACCTTAAAGTACCAACTTTCAGATCCCGATTACCATGTACGGGAATAGAAATAATCTCTACATTGTCCGCACTTTGATAAATATGATGACTACCATTTACTCGTTTCAGTATCCATCCCCTCTGTTCTACAATTTTGCATAGAGACTTACCAGAAACTGACTTCATACCGTAATTTCCACCACTTCATTAGCGTCCTTTCCATCCAAGCACTCATCAGCAACCGCCAACCAACCCGCGATCGCCTCTTGCAAATTTAAAATTACCTCATCCCAAGTATCACCCTCAGTAATACAACCACGCAAAGCAGGTACTTCCGCCCAATAACCACCTTCCTCTGCTGCATGAATTAATGCTCTTAGTTTCATATTTACTTCAACCTTAGTAATTACGCTGGCTTAAAAATAACATTATTTCACTTAATTTTGGCAATACCCAATATCCAACACCGAAAACTCAGTTAACTCAGGATCGTTAGCAAAATCTTCAGCCATTTCAGCCACAAAAGGCGACAACAAACGATGGCGCTCAGTCAAAGGCAGCTTAACCAACTCTCGCAAAGATAACCCATGCCCACCTGTAGCCACTCTAGCCTCAGAAATTCTAACTTCATCATTTCTCTGTTGATATAGCCTCAGACTCTCTCGCAACCCATCATGCGCCTTAGTCAAAACTTCGCGATCGCCTGACAAATCGCTTCCATTCACCAAAAATTGTTCAACATCCTGACATAAAAATTGCATCGCTTGCAGCTTTTCCTCAAGTGATAAACCATGTAATGCAGGTAGTAACTCAGTAATACTCATACCCTCAATTTATTATGCTGAGTGAGCTTCCGCGTAAATTCGCAGAGCCGCAGCCATTTTCTTCTCATAATCATCACCCTGAGACTGGAACCAAGCTAAGGTTTTGGGATCTATTTGAACAAAAGCATTCAATGGTTCTACAGGTTTCCACCAACGCGACTTACTGAAAAACTCCTCAGTTAAAGGAGGAATATCAGACGTATCAATTTTTTCCTCTGAGAGTGAATCAACTTTCTCCCAATTCGTTTTTGAGGTAGTATTCATAACTTTTTCTTTCATAGGGTAGAGCTTTGCGAAGTGAAATAATACGGATTGTACGATCGTCAAGTTCTGTAAAAACTATAACTACAACACGTCCATCAAGTATTCCGATTCCAATCCATCGGTCTTCTCCATAGTCTTGTCTTTCATCTAGAGAAACACGAAGTGGTAGCCTAAAAACTTTAGAAGCGTCTGCAAAGTCAAGTTCGTGCTTTGCAATATTCGCTTGGTTCTTTTGCTCATCCCACTCGAATTTCATATCTTGATTTTACCAGATTTTTATTCTGAGCATAATTCTACTAGATATAGCATAGGTATAATAAATTTGAGATAGTTTTCAGTTAGTCAAAACATAGCTTTACAGGAAATCAGATATCGACAACTTAATATCAGGAAATGCTAGAGGAGAAATAACCTCACCATCAGATAGGACTTGGCGGGAGAGATATCCATCTGGACTTGGCAATCTAAAAACATATAGCTGACGATTTTTGATATCTAATACCCAATAGTCCTCAATACCCCCTTCAGCATAGAGCTTAGCCTTATACTCACAATCTTGTCGCAGAGTCGTATCGGATATTTCAATAATTAAATAGACCTCTGAAGGCGTGGGATGATGATCGGCATAAAAAGAACGATTGGGAACCACGATCGCAACATCTGGCTCTGGCTCCGAATAATTGTCCAGTCTAATTGGATCTTGTGTTCTTACCAATACGCGATCGCCTAAGAGACGCTCTAAAACTTTTTCTATACGCTTATTTGTGGATGTATGTCGCGTTCCCTTCATAGATTTTTTGACAATCTGCCCCGCTAACAGTTCCACTTTCTCATCAGGATTTAGAATACCTAGCTCACCCATAGAATGATATTCTGCAACTGATATTAAGCGGATATCTAGCAACATCGTCATCACTAATAGTTATCTGGTTATTAGATTAATTATCATATCATTTCGATGTTTTAGTCATAAATTTCCCTAACTGCCAATCGCTGATATTCCTTGGTGCGATCTGGGAAATTAGCGATCGCAAAATCACGAAAAAATGATAAGTCAAACCCTAGGTCAGTAGCTGATTGCAATTAAATATTAAGATGTGGGGCGGCATCTTGCCCGTCAACAGGCTTGAAGCCTGTTCCACGATGAGTATATTTACTCGCGATCGCCTCAAAAAAAATCGCAGATCCTTATACTCCTGTAAATCTTTGCAACTTTTTGCCCCGTCTCTTGGTTTTACTAAATATAGTAGGGATAACTAACCCATCGATCGCAAGGCGATCGCACATTTTTTTATCAGTTTTTTTCACCAGACACAGCCTACCCCTCTATACAATTAGGGTGTAGCATTTAAAAAACTAGGGTCTTTTAGCCCCCAAAGGAGAGCAAAACATGGCTCTAGAGCCTTGCACCGATGTTCCTGTGCAAATAAATAATCAAAAAAATAGTACCGATCTTCCCGTACTCAAAGAACGGGGTCAGCGAGAGGTATTTTGCGGCTTGACGGGGATCGTCTGGCTACATCGCAAGATGCAAGATGCTTTTTTTCTGGTAGTCGGTTCGCGTACCTGCGCCCACTTGATTCAGTCTGCTGCGGGCGTGATGATTTTTGCAGAGCCAAGATTTGGGACAGCCATTCTGGGCGAACGCGATCTGGCTGGTCTAGCCGATGCCAATGACGAACTCGATCGCATTGTCGATCAGTTACTTGAGCGCCGCCCTGATATTGGTACATTATTTTTAGTGGGATCATGTCCCTCTGAGGTAATCAAGCTCGATCTTGCCAAAGCCGCCGAGCGCCTCAGTCAGCGATTTTTTCCTAAAGTAAGAATTCTCAATTATTCTGGCAGTGGCATTGAAACGACCTTCACCCAAGGCGAAGATGCTTGTCTAGGCTCAATGATTCCCGTATTGCCGCGCAGTGATGAGCCTAGCTTGATGGTGGTTGGTAGTCTTGCAGATGTGGTCGAAGATCAGTTCCAAAGACTATTTGACAAAATGGGGATTGGACCTGTTTATTTCTTCCCGCCGCGCCGCGCGGCCAATCTGCCGCCGATCGGCAAAAACACGAAATTACTCTTAGCGCAACCATTTTTAAGCGATACAGTGCGATCGCTAATTTCACGCGGCGCAACCCTATTGCCATCGATTTATCCCTTAGGCATCGAAGGCACAACGTCATGGCTTCGCACTGCGGCAAATGCTTGGAATATTGATAGCAAGATTTTTGAAGAGGCGATCGCGGCTCCAGTTGCTCGTGCAAACATCGGCTTAGAACGCTATCGTCAAGCCCTGACAGGTCGTAAAGCCTTTTTATTCCCCGACTCCCAGTTAGAAATTCCTTTAGCCCGATTTCTATCAAGAGAATGTGGCATGGAACTAGTCGAGGTGGGAATGCCCTATATCGATCGCCTCCTCATGGATAGTGAAATTAACCTATTACCCGCAGGAACTGCGCTCTCAGAAGGTCAAGATGTCGAAAAGCAACTAGATCGCTGTCGTGAGGCTCGCCCTGATATCACAGTCTGTGGTCTGGGACTAGCCAACCCCCTCGAGGCTGAGGGCATGGCAACCAAATGGTCAATTGAATTAGTATTTTCACCTATTCAAGGCTATGACCAAGCTGCTGACCTCGCCGAGCTATTTGCGCGTCCGCTTGAGCGACGCAGAAGATTAACAGTCTAAATTAGATCCCCCCCAGCCCCCCTTGTAAAGGGGGGAGAATCAAGAATTATCTTCCTCCCCCTTTTTAAGTGGGATTGAGGGGGATCGTTAGCAATGATCAATTACCAATCACCCAAATTATGGAACTAACTCTCTGGACTTATGAAGGTCCGCCCCATGTCGGGGCTATGCGAATCGCCACAGCAATGGAAGGAGTGCATTATGTACTTCATGCGCCACAGGGCGACACCTATGCTGATTTACTATTTACGATGATCGAGCGGCGCGATCGCCGTCCACCTGTGACTTACACCACATTCCAAGCTCGCGATCTTGGCGGTGACACTGCCGAAATGGTCAAGACCTCGGTACGCGAAGCTTACGATCGCTTTAAGCCGCAAGTGATGTTAGTTGGTGAAAGTTGTACCGCCGAACTAATTCAAGATCAACCAGGGTCTTTAGCCAAGAGTATGGGACTGCCAATCCCTGTTGTCAGCTTAGATTTGCCAGCCTATTCCAAAAAGGAAAATTGGGGCGCTAGCGAAACTTTATATCACCTAGTGCGGACGTTGCTCCTGCCTGTTGTCCCTGCCCCGAATACGCCACGACCTAAGCGAGAAGCACATATTCGTCCCAAGGCAAACATCATTGGACCAACGGCCCTAGGCTTCAGATGTCGTGATGATATCCGTGAAGTGATCAAGTTGCTGGCGGAAATCGGTGTGGATGTGAACGTGGTCGCCCCGATGGGATCGACACCCGATGACTTGATGCGAATTCCTGATGCTGATTTTAATATTTGTCTATATCCTGAAATTGCGCTCACCACCTGCACTTGGTTAAGCCGTAGTTTCGCGCAGCCAATGATTAAAACTGTGCCAATCGGCGTGGGTGCAACTCGTGATTTTATTGCCGAAATTGGTAAAGTTGCCGATATCGATGTTAGTCAGGCTTTAGCGCGATCGCAAGCCGATACCCTAGGTAGCTGGGACGCAGCGCGAGTTTCATCGGCTGCCGAAGCCAATGCTTCTCGACTTCCTTGGTATTCGCGATCGGTTGACTCGACTTATTTAACAGGTAAGCGCGTATTCATCTTTGGTGATGCCACCCACGCTCTCGCCGCAGCCAGAATTGCTACGGAAGAATTGGGCTTTACCCTTGTGGGTATTGGAACTTATAGCCGTGAATTTGCGCGTGAAGTTCGTGAAGTCGCGAAAAAGCATGGACTCGAAGCCGTAATTAGTGATGACTATCTTGCTGTTGAAGCCAAGGTTGCCGAAGCCGCTCCAGAACTAGTGCTTGGCACTCAGATGGAACGACATATTGCCAAACGCTTGGGTATTCCTTGCGCGGTAATTTCTGCTCCCATTCACGTTCAAGATGTGCCTGCTCGTTACTCACCGCAAATGGGTTGGGAAGGTGCAAATGTGATTTTTGATAGTTGGGTACATCCTTTGATGATGGGTCTAGAGGAACATTTAATTGGCATGTTCAAAGAAGACTTCGAGTTTGCGGAAGGACATATGAGCCATTTGCATTCCGCCCCATCGCAGGAATTACGCGCCCCTGTAGAATCAAGATTGCCTGAACAGGCGATCGCCACTATCAGTAATCTCAACAACAACCTCACCGCAAATTCTGATCAAGTAATCCTTACGCCCCTAGCGGAAGCCCTTGAATCTGCTACTTGGAGCGCAGACGGTGAAGCCGAATTAAAGAAAATCCCCTTCTTTGTACGCGGCAAAATCAAGCGAAATACCGAGAAATTTGCAAGCGATCGCGGTATCACCTCGATTACTTCCGAAACTCTCTACGAAGCAAAGGCAGCGATCGGGCAGTAAAAGAGATCCCCCCAGCCCCCCTTAAAAAGGGGGGAGAATCAAGAATTTTCTTCTTCTTTTTAAGGGGGATTGAGGGGGATCTAAACCTTAAATGTTAGTGTTCATTTATCTATATCAGGAGTCTATTTTGGCAGTTTTAACAGCACATCCACCATCAATCACCAAATGCGAAGACGGCGAAGGCAGTCTGCAAGTGCATCAAGAGCCAGACATGGTGATTGAAGGCGCTTTGGTCATCGCCGTTTATGGCAAAGGCGGCATCGGTAAATCGACAACTTCATCCAATCTATCAGCAGCATTTTCTCATCTTGGTAAGCGCGTATTGCAAATCGGTTGCGATCCTAAGCATGACAGTACTTTCACCCTAACCAAGAAAATGGTTCCCACGGTAATCGACATCCTCGAAACCGTTGATTTCCATTCCGAAGAACTGAAGCCAGAAGACTTTATGTTTGAAGGCTACAACGGAGTCATGTGTATCGAAGCTGGTGGACCTCCCGCAGGTACTGGCTGTGGTGGCTATGTCACAGGGCAAACTGTTAAACTTCTCAAAGAACATCATCTGCTCGAAGATACCGATGTCGTAATTTTTGATGTATTGGGTGACGTGGTTTGTGGTGGCTTTGCCGCTCCTTTGCAACATGCTCATTACTGCTTGATCGTTACGGCTAATGATTTTGACTCGATCTTCGCCATGAATCGAATTGTTGCCGCGATTCAATCCAAAGCCAAAAACTACCGCGTTCGTCTCGGCGGCATCATCGCTAACCGTAGTGAAGGAACCGATCAGATTGACAAGTTCAACGATCGCGTTGGTCTCAAAACCCTAGCGCATTTCCGCACCGTTGACGCGATTCGCCGCAGTCGTTTGAAAAAATGTACTGTGTTTGAAATGGAACCTGATCCTGAAGTTCTCGAAGTGCAGCAAGAATATCTCAAGCTGGCTAAGGGAATGCTTGAAAATGCGACACCGTTGTACGCTCAGCCTCTCAAGGATCGTGAGATTTTTGACCTATTAGGTTTTGACTAATTATTAAATTATCAAAAAAAGCCCTTGCTTGGCGAGGGCTTTTTTTTGAAAAACCATTTAGGGACGGCCACTTATCCCTGTAAGCATAGTATCTTCCTAGATGTCATTAATCAATTGCAGCAAGGCATCGGTGGTGACTTTACCGCTCATATCTGTGCCTTCGAGCAAGCTATCAGCAAGATCCCGCTTTAGGTGATGGAGAGCGACAATTTTTTCTTCGATGGTTCCCTTTGCCACGAGGCGATAAATGGTGACGGGGCGCTTTTGTCCGATGCGATGGGCGCGATCGCTAGCTTGATCTTCGACCGCAGGATTCCACCAAGGATCCATGTGGATTACATAGTCGGCGGCGGTGAGATTTAGCCCTGTCCCACCTGCTTTGAGGCTAATTAAGAAGACATCACCTTCACCCGCTTGGAAAGCTTCCACTCGCTTTTTGCGATCTTTGGCAGGGGTACTACCATCAAGATATTGATAACTGATTTTTTGAGAATCCAGATAATCGCGAATGATGTGTAAATGATCGACAAATTGGCTAAATACTAGCGCTTTGTGCTTGTTGTCTAGCAATTCGTTGACCACTTCACCGAAAAGCTGAAGCTTGGAACTAGGTAAAGGAATGTCAGGGCGAACTAGCTTGGTATTGCAGCAAGCGCGGCGCAACTTCATGATTTCGGCAAGGACTTGCAGATGCTTTGTACCTGCGTTGGCTTCAGTGTTAGTTAATTTGGCGATCGCATCACGGCGGAGTGCTTCATAAAAGGCGAGTTCTTCTTTGCTGAGTTCCACTTGGAGGGTGACTTCAGTCCGCGAGGGCAACTCTTGGAGAACTTGATTTTTAGTGCGGCGCAAAATGAAAGGTTGAATTAACTTTTTGAGTTGATTACGCGCTTCTCTGTCCTGCGATCGCTCGATGGGATTAGCATAGTTAATATTGAAATTGTCAAGAGAACCAAGCAATCCGGGGTTAATAAAACGGAATAGATTCCAAAGTTCACCAAGATGATTCTCAATCGGTGTGCCTGTGGTGATTAGTTTAAATCCGCTTTGGAGATTCATCGCAGCTTGCGATCGCTTGGTGGCGGTATTTTTAATCGCCTGAGCTTCATCAAGAACAACGGTTTGCCATTGGACTTTGGCTAACATTTCGGCAACTTCTTCTTGCTGCAATAGCCCATAGCTACAAATTACCATGTCAAAGGGTTGGAGATTGTCTAATACTTTTTGGCGATCGCCCGTTCCGAACACAATCACATTGAGCGTCGGCGCAAATTTGGCAGCCTCACTAATCCAATTCATACAGACAGAAGTGGGCGCGACAATCATCGTTGCCCCATTAGGGGCGCGGGAGAGAATCAGGGCAAGGGATTGCAAAGTTTTGCCTAAGCCCATGTCATCGGCTAGGCAAGCCCCAACTCCCCAATGGGCTAACCGCGCTAGCCACGCAAATCCATCAATTTGATAATCGCGAAGTTCTGCTTGCAAAGTTGATGGTAATTGTGGCTCGAAACTCCGCATTTCTTTGATTTTTTTGACATGCGCTTTCCAATGCTTATCGGCTTTGAGATCGCCCACTTCATCCACAAAATCTTCGAGAGCTAAGGCGGCTAAAGGATGGAATCTTGTGCCTTTGCCATGCTTCTCTGATAAGCGGCGAAACTCTTCGAGACGATCGCGAAATTGTTGGGTTAGGGCGATAAACTGACCATCGCCAAGGGGGATAAAGCGGCTAGGAGTTTTATCGAGTAGTTCTAATAAGCGCTGCATATCCATCACTTTGTCGTCGCTCAATCGCAATTCACCTTCCGCCGCAAACCAGTCACGACTTTGATTGATCGACATTCTGAAATCACCAAAATCAGCCCGATGACTAATTTTCATCTTCTCGCCTTCTGGCCATTCCAAGACAATGCGATCGCCCAAAGCTTGAAATTCTAACAATAGCTCTAAGCAAAACTCTGGATCGTCAATTGTCCATTCGCTCTCATGTTCTTCATAATTGCCTAAAGTCAAGCAAGCGGCGATCGCTTCATTGGCTAGTTTCTTCTCTTCCTTCAAATTACGAGTTGCTTGCAGACGCTTGCCATCAATTTCGGCTAAAACAGTCGCGCCACCTGTCCCCGGACGATAGTAAGCACCCGCATTGGCAAAGGGACGCGCTAATATGGCAACTTTCAGCCCAGCACCAGAGGGCAAAATATGGACATGGGGTTTGCTATCCGATGGCACTTCTTCCGCATTGCTCACGCCGCCGCCAATATCCGAATGGACTGTCACAATCGAAGATATGGAATGAATCGCCTCAAGAACCTTATCTTTGGCAACCGCAGGGATCTCGAGACTGTTTTTTCGGCCAATAATTTCGGTGATGCGGCGATGAGACTCATTAATTTGAGTGACCTTGAGCCGAGTCGGACTCTCTTTGGTGACTACAAAGTTTTGTCCATCTTTTAATTGTGGCGAAAATTCTAAAATCAGGCGATCGCCTCTAGCCGCCTTGACTAATAATTCAGGCTCACCCTTGGCAATATCCACTCGCGTTGTCGGTGAATCTTCCCAAAAAACGAAAGGATGTCCCACCAAAGCACAGATCGCATCTTCATCAAATTCATACTGATTTTGTCCATAATATCCATGAGAAGCATAAGCCTGAATATGGGAACAAACGGTGATGTCTTGCGGAGTCATATAAGGGAAATCAGGAATATTTTCCTTCAATCGTTTGACCGCAATATTGCGACCAGCACTCCATACGCCCTTCGCATTGATCTTCTGCTCCCTTGGCTGGATCGTACAGCCTGCCTTGTTATGAGTAATAAACCATACTAGGCGCTGTGGTGAACTGTTGACTAATTTTGCTTGTTCTTGTGGCGATTTACTCAGATTTAAGAGCGCTTTGAGGCTTAATTCCCAAATTTCTTGGGGACGGATTAGATTGACAATCGTGGGGATTTCATTGGTTTGACGCAGCTTTTTGGCGTGTTTTTTGTGGATAGAATTGGGTGTCAGTTCTCCTAGCAATTCGGCTGTCTCCATTGATAGCCAATGATAGCCAGCATTAACTGATTGTTTGAGCAATGGTTCAAGGATTTTAGGCAATTCTATTCTGGCTTGTTCGGGGTTGATCCAATAGAGACAGAGTGAACTAAAAAACGCTTCTAGACAATGATGTTGGGCGTGATTGTGAATGTGTTCGTTGGTGATCAGTTCCTTTTGGGGGATATCGCCTAATTGGAACTTTAAAACCCTCTGTAAGCGACTGTAAATCACTTGTAGCCAATGGTTAGTTTGTTTTGCCATCAAAGCAGAGTAACCTTCAGCCTCCTGCATACTTTCGGCTGTTCCTTCTTGGATGAGCGCCAATACAAAAAATAGCCCAGCTTCACCACTGAAGTAGATTTGACGTTTTCCTGTGGCTTTTCGGATGGCTTTGAGCGATTGTCGAAACTGCCCGATCGCCAATTGACGATCGCCTTTGATAAAATGCAACCATGCGAGCAGGGCTTCTCCAGCATCTTTATAATCCGTAGGCAAGCGATCGTAAGCGGCTTGGACTATCGACAAGTCACCGCGCAATAACCCCTGCTCCATCAAAACTAATAGCAATGGATTGGTACAGCGATCGCTTGGTTCTATCGCATCTTCAGAAAAATGCTTGACTAATAGCGCCCAAGGTTCGTTGGTGGGCTTTAGCTTTAGCATTCCATTAGCTAAAATAGTGGTCAAAGCAATTTCATAAAACTCTTGAGTTAACGTGTCAAACCATTCAGAGTCAAAGGGATTGCTACAGACCTGATACAAGATTGCATCTAGAGTGATTTTTTGTTGAGAATAGCCAAATCGATAGAAGTCTTCAAATTGCTTCATCACAAACGTAATATCTTGGCGATAAATGCCAATTCTGACTTCACGGATAAACTGCGACTCACTGCTAAAACTACGTGTCATCCCACTGCCAACAACGCGTACAGGGATTTTGACTTCGATCGCATTGACGATATCTTCAAATTTGCCCGATCGCACAGCATCACGCACCGCGATATCGAGCAGCAAGGCATTGCATTGGGGTGCTTGCGAACGATCTTGAGTCAAAAAATTTCCTTGCAAAAACCAATCAACATAGGTCTTCAAACTAGCCGTTGTGAAATGCTTGTCTCCAATATCCTTAAGTCCAAGCTGAAGCAAACAGTCAAAAAACAAACTGCGGTTCATCGGCTCATAGGCGATCGCAAATACTTGGATCATCTGCCGCTCTAAATCCGATAATTGGCGATAGCTAGCTGTTATTTTTTCGTAAAGTTTGGCAGAGTCAGCTTGAAAATCAGGCATATCAGGGCTTTTGTTGTTATCTGGTTGATTAGAAGAACTTGCGATCGGTGGTAAAAACACTTAGAGATTGAATCCAAAGTGTTACCAAATGTTAATGCTAGCAAAGTTAATAGTAGCAAAAATCTGTTTTTTGCAACATCTGAAATGGAAATTAAATTAACTCATCTTACGCAGAGCGAAGATGAGAGTTTTAGAACCTTCTGCGTAAGGTGAGCTAATTTAAATGCGCGGTCAAGAGGTCTATGGTAGATAGTACTAATCTGATTGATACTCTCAGCGCTGAAGCGCCTGAAAAACTATTAAAAAAGTTAGGCAACCACTTCAAATTTTGGGCGTTGACTGACAACTTCATCAATCAGTCCATAAGCTTTTGCCTCAGTCGGAGCCATGAAGAAATCGCGATCGGTGTCCTCAGCAATGCGATCGATCGGCTGACCTGTATGAAAAGCCATCAATTCATTAAGACGACTCTTGTGATAAAGAATTTCCTTCGCCTGAATTTCGATATCTGTCGCCTGACCTTGTGCGCCACCGAGCGGCTGGTGGATCATAATCCGCGTATGAGGCAAAGATAGCCTTTTACCCTTTGCGCCACCAGTGAGCAAGAACGCCCCCATACTTGCCGCCAAGCCCACACAAATTGTCGAAACATCAGGACGAATATGTTGCATCGTGTCATAAATCGCCATCCCTGCGGTCACAGAACCACCTGGGGAGTTGATGTATAGGAAAATATCTTTTTCGGGATCGTCAGCCTCAAGGAAAAGCAACTGAGCAACGATGATGCTGGTAATACTGTCATCAACTTGTTGACCCAAAAATACGATCCGCTCCCGCAGCAGACGCGAAAAAATGTCAAAGGCTCTTTCGCCACGACCAGACTGTTCGATTACGGTTGGGATCATGATTTATGTTTTACGGTTTACTATCAATACATTGTAATGATATGTAATCACAGCTAGCTTTCGTCTCTATTCGGATTTCACCCCGATTTTATTCAAAAAAGAAAAATCCTCGCGGCGCGAGGATTTTTCTTTTACTCAGTTAGTGTTAATGTCTTGATTTATTCGCGCCCCCAGTAATTTATCGCAGAACAAACGTAGGGGCTGAGCATTCTCGCAGGAATTTATAAATTTTTAGATAATCTTCTTTTGGGAATGCTCAGCCCAAAAACTCGCAACGCAGGGACAAATTGTCTTTACAATCACAGAGGGCGGAGCATTTGCGAATAAGGTTTCTGTGATGGGTTTTAAAATTGTGGCGCAAATGCTCAGCCCCTACAGTTCTACTCTATGGGCGCGAATCGCCCTCACATTTCAGGTGCGTTAAACCTTAGGAGATTTGCGTTTAAGAACTTTACGAATTGTCCACAGACCGCCTAAAGCCCCTAAGCCCAAAGAAGGGTCGAACTCAAAGGGAACAGCTGTAGCACCAGAATAGAGGAAATTATCAGCCCCAAAACCGTCGTTTAAAGCATTAGCACTAGCAAACGTAACGGTAGTGAAGCTGCTATCAGCAATAAAGCCGAAAAAGATAGGCACAATACTTGTTGGGATGTTGGCAACTGTATCAGTACCTACTCGCAATTGAGTAATACCACTGTCAGAAACAGCAGCAAATGTCCCACCAAAGGCAGTGATAGGAGAGTTGAAAGTAGTATTAAACCCAACCGTACCGCTCGTAAAGCCTCTGGTTACGGGAGTTCCATCTATATTAAGTTCAGCAAAATCAAGAGGTGGGACATCGATTTTATTGCCGGCACCAGTATTACCAATACCAGTCAAGCGAAAATCTGTGAGGTTGACTGTTCCCCCATTGTTAAAAGAAGTATCAACCGCAAAAGAGTTAAAAGTTTCGGTACT
>JANODY010000063.1:0-5402 GCA_031412945.1 Cyanobacteria bacterium SOY_65_metabat_81
TTATACTGATTTCGGCTTTAAGAAACTGTTCGGTGAAGAAGGCAGTAAAGATTTACTCATCGATTTTCTCAACCAACTTCTCCCAACACATCATCAAATCCAACAATTAACCTTTAAAAATACTGAAAATCTCCCCGACACGATATCGGAACGTAAAGCTATTTTTGATATTTACTGCGAGAGTAGAACTGGCGATAAGTTTATTGTAGAAATGCAAAAAGCAAAAATCAAGTATTTCAAAGATAGGGCTTTATTCTATTCCACATTCCCTATTCGCGAACAGTCGGAAAAAGGCGATTGGAGTTTCCAATTATTGCCAATCTATTTTATCGCGATTTTAGATTTCGAGTATGACGAAAATACCACGTCTAAATTTAGGCGCGATGTCTGTCTAAAAGATCAAGATGGCGATATTTTCTTTGACAAATTAAACTTTAAGTTTTTGCAAATGCCGTTATTCAATAAACAAGAAGATGAATTAGTAACGCATTTCGATAAATGGTTGTACTTTTTAAAAAACCTAGAAAGCTTTAATCATATACCCGCGATACTAAATGAACCAATCTTTCAGAAGGGGTTTGAGATTGCAGAAATATCGCACTTGAATATAGAGCAGTATGAGCAGTATAAAAAGAGTTTAGTGCAGTATCTAGAAGTGAAGAATGTATTTGATACTGCCTTTGAAGAGGGTGAAAAGGTTGGCATTGAGAAGGGTGAAAAGGTCGGCATTGAGAAGGGGATTGAGAAAGTTGCCAAAGCATTGAAAGAGCAGAATGTAGCTATAGAAATTATTGTAGAATCGACTGGCTTATCTTATGAGGCTATTCAAAGGATTTAAGCGAACAAAGCCTGTTGTTGTTTGCTTTCGCGGAATAGGGCGAAGATGTCGATTCAAACTTGAAATGCCAATAAAAGCAGATGCGGCGCATTGCGCCGCCTTTTTTATTTATTGGCAAAATTGTCGATAAACAGATTCTAAGTTTTTGGTATGGGCGATCGGATCGCATCGCACAAAGGTGAGTTAAGCACCTGCGGCCGCAGTTGAGCGCGAAGCTGCGCGAGATATTCCCAATCATTCGCAAAGGCGATCGCCTTTTGAAAATATTCTTCGGTTGAAGTGGCAACCCATATATCCAAGCCAACAGTTTTAAGTAAGCTATGTCCGACCCGACTCGCATGGGTAACTCCCGCGAGGGTCAGGGTTGGTACGCCCATAATTAGCGCCTCACAGGTGGTTGTCGTGCCATTGTAAGGAGAGGGATCGAGAGCAATGTCGATTTTATCAGCTTGGATTTGCTCAAACAATCGATCATCATCTAACTGATAAACATCTCGCCAATGCTCGGCTAAAGTTCGCAATCTTTGAGTTACCGCATCTGCTTGATTGACATTGGCAAAGACTTCTATTTCTGCCTTATCATGATGACGCAAAATTGGCTCAATAAAATAAGCTACAGAAATAAAGCGATCGCTTTTCTATGCATCAAATCTCATCAGGATTGATACCCATCGACCTAAGATAATTCTCTAGTTTCTCTTTTTGTTGACGTTCTTGTAGTTTCTGTTGACGTTCCTTGAGCTTTTGTTGACGTTCTTGTTGGGCGATCAAACTTTGTTGCGTAGCGATCGCCTCGGCCTGTTGCGAGCGTTCTTCAGCCGTGGGATATCTCATGCAGTCGCAATCATACCAATAGATCCACTCTCGCTCCCAATTACCCCATATACGCCGTTCGGAACCGATCCCTAATCCAATCTCAGGCATCCATACAACTTTTCCAGAGTCTGACAATAGCGCAACCAATGGTAATAACTCGTACTTACCATCGATTAGTTTATAAACTTCCAAAGATTCGTGTCTTTTGTAAAGTCCCCTCCGACCACTTAAGGAGTTGTAAACTACATAATACAGAATGCCCAACTTTTGGTATTGTTTTAGCTTTTGATCGTATTCGCCATTATATTCCTTAGAAATGACTTCTAGAGCCAAAATTGGTTTTACCTGTTCTTGCCACAAGACATAGCTCAACCGTCCACCTTCATCCTTGAGGCGTGGCACACCGATCGCTAAAAATCCATCGGGTACAATCGCTTTAGATTTCTTGGGTTCCTGAATATTTTCTTCGTAGTAGTAGCACATATCAATCCCGAAAAACCAATCTTGGCGATCGCTCCAAATCGATCGCAACAGGTTTAGGAGCATATTCGGAATATCATTTTGGAGTTCATTATCCACAGGTGTTTCATCGGAATCTGGCAGATCTTCCGCAGTCGGGAGTTGGCGGTATTCAAAAGGTATTGTCACCATTGTTTTTGACAGATTACTTTTGTTTGATTATTTTGGATTATAACAAAGCGATCGCCCCATATTTCAGGTTTCTAGACTGCGATCGCCATCCCCGCTAAATATTTTGAGCTTGGGAATAGAGAACATTGCGTAGCCATATGTGAAATGGACTGTTATCACTATGCTCAGACCAAACTTGCATATAGTTATATTTAGATATCTCATCTTACGCAGAGCGAAGATCTGCCCTCATCCCCTTCTCCCAGAGCGGGAGAAGGGGAGCAAGAGGCGGTTTTGAATTTTTCTTGTTCCCCTCTCCCTCCTTGGGAGAGGGGCTAGGGGTGAGGGCTTTACAAACTTCCACGTAACACCATTAACTAATGTCAGATATTACTATCCCCCTTGCGATCGCTTCAGGTGCAGTGCCTGGAGCATTGTCTCGGTTTTACATCACAGAATGGTCAAAGACTCACCTTTGCACAAAATTCCCGATCGCGACTTTTGGAATTAATTTAACTGGATGTTTGGCAATGGGCTTCTTTTTTGCCATTTCTAAAGGAATTACTGGCTACCCTAAAGAATTAGACCTAGCAATTAGAACTGGATTTCTAGGTTCTTACACGACATTCTCCACCTATGGCTTTGACACCCTCACACTATGGCGCAGTAACCAAAAGGGCGCAGCCGCTTTTTATTGGACCGGAAGTGCCGTTTTGGGATTGGGCGCAGTGATTTTGGGAGCAACGATCGCCAAGAGCTTTGTCGGTTAAGCAAAACATTCAATTCGCAATTCGCAACTCGTAATTCGCAACTCTTAGGAAAAGAAACAATGGGATTTTTAAAAGGACGTTATCCGTTAGCTGTAGCGATCGGCGCGATCGCTGGCGCATTGAGTCGTTTTTATGTCACTGAATTAGCCAAAGCTATTTTAGGAAAAGATTTAGGATTTTACGGCACATTCTTTATTAACGTCTCTGGCTGTTTATTGATTGCTTATATTTTGACTCTAGCGACTGAGAATCTTCGCGTCATTTCGCCAGAGCTTCGACTGATGACCACAACAGGATTTTGCGGCGCATATACTACTTTTTCTACCTACGGATTGGAATCGAAAGGTTTTCTAGATAAGTCCGATGTGACAATGCTCGCTATTTATTTTATAGGTAGTGCGATCGCGGGTATGATTGGCATCCAAGCTGGTGTTTTGTTGGCAAGAGCCACCGCTCGACAATCGAAATCTTAATCGATAACTTAGAGCGTGTTTGAGAAGTTTTACTTTAGCCCCCCTAGCCCCCCAATTCTGGGGGGAACAAGATTAAAGTCCCCCAGAATTGGGGGATTTAGGGGGCGAGAACATTGACTTTAGCTGAAAATATCGTGGGTGTTGACTTCTCAAACACGCTCTTAAGGTCTTGTAGCGCGTACCCAATAGTTTAGTGCAAAGCGCTGTAAAGCGGTAAAGTAAAGCTAGATCTAAAAATTTGTGTTTATGACTTTTCAACGTGCCAGTGGAATTTTGTTACATCCGACCTCATTACCCAGTCAATTTGGAATTGGGGACTTAGGAGAGACTGCTTATCAGTTTATTGAGTTTCTATCGCGTAGTGGTCAAAAAATATGGCAAGTGCTACCCCTAGGACCAACGGGATATGGCAACTCTCCCTATATGAGCTACAGCGCGATCGCGGGTAATCCATATTTAATCAGTCCCGAACTATTGGCAAAGCAATATTTGCTTCAAGAAGAAGATTGGGAAGATGTTCCTGATTTCGATCGCGATCGCGTTGATTTTGAGGCGGTGATGCCCTACAAACGGAAGTTATTAGAGATTGCTTTCGATCGCTTTAAACAAGGATACGTCGATCGCGATCCCAAACATCACCATGATCTATATCTAGTTCAAGAGCAGTTCAAGAAGTTTTGCTACGAAGAATCAGAGTGGCTCGAAGACTATGTGCTATTCATGGCGCTCCATGAACAAAATCCTGAGATAACTTGGAATAATTGGGAACCTGCGATCGCCAAACGTGAACCTCAAGCATTGCAACAAAAGCGCCAAGAATTAAGCCATGAGATTGAGTTCCACAGGTTCTTACAATTTATCTTTTTCGATCAATGGCTCAGACTTAAGCAATATGCCAACATGCGAGGTATTCAGATTATTGGCGACATCCCGATTTATGTATCGCACAATAGTGTTGATGTGTGGGCAAACCCTGAAAACTTCGCCCTCGATCCTGAGACTTACGAAGTCTCGATGATGGCAGGTGTCCCGCCTGATTATTTCAGCGCCACGGGGCAGCTATGGGGCAATCCTGTTTATAACTGGGAATATCTCAAAAAAACCGATTTTGCTTGGTGGATCGATCGCTTCCGCTTTTTACATCGTTATGTGGATATTATTCGCATCGATCACTTCCGAGGTTTTGAATCATTTTGGCAAGTTCCCGCAGGTGAAGAAACCGCGGTCAATGGTGAATGGGAACTTGCATTGGGCGCAGAAATGTTTGCGAAGCTGCATGAAGTAATGGGTGAGTTGCCGATTTTGGCTGAAGATCTTGGTGTGATTACGCCTGAAGTCGTGAAATTACGCGATGATTTTAGCTTTCCGGGGATGCAGGTGTTGCTATTTGCCTTTGGCGGCGATCCATCTAATTTTCATCTGCCCCATCACTATCGACAGAACAGTCTTGTTTATACAGGAACTCATGACAATGACACGGCTGTTGGTTGGTGGCAGAGGTCGAGTCGG
Source organism: Cyanobacteria bacterium SOY_65_metabat_81 (assembly GCA_031412945.1). Classification (GTDB taxonomy): domain Bacteria; phylum Cyanobacteriota; class Cyanobacteriia; order Pseudanabaenales; family Pseudanabaenaceae; genus Pseudanabaena. Next base: position 5,037 of record JANODY010000063.1, read on the forward strand.
CAAGAAAAGGAATTGTTTTATAAATATGTAGTTGGCTTTGCCTCTGGAGAGCCGATTAATTGGGCGTTAATCCGTATGGCGATGGCTTCGGTTGCCGTCATTGCGATCGCGCCATTACAAGATGTTCTCGGTCTAGACAACAGTGGACGGATGAATGTCCCCGGCACGGCGACAGGTAATTGGGGCTGGCGCTATAGCGACTTGCTCAGTCAAGATCTGAGCGATCGCCTACTCGAAGTCACCCAAATGTATAGCCGCTAGAAATAACCCACTAAAACCAGAAGGACAAGTGGCGGGGCGACCCGCCCCCCCACCCTTAATTTTTTTTTATAATTATAAAAATATAAAAAAAAATTTAATTTAAAA
>JANODY010000064.1:0-13539 GCA_031412945.1 Cyanobacteria bacterium SOY_65_metabat_81
TGGGTGGAGAGATGTAAAAGCCTTGTCAAAAACTTCGACAGAACTCTCGACAATGCTAATGCTAGACTAAAGCTATGCTTTATCAGGCTTATGCTTAAGCGCCTTGCCAAAGCTTCCTAAGATACCAAATGGGTTCTATAGGAAATATGCAGAATTAAACCGTCTTGCCTATATCTATCCCATTTATGTGGGCAAAGCAGTCCCCAAAGGATGGCGACAATCTCGTATTTCAGGCAGCACACAAAACCAGTCTCGTGAACTTCATAATCGACTAAGAGAACATAGCAGAAGTATCACCGTTGGTGCAGAGTTACTGCTCGAAGAGTTTATGTGTCGTTTTGTTATTTTTGAAGATGAAGCTTCAGACATGATCGGTACTATTGAAGCGGCTTTGATCAAGTTAAATCAACCGCTTTGGAATGTCGCTATAGATGGTTTCGGGAACCATGACCCAGGGCGCGGACGATATGAGCAAGCAAAATCGGATTGGGATGTAATCCACTCAGGAAGACCTTGGGCAGAACGTTGCAATGGCAAGCATCAAGAAAAAAGTGTCATTGTTGCAAACATTGAGAATTACTTTAAAAATATGGGAGAAAGATCGTGAATTCTCTCGAATTATTTTCAGGTGTAGGTGGTTTAGCCAAAGGACTTGAATTGTCAGGATTCAAACACATCAGATTTGTTGAATTTAATAAATATGCCTATGCTTCTCTTTGTCAAAATTTTGAGGCAGAAAAAGTTTTCTTCGGAGATATAAAAGACTTTGATTTAGAAAGATTAAATAATATTGACGTTGTTGCAGGTGGTCCTCCATGCCAGCCATTTTCATTAGGTGGTAAACATAAAGCCGATCGAGACAGTCGCGATATGTTTCCCTATGCAATCCGTGCGATCGAAAAGCTGAAACCCAAAGCCTTCATTTTTGAAAATGTTAAAGGCTTACTTCGCCAAACATTTTCTAACTACTTTAAATACATTATCCTGAGACTGACATACCCTAGTTTTACCGCAGAAGCTAACTCAGATTGGCAACAACACTTAGTTGAACTTCAGAGAATAAGTCACTTATCTTATGCAGGAACTAAATATAACGTACAATTCAAACTAATCAATGCCGCTAATTATGGTGTACCTCAAGCCCGTGAGCGAGTTGTAATCATTGGGATTAGATCTGATTTAAACTGTTTCTGGCAATTCCCAAAAGAAACACACTCCGAAGATAGACTGTTTTGGGATATGTATGTTACAGAGCAATATTGGGAAAAACACAAAATCCCTAAATCAGAACGCCCGTTAATAGATAAATCAGTCATAGATAAGATAGGTAGACTTACTAAAAAATATGGCATGATTGAGCCATCATTCAGTCCTTGGCAGACGATTCGCGATGCACTAGGAAATTTGCCAGATCCAATGTCTAATCACGGAATTACTGACCACGTCTTTCGTGATGGCGCACGTATCTATACAGGGCATACGGGAAGCATCCTAGATTTACCTGCAAAAACTATTAAAGCGGGTGATCATGGTGTTCCTGGGGGAGAGAATATGATTCGTTTTCCAGATGGGAAGGTTCGTTATTTAACTGTATTTGAAGCAAAACGACTACAAACTTTTCCTGATGATTTTGTAATTAAAGGAGGGTGGGGAGAGTCGATGCGACAAATAGGCAATGCAGTTCCTGTTCTACTAGCTGAAACAATGGGTAATAGCCTAATGAAAACGCTAAATGAGCAGATACCTAGACTTCATCTTATCCCAGTTAATCAAGAAATTCGATATCTAAATAAGAGCCTGAATCTTGTATAGAAATGTAATGCGCCTTGATTTTTGTTTGTCTGCTCCAAAGACTTGTCCTTATCTATCAATGCGATCGCCTGTATTAGATTTCTCATGGGAAGGCTCCCGCAAAATCACCATTTTTGTACCCGATCGCCTTCCTAACCAAAAAGCGATCGCCACCATCGCACCACCGCCAACACCTCCTGCGAGAAGCACTAGCCACCAGTTATTTGGAGCCGACACTTCAGGTTTTACAGACTCGTTATGATCATCCTTGGGCTTATTATCTCCACGCAGAGATTGAGCATATAGCTGATTAGCCCGTTGAGTGACAATGCGATCGCCTTCAAATAATCCATTTGTAACTTCCACTAAATCTCCCGAAGTCCTTCCCAAAGTCACATCGACGGGCTGATAAGACTTGCCATTCTGCACAAATACTAACTGCTTACCATTGGCTTCTACTACGGACGCAGCAGGAATCGCCAAAATTGGAACAGAAACACTATCTGTAAGAATTTCGATATTGGTAAACATCCCCGTCTTTAACTGACCCTTCACATTGCCGATCTCAGCTTTGACTGGAACAATACGGCTTTGTCCTTCTACAGTAGTACCAATTATCGTCACCTTACCTTGAAAAACTGTAGTCGATGGTTGTCCTGCGATTTTCACCTGTACGGGTTGACCAATACGGATTTTATTTATATCTTTCTCATAAATATTCGCACTGGCAAGAACTCTATCATTATTAATGATTGTCATCAAAGGCTTACCCGCTTCTTCGACTGACGCACCAATTGTTGCTTCGCGATCGCTTATTACCCCGTCAATAGGAGCAGTAATTGTAATTGTGCCATTGGTGTTCGCACTTGCCTGTAGCTGATTTAATCGCGCTGAATAAGTGGCGGTACTTAGCTCGACTCTGGTTGCCGAAACTTGCACCTCAGCTTCTGCTCTTTCTAGTTGGGCTTGTGCTTCTAGCAGAGGTAAACGACTTTCTGCTTTAGTTAATGCGGCTCTTGCGGCAACAAATTTTGATTCCGATTCTTGTAACTGTCGTCGGGCGATCGCACCTGTTTCTAATAATTCTTTATCTCGCTCATAACGCTCTCTATCTAAATTTAATTCAGTCTGAGATTGACGGATATCTGCTTCCACAACCAGTTTCTGTCGTTCAAGATTTTGTTTAGCTAAGCGTAAATTTGTTTCCGCATTGAGAATATTTCCACTTGCCTCTGCTTGCTTCTCTAGCGCCCCAACTCGTAGATCAGCTATTTCGGGACTAGACAGAATTGCAACAGCTTGACCTGCTTGAACTAACGCCCCTGGTTCTACTAGCAAATTAACAATTGTTCCTTTGATAGGAGTAGTTACTTTTACTTGTTGGTTAGGTAAAGTCTCGATCTGCCCTGTGGTTTGAATACCAAACTTTAGGGGTTGTTGCTTGACAGTTTCTACTTTAATTCCCAGAGATTTAGCAACCTCATCCTCTACAGTTATTCCTGTAATCTGAGTTGTATTAGTTCCCTTAAATTCATCCCCATGTCCCGCATGAGCCAAGGCGATCGCAGGATTAGAAAGTAAAATCAAGCTAAGAAGTACCTTAACAATGGGAGCGTGAAATGTTGGAGCTATTCTCATTTGCCTAATCTAATTTTTACACTCAAAATTTATCGCAATTGCTGTGATCCCAAGCATCTCACAACAAAATGAAATGGGTATGAAATATAAAAAATCACAGGAGGTATTCAATAATGGTTTGAACTATAGGCGATCGCTAAATCTATATTTGAATTATTATACAAAATTTTGTGTAATCTGCTAGTATTTTAGGTATATGTAAAAAACCATGTCGATCAAGTTTTACGAAAGTCCGTTTCATGGGATCGAGGAGCCTGAAGTCGCTAGTAAGTCGGTTTTGAAGGCTGACTTGACGATTATGATTCGAGACATAATTGAAAATAGAGGTTGGACACAAAAGGAAGCGGCTGATAGGTTGGCGGTTACTCAGCCGCGTGTGTCGGACATTGTGAATGTAAAAATTGATAAGTTCACTTTGGATATGTTTTTTTCAATGTTGGATAAGCTCGGATTTCGGACTGAGTTCACTTTTAGCAGTTTAGAAAGTGCTTCTATTAAAATCCAAACGAGGGATTTAGCCAAAGCAGCTTAGTTATTTTTGCCTTTTCATTTTTTCGATTTCAGCTACAATCTTATGTAAATTCATCCTATGGCTTAAACGGTATGACTTTTCAGAAACTTCACGAACAAGTACTAACGCTTCCCGAAGATGATCGTTGGGAATTAATCGATATTTTAATGAAATCCCTGCGGTCAAAACCTACATTGGTGAACAGATACAAGGGCCTTGCATCAAGTTTAGTGGGTATTGCGAAGACTGATGCACCTGCACCTACGGATGAAGAGGTTAAATCTATTTTAGAAACAAGGCTCTTGCAGAAGTAATGAAGGTCTTATTTGATACGAATGTTATACTAGATGCTGTGTTGGCGCGTGTTCCCTTTGTCGAAAATGCTGCTTATCTTTTAGAGGCAGTGGAACTAGGCAGGATTCAAGGGTTTATCTCGGCTACGACTGTTACGGATATTCACTATTTGGTAAAGCGTCATACTAAAAGTGCGGAAATAGCGATCGCTACGATCTCGAAGTTATTGATTTTAATGGAAGTTTGTGCGGTAGATCGCGGGGTAATCCAACAAGCGGTGGATTTGGGGTTGACTGATTTTGAGGATGCTGTGCAGGTTGCGGCGGCAGTGGGGGCAAGTTTAGATGCGATCGTTACTCGTGATGTTGCGGGTTTTGTTGGTTCTCCAGTTCCGATTATGTCTCCTGATGAACTGGTGAAGCAGCTAAGTTGAATCATTGTAGTAGGCTTGTTAAAGGCGATCGCTAAGTTTTTGTAAAGCTATACTCATCGGCTATGCGATAGGATGTAAGATGGTAAATGTAGCCTACTAAAACTTTGTTATGAATGAACTGCTATCAGTTACTTTCGATGGGTCGGTGCTTACACCAGATAAGCCGTTTAAACTTGAGCGAAATAAGCGCTATTTAATTACGATTGTTCCTGAAGAAGTAGCTTCTGTTCAGAATGCTTGGGATTTGTTAGAGAATTTGACGGGAACGGTTGAGGCTCCTGAAGATTGGTCGGCGGAATACGATCATTATTTGTATGGGACTCCTAAACGACAGGCTGAGAATGCGTCATGAGAGAGCGATTATTGTTAGATACGTCATTTATTCAGGCGTTGCTGAATTCTAAAGATCGGCATCATCAACGGGCAAAAGCTCTATTACCGAGGGTTTACGATGCGAGGCAGGTATGGGTAACTGAGGCGGTGTTGGTTGAGGTGGGAAATGCTTTTAGTGCGATGAATCGTGGTGCTGCTTCTCAATTTATTCGACAGTGTTATCAAACTCCAAATATTAGGGTGGATACGGCGTTGTTGGGGCGGGCTTTGGAACTTTATGGTGCTAGACCAGATAAGGATTGGGGTTTGACGGATTGTATTTCTTTTACGGTGATGTCAGAGAATGGTTTGATTGATGCGGCAACGGCTGATTTTCATTTTGTGCAAGCGGGATATCGGGCTTTACTGTTAGAAGTTCTGTAGAACTGAAAAATTGTTGGATATTTTAGATTGGATCGCCTTTTGGTGCGATGCGATCGAGTAGCTGTAGTGTTTCGTTGGGTAATGTGATGTTAATGCGTTGATACATATATGAGTACACATTGGCTATGTGTATTATGCTAACTCATATTGTTGGCTAAGGATATAGGCGATCGCTAAATCTATACTTGACTTATTATATAAAATTTTGTATAATTTACTAGTATTTTAGATATATGTAAAAAACTATGTCAATCAAGTTTTACGAAAGTCCGTTTCATGCGATCGAGGAGCCTGAAGTCGCTAGTAAGTCAGTTTTGAAGGCTGACTTGACGATTATGATTCGAGACATAATTGAAAATAAAGGTTGGACGCAAAAGGAATCGGCTGAAAGGTTGGCGGTTACTCAGCCACGTGTGTCGGACATTGTGAATGGAAAAATTGATAAGTTTACTTTAGATATGCTTTTTTCAATGTTGGATAAGCTCGGATTTAGGACTGAGTTTACTTTTAGCAGTTTAGAAAGTGCTTCTATTAAAATCCAAACAAGGGATTTAGCTAAAGCCGCTTAGGAATATATCCCAGATTTATTTTGAGGTAGGCAATTTTAGGTATTCATTGAAAGGTTAAAGTTTTATAATAGTATTGAAAGCCGTAAGAGCAGGAAATCAGTTATGGCGATTTTATCTCGGTTTCATCCTCAAAAAGCTGTTGAAGCCGCAGCAATGTTTTTAAAGTTGCATGGTAAGCCTATGAAATATCTAGGTTTACTGAAGATGCTTTATATTGCCGATCGCATAGCTTTAGAACGTATAGAGCAAACAATTACTGGAGATTGTTATTTCTCGATGGATTATGGTCCCGTTCTGAGTGGTGTGTATGATCTGATTAAAGGAAAGTCTGTTGATGGAGCTTTACCGCTTTGGAAGAAGTTTATTTCTGTCCGTGATGTCAACCACAATGTGTATCTGTTAGCCGATCCTAGTACTGACGATCTTTGTGAAGAAGAGGAGGAAATTATCCATGAGGTTTACCAAACTTTTGGGCATCTTAATCCTTTTGATGTTGCCGAATGGACGCACGATCTCCCTGAATGGAAAGATCCTGATGGTTCGCGTATTCCGATTGTGGTTGATGATGTGCTGAGGTTTATGGGCAAGACTATTGAGGAGATTGCGGCGATAAGGCAAGAGGCGGCTAGAGAGGCTTATTTAGATGAGGTTCTGAGTGCGTAATGACAAGCATCAACGTTAATTTGGGTGATGCTTTTTTGTTAGAGACACCTCCGAATGATCAACATCTTTATATTGCGATCGCTAAAACCTCTGCCGATAAATACTTATTTGTGAATGTGACTACGCGCAGAGCCAAATCCGATCTTAGTTGTATTCTTCAACCTGATATAGAAGGTATTCCCAATTTTGTTAAACGGGAGTCGGTGATAAATTATCTGGATGCTCGTGAGATGGATGTTGAGCAATTGGCTAGGTTGATTTGTGTGGGTAGCCGTGTACCAAAGTGCCGTTTTTCTCCTGCTGTTTTGTTGCAGATACAACAAGGTGGGGTAGTTTCCAAACGTTTACCAAAAGTATATAAAAATGCACTTAGGAAATTTTTAGGAGTTTCTTAACATTTTGTCTGATTGTAGAAGGCGATCGCCTTGTCATCTCATGGTTAAGTACATAGGCGATCGCTAACTAATTCTGTAGTTCAATCAATCCTAAGCTAATTTGAATTGCATTCTCCACATAATCCTATGAGGTGATCGAAGACATTTTGACGAGTCGTTTTTTATCCGCTATTTTGTCGGAAATACGGCAAGATGAGTTAGTTTCAAAACATTTAGCAAAAGTATATAAAAAAGGCTTGAAATTATGATATGCTCTTGGAAGACGGTCTGTTATCAATCAATTCAGTCGTTAAGTGTATTTCCATCGTATATAAATTTCTTCAAACAACGGTAAAAAATGCTTAAATGCTTTAAGGTTATCAAAGGAGTTGGTGCTTTTAAAAAATTTGAAGATCCTAAGTCAAAAATTGAATTCTCTAAAGTTACCGTTATTTATGCATTGAATGGCTACGGGAAGACTACTATAGCTGCGATTCTAAAATCTCTTGCTAGTAGTGATTCTACAAAAATTGCAGAACGCAAATCTCTACAAAATGCAAATGATACTGCTGTAATTGAACAAGAGATAGTTTTATCTTATGTTAACAGCAGCACTTCTTCTGTTTATAAAAATGGATGGAAGCATAATGGAATAGCCTCTCCTCCTAAAATCCTAGTTTTTGATCAACAGTTTGTGTATGACAATCTCTTTGTCCAAAAGGTTGAGTCGGGACATAAGCAAAGTATTCACACAATAGTGATAGGTGCGGAAGGCTTGAGCATTAGCCAAGAATTGACTATTGCAAAAGAGCGTGAAAAGCAGTCAAAAAAGCTCTTTGATGATAGGCAAAAGGAATTAGACAAGCGCCAAAAACTGACTAACCGTGTTGACTATCTTGTAATACCAGACTCTGAGAACGATATTATATTGGTTCAATTAGAAAATATTAAACGACAAATCGAAGCAAAGAATGAAGAAGAAAAGCTGAGTGACAATACATCATTAGGAGTACTTGTCTGCCCACAGTTAAAGTCTGATTTTGTGAAAATATATAACCTATCTTTTTCAAGTATTCATGATGAAGCTGAACAACTTGTAAAAGCCCATATCAGCAGACACACAGCAAAACCTCAACTAGCTGATGCTTTTCTTAGGCAAGCTTTGGAACAAACATTAGACACCTGTCCATTTTGTGGGCAAAATCTTGAAGCCGCTCATGATTTAATAGATGCTTATCGTAAGTACTTTGATCAATCCCATCGAGATTCACTTGAGATGATCAAGACATGTTTAGCAGAAATAAATCGATGGAATCCACGCGCTGAATTATTACAATTGGAGAATAAATACGCTAAAGCGAAAGATGCGGTGGAGAACTTCAGAAAATATGTAGATGTAGACCAAATGCTGCATCCAGATTTCTCTAGTTTTATCAGTAAATTTGAGGCTTTAAAAGTAAATATCCAAAGTACCCTCGAACAAAAGCTGCACAATATAAATTTGAGCCAGTCAGGAAATGAATTATCGCAGATGGACACTATCTTTTGTGACTTAAAAGGTGAAATTGAAGTAGTTAATCAAACATATAGACACGGAGCAGATTGTATTAAAGCTTACCTCGCATCAATTTCTAGTTCAACATTACCTGATCTAAATACTCTCAAAATCCAGTTAGAAAAAAGTTTGAAGCGCTTTTCTCAAGAAGAGAAAAACTGGTGCAAAGAATATCAGGAATTAGAAACTGAATTTTGCAAAATCACAGCAGACATAGCTGTTCTGACCGATAAGCTTTCCAATTACTCGACATCGGTTTTTCAAGAGTATCAAGCGAGTGTGAACAATACTCTCAAAGACTTAGGGGTAGATTTCCGATTGGATCGTTTCATTGAACAAGTTGATAATCGTTCAAAACAACCATATGCTGAATTTCAAATTGTTATCAATGAAACTCAAGTACCTTTACAAGTAAGAGGTGACAATCCCTGTTTTCACAATACTTTAAGCGAAGGGGAGAAAAATACTCTAAGTCTTGCCTTTTTTATTAATTGGTTGAAGAATCAACCTGACTTGGATAAGAAGGTAGTTGTATTTGACGATCCTCTATCAAGTTTAGATGAGCATCGAAAAAATCTAACGGCTCGTCTCATTAGAGATTTGTCGGACAGCATAGGTCAGACAATTATATTGACACATAGCAAAGATTTCTTGTTTTTACTTTGTGAAAAGCTCTCTGGAGCCAAAACACTTACATTAAAAAAAGACAAAATACATGGTAGTTGCTTGTCTAGTTTTGATGTGACTGAGCATCGTAAAAGTCTGCAACAAAAAAGAATTGAAAGTTTGGAGACATATTTAGATCAAGACCATTGTTCTATACATAACGCTCAGGAAATGATCCGCCTATGCCTAGAAACAGCTTTTCAATTTAAGTATTTTCGACACTTACGATCCAAGAATATAACTACGTTAGGCAAAATGATAGATGAACTAAAAAATCTTGGAAAACTAGATAGCGCTATCATTAGAACGTTGCGAGATTTGAACGATATTTCAAGTCCTATTCATCATGGTGAGTCTGGAAACAATCCTTTGAAAGAAATCACAAGAGATGAGTTATTGCCTGATATTAGAAAAACATTGGAAGTACTTGAAAAGATATAAAGATCATTTCATTATTTTCTCTATCTCTCCATGCAATTGATAGGGAATCACTATTTGAGGCTCTCTCTATTTGATACGAGATTAGGAGGATTTTGCCCTAATCTCTCGTATGCTCAATCTCTAGCCGAGCCATGACTAATTTTTGAGGACTAAGGCAATAGCCACATCGGTTCTTAGCCATACTACGAACATTGCGATCAATCTCAACCGAAATATAAGGGCGACTCATGAGACAGCATTCAAAGCAGGGATTAATCCGCGCATTACCGCAACCTGCATTGCCTTAGCTTTCCGTACCGAACCATGACGATAAACCTGCATTAACTCATTCAGCTTCTTAACTTCCTGTGCATTAAGCAATCCTTCACTATTTCGAGCTTGTAAATCACTAAAAAGCCTTTGCTGCTGTCCGCCCATTTGCAAATTACAAAGAGCTAGAACCTGTTCATCAGGCAACGCATCTATGGGAATCTCATTAATAGTGCGATCGATCCATTCAATCAGCTTTTCTTCAATCCCCTGACGATTGAGCGCAGCAATTTCCTTAACTTTTTTTGCCAAAGGTTCAGGAAGTTCTAAGGCGATCGACTCAGACATATTGCCTCGTAGACAACACTAAATTTTGATTGATTAAATACAGTATGACTTAATTAAAAGCCAACTCTGCTGACATCGAGACTGCGATCGCCACAAAACAAATATTGCAAATATTCCATGTATAGAATATAATGAAGCTATGAAATGGAATATCATATTTGACCCAGACTTTAAAATCTGGTTTTACCAACAAGAACAAGGACTTCAAGATGAAACATTTGCGGTGCTAAGTGTGTTGGGAGAATTTGGACCAAAACTTGGTAGACCACGAGTTGATACCCTTGAAGGATCTACATTTCAGAATATGAAAGAACTTCGTATTCAATATCAAGGAGAGCCTTGGCGTATTTTATTTGCCTTCGATCCTAAACGACAAGCCGTGTTGCTGATTGGTGGCAACAAAACAGGAAACAAACGCTGGTACAAGGAAAATATTCCGATCGCAGATAAACGGTACAGAAAATATCTGGAAATACTGAAGGAAGAAAACAAATGACCCAATATACAACCCTATCCGAAGAATTAAACAAACTTCCAAGAGAGCGTCAAGAACTGATTGCAGCAAAAGCTTCGCAAATTCATCTTGAAGAAATTACCCTGAGACATTTGCGTGAAAAGCTTGGTTTATCTCAATCAGAACTAGCCGAACGTCTTGAAGTAAAGCAACCAGCCATATCTAAGCTCGAACGCAGACAAAATCTGGAACTCAATACACTTCGAGCCGTGGTAAACGCTTTAGGTGGAACCATTGAAATTATTGTCAGAGTACCTAACAAAGAACCGATCCTTCTTAGTGATTATCAAGAATCGTGAAATGTACTGCTTTTGAGAAATGTTTAGGCGATCGCCCTTACCGCCATTCAGGGCAGAGATGATAAAATATAAACCTCAGTGTGCAAGTGATTTATACAGAGAAATTAGGAGTTAACTTATGCGGACAATCACCCTACAAATTGATGATAGCGTTAGCGACAAATTTCTATGGCTACTCGATCGCTTCTCTAAAGACGAAATTAAAATTTTAGACCAATCCGATTATGTCAGCGATGACGAATATCTCAGAGGAATTGAAGGAATGGTTCAAAGTATCAATTCAGCCCGTACTGAACCCATTGAACAAGGCGTAACTCTAGATAAACTGGATTGGTAATGTACAAAATAATTTTCATGACACAAGCTCAAAAGGATGCCAAAAAGCTTGCTTCCAGTGGATTGAAACCCAAAGTTCTGCAACTCATCAAGATCATTGAAGAAGATCCATTACAGTATCCGCCAGATTATGAATTTTTAAAGGGAGATATGAAAGGGCTAATCAGTCGCCGTATCAACAAACAGCATCGGATAGTTTACGAAATCTTTGAATCAGAAAAATTGATCAAAATCTATCGGATGTGGAGTCATTATGAATAGCTTTATTCAAACCCCTCGCTTTTTCGGACGAGGCTTAGCCACTTTACCAGTCTGTTTCGGCTTCCCCTGAGCAGATTTCTTCTCTTTACCCGTTGAACTCTTACCCAAATTCGGCTTAGCCGCCTCATCCAGATCGCCAAACTTCTTCGACCACCACTTCTCCTGAGAAGACCAGAAAAAGACCACATCCGCATGATCCTTGCGTTGCCGCGCCTGAACATCCGCACACTTCAACATCACCTTATCCACACCATCCTTATGGTAGGGAAACTTAGCCAAAGGCTTGCCACAGACAGGACAAGCAAAACTAGTCACCTCCGCCGTCACTGCATTCTCACCCTTCGGTTGAGGAATCTCCCACTGATTACGGCGATCGCTCCAAAACATCACCAGATTCTCACAGCCATGCTCACACTTGAGAAAATGCCCACCACTCACCTTCTTAGAAGGAATCTTACTGAGCGGATGGCTACAAGCAGGACAAGCCACATCCGAAAGCTCATTTTTGCGATTACTTGGCTGTAAATCCGCACCAAGATTTGTATAAGCCCGCGCCAACATTGGCTGAAAATAAGACTGATGCCAACCAATCAAATAGCTTTGCCACTCCAACTTACCCACCGAGATTTCATCCAAGGTCGTCTCCATCCCTGCGGTAAAATCGGCTCTGAGCAGATCGGGAAAAGTTTTATGCAACACATCATCCGTTGACATCCCCAAAGCCGAAGGTTCGAGAACCTTACCCTTGAGTAACACATAGGTGCGATCCTTAAGCGTCTTGACGATCGCTGCAAAAGTACTCGGTCTACCCACACCCTGACGCTCTAGCACCTGTACTAGCTTCGCCTCGCTATACCTAGCAGGAGGTTGAGTTTGTTTCTGGGTAAACCCTGCATTTGCCAAAGCCAAAGTCTGACCACTCGTTAAAGCAGGAATATGTTTATCCTTACTCAAATCATTCCAATAGCGCGTATAACCCGCAAAGGTAAGAATACTGCCCCTAGTCTGCCAAAGCGTCGAACCAGCCTGAATAATCACCCGACTTTTTTGAATCAAGGCATTCGCACATTGAGAAGCCACGGCTCTACGCCAGATTAACTCATAAAGTTGATGCTGTTTGGCACTGAGATGATCTCTAACCGTTTTTGGAGTAATACTCAAATAGGTAGGACGAATCGCTTCATGGGCGGATTGAGCATTCGCCTGTTCGCGATGACGAGTAGTTTTCTTAGGAACGTTATCAAGATCGTGTTTTGATAGCCATTCCTTCACCTCAGCACAAAACTCAGGCGCAAGACTAGTGCTATCAGTACGATGATAGGTAATCAAACCCTTGCGACCGTTCGGCAAATCCACACCCTCAAACAACTCTTGAGCCACCTTCATCGTCTCTTCAGGCGATAGCCCTAATCTCACAGAGGCAGCTTGCTGGAGAGAACTGGTAATGAAAGGCGGCAACGGTGATTTCTGAGCAGTGACACCTGTAGCTTCGCGAACGACATGGGGATGATTACGCGCCACTTGAATAATTCGGGCAGCTTCCGCTTCCGACAATACCCGTTTTGACTCAACCGTAGATTCCGTATTCACTTCCGCCGCATCATCGGTGACATCCTGATCGTCAAGCACTGGCTCAATTTCACTACTACCCGCATAGAAAGCCGTGAAGCCTTCCGCATATTCCGTCCATACCGACCAGTATCGCGGTTTTCAAGATAGTGAGGACAGAATTAAATGAGAACGGTCATGGCATCACAATGAGAAAACCATCCCAAAAGATCCTTCTTGGTGACGGTATTAAATGCATCAGTGATAGCTTGATCTAGTTCTTGACGAGTACG
>JANODY010000065.1:0-61812 GCA_031412945.1 Cyanobacteria bacterium SOY_65_metabat_81
GTTTCCTGTCTGTTTGTACCGATTCAGTAAATTGTTTACAAATGTTTTACCTACTTCAAAGCGCTTCGCTAGTTCTCTGACCGATTGGTAGCCTTGTTCACTAGCCTTGATAATGCATCTTCTCAAATCTTCTGAATATGCTGCTCCCATTTTTCACCTTTAACTCTTTTTCCATTTTACTCCCTGTCCGTACTTTCTTGCAAACCGCGATAGCTAATGCAATTAAAAACCTACCCAAGAAAAATACTTGGACTTTTTATGATGTCGAAGCCGATGTGTTATACATCAATTTTCATCAACCCGCACTTCCTGCCGATGATAGCGAACTCACCGATGACGATATTTTAATCCGCTATCAAAATGATGAAATTATTGGTCTGACTATCTTAAATGTCAATAATCGATTGTAAAAATCCACTCCGCGATCTTGCACCATTCCTCAAATAGTTAAGTGGGAATAGGTTTAAGATAAGATAAATGAAACAATCAAATCAATATAAATTAGTAAAATATATTTATGCAAATTAAAGCAATTATTTGGGAAGAAGATGGTGCTTGGTGTGGTTCTATCCCAGCATTAAAAGGCTGCCACACTTGGGGAGATAGCTACGAACATCTATTAGAAATGTTGCAAGAAGCCGCCTTAGCATGGCTAGAAGTTGCCAATGAAATCCAAGATATAGAAGCAAATAAACAACTGGTTGAACTATCCTTATGAAATCAGTTTCAGGTAAAACTCTTTGCAAAATAATTGAGCGTAAAGGGTGGGAATTAAAAAGAGTTACAGGTAGTCATCACATATACATTAAACAAAGCAGTGATGTAATTCTCTCTATCCCAGTGCATGGAAATCGCGATCTACCAACTGGCACATTAAGGAGCATTATGAAAGATGCAGAGCTAACGGAAAAAGATTTGTAGGAAACTTAGCCATTACACACTCGCCTCAGCAACAAAAGCCTCAAACACCGCAGACTCAGACTCTAAAACCGTTCGCCCAAAGGTTTCGATATAAAACAAAATCGCCGATCGCACATCATTGAGAGCCTTTTCATAGGAATCTCCCTCACCAACCACAACCCCTTGAATACCTAGAGAATAAGCCACATAACCCTCTGGATGCTTTTCCACCACAATTTTGATGTGTTTCATAATTAATTGATGTAATTTAAGAATATATAAGACAAAATATTCCCAAATCAAGGGTATACTGCGAACTAAAATTGTGATCTAATTGCTATCTAAAAGTGAGCGCTAAGCCTATATGACTGAATCACAACATAGCACCACTCCAGCTAATACTTCAGATATCACGCCTGTTGATCCTGCTCATACAGGCTTAAGTGAAGCTGAAGTTATAGAGCGAAAGCAGCGCGGTGATATCAATGTCGTAGTGATGCGCTCAAGTCGCACCTATAAAGACATCTTCCAAGAAAACGTATTTACATTATTTAACGTTACTTTTGGGGTGGTGTTAATTTTGTTGACTGCGCTCGGACAATTTACCGATGCGATTTTTTCAGGGTTTTCGGTGTTTATGAATATTCTGGTGGGCGTGGTGCAGGAAATTCAAGCCAAGCTAACTCTCGATAAGCTGGCTTTGCTGTCAGTCCAGAAAGTTAAGGTAAGGCGCGATCGCCAATCACAAGAGATTCCTGTGGGGGAAGTGGTGCGCCATGATCTAATTGAACTTAATCCGGGCGATCGCGCTCCTGTTGATGGGGCAGTCTTAATTTCGCAAAATGTGGAAATGGATGAATCTCTACTTACGGGAGAAGCTGATCCTGTGGCTAAACAGGTTGACGATATTGTGTTGTCGGGTTCATTCTGCTTGGCAGGGAGTTGTGTGTTTCGGGCTGACAAGATTGGCGATGAAAGTTATGCTGCAAAGCTATCTCAGTCGTCACGGGTGTATAAGCGGGTATTTACGCCATTACAAAAAAAGATTGATGTTTTAGTCGAAATTCTGGTGCTGGTACTGATTGTTGCCGCCTTTTTGCATGTCGCCTCTAGCCTCAATTCTGGACGCACGATGGTAGATACAATCCGTTATGCATCGGTGATTATTAATAGTTTTGTGCCAGCAGGTTTGATTTTATCGATTAGTGTTGCCTTTGCGATCGGCGCGGTCGAAATCAGCAAGAAGCGTACCTTGATTCAAAAAATTAATGCTGTTGATTCGATGAATAGTGTGCGGATTTTATGCACTGATAAAACGGGAACGCTCACTCAAAATAAGCTGGTGGTCAAGTCAATTGTGCCTCTGGGAGATACTGATGAAGACTCACTAAGAGAACTAATTGCCCTCTATACAAATCTGATGGGAACTCAGAATAGCAGCGCTAAAGCGATGGCTACTTTTACGGACAAGCCCCGATCGCAGTCGCAATTTGTGAGTGAAGTTCCCTTTAGCTCTAGTCGCAAATGGGGGGCGATCGCCCTTAATATTGGCACAACGATTATGGTCGGTGCGCCCGAAATATTATTTAGTGATCCTGAGATGCAGGAGCAATCCAAACAATATGCGCGGCAAGGATTACGAGCGATCGCCGTTGTGACTAGCGAAGACAGCATTAATGGAGAAGATAAAAATCCTGCCTTACCCAATAACCTTCGCGATCGCGGATTGGTGTTGCTAGAGGATAGCCTCCGCCCTGACGTAATCGAGACGATCGCCGCATTGCAAAACAAAAATATTCGTCTCAAAGTAATTTCTGGCGATAGTGTGGAAACCGTAACTTCGATCGCTCGACAAGCAGGAATTGCTGTGCCTGATGATGCCGTGTTTACGCAAAAGACTCTAGATGCAATGGATGCCCGTACTTTTAGCAATGCGGCGGCTCACGGCACGGTCTTTGGCAGGATTACCCCCGACATGAAGCGCCGCCTGATTTCGGCAATGGTCAAGCGCGGCGGCTATGTGGGCATGGTTGGTGATGGGGTAAACGATGTCCCTGCATTTAAAGAAGCACAACTAGCGATCGCCATGAATGACGGCGCACAAATCAGTAAAGATGTCGCTGATATCGTGCTGCTCGACAATAACCTTTCGGCATTACCTCAAGCCTTCAGCGCAGGCGATGACATCAAACAAAAGATTTTATCTTCGGCGCTACTCTATCTCACCAAAAATATTATGGTGATTCTCACAATCTCATTTGCAGGATTTGTGCAGCTTCCCTTTCCAGTTGAGCCGCGTCACATGACCGTTTTAACCATGGCAGTAGTCGGATTTCCCACGATTTGGATTGCTTTTGGGTGGATCAAACCGAGGCGGATGGAGAATTTTTTGCGTGATGTTGTAGGATATAGCGCCATCGCAGGAGCTTTTGGGGCGATCGCCATGACTATTGGTTATGTGTTCTCTTATTACATCAGTGGTTGGGCGCTGTTGCGGATTCCCAACGGTTCAACCATAATCAATTCTGATACGTTCCAAGATATTGCTAGAGGTCAAGCTCAATGCGTTAGTGTCTTTATCGGCACAATTTTCTGTCTGTTTGTATTTTGGAACATTACCGATATTTCTATATGGAAATTTCGTACCTTTGTCAAAAATTCCACAGCCGCAATTCTTGGCATTTTATCAGTGGGTTTATCCCTTTTATTAATGCTATTACACCCAGAGTTTTTCCAAATCAAAGTTCCCGATCAATTTGGTTGGACGATGATTATCTTTTTGCCAACTTCTAGTTATTACGTCTTACGCATGTTGCAAGCAAGCAAGCTATTTCGTCATTTGCCGCGATATCTCACTCAACCTTAAAAACCGAATTAAAACCCGATGAAATCTAGAACTTGCAAACGCCCGATCGCCATTACTATACTTGCTGCGACCATGATTGGTCTAAGTATGATGTTAATCAGCGATCGCATACTTAACTTTTATCTTTATCGCTTGCTAGACAGTAATGTGCCTTTAGTTGACAGCAATTCTACTAATTTGCAATTAGTATCAGGCATGGCCTTTTTAGGTTTTGGACTAGTACCGATTTTATTAGCGATCGGGCTATTATGTTTAAAATCTTGGGCAAGGTTTATCAGTATTTGTTTTTTCAGTTCCGTTATGTTTCCTGCGATCGCCGTCTCTCTAAAATGGATATCCCCACCTTCCGCAACCAATCTCTTAGACATTCCCAATGTTTTCGATGATATTTTTAGCATAGATGCGACCGAGCCGATCTCGCGGCTAATGCTATTAGAGCCATATCTTGCTGTCGGCAGTGCGATCGCCCTCGTGACTTTACTCACCCCTGCGATCGGTAAAGCCTTTCGCCATCACTATAATCATATGGATTGATAGAAATTGATTCTCATGCAATATTCTTATGTGATTTATGTATAGCAGCTTGTATTCGTCTCACGATCGCTCTGACGATCGCATTTATAACTTTGAAGAATTGAACTTTCCCACCGCAGGCGTAGATTTTACGCTAGATGATAGCGCCGATCGCCTGATTAATTTTCCACTTAAGCGTCCATATATTGCTTTTAATATGGTGTCAAGTGTTGACGGTAAAGCGACTACTTATAAAGGCAAGCTTCAGGGACTTGGCTCACGTCCCGATCGCCTCTTAATGCAACGCTTGCGATCGCAATTTGATGCCGTATTAGCGGGTGGCACAACTCTGCGCCAAGATCAATTTATTCCCACCGTACCTCCTGAATTATTAGAGGAGCGCCACAAAAATTTTGAGCAGCCTCAACCTCTTGGGATTGTAATTAGCAATTCGGGTAAGTTGCCTAGCGAGCATCGTTTTTGGGATGCGGGTAAAGATCTGCGGATTGTGTTGGTGGGAGAAGATACTCCAGTCGAGGCTTGGCTAAATGAGAAAGCTCAGGTTATTCGATTCCCAACTATAGACAATCAAATTGATTTAAAGCAAGTTCTATCAATGCTATTTGAGAAGTTTGGAGTTAAGCGCCTTTTAGTCGAGGGTGGTCCGGCCTTAAATTATGCCCTAATTGCCCAAGGATTAGCCGATGAATTATTTTTAACGCTATCGCCGCATATTGTAGGCGGAGTGGAGAATATGACCGTTGTGGGTGGTTCGGGCTATGGATTGGGCGGCGGGGATTTGTCTAACCTCAAATTGCGATCGCTTTATCACCATGAGGCTGAGTTGTTTTTACGTTATCAATGCTCTCAAGGAGGGAGGGTATAGCGATTTGCGCTCTACTTAAAATCAAATTATTTGTATAAGTCACGTCACCTTACGCAGACGGTGATAAGACCCTCACGCCCTGCTCTCCCCAAAAGGGAGCTACCGTGTACACACAAGTCATAAAACCCAGTCAAGTCAACAATTAATCGCCCCCTAGCCCCCAATTGTGGGGGAACAAGAAAATAAAATTCTTTCAAAGTCCCCCAGAATTGGGGGATTTAGGGGGCTTAGATCCATTGCAACGAAGACAGCTAGACTTGTGTGTACAAGGCAGCAAAAAGGGAGAGAGAAACAAGAAAAGATTGAGTAAACTTCTCTTGCTCCCCTTCTCCCGCTTTGGGAGAAGGGGCTGGGGGCAGATCTTCGCTCTGCGTAACATGAGTTGTATAACACTCATCTGAAAAACGCTATATTAATCAATGGGGGTGTCCAAGATTTTTTTAAGAGCAATTAAGCCTTTTTTAAGCTGTCGTGAAACAGTCACCGCGCTGATGCCTAAAGTCTCAGCAACTTCGCGATGCGTAAATTCTTTGAGAAATACAAACTCCACGACCTCGCGAGTGCGATCTTCTAATAGATCGAGAGCTTGCTGTAAGCGGAGATTATCTTCTTGCGCCAGTTGAAAACTTTGATATTTTTGATCCGTAACTAGATCGCCGATCGAGGTTGCATTATCTTCACTCTGATCGATGGGCGTATCAAGGCTAATCGGCGATCGGTTTTGACAGGCCAGTTTAATGTCATACCATTCACCGATCGCAATCCCCAAGGCATCGGCGACCTCTTGACTAGATGCTTCGCGCCCTGTTTCTGTGCGCTTGGCACGAATGATTTTGCAGCCTTGATTGTAAGTGACTAACCATGCGCGGGGCATTCTGACAGTCGGGCTTTTATCGCGGAGATAATGCTGAATTTCTCCTTTAATATACGGCACGGCAAAAGAGCTAAAAGCATTACCTTTGCTGACATCAAACCGCTCGATCGCATTGATTAAACCAATCGAGCCAACCTGCATCAGGTCTTCAAAACTTTCTTGGCATTGATTTGTCCAATGATAGGCTTCACGGCGCACTAAGCCAATATTAAGATTTACGAGTTGATTGCGAAGTTTAGTTGACGGATTGGCGCGATAAGCTTGCAAAATTTCAAGGCTTTCTTGTTTGCGGGTAGCCGTAGGCATGATGTCCTGCTCATCCTGCGGTTCGTTGCGGCTGTCAAGATCTTGTCTTTGCAAAAAATTCTCTAGGTGCTGATAAATGTGCGATCGCGCAAACTCTGAGAAATTTGAATCTTGCTCATCATTAAATTCGGTTAAAGCTTTTTTTAGTCCTTGTTTACCGACTTCTAATAATTCACGATCGCTGGAGCGGCGATCGGATCTCCTTTGATTAGTCGCTCGTTGCTCAACTGATATCTGGCGATCGCTAAAGCGGCGATCGCTGATACTTGCTTGACTAATTATGGCGATCGGTAAAGTAGCGATCGTTTCCCGAATTAATCGCATATAAATCTCCACAATCTGCTCTTGCAAGTTTTCAGAAGGTGAAACTCTATAGGCTCTGATTAGAGTCAGTATATTTTCGCTAGTTAGGTCTGAATCTAATGGCATTTTGCAAACATCCTCAACGATGTAAGCGACTAGAAGATATGCCCGACATACAGTACGACATACAATATGAGAAGAGTCTGAACATGTGCTTGATACCGATAGTTGTCAATTGCACACAGATTAATTGGAGTAGCTTTATAGCTTGTTCTCTTCGCAGCCTTAATTAGTCTAGTGTAAGACCACTAAAGATTGATCAAAATATCCAATTGTCTAAATGATCATTACGATCGCTTCATCTCCCGCCGCCACATAGGTTTGATTTATCCGCATTATTGCCGATGCATTTGTACCGATCGCCCCCATCAGATTACCAGAGCTATAATTTGGCACGGGCTGAAACACTGGATTTCCTTTTTGATAAGTTAATTTACCCCAAAGATAAGTTTCGCGCCGCCCCTGTGCATGGAGATCTTCTGTCGTGATTGCTCTAATAAATTGCGGATACCAGTAAGTTTCATTAGTTCCACTTAACTTGGCGATCGCGCCACGAATGAATCTCCAAAAGCTCATCATCGCCGAAACTGGATTTCCTGCGACTCCGAAATAGAGGATTTTGTTTAGGGAAATAGTGGTGAAAGTTGCGACTGTTAAAGGCTTTCCCGGCTTAATCGCCACCGATCGCACATAAATATTAGCTCCCATTTTTTCTAAAATTTCATCAACAAAATCATAATCACCCACCGAAACTCCACCTGATGAAATGACGATATCAGCGATCGCGATCGCCCTTTGCATTACCAGTTCAAGTTGGATCTTGTCATCGCGAACCATCTCAAAGGGAATGGCGATCGCCCCTGCTTGATTTACTAGCGCCGATAGTGCATATAGATTGGAATCAATAATTTGTCCTAACTGGAGCGATTGAGAATTATCCAAACTGACCAGTTCATTTCCTGTAGAAATAATCGCCACTTTGGGCTGACGATAAACTTTGACTTGCTGACATCTTGCTGAAGCTAAAGCTCCAATTTCGGTTGCACCTAATCGCGTTCCTGCGCTGACCATTGTTGCACCCGCCTTGATAAATTCACCCTTACGGCGCACATATTCGCCCTGTGTGGGTTTAATTTTAATTTGCAAAAGATTATCAAGGCGTTCAGTATCTTCTTGCATGATTACGGTATCAGCACCTTCAGGCAATTTCCCCCCCGTAAAAATGCGAATGCATTCACCTTTGGCTAAAGTTTGAGCGATCGCCACGCCTGCGGGAATATCATCAGAGGCGATCGCTAGTTGTAAATTATCCAGATCTTCTAAATCCGCATAACGTAAAGCATAGCCATCCATCGCTGAGTTATCCCAATGGGGAAAGTCTAGTTCACTATTAATATCTTCTGCTAAAATTCGGGCGATCGCCTGCGACAAGGGCAAAATTTCGCTATCAATTTCAGAATTAAAAGGTTTTACCAGATCTAAAATTATTTTTTCGACTTCAGAAACATTTTGCATAGCCATTACAGCCTATTGGGGCTTCAAGAGAAAAGTTTAATGAAAGCGCAAAGCACTGTCGGTCGGAGACAACGGGAAATAATGCTCTCTACTATAGAATTTATTTATGCGTATAGATATTGTCACCCTATTTCCTGAATTTTTCACCTCACCTTTGCAGACAAGTTTGCTCGGTAAGGCGATCGCCAATCAAATCGCCAGCGTCTATCTGACTAATCCCAGAGATTTTACCACCGACAAACATCATCGCGTTGATGACGAACCCTACGGCGGCGGTGTCGGCATGTTGATGAAGCCCGACCCGATTTTTGCGGCGGTCGAATCATTACCGATTTTGTCAAAGCGTGAAATTATTTATTTGACTCCACAGGGTGAGCCAATGAAGCAAGATTTATTTAAAGAACTTGTTAATTACGATCAGCTAGTTCTTATTTGTGGCAGTTATGAAGGTGTTGATGAGCGGGTGTGCGAACACTTGGTAACTCGCGAAGTTTCCCTTGGTGACTTTGTGCTGACCTGTGGCGAGATTCCGGCCCTTGCCTTAATCAATGGAGTTGTGCGGTTGCGACCGGGAACAGTTGGGAAGGAAGATTCACTCAAGTTTGAGAGCTTTGAAGATGGATTATTAGACTATCCACAATATACCCGTCCGCCTGTGTTTCGTGATTGGGAAGTTCCTGAAGTATTGCGATCGGGCGATCACAAGAAGATTGCCCAATGGAGAAAAGAACAGCAAATTCTTCGCACTAAACAACGTCGTCCTGATTTGCTCTAGCCCTGATTTGCTCTAGTATCTAGCGATCGCTAGTGATTTCACTAAAAAAGTTAGCTTGGTTCACGATAATGGCTTTGTCAGGATTACCCAATATTTTGCACGATATTCAATCGCGTGATAGTTGGCAGCAACGCTGTCAATATTTGCTGATTGTTAAAAACTGGTCGAATATCGTCGGTGAGTCAGTGGCAAAACAAACCTGTCTGATTGGCGTTTATCAGAAGGTTCTACAGGTTGCTGTATCTAATTCAGTTTGGTCTCAAGCGCTCACTTTTGAACGATTACGAATTCTAGCGAAGGTTAATACTTTGTTAGAGGGGGCTAGTATTTTAGAGATAGTTGACATTCATTTCTCAACCGCAAAATGGGCTACACATCAACAAGTTTTAGCGCAAACAAAAGTTGTTAATGAAGATCATCCGAGTTACTTGCCCGCTCTTTTTAAAGATGAACAAAACAATAATTTAAATATTAGCAAAGGCAATAAACCAGCAAGTCAATGTGATCAGGTTAATCCGCCTACAGATGCATCCGAAGCTTTTGAACGTTGGCAATTAGTGATGAAGTTAAGAACAAACCAACTACCAAAATGTCCTCAATGCGATCGCCCCGCACTGACAGGAGAAATATTGCGATGGCAAATGTGTCGAGTTTGCGCGATCGTGCATTTATTCAATTAGATTTTGATTGGGCTTTACCTCATATTCAAACTCGCCACAAATTTTGCGCTAAGGTCTATGAGAGTAATTGGTGGTGCGTGGCGAAGATTGTGCGTAGATATTTTAGCCTAGCGGTCGTTACTGTGGTGCTGTATCCTAGTATCTATGAGTTTCTGAATCACATGTTCGCCATTTATTTCGCTTAATAATCTTAATTATGCTCAAACGTGCCGTCTCTACCTTGCTTGTAGTATTTGCTCTGTTTCTTACTAGTTGTGCCAACACGCCGACGAGTGGTTTAGTCCCATTTGCCGACAGTAAAGACGGCTATCGGTTTTTATACCCAAATGGCTGGACAGAAACGAAAGGTAATTCAGCGATCGATATTTTGTTTCATGACATCATTGAGCCTTCCGAAAATGTATCTGTAGCTATTAATAAGCTCGAAACGGTAAAAACTCTTGAAGAAATCGGTGACGCTGAAGCGATCGGTTTGCGCGTCCAAAAGCGGGTAGTTGCCCCAGAAGGTTCGGGTCGCCAAGCCCAGATGCTTAGCGCGACTCAAAAACCGACCAGAAAAGGCGAATCTAGCGATCGCAGTTATTACATTTTTGAGTATGCCGTGCAGCGTCTGCAAGGCGAACCACGTCATGATCTCGTAACTGTGTCCACAAACAGAGGCAACCTTTATACTCTTAATATTTCTAGCCCTGAAAGACGTTGGGAAAGAGTCAAGGATTTGTTCACTAGAGTTGCCAGATCTTTCACAATTGATGAATAGCAACCAATAAATCTGTAACCCCAACGCATCGATATGCCACAAATTCTCGTCATTGATGACGATCCTACGATCAGACTGACCCTTCAGAGGTTACTCAAGAGTCAGAATTATGATGTGATTCTGGCAAAAGATGGGGAAGAGGGTTTAGCCAAAGCCAAGGAGCTACGCCCGTCTCTAATCATTTGCGATTGGATGATGCCGATCATTGACGGCTTAGAAGTATGCCGTCAGATTAAAAGTAATAGCGAATTATCTAATATATATTTGATTTTACTAACAGCTCGCGATCAAGAGAGCGACTTGGTTAAAGGCTTAGAAATGGGTGCGGATGATTTCTTAAGTAAGCCGCCCCGACTTGATGAGTTACGCGCAAGAGTCCGAGCAGGTCTGCGTATTTATCAAGCAGCTCAAGAGATCCAAAGACAAAAGCAAATAATCGAAAAAGAATTATCTCAAGCCTCAGAATATGTGCGATCGCTTTTACCCGCACCGATCGCAGGTGATATATGTATTCAGTCTAGTTTTTTGCCATCAACGCAGCTTGGCGGAGATAGCTTTGATTATTTTTGGCTAGATAGCGATCGCCTAGCATTTTATCTGCTCGATGTATCAGGACATGGAGTCGGCTCAGCCCTGCTATCGGTTTCAGTGTTAAATCTGATGCGGACTCGGAGTTTAAGGCGTAGCAAAATATCCCAAGATACTACAAATTTCTATAGCCCTAGTGAAGTATTATGCGACTTAAATAATACTTTTCAAATGTCTTTTCATAATGAAATGTACTTCACAATTTGGTATGGGGTGTATGACCAAAAAACTCATCAACTGGTCTATGCGAGCGGTGGGCATCCCCCTGCGGTGCTAATTTCTAATCAAGAAATCCCTAAAATCAAGCTTCTAAAAACGGCGGGTTTGCCAATTGGTATGATGCCTGATATTAATTATCATGAACAGATTTGTGAGATTGATGTTAGTAGTCGATTGTATTTATTTAGTGATGGAGTCTATGAGATTCCTCAAGAAGACAATAGTATCTGGGGATTTAATTCTCTAATTGACACATTTATTCGGACTCCTAGCGATCGCTCATCACGCATCGATTACATCTTGGCTTGTGTCAAAGAAGCCGCTCATAACCGTCCTTTTGAAGACGATTTATCACTATTAGAAATAGAATTTCATATTTAACATAGGGGAAGGGGCGCTTCCCCTGCTTTAGATTAATTTAAGGTCGCATTAAAATCTTCAATGGTCGCATGGATTTTAAAAATTTTAGTCATACTCGTCAGTTCAAACAACATTTGCACTTGATCATTAGCACCACAAATCACCATCTCACCATTACTATTACGGATAGACTTTAAGGCCGACACCAGCGCACCTAAGCCAGAGCTGTCCATAAAAGTGATGTCTTGGAGATCGACTAATAAACATTTGGGGGGATTTGCTATTGACGCAATATCACTAACTTGACGGCGAAAATCAGCCGCAGTCGTGACATCAAGCCGACCTAAAGGCTTGATAACTTTTGTTTCATCACTCATTTATTGCCTAACCTAAAAATTTACTGATTGAGAATCTGAAGAGATTCGTAAAAGGTAGCCCCTGTGGGTAAGCTTTTAGGACTCTTAAAAAGCCAAAATCACTTCGGGTTTATACAAGCATAAGTCCTTATTGATAATTATGGCTCTTATTTGGGCTTTAATGAGAGCTTGGCAATAAGTGGCTAAACGCAATTAAAAAGCCAGAGTCAAAACCTGTAGCCCACCCGCCACAGATTTTTGGGTTTTATATTTAATTGCGCCCAATTACTCGTGAAGTAGTTTTCTTAATTATCTAAACTTTAAAATAAATCTATGGCTGATTTTCATGATTCGCGAGCGATACAAGATGCATTAAAGCCTGTGCTTGATCCCGATCGCCAAAAAAGCATTATTGAGCTAAATATGGTGCGCGATATCGCGATCAAGTCCAATGGGGTTGTGAGTTTCACCTTACTACTAAGTGATCCTAATAGTCCTAAGCGCGATCCACTAATTCAAGAATGTAAAACGGCGATTAAGGCGATCGCCTCGGTTACTGATGTTTGGGTGAAGGTAATCGCCAATAGCCCTGCGATCGTCACACCAGAAGCACCCACAAGCTCATTAAAAGGCATCGAAGGCGTGAAATATATCCTTGCTATTTCCAGTGGGAAAGGTGGGGTGGGCAAAACTTCGGTGGCGGTGAATGTGGCGGTAGCATTGGCAGATATGGGCGCAAAAGTGGGAATTTTAGACGCGGATATTTATGGACCAAATGTACCTGTGATGTTAGGCATGGAGTCGGCGCAAGTAAAAGTTGTCAAAGCCGAAAATGGCACGGATGTAGTCGAGCCAGCGTTTAACTATGGTGTAAAAATGATCTCGATGGCGTTTTTGATTGCCAAAGATCAGCCTGTGGTATGGCGGGGACCAATGCTCAATGGGGTGATCCGTCAGTTCTTATATCAAGCCAATTGGGGCGAATTAGATTATTTAATCGTGGATATGCCCCCCGGGACAGGTGATGCTCAGTTGACCCTCACGCAGTCTGTGCCATTGGTCGGAGCCGTAATTGTGACGACACCACAAACGGTTTCGCTCTTGGATTCACGCAAGGGTTTGAAGATGTTTCAAAATATGGGTATCCCTGTGTTGGGCATTGTCGAAAATATGAGCTATTTCATTCCGCCCGATATGCCCGATCGCCAATACGATATTTTTGGCTCAGGCGGTGGTAAGAAGACTTCTGAAGAGCTTGGCATTGATTTACTTGGTTGCGTGCCTCTCGAAATCAGTCTGCGCGAAGGTGGCGATCGCGGTGTGCCGATTGTGTTAGGTCATCCCGAATCTGCTTCGGCCAAAGCTTTGCGGGATATTGCTAAGGCGATCGCGGCTAAAGTCCAAGAGTAAAATAATTTTTCTAGTACAGTCTTGCGACCGATTTAAAATCTTGCGATGAGCAAAGTCCGCCGCGATATTTTTGGGTTTTATATGGATCATTTTTTCCTTGGAGTTCCCTTAGAAATCTGGTCAGGACAGTTTTTTAAGCTACAAGAAAAATTAGACCTTACCAAAGCTTCCTACACTGTATTCGTTACAATGGAGCAGTATACTGACTCATTAAATTAATTGAGCTTTAGGAGTTTATTCATGACGACCTCCTTGAGATATGTAACTCCCGATCTTGAGTATCCAAGCAGTGATGGCTTACCAATGGCAGAAAGCGATGCAGCCAGAGACTATTTAATCTACGGCGTTGAAGCACTGAGTTTACACTTACAAAAAATTCCTGATGCTTATATTTCAGGGAACTTGTTTATTTACTATGAGCAGGGAAATCCCAAAGCAGTAGTCGCACCAGATGTATTTGTTGTATTTGGTGTTGACAAGAAAAAACGTCCTTCTTATAAATTGTGGCAAGAAAACTACAAAGCACCAGACTTTGTCTTAGAAATCACCTCGAAAAGCACAGTCAGTGAAGATCAAGGTACAAAAAAAGGACTGTATGCATATTTAGGAATCAAGGAATATTTTCAATATGACCCCACAGCCGACTATCTCAAGCCATCCTTGCAAGGGTTGCGGCTAGTCGAAGGGAGTTACCTGTCAATTCCATCAATAACAAAATCAGGAGAATTATCAATTTTCTCGCAGGTGCTAGGTCTAGAGTTGCGGAGACAACAGGATGGGCAAATGCGTTTCTATGATCCAGCAACCGATCAAAAATTAAGTAGTTCAGAAGAATTGGCAGAAGCTAAAGCCAATGCTGAGCAAGCTAAGTTTGAGGCTGAGCAAGCTAAGTTTGTAGCTGAGCAAGCTAAGTTTGAGGCTGAGCAAGCTAAGTTTGAGGCTGAGCAAGCTAAGTTTGTAGCTGAGCAGGCTAAGTTTGTAGCTGAGCAGGCTAAGTTTGAGGCTGAGCAACGAGCATCAAAACTAGCCGATAAATTGCGTGAATTAGGGATTAATCCTGATAACCTATAGGGCATGGTGGTTTTGAGTTTGCTGAAGATAGATTTAAAGCCACTCTGTCCCTTCTAATTTCACAAAACATTAATTCACTTACCTTGTTTCCGCCTAGCGATCGCCGCCACTGGTAAATTGGGCGGTCATCAAATTTTGCGAAAAAAGTGTTGTAACCCTTTAGAAATTATTACAACTATATTATGTATTTTTGTATACTGATAAGTTGGATGGGATATAAAAAAGGTATTTAACAGCGTGAGTCAGCATCCCCTTGAGCAGCTAAATCGCTACGATGCAAAAGCCAATGCCGAATATTACGGTCGTCGCCCTTGGTTAGCGATTAGTCGAATTTTTAAAATAATTTATTTTGCATTAAGCTTTGGTCTCGCCTATGGGTGGGATGTTTTGACTGGCAACACGGCTAGTCAGCCCAAACTTGCCGAGCAGTTACGGCGCATCATTACGGCTCTTGGTCCCACCTATATCAAAGTCGGGCAAGCACTATCGACCCGCCCCGACTTGATTCGGGTCGATTTCCTTGAAGAGCTGACCAAACTGCAAGATCAATTACCACCATTTTCTAATGGTCAAGCTTTTGAGATTATAGAGTCAGAGCTAGGTAAACCCGTCAGTCAAGTTTATCGCACAATATCTGAAGACCCTATTGCCGCCGCAAGTTTAGGGCAGGTTTACAAAGCCACACTTTATACGGGCGAAGAAGTTGCGGTCAAAGTTCAACGTCCAACCCTAGTTCCAACCCTGACTCTTGACTTATATATCATGCGTGGGATTGCGGGCTGGCTAGGACCACTACTGCCTCTTAATTTAGGTAATAGCTTAGTGGCGATCGTTGACGAATTTGGCTTCAAACTATTTGAAGAAATTGACTATGCCCATGAAGCGACTAATGCAGAGCGTTTCGCTGGCTATTTCAAAAACGATCCTGATGTCAAGGTCCCATGTATCTACCGTCAGTTCAGCACCCATCGCGTCCTCACCTTGGAGTGGATCAATGGCATCAAGCTTACCGAAATTGACCAGATTAAATCAGCCGGGCTGAACACCGATGAACTGGTGCGGATTGGAGTCATGTCTGGGTTGCGCCAACTTTTAGAATTTGGGTTTTTCCATGCCGATCCTCACCCCGGCAATCTGTTCGCCACTTACGATGGCAAGATGGCTTATATCGACTTTGGAATGATGGATCAGTTGGATTTAGAAACCAAAGAGCAGTTAGTTGATTCGGTCGTGCATCTGCTCAACAAAGATTACGATGAACTGGGACAAGACTATGTGCGGCTGGGATTCTTGCAGCCCGACATCGAAATGAAGCCCATTGTGAATGCCTTAGAATCAGTGCTAGGCGATATCATGTCCGAGAAGGTCAAGGACTTCAACTTCAAAGTTGTTACCGATCGCTTTTCAAAGGTAATGTACGACTATCCATTCTGTTTACCCGCTAAGTTTGCTCTGATCATTCGGTCTGTGATTACCCAAGAGGGTGTTGCCCTTAGCCTCAATCCCGAATTTCAAATCGTGCAGGTCGCCTATCCCTATGTCGCCCGCCGCTTGCTCACCGATGAATCTGAAAGTCTACGTCTGCGCCTCGTTGAAGTCCTGTTTAAAGACAACAAATTTCAATGGTCGCGTTTGGAAAATCTCTTGGCGATCGCCAAATCTGATCAGCAGTTTGACATTATCCCTACGGCAAGTATGGGCTTCAAATTCTTAACTTCCAAAGATGGTGAATATATCCGCCGCCGCATCTTATTAGCCCTGACTGAAGATAATCGACTTCACACCGAAGAAGTAATGCGAATTTGGCAAATGCTAAGTCCCGATCTAGAACCCGCTAAATTATGGGATATGGCAGTTAGAGCCATAGCTGGAGCTATGCCCAAAGCGATCGCCGCCGTTATTCCGTTAGCTATCTTTCAAAATATCAATCAAAATATTAATATTTAACGAAAACTCAAACAACAGAAGCATCGCTTCGCGATCTTTTTGCTGTTTGAGTCATGAGAAACGGTTTGCCAACCTAAATAATTCGTGAGTAGCGGCAATTCATGAATTGCCCCCACTCACAGTTGGACTAGTTTAAAACAAATCTAAATCAGTAACCGCACCTTTGCTGCTAGTCGAAACAAGCTTGGCATATTTTGCCAAAACACCTTTGGTATAGCGAGGAGCAGGGGCTTTCCAATTTCCATGACGGATAGATAGCTCTTCATCACTGACATTGAGTTGGATCAAGCGTTGATGTGCATCAATCGTGATCGAATCACCCTCATTTACCAAGGCGATCGCCCCGCCGACAAAGGCTTCAGGCGCAACGTGACCAACGACCATGCCATAAGTCCCACCCGAAAAACGACCATCGGTGATCAGAGCTACAGAATCGCCCAAACCAGCACCGATAATTGCACTGGTTGGCGCGAGCATTTCGCGCATTCCCGGTCCGCCCTTTGGTCCCTCATAACGGATGACCAATACATCCCCAGCATTAATCTTGTTCGCCAGAATTGCACTCAAACAATCTTCTTCTGATTCAAAAACACGGGCGGGACCAGTAATAATCGGATTTTTAACACCAGAGATTTTAGCGACCGATCCTTCTAAAGCAAGGTTGCCTCTGAGAATGGCGAGATGTCCTTGCTTGTACATCGGACTATCCCAAGGACGGATTACATCTTGATCAGCGCGAGGTTTGTCAGGAATATCTTTGAGAACTTCTTCAATGGTTTGTCCTGTGATGGTGATGCAATCGCCATGCAACAAGCCATGGACTAACAGCATTTTCATGACTTGAGGAATGCCACCCGCTTTATGTAAATCGGTAGCAACGTAACGTCCTGATGGTTTGAGATTACAGAGAACGGGAACATTTTCACGGATGCGCTCAAAATCATCTAATGTCCATTCAATTTCGGCGGAATGGGCGATCGCTAAAAAGTGCAATACCGCGTTAGTCGATCCGCCCACTGCCATCACGACAGCGATCGCATTTTCGATAGATTTGCGAGTGATAATGTCGCGAGGACAAAGGTTATTGCGAATCGCCTCGACTAACACCTTCCCCGCAAGCTCTGTATTGTCGGCTTTTTCAGGGGCGATCGCCGACATGGTGGAAGAATACATTAAGCTCATGCCCATCGCTTCAAATGCCGAAGACATCGTATTAGCTGTGAACATCCCACCGCAAGAACCAGCCGTGGGGCAAGCATTGCGTTCGACCGCATTGAGTCTGACTTCATCAATTTTGCCTGCGCTAAATTGACCAACGGCTTCAAAAGAACTAACTACGGTTAAATCTTCACCGTCTAAATGCCCAGGCTCGATCGTGCCGCCATAAACAAATAAAGCGGGAATGTTCATTCTTGCCATGGCGATCATTGCTCCTGGCATATTTTTGTCACAGCCACCGATCGCCAAAACACCATCCATGCTCTGTCCCGTGCAAACAGTTTCGATCGAGTCGGCAATCACATCACGCGATACGAGGGAATATTTCATACCCTCAGTCCCCATGGAAATACCATCGCTGATCGTGATCGTGCCGAAAATTTGGGGCATCCCATTGGCGGCGCGAATACCTGCTTCAGCACGGATTGCTAATGGCGCAATTCCCATATTGCAGGGCGTAATTGTGCTGTGAGCGCTGGCGACACCGACAATCGGTTTATTGAAATCTGCGTCTTGAAAACCAACAGCGCGTAACATGGCGCGGTTAGGCGATCGCTGAATCCCTTCGGTAATTGCGCGACTTTTGCGATTATCAGACATAGTTCACATCTTTTCAATTAGCTTAACCACAACATTTTAGGATTTTTAGACCCGCGAAAATAAATAAAGTGGCATTTTAGATTTTAGAGAAATTGGTGGGGCGGTAAAGCCCACCGAACCAATTTTGGATTTTATTAAATTTTCATTCCTTGTTTAAAATTCGCAATAGCCTTGATCCATTTCGATGCGATCTAATACTTTCAAACCACGCGGATCGCCTAACTTACGCAAGGCATTTCTCGCATCGGTTTGGACGCTGAGATCATCATCATCTAGGGCATTGACTAAAGCATCAACAGCATCGTGATAAATCTCGTCTTGGGTGGCAAATTCACGACGCTTTTGAACAATTAGTTTACCTAGTGACCATGCACAGTTGCCACGCACAGCCGATGCGGGATCTTGGGTTAAGGCTTCGACTAACGGCTCGATCGCTTGTAGATCGCCCAACTGTCCTAGGGCGCTAGCTGCCCATAGACGCACAGCCGTAATATCATATTTGAGGGCAGAAATAAGTGGATGTAAGCCTAATGGCGCATGACAAGTGCCTAAAGCCCAGACGATCCCTTTACGGACATAGCCATTCCAGTCTTGTTTGAGTTGCTCGATCAATGGCGCGATCGCCCTGTCACTTTTGTTTCGCCCTAAGGCATAGGCAACACTGACGCGCACTAGGGGGCATTCATCTTGAAGTAATTCGATCAGGCGTGACACGGCGCGATCGTCCTCCAATTCACAAAAAGCCCTAGCAGCTTGCATCCTCTCAAGAACCATCCCTGAGTTGAGGAGCGCCAACATCTCGTCAGGATCGGGAAGAGGGTTTTCCTCTTCGATTGGCAAATTCAATGGACTTAGTGGGGACGCGTCTATAATAGCTAGCTCGTCATTGAGTGTCATGGCGATCGTCATTTCAAAAAATCTGGCTTAGAGACATGTCCCAAGGTGTATCTGTCATTTTACAATGCTTTGTCCTGTCGCGAAACCGTTAGCGCAAGAAACAAGCATGTAGCCACATTATTAAGAAAATAATTACTATTTGAATAGGGCTAGGGAAAAATCCGTCACCCACTATCCGAGACAGTACTAAAAGTTGATTAGTCAAGGCGGCTAATATCACACCTGAGGTAATTCCTGATAGGGAGATTAGCAAGGCGCGACCAAAGCGAT
Source organism: Cyanobacteria bacterium SOY_65_metabat_81 (assembly GCA_031412945.1). GTDB lineage: Bacteria > Cyanobacteriota > Cyanobacteriia > Pseudanabaenales > Pseudanabaenaceae > Pseudanabaena. The sequence continues at coordinate 19,375 of JANODY010000065.1, forward strand.
TTTCTTTGCGTGTTAGTAAGTAAACACTAACGATTAGACCAAACGATAGCCAAGTTGTGGTAGCAACTGGAACAAAAAAGCTGATTACTCCAAGTCCTGTATAAATACCTAGAGAAATATAGATATCTTTTGGACTGGGATTGTCCAGCAGCTTTGATAACCAAGAAGGGGTGTTGCGCTGAGTATTATTTTGGAGAGCGGCGGGGAGAGTATTGGATAGCCGTTCGGGATAACGAATGCGATCGGGTACGGCGATTTTGCCTTCTTTGCGGGCGCGTAAACGATCCATGAGGATGGCATCGTAAGCAACCTCGATAATTTCTTGTTGAGATTCATCCCCCGCGTATTCGCGCAATAGGCGATCGCGTGCATCACGCACTTCTTCAAAGGAGGCATCATCATTGACTCCTAGTTTTTCGTAGGGAGTTGGTTCGCTCATTTTTCCAACTTTAATTTGTAGATTTCGCTATGGGATTCGCTAAAAAGACAGCTAAGCAACTAATCAGAAAATAGTACGCAGATTAATGTCTAAACACAGTATAACGTCTGCTTCAAAATACTTATAAAAACTTTGGGGGATCGTATTTTTAGATCGTATTTTTTATAGACATGGGTAGCGATCGCTTCATTTTTGAGGATTTTGAGCATATTTTTGTAACAGCCATGCCCCAACATCCGACTGAGATTTTTCGCGACTGATTTGTAATGCTGTTTCGAGATCGGCGATCGCTAATCCTCCCAACAATTTAGATTCAGTAATTTGCCGACTATCACCATTTTCCAGCATTTCCAAGGCAATGATCTTTACTTCTTGGACATCAACTACCCAATATTCGCTAGTTCCTAACTGTTCATACAGCAACCGCTTTTTACCAAGATCATCATTGAGTGTAGAGCTAGATATTTCAATTACCAAATTTGGTACAGGCGATTCGTCTAGACTAACAATCGAACTGCTGCGAGGGGCGAGCGCGGCGATTTCACCAATGTAATACGAGATATCTGGCTGACAACTTTGAACGCCCATTTTGGCATAGCTACAGTTGATTAAACCTCTAGCGGGGATGTTGGCTAATGTGCAGTACAAACTAACCGAAAAAAGTGTCATGCCATGATCGAGTGCGTGTTCAGAGCTAACTTGACTCGCTTCGATCCTCATTTGATTTTTGTTGTAATAGCAGCGTAAGTCTGGATAAAGAGGATTTCCCAGAACCTGAATAAATTCATCCCATGAAGCGCTGACCCATTGATCGGTGATCGAATCGTTTATGAGGGGAGGGGCGATCGCTGTCATTTTGATAGGCTCCCAAAAATAATACTTTGCTCTTTGCTATCGCTAACCCATGATTTTGCCTAATCGATGCGTTACTTTACACTAAAGCATCCTACGAATAATTAAGCCTGCCTATCTACCTGATTGCGATCGCCATACAATTCTGTAGACTGTCATCATAGATTAATTGTTTTAAAAAATCTTTTATGTGGATTTGTCCCAATGGATTTAGACCTAATTGTTTCTAATGTTCTCAACCCGCCGATTTTGTTCTTTTTCTTGGGCATGATTGCGGTGTTGGTTAAGTCGGATTTAGAAATTCCGCCGCCAATCCCGAAATTATTTTCGCTGTACCTGTTATTGGCGATCGGGTTTAAGGGCGGGGTTGAGCTTGTCAAAAGCGGGATCAGTCAAGAGGTGATCTTGACGATGTTGGCGGCGATCTTAATGGCTTGCATCGTCCCCGTATATTCATTTTTTATTCTTAAAATCAAGCTCGATTCCTATAACGCGGCGGCGATCGCGGCAACCTATGGCTCGATTAGTGCAGTCACATTCATCACCGCTAGTTCATTCTTGAGTCAGTTAAATATTGCCTTTGATGGTTATATGGTAGCGGCACTGGCGCTGATGGAATCGCCTGCAATCATTGTCGGCTTGATCCTTGTCAACTTGTTTACTGCCGAGGAAAAAGCCAAAAAGGGAGAAGCTAGCGAATTTGTATGGTCGGAAGTATTGCGAGAGGCTTTTCTGAATAGTTCCGTATTTTTGCTAGTTGGCAGTCTAATTATCGGATGTCTGACTGGTGAGCGCGGTTGGAAAGTTTTGTCACCATTTACGCAACAAATGTTTTATGGCGTGTTGACATTTTTCTTGATGGACATGGGCTTAGTCGCCGCCAAACGCATTAAGGATTTACAAAAAACTGGATTTTTCTTGATTGCCTTTGCCATCTTGATGCCGATTTTAAATTCTGGTCTGGGGATCGCGATCGCTAAACTAATTTCGATGTCGCGAGGTGATGCACTATTGTTTGCGGTTTTATGCGCTAGCGCATCTTATATTGCTGTCCCTGCGGCAATGCGTCTGACCGTACCCGAAGCTAATCCTAGTTTGTATGTTTCTACGGCTCTAGCGGTCACTTTTCCCTTCAATATTATTGTGGGGATTCCGTTGTATTTGTATGTGATTAATTTATTTTGGACATAAAACAATTGGCGCGATCGCGCCGATTGTTTCATATATGATTATTATTTTTAGTTATTTTTAATTATTTCTAGTGGCGATAAAATCATGCAAGCAGTTAAAAGAATCGAAATTATATCTGATTCTGTGGAGTCTCATAAAATCATTAAGGTTTTAGAAAGCGTTGGGGTTTTGAACTATACAGTGATCCGTAATGTGATTGGCAAAGGAGTTAGGGGTACTAATTCAGGGGATCTGGATATGAGTATGTTAGAAAATGACTATGTGATTGCTTTCTTTTTGGATGACAAAACTAAGTTGTTAGTTGACAAGCTCAAACCTGTGACCAAGAAATTTGGTGGCGTTTGTTATATCTCTGACGCGATCGCCATTAATGCCGTAACTGTTAGCCCTAACGCCAAAATCGGCGCTTAATTTGATTGGTGAGGGCGGTGATTTCAGGGATTTTTATTTGCATGGCGATCGCTCCAAAAATAGTTAAGCCAACTACACTGGCGATCGCTAAACCACCCAACTCCGCCCCAAATTTTGCCACGGCACTAAGGTTTTCAAAATTCAAGCTAAGGAAATGATAGACAGTCCAACTCGCTCCACCTGCGATCGCACTTGCTATCATTAGCCCTAAAAGTGTGAAGCTCCAACTTTTTAGCGGCATTCCATTTAAGCGGCGATCGAGAAAATACATCATGGCGATCATCGAGATCACGTTCACCGAAACTGTAGCAAGAACGATCCCCGCCGCCCCATATTTTTCGACTAGAAAATAATCAAATAAACCATTCAAGAAAATATTGACAATACTAATCTTAAAAGGTGTGTCGCCATCACCGAGAGCATAAAACACGCGCACCAACACATCGCGCCCCAAATAGACAAACATCCCCACCGAATAAGCCATCAACACCGTCGCCGTCAATTGTGAATCTTTTGTGGTGAATGCATATCGCTCGTAAACAATCTGCGAGATCGGCAAAGCCAAAGCGACCATCAGCGCACTCAGGGGCAGCATGGTCAATGCAGTTAGCATCAAACCTTGACGGATGCGTTGTTTGAGTTCATCCCAGTTTTCAGGATCGGTGAGCTTAGATAGCACAGGAAATAACGGGACAAGAATTACATTTGACAAAATCCCTAAAGGAGTCTGCACTAACAGTCCTGCATATCCCATCGCCGACACCGCCGCCGCCGCATCTGGGATAAACGAGGCAAAAAATAAATCTGTCCACACATTGATTTGCAACATTCCCGATGAAAATGTGGCAGGAATCATAATTTTCAAAACTTCTTTGACTTCGGGGCGCTGAAAGTCGAACCGCAGCCGAAAGCCGCCCATGCCAGATTTCATTTGCACAGGCAACTGCACCAGCCATTGCAAGACTGCCCCAGCTAGAGTTGACCAGGCCAGAACTGCACCGCCCAAAACTGCATTTTCAGGTAGCAAGATTTTGCTACCCATTGTCAAAAACAAGCCACCGATGCCAATCAGTACGGTCAGGCTCGAAAAAATGGGACTGACCGAAGGCAACCAGTAAGCATCAGCAGCATTTAGTGCGCCAAAACCAATCCCCACTAATCCCGCTAATACGGCCATCGGAGCCATGATCTGAAATTGCTGGATGGCAATATCTTTGGTAATCTTCAGGTTTTGAATGATCGCTATATCAATGCCTTTGGCTAGCATATCGGCTTCTGGCACAAATAGCCCCGGAGCAACCAGATGCATCAAGGGTTCGGCAAAAATTACTAGAGCGATGCTCACCAGCAACAAAATTCCTGTGACGAGGGTGGTGATAGTCTCGATAATTGGGGCGATCGCCACGCGATCGCGCTTTGCTAACACACTGACGATCGCACTATGAAAGGGCCCGTTAATGCCACCGAGCAAGATCAATAAAAATCCAGGGATCACATAGGCAAAGTTGTAAGCTCCATAGGCTGTGCCGTTGCCAAATGCCGCCGCGATCGCCACTTGACGGAGTAATCCAAAAATTTTGCTCAACAAAGTGGCTACAGCAACAATCGTGGCGATATTTAGTAGCGATCGCCCTGTAGATTTCCCAATGGATTTCTCATTAGATTGTACTTTTTGAGTTTCCGCGACTTCTTCGTTGTCAGACAAAATTTGAGTTACCTCATACAATTTAAGCTCTGAAAAATGTAGCATCAAACTACGACATAAAATAAAGCTTGCATAGAGAGCTTTATTTTTTAACCATCAAAAAGCTCCGATTGCTGAACGTAATTAGTTCGCGATCGGAGCTTTCAGAATATTTATGGAAAGAAGCGGTTAGTAGAGAGCTTCTTCTTGGTGGGTCAAGATTTCGCAATCAGACTTAGCATAAGTTACGCAAAGGAGGGCGTAGCCAGCTTCGATTTGCTCGTCATCCAAGAAAGATTGATCGCCTTGATCGATGTCGCCCTTGAGGATCTTACCTGCACAAGAAGAGCAAGCACCAGCGCGGCAAGAATAAGGAAGATCAATACCTTGAGCTTCAGCAACATCCAAAATGTACTCATCTTCAGGCACTTCGATAGTTTTATCTAGTCCGTCAGCTTCGTTAATCAGTCTTACTTTGTAAGTAGCCATTTATTTAATAAACCTCTTGAAGATTGCAGTCAAACAATAAACGATTTCTTGGAATTACTCCAAGGTAAAGGCGCTAAGCCAATTTACGTTTATTTTAATCACCCATAAGGGCATTAGCTTGCATCATATCGCTCTTGGCAACCATGCGAACCACTAGCTTATTATTTCTATCATTGGTTATAGGTGATGATTATAGATCAATTTAAAGGCTTTAAAAATGACTTAAACCTTGTTCAAAAGCGCATTACAACCATTTTAATAACTCAATAAAATGATGAGTTTTCATTTAGATTTAGATTTTTTTGATAAGTTTTTTTTATCTTATCCGCAAGTATAATCACCCGCTAACTTTTGATATGAAAATCCAATCAATGAGTTTATAGAGCTTTGCACTCGAATTAAAACCAATTAAAATTATTTGCCCAACGCTCATTTAAAAATCGCTATAGCTAGACCGCTATTAGTAAAAGAGGTGAATTCGCCTAGGTATAGTTTTTTGAATGATCTCACAATCAAAATATTCGCTTTCTGGCTCAGTAATCTAATCTATATCTGATTTTAGCGAATAAGTGAAAGCCCCGCGCTCTAACGCTGCTCCGTTGGGCGACTGGATGCAAGCGGGTTAATTAGAGGGGTTCGATACGGCTTTAATTAACAACTATTTTGAACGAAGCTACCATTTTCGGGTATAGTCAAGCTAATCAACGAGGCTGAAAGTGCTAGTTAATATTGAACCTTAATAACTGAAAATATGGCGTTTTACAGGGAAGTGTAACATTAATTTGTGGCTGCCTCCTGTATGTAAAATTTTCAACGAACGAAGGATAAAAAGATCTTCTCCGATGGAGAATACAAGCTTGGAAAGTCTATCTTTCTCGATGTCGTTATAAATCTCAGCGTGTTTCCGATGCAATTGCAGGATTAGCTGAGAAGCCCACCCTATAATCGTCCGCGAGTTAGGGATGGGAGTCGTCACTCATAAAACGCAGACAGGATCGCAACATAGTGAGAATTGCCGTAGATGCAATGGGTGGAGACTTTGCCCCCCGCGAAGTAATTGAAGGAGCAGTATTAGCTCAGACGCAGTTAGGTGTAGATATAGCGCTAGTTGGCGATCGCGACATCCTCGCGAATTACCTCAAGCAACATAACTATCAAGAAAGCGATCGCCTCGCGATCGTGCCATCAGAAGGGATCATCGAAATGGATGATGAACCCCTCGAAGGGTTACGCCGTAAACCCAACTCCTCGATCGCCGTAGCCATGAATTTGGTCAAGCGCAAGCAAGCTGATGCCGTAATTTCGGCAGGGCATTCGGGCGCGGCGATGGCGGCGGCGCTCTTGAGACTAGGGCGCTTACCCGGTGTCGATCGCCCTGCGATCGGCGCATTATTTCCCACGCAAGTCCCTCATAAGCCTGTATTGCTGCTCGATGTTGGCGCAAATGTAGACTGTCGCCCCAAATTTTTAGAGCAGTTCGCCATTATGGGATCGCTTTATAGTAAATATGCGATCGGCATTCAAGAACCCAAAGTCGGCTTGTTAAATATTGGTGAAGAAGCTTGCAAAGGTAATGAACTCGCCATTCGCGTGCATCAAGCTTTACAAGAAAATCCCCAGATCGTTTTTGCTGGCAATGCTGAAGGGCGGGACATTCTCAAAGGGCAGTTTGATGTCATTGTCTGCGATGGCTTTGCTGGTAATATTGTCCTCAAATTTGCCGAGGGCGTTGGCAGTGTGGTGATGCAAATCCTCAAAGAAGAACTACCCAAAGGTTGGCGAGGCAAACTTGGCGCATTGATCCTAAAGCCAAATCTCAAAAAAGTTAAAGAACGCATTGATGCTGATGAGTATGGTGGGGCGTTGTTATTGGGTGTGGCGGGTGTATGCGTGATTAGTCACGGCAGTTCTAACTCTGTCAGCATTCGCAATGCCATCCGCGTGGCTAAAGATGCAGTTGATAACGAAGTCCTCGATCGCATTCGCAATCAAATCAAGCCTAAAGTATCTGTCCCTGCTGACGACACCCCTGACGATCCACCAACTTAGTTTTTGTTATATATAAAACCAGAATTTGGTGGGGCGGCTTTGCCGCCCCACCAAATTCCCTAAAATTCCCTTGGCGCTAACAATAGATAACTTTATTCATTTCGGATCAAATTTGGATCAAATATCGCCATGACTAATCCTGAATCTTGCCTACTTGGAGTGCGTTTTGTTGGTAGTGGCTCCGCCGTTCCCGATCGCATTCTGACAAATATCGATCTCGCGCAGATGGTAGATACCACCGATGACTGGATCGCCTCGCGGACAGGCATTAAAGCGCGACATATTGCCGATGGTGAAGAAGATTCAGTGGCAAATCTGGCGGCTAAAGCGGGACAAAAGGCGATCGCAGCAGCAGGACTAACGCCCCAAGATATCGACCTAATTATTTTGTCAACCTCAACCACAGACGATTTGTTCGGTACAGCAGGGCGAGTTCAGAATATATTAGGAGCCGATCGCGCTGTGGCTTTTGATTTGGTGGCGGCTTGTTCAGGATTTGTATTCGGATTAGTCACCGCCTCACAATATATCCAGACAGGAGTTTATAAAAACATTTTGCTGATCGGAGCCGATGTGCTGTCGCGGTGGGTGGATTGGCAAGATCGCCGTACTTGTATTTTGTTTGGTGATGGCGCGGGCGCGGTGGTTTTGCAAGCTAGCAGTCAAGTCAATAATTTATTGGGCTTCGAGATGCGTAGCGATGGTAAGGGTAATAATTTGCTTAACATCAATTATTCAGGAAGCAGCACCTTTGATCCAATTACGATGAATGGTCAAGAGGTTTATCGATTTGCGGTGCGGCGTGTGCCAGAAGTGATCGAGAAGTCACTGCATAAGGCAAATCTCCAAGTACATGATCTTGACTGGCTAATTTTGCATCAAGCCAATCAGCGCATTATCGATGCTGTCGTCAATCGCTTTGGGATTGATCCTGCTAAGGCGGTCAGCAATATGGGCAAATATGGTAATACTTCGGCAGCCTCGATTCCGATCGCCCTTGATGAGTGGGTACAGGCTGGCAAAATTCAACCTAATGATTTGATGGCGATCGCAGGTTTTGGCGCGGGTTTAAGCTGGGGTTCGGCAGTATTTCGTTGGGGCTAAGTATGGCGGCGAGACTCAACTAACCTTCTGCATAAGCATATTCAGTCTTAAACGTAATAACCGAAAAATGAAAGGTAAAGTTTTTATTGTGGGCGCGGGGATCGGTGGCGTGGAGTTTTTGACGGTTCGCGCTAGGGATTTGATTAGTACCGCCGAAGTGATTATTAGTGATGCGCTGGTCGATCGCACTTTGTTAGATCTTGCGCCATCAAATGCAAATTGCCTGATCGCGGGTAAACGTGGCGGTCAAGCAAGCTTTAAGCAAGATGAAATCAATCAGATATTGGTGAATTATTGCCTGCAAGGTAAGCGCGTGGTCAGGCTGAAAAGTGGCGATCCTTGGATATTTGGGCGATCGCTGCCTGAGATACTTGCTTTACAATCAGCAAATTGTGAATGGGAAATAGTCGCAGGTATTTCCAGCGCGATCGCTGCGCCGATGTTGGCAGGAATTCCGCTTACGGAGGTTGCGGCGAGTTCTTGTTTTGCAGTGATGACGGGGCATGATCTGACGCGTTTGCCTTGGGAGGCGATCGCCCAAATTCCAACATTAGTAATTTTGATGGGGACAAATAATCTGGCGAGATTATTAGAGGAATTAAGCGCGGGTAAATCTGCGGATACGGCGATTGCGATCGTGCGTTGGTGTGGACGACCTGAGCAGCAGGTATGGACAGGAACTTTAGCAGATATTCAATCAAAATTACCAGAGGGATCGCTGTCGCCTTCGGTGATTATTGTGGGTGAGGTCGTAAAGTTTTATCAGCAGTTGTCTAATCACGGGGACAAATTATTAGAGGATTTGGATGATTTAGCAAAGGAAGAATTAGGGTTGCAAGGCAAAAAGATTTTAGTCACAAGGTCGGCAGGGCAGGCTAGCCAATTTACGGATTTACTCGTCAGTCGCGGCGCGGAGGTGATCGAAATGCCGACTTTGGCGATCGCGCCGCCGACTAGTTGGCAAACGTTAGATCAAGCGATCGTTGATTTGCTCAAATACGATTGGCTAATTTTAACTTCAGCAAATGCTGTTGACAGCTTTTTTGGGCGTTTGCAAAATTTTGGAAAAGATAGCCGCGCTTTGCATTCGCTCAAAGTTGCCGTTGTCGGACGCAAAACGGCGGAAGTACTGGCTAATTATGGGATTAAGCCCGATTTAATACCCACAGATTTTGTGGCGGATGCTTTGGTTGAGGCTTTTGTGACCAACGATCATGTTTTGACTGGCAAAAGCATGTTATTCCCGCGTGTGGAGTCGGGTGGGCGGGAGATTTTGGTGGAGCAGTTACAGCAACATGGGGCGAGTGTCGATGCTATACCTGCTTACGAGTCGAAATGTCCTGACGCGATCGATCCTGTGGCGCTAGCAGCAATTCAAAACCAAAGACTAGATGCGATCGCCTTTGCTAGCTCTAAAACCGTGCAGCATTTTTGTTTGTTACTCGATCGCGTAGCGACTAGAACCACATGGCGATCGTGGATTGCTGATGTCAAAATTGCTTCGATTGGTCCTCAAACCTCTAAGACTTGCTATGAGTTATTAGAGCGCGTTGATTGCGAGGCGATCGAATATACCTTAGATGGTTTGGTTGAGGCGATCGCTAAAAGACTTGGATCAAAAGCCTAATGAACTCTCCCGTCACGCGGCAGGATTCATTAAGCTTTTGATGGAATTTTGCTAAATCAAGGTTAATAAAAACAAGCAATTTCTGACATTTACTTGTTTTTTCTCTACAATATATATAGGAAATATATAGGCTCTTTCAAAGTTGTAATTTGTGTGTCTCCTTATACGGCATAGATTACAGACATTATCAAACTGCGCTCTTTTATGAATTTAAAATGAACGCAAAAGAGCCAATTGATTAGCCTACTGACATTTTTTATTGAGGCTTAATTATATGGAACTTGTTGCTTATCTCCACAGTGAAATGATTTGCGAACGCTTAGAGCAAGGCGAAAATATTGATCTAAATCTAGATTGTCAATTGCTTGACGCACTCTCTCAGTCTTCCCATCATGCTAAGTCGGTCTTGTGCGTTGGTCTAGCGGCTGGGGCGATCGCCATGAACACAATGCCGATCGCCGCCTTTGCTTATACTCCCGAAATCGCTAGCATTCAAGAGCTATTGACGCGACGCGGCTTTAACTCTGGGGCGATCGATGGTGTTAAAGGTGCAGCTACGACTGAGGCGATCATCGCCGCCCAAACGTTTTATAAATTGTCGCCTGATGGTGTCATCGGCGCGGACACCCTAGCCGCTTTGCAAGCCGATTGTTATGAAGCTGGCACTTCCGCGCAAGTTATTCCAGCTAGCGACACATCAAGCAGTAAATCATCAGATGGCATTGTTTACTTGCAGCAATTATTGAGCGATCGCGGATTTTATGGTGGGGCGATCGATGGCATTAATGGCTCAATGACCCAAGAGGCGACCATTTTGGCTCAAAAAACCTATGGATTGATCGCTGATGGGAAGGCTGGGTCGCTAACTATGGCGGCTTTAGAGGCGGGTAGTAACTATGCCCCAGTTAGTTATCAAGAGCCAACTATCCAAGCTTCCAGTGGCTCGATCGCCGAAGGACAAACTTTGTTGAGCAGTTTGGGCTTTTATGAAGGTGCGATCGATGGCATCCAAGGCTCAAGGACTACGACCGCTATCAAACAAGCACAAGCTTTTTACGGCTTGACTGTTGATGGGGTTATCGGTTCACAAACGTTAGCCGCCCTGCAATCATAGAAATTAGCTTACAGCAATTTGCTTTCAAACCCGCCACAAAGAAAAATATAAAACCCAATGCGAGGCTTCGCCCTGCGACCCTTTTTGTGGCAGGTTTGATCAACAACTGCTGTAAGTGAAAAACTCAGCGCTGAGAGGGAAACGAGCGAGGAGATTTATTCCCTTTGGTTTGGAGTGCCAATTGCCATAAAAAATATGCTAGCGCTTTATAGCAACTAATTCAGGGGTATGTTCAAAGCTAGGTAATACAGTCAGATCCAAGCTTAAGCGGTCGAGTAGCTTAGCAAACTCCTTGCAACACTCAGCCGAGCTTTGTAAAATTTGCTCTTGAGAAAACTTGATAATAATCCAGCCTGAATCAACTAAAAAACGCGCCGCCAAATCATTTCTCATCAAAGTAGCACCATTTTCTGAAGGCAAGCTAATTTCGATCGCGATGTGTAAGTTGAGCGCAGGATCGATATAAGTCAAGGCGGGACACCATTCATAATCAATACTGGCTATGTATAATGTCATGCCCTGATAAAGTGTCCCTGACAAATGTTGCTGAAGGGCAATTCCAAAATAGTAAATGATGCCTTCATTGGCTTGTTCATCTGTTGGTTTTACTTGACCAACGGGATTATTGCCATTATTACTTCCATTATTTAAAACATTTAAAGCAAGTCCATTTTGATTAGGAGGTAGTTTGGCAAAAAAACTACGAAATTGCTGATGCCTAAACTCAAGTATGCGGTCAGGAGCATGGGCGATCGCCAAATCTCGTTGATACTTTATTTCTTCATGGGAATAAGCTTCTAATTTTTTAAGATATCGCTCTAAGGTGGTTTGGTGTCTTTGATATCGTCTTTTATAAGACTGAAACTGATATCTGATCCGAAAAATAATGGCGATCGATCCCACGATTAGCAGAATTATACCAAGCTCTTTAGCGTTACCAATTACAGTAACCAACCCCACGACTGCGACCAATCCCAACGTCAGAGAGATCGCTTCTTGAGTATGGATAGCCTTCGGCTGACGTAAGGCCGGTGAACTTGGCAACTCGATATTAAACTCAGGTGCAACGGGTTTAGACAGAGCAATCCTCTGCACTTCAGGCGGAATGAGGATGACAGGGAACTGATACATCAATAATTAACCCGAATGATTGATTGAATATACTTTTTACAGTGATTTTAAAGTACTTTACAATTAATGATCCAAATAAAATCTAAAATTTAGCGGCAGGCTGCGCTCACCGCCAAATTTTTGGATAAATTATTTTAGACCTTATCTAAGCCCGGAATCGAACGATATAGATGTACATACTTATCGGCGGAGGCTTGCCAACTGAAATTACTGTTCATGCCGCGTTGTTGTAACAAGCGCCATGCATCGGTATAACGATAGCTTTCCCATGCGCGGACCATACAGGTATATAGATCTAGCGGCTCATAGCGATCGAAGCTAAAGCCCGTGCCTGTCTGACTCATCGGATCATGAAATGACACCGTATCGACTAAACCACCCGTGCGACGGACAATTGGCACACAGCCATAGCGCATCGCAATCAATTGACTAATGCCGCAGGGTTCAAATCGGCTCGGCATCAAAAAGGCATCAGAGCCTGCATAAATTCGATGGGAGAGCGCGGCATTAAACAAGATTTGGGCAGACATGCGACCAGAATAACGTGAGGCAATTTGCCATAGTTGCGACTCATAATAGCGATCGCCTGTTCCTAACACCACAAACTGAGCATCGGTATAAGCTAAATAGCGTTCGAGAGTTTGCAGTAATAAATCAATACCTTTCTGCTCCACCAATCGCCCAACCATGCCGATCAAGAAAGTCGCAGGATTGGCAATTAGCCCCAACTCTTTTTGCAAAGCAATTTTATTTGCCATGCGATCGTCAATACTAACAGCCGTATAGTTTTGAGCTAAAGCTGGATCGGTTTCAGGATTTTCGATATCTGTATCAACGCCATTCAAGATCCCCCAAGGTTTGAGAAATGAGAGCATCCCCTCTAACCCTTCACCATAGTTTGGGGTACAAATTTGCTGGGCATAAGTTGGCGAAACCGTATTGACGCGATCGGCATACTTGATTCCTGCCGCCATCGTGTTATGAGCATCCATATACCAAGGAGTCCAAGTGATTTTGTCTAAATACCACTTCCAAGGTCCTTGATAAGCGAGGTTATGAATCGTGAATACAGTACCAATATCAGAAACTTGGTGCATCCACACAGGGATCATGCCTGTATGCCAATCATGACAGTGGATAACGTTCGGTTTCCAATAGTTCCATGAAAATTCGGCAACCGCGTTAGCAAACATGGTAAATCGCCAATTTTCATCCTCACCACCATAGACGCGAGCAGGAATAAATGAACCATGTCCCACCAAGTACAAAGGCACGTCAGTTCCAGGTAGTACCGTTTCAAAAATATCAAATTCCTGAAACATGGCATAGCCTTTCCATTTCCATTCAGGGCTTTCTTTGAGCTTGTCGGGAATCACCCCGTAGTAAGGCATGATAATCCGCACGTCATGTCCCATTTTCCGAAGGACGGGCGGGAGTGCGCCTACCACGTCTGCCATGCCACCAACTTTGGCTAGAGGGGCAACTTCGGCTGCTGCAAATAAAATTTTCATGTATTAATTAGTACTTGTATTTCATCGGTCTAGTTATTTTCAGGCATATGGCGATCGCCATAACAGCTATTTGTTAAGAAGAGATTGCCTCATTTTCATTGTTAGCATTGGGAAGCTCTAAGCAATAACCCGCACCATAGACCGTCTTGATATATTTGGGATGACGGGGATCTGGCTCTAGCTTGGTTCGCAGATGGCGAATATGCACGCGAATAGTCTCAATGTCATCATCTGGCTCATAGCCCCAAACCTCTTTGAGAATTTCGCTGGGCGATACAGTCTGACCATGACGTTGCAAGAGACAATGTAGTAACTCAAACTCTAAATGCGTGAGCTTGACGGTCTTATTAAACCAAATCGCTTCAAAACGTTCAGGAACGAGTGTTAAAGATCCGAAGATTAATATTTCGCCATGCTTAGCGGTGTCCATAATCCGATTGGTACGGCGCAATAAAGCTCGAATCCGCGCTAGCATTTCCTCAAGTTCAAAAGGTTTGGTCAGATAGTCATCTGCACCTGCATTAAAACCTTCAACCTTATCTTGGGTCTGCCCCATCGCCGTCAACATCATGACAGGTATTTCTTTAGTTCGCTCGTCACGGCGCAACCTTTGACAAACCGTAAATCCGTCTACCCTCGGCAACATTAAGTCAAGGATAATCATGTCAGGCATTAACTGAATGGCTAGTGCTTGACCTTTAACACCATCGCTTGCATGACTTACTTGATATCCAGCATGTTCAAGATTTAGTGTGACCATTTCAGAGATTATCGGATCATCATCGATCAGGAGCAGTCTAGGCATCATTGGTCAAATTTCCGTCTATAGCGATTAAATTTATGCAATTTGTTCAGCAATAAGGTGTTTTCCTACTTCGTGAGTTAAAGTCAAGGGGTTTTAAGCTGATTGACTTTAACTCGGAAGATCAAAAACCACATTTTTGCGACCTACTAAAAAATTTCTGGCTAAAGGAGTAGTAGGTATAGAGTATCAGCTATTTACAGCCATCTGTAACGTGATAACCAAGAAAACGAAGAAAACAATCTGTGTATGACTTCAACTCTATACAACATTCTCATACAATATGTGAAGATATGTAAAAATCGATATAAAACTGGTTTATTCGCATGAGCCTTCCAACTACTTCTGTCACCGAACTTTTTGCACCAGTCAAAGATGACTTGCGTATGCTCACGGATAATTTGAAGCAGTTGGTAGGGGCAAGGCATCCGATCCTATACGCTGCGGCTGAGCATTTATTTGAGGCAAGGGGCAAAAGTATGCGCCCCGCGCTGGTCTTGCTGGTGTCACGCGCAACTATGAGCGATCGCGATATTACTTCACGCCACCGCCGCCTTGCGGAGATCACGGAGATGATCCATACAGCCAGCTTGGTGCATGATGATGTGATTGACTCAGCCGATCTACGGCGCGGGATGCCGACCGTAAATAATAGTTTTGGCAATCGGATCGCTGTGCTTGCGGGAGATTTCTTGTTTGCTCAAGCCTCTTGGTATTTAGCTAATTTGGACGATCTTGAAGTTGTCAAGCTGTTGTCCAAGGTGATCACCGACTTTGCTGAGGGTGAAATTCGTCAAAGTATTACAGCCTTTGATGGAGACTTGACCCTTGAAGATTATCTGGAAAAAAGTTTTTATAAAACCGCGTCACTGATGGCGGGGAGCGCGAAGGCGGCGGGTGTCCTCAGTGGGGTCAGTCAAGTGCAGGCTGAGCAGTTGTTTAATTTTGGTAAGCATTTTGGGATTGCGTTTCAAATCGTAGATGATATTCTTGATTTCACTAGCTCGACTGAGACTTTGGGTAAGCCTGCTGGCTCAGATCTCAAGCAGGGTAACTTGACTGCGCCTGTGTTGTTTGCACTGGAGGAGCATCCTCAGTTGCGCGGGTTGATCGATCGCCAGTTTAGCCAAGTGGACGATCTTGATAAGGCTTTAGAATTGGTTTATAGCAGTGAAGGCATTTCGCGATCGCGTGAATTAGCAAAAGGTCACATCAAGTCAGCTTTAATTGCGATCGAGTGGTTACCATCTTCTGCGCCGAAGCAATCTTTGGTCGGATTAACTAATTACGTTTTAGATCGCCTCTATTAAGGTCAGTTCGATAACCGCGCTTGGCGCGGTGCAAATCGCCAAAAAAGATTGTTCTCGCGGTGCGAGAACAATCTTTTTTTCGCTTTTATCCGCAAGCTGAATCGCGAATAAGGCGAATTATTATTTTCGACAAGTTATTTCCTGCGGCGTAAAAAGACTAATAGCTTTTCAAATCCTGCGGGCAATGGGGCGATGTTCTGAATTAATTCGCCTGAAATTGGATGCGTAAAGGTGAGCCGCCACGCATGAAGCGCTTGACCAATAATATAATGCGAAATTTCTTTGTTCGGATGTCCATAGATTGGGTCGCCAGCGATCGCCCAACCCATATGCGCTGCATGGACACGGATTTGATGAGTACGTCCTGTCTGTAGATCAAACTTCACGAGTGTGTAATTTCCTAAGCGTTCTTGGATGTGCCAATGGGTAATCGCTTTGCGTCCATCGTCAACAACTGCCATTTTTTTGCGATCGCTCTTGTGACGGGCGATCGCGGCATCAATCACCCCAGACTCACCTTTGGGAACACCGCGCACAATTCCTAAATATTCTCGCCGCGCCGTTTTTGCCTGAATTTGGGCTTGCAAATCTTGATGGGCGCGATCGCTTTTAGCAACTACCATTACGCCACTAGTATCTTTATCCAAACGATGCACAATTCCCGGACGTTGAGTTCCATTTATGCCTGATAACTTGATGCCTGATGGCTCGGTGCAATGAGCTAATAGGGCATTAACTAAGGTTCCATCAGCATGTCCTGCCGCAGGATGGACGACTAGCCCCGCAGGTTTATTAATTACGATTAAATGCTCATCTTCGTACAGTACATCTAAGGGAATCTCTTGCGCGACTAGATCAAGCGGTATTAACTCTGGTGTAGTTAAACAAATGCGATCGCCTGTCTTAATTAAATCTTTTTTGTTATTACAGAGAATTTCATTAACAGTGACATAACCCTGATCAATTAATGTTTGAATGCGCGATCGGGAGAGGTCAGTGAGGTGATGGGCTAAAAAGCGATCGATGCGCTCAGGCTTGGATAAATCTGCCGAAACTTTAATTGAGCTAATATTATTTGCGATCGGAATTATCTCTAAGTTCAAAACGACTCCCTTACCAATTCTTGGCTTTCTAATGTCTATTCTTTGGGTGTAAAATATAAAAGTTTCTGAAATCTTGAGTTTGATATGCTAAACACTTACTGTATTATCCGCCAAACTGTAATTGTGACAATTTGTTCATTTACGCTGACGGCGGGTGAGTTTGTGCAGGCTCAAATGGAATCTAACCCAGTCTTAAAAATTGGGATTGTGCAACGCTTCGGCGAAAAACCTCAAGATCGACTGACGCTCAAAGCCCCGTCAGGGGAAAAATTAACGCTTTCTTTTCCATCAGCAGATGGTAAAACTACTCAAACTGTAACTAGCGATCGCGTAGTTATAGAAATCGCCTCACAGCCATTAACTCAGCCAATTTTAGAAGAGAAGATCGTCCTTAGCAATCATCGTAGTTTTGAGAATGCGGCGGCTAGTGCCTTTCATTGGCAAGAGAAGGGGATTCAGACTGAGATTGCTCAGCCGAGACGGTGGCAAGTCTGGGCAAAGCGGGATGTTTATGATTCGATGTTGTTGCGCTATTTGACTTTTTATACGCTGCGATTACAAGGAAATCTCACCGTGCAAATCGATCGCCGCATATTACCCCAACAGACGATCGCCTCATTTGTCGTTGGTGATTTTCGGTACAATCGCGATCGCCTTGATGTCAGTAGTAGCGCTGGGACTATCGAAGTTAGCTATCAAAAAGAGAATAAAGCCGAAATCAATAATCGTCTTTACGCAGGCACTTTAAGGCTACAACCTAATGCCCATAAAAGTTTTACCATCGTCAACAATGTCCCGCTAGAAACCTATGTGCGCGGCGTAGTTCCCCATGAAATTGGCTACAATGCACCCTATCCCGCCGTCCAAGCCCAAGCAATTTTAGCAAGGACGTATGTATTAGCCAGTGTACATCGCTTCAAAGTCGATGACTATGAACTTTGTGCCGATACTCAATGCCAAGTTTATCGCGGGTTAGAGGATACGACCGAAGTTGCCGATCGCGCCATTGCTGATACTAGAGGCTTAGTTTTGACCTATAACAATCGGGCGATCGACGCTCTGTACTCTTCGACAACTGGCGGCATTACCGCTAATTATAACGACATTTGGGATGGAACTCCGCGCCCTTATCTGCAATCGGTATTAGATATCATTAACCGTTCTGAAAGTCAGCGATCGGCAAATATTGCTGATGACAAAAACCTAAAAGCCTTTCTAGATAGGCAAGAAGAGTTTAATGAATCAGGATGGAAGTCTTTGCGCTGGCAAAAAGCTGGTTCTCTTGATGAGTTACAAATTTCGCTGAAAAAGTTTTTGCGATTTTCAGGTGATACTACCACTAATTTTAATGCGATCAAGCAACTCAAAGTGGTCAAAAGAGCTGCTTCAGGTCGGGTATTAGAAATGGAAGTAACTACCGATACAGGTAACATATTTGTCAAAAAAGATGAAATAATTGACGCGTTCGATCCACCTGATAGTACCTTCTTTCGATTAGAACCGATTTATGAAGAAAAAGAGAAAGGGAAAGAAAAAATATTAACTGGTTACACTTTTATCGGCGGCGGTTTAGGACATGGTGTGGGCATGAGTCAGACTGGTTCTTATAAACTTGCGCGTAACGGTTGGGCATACGATCGCATTCTCAACTTCTATTACACAGGGGCAAAAATCCAAAAGTTAAGTCCAGAAAATTGGAAATAGATATGTAATCGTAAATGAGTTGTGAGAGGATTCGACTTCGCCCAGCCAGCGTATATCGTTGGCTGAGCGAAGTCGAAGCCCTATTTTTCTCATAAATGATTTAGGAGTGCTATAGCTATACAAGTTGAGGGATACCCGCCTAAATTCACCCCGATCGCCGATGCAATGGCATACTAAAGGGGAATAAGCACCTACACATAAACTTTTATCTCTAGGCGGGAAACCTTAATTAATGTTGATGTACACAATCGAAATCACCCTCAAAAATAATCCGATCGCCTTGTCCGTCCAGCGCAAAGAACATGAACATGCCGAAGCGCTCTATCGCGAAATTGCCACGGCGATCGGCGAAGGAAACGCTAAAATCTTGGAATTAACCTGCGAAAAACAAGAAGGTAAAAAAGTCTCCGTCCTTGTTGGCGAAATATCTGCCGTGCAAGTTTCCGAAAAATCAGGAGCTTCCGCAAATATGGGCGCAGGCTTCATTAGGTAATCACCGTTACAGCCTATTCAGGCTACATAAAGAAATTTTCTAAAAAGCTTATTTCGCGAGCCTTTTAGAAAATTTCTTCGGTTTTGGATAAGTGCAAAGCACTGTATAATTTCGTGATTATCAGCAACTCAACAATGCCCACCGATCAATCTGTTAGCAAAGCCGCAACTAATGGCACAACTAATGACGAAACTATCGCCGCAGTTAGTGTGCGCGATCTCACCTTTGCATGGAAATCTGGCGCGACCGTCCTCGATCGCTGCACTTTGTCAGTCCCTAAAGGCGAATTTTGGATGCTGTTGGGAACTAACGGCAGTGGCAAATCAACTTTACTGAGGCTGTTAGCAGGCTTACTCAAACCAAAATCTGGTGATATCGAGATTAGCGATCGCCTTGGATTTGTGTTTCAAAACCCTGATCATCAATTGGTCATGCCCACGGTGGGAGCCGATATTGCTTTTGGTTTGGTATCCGAAAATCTCACCTATCAACAAACCCGCCAACGGGTTGAAGAAGCGCTCAGCGCTGTCAATCTCTCGCAAATGATCCGTCGTCCGATCTATGCCCTTAGTGGTGGTCAAAAACAACGTATTGCGATCGCGGGGGCGATCGCGCGTAATGCCGAAGTTTTGTTGTTAGATGAACCCACCGCTTTGTTAGATGGCGAAAATCAGATCGATTTGGTTGCCTCAGTGCGCGATCTGGTCAAACAAAAAAATTTAACCGCCCTATGGGTAACTCATCGATTAAATGAACTTAATTATGCGGATGGAGCTTTTTTGCTAGAGCATGGTCAAGTCATCGACCAAGGCGATCCGATGCGGCTGAAACAAGTATTACAAAAACAATAAGTAAACAGAGGTGGTTCTCTCCTCAGATGTTAAATTTCCGAGTCTCCAAGGTGGATGGATTTTAAGTTTTCAAGCTAGTTCAGCATGGCTATACATTCGAGGATTAGCTTTTTATTAGTTAGCGAGTAGGGCTGAATTTCTAAGGTGCTGCGAAAAGTGGCGATCGCCTCTTGATAGTTGCCGATCGCCGCGTAGCATAAGCCCAAACCGTGCAATGCCCCAAAATGATAAGGATTGAGGGCGATCGCCTTCAGACAATCTTTGATCGACCGATGGTAATCGCCTTGCATATAAAACAAAACGGCGCGGCGATTCCATGCTTCCACAAAATCTGGCTGAGAGTGAATTAATTGGGTCAACATTAACTCCGCCTGTCGAATATTGCCACTATCCGCCATCATCTGGCTTTGACGCAAGACTTGTAAACCTTGCATTCCTTTTTGCATAAACCACATTTCCCATAGTCCTTGAGTGGCGCGATCGCGAATATCTTCATCTTCACTCTTAAGATCTTGCAACAATTCTTCGATGGGCTGGCTCATGGATCTGGGGTTATAGCGTTTTTAAAATGAGTGTTACCCAAATAATTTTTTAAAAGCCTTGCTTTGCAAAGCTTTTAAAAAATTATTTGGTTTTAAGTAGAGCGCAAAGCGCTATATGCTAGGTTTTGAACTCATGTCTAAGAGATTTTCTGCTCGTATGTCTATCATACAAATTACTGTCCAAGAACTAGCTGCACGTTTGGCAAGCGATCAACCAGCTTTACAACTAATCGATGTGCGTGAACGTGATGAAGTCGAGATTGCGGCGATCGCAGGTTTTGAGATCTTACCGCTTAGTGAATACGCAGAATGGGAAGTAAGTTTTAAAGAAAAGTTTGATCCCCATGCCGAGACATTGGTGTTGTGTCATCACGGGATGCGATCGGGGCAAATGTGCCAATGGTTGGTTAATCAAGGCTTTACTAATGTCAAAAATATCGGCGGTGGGATTGATGCCTATGCCTATGCGATCGAGCCAAGCATGGCGAAATACTAATTTTTTTAGAAAGAGCGCTTTGCGCTCTTTTTAATTTTTGTCTAATTTTTGATCGCAGTCAAAAAGGGAATGCTGAAAAATGCAGCTAGTCCGATCGCTGAAACAATACAAGTAATAATTGTGATGATCATGAACTTGCGATCGTTTGCCCCATAAAACTTATTTGGCAGCGAACTCGCCAACACCATTAGTCCAGTTACGACAAGAATTCCAATAAATAAGGTGCGGTTCATAGATTTTGATAGGTTTTAATTATATCTTCGCTCAAACAGGGCAAGAGATAGGCGGCGCGTAGCGGCACTTCTCTATAATAGAACCGTACTGAATTATTGAATTTTTTTATGACTGATTGGTGTTGGCTTCAGCGATCGCTACCTACCGAATTTACGGGGGCGGATCTTTGGGAAGCTCTTTACGCTAGCGAACCAATCACAGTGCTGCTCGAAAGCCCTGCCACAGTTGTCACGAAATTCTCTTCAAAATTAGCCCGTTATTCGATCGCCGCAGGTAAGCCCCGCCAGATTTGGACTCCTGTTGTTGGTGAGATTTTGCCGTGTCTAGAGCTATTGCGAATGCAAACTACTCCAAACTCTAAAACAAGCTCTGAAAGTTCTCATCCAGATTTACCCGATCACTTGCCCTTTACAGGCGGATATTTGGGCTGGCTGGGCTATGACCTCGCATGGGAAATTGAGCGCTTGCCCTACACAAAAGCTGACACTTTGCCTTTTCCTGTCGCGTTTTGGTATGAGCCATCAAGTTTTGCGGTGATCGATCATCAGGCTCAACAGGTTTGGCTAGCCGCTAGCGATCGCCATGAATTAGATGATTTAAACCATAAATTAAGCCAGAACTTAAGTTCTGGTAACAAGGGGCTTAAGCCCCTTGCCTCTCCTGAGCAAAACAATAATAGTAAACCAACTTACTCACCAGAGCAGCAAGGCTATGAAGCGATGGTCGAAACCGCGAAACAACATATCTATGCGGGTGATATTTTTCAAGCCAATCTCTCGATGCGGTTTGGCTATCCTTGGGACTCAGATGGCTGGCAACTATATCGCCATTTACAAAAAATTAATCCATCGCCATTTGCTAGTTATTGGCGCACAACTTGGGGTGAAGTCATCAGTGTTTCGCCTGAGCGTCTAGTTAGTTTGCGCGATCGCCATGCCGAAACTCGCCCGATCGCAGGCACAAGACCACGCGGCAAAACTGAGTTGCAAGATCAAGAGCTTGAACGGGAATTACTTGCCTGTGCTAAAGAGCAAGCCGAACATATTATGCTGGTCGATCTTGAACGCAATGATTTAGGGCGGGTCTGTGAATGGGGAACGGTCAAAGTCGATGAACTATTGGCGATCGAGCGTTATAGCCATGTGATGCATCTCGTCAGTAATGTCGTTGGCACATTACGAAGCGATCGCACTTTAGTTGATCTGATTCGCGCCACATTTCCGGGGGGGACAATCACGGGCTGTCCTAAAGTGCGCTGTATGCAAATTGTTGAGAGCTTAGAACCGCAACGGCGCAGTTTGTTTTATGGCTCCTGTGGCTATATCGACAAGCGGGGCAACATGGATCTAAATATTTTGATTCGGACGCTGCTCAAAACCGATAATCATATTTGGGGACAGGTCGGGGCAGGGATTGTGGCTGATAGTATTAGCGATCGCGAGTGGCGAGAATCCTTACAAAAAGCCCAAGCCCAACTAGCCGCTCTTGGATTAATCTAGCTTTCTCAAATTCCAAAAGGCGGCGCTTCGCGCCGCCTTTTGTTTTTTTGGTTTTTATTTCCTAAGCGCGTAGCCGTATAACCGATAATAAATAAAACCTTAAATCAAAAATTTACTTATTGACCTGTGAACTATTACTTTCCGTCCGATCCTCCCTATTTTTTGTTTGCGATTTCTCTCGTTGCTGGACTTGCCTGTGGGCGATCGTTTGAAGTGACCCTCCGCAATCTCGTCAATATGTGGTCAGCCAGTAAGTCCACCCGCGTCATGTTAGAACTCAAAAGCGCCAGCATTAAAGTGCCTTATCTTGGCATGAGCATCAGTATTTCCATATTTATGGCAACAGGCTTAGAAATATTTGGACTGCCAACTCTATTTGGCTACGTCGTCGCGATTCCTTTTACAGTTGGCATCGCCTTTTTGATTTGGAGACAACTAGGACAAATGCTGATCGAACTAGAGCGCGGCGGCTCAGCAGCATTAGACCTTGATTCTTTTGGTTAATGCGTTTAGGGCGGTGCTAAGCTCCGCCTGTAGGAGCTTTAAAATAGATTTTCAACTAACCCAATTGATTAATTAATGGATGCTACAGAGTTTTTGCAACTATACCGAGCGGGGCGAAAAACATTTGCCAATACCAGCCTTGTGGGCGCGGATTTAAGAAATATTGATTGCCATAAGCTCGATTTTAGTCATGCATTAATGAGCAAAGCTAACTTTTCTGGCTCTAAGCTATGTAAGGCAAATCTATGTGGTGCTGATTTGAGTTATGCCAACTTAAATAGTGCCGATTTACATCGAGCTAATTTACGACATGCTAATTTGAAGGGATCGGACTTACGCAAAGCCGATCTGCGTGGGGCTGATTTGCGCGGGG
Source organism: Cyanobacteria bacterium SOY_65_metabat_81 (assembly GCA_031412945.1). Taxonomy (GTDB): domain Bacteria; phylum Cyanobacteriota; class Cyanobacteriia; order Pseudanabaenales; family Pseudanabaenaceae; genus Pseudanabaena. Next base: position 42,888 of record JANODY010000065.1, read on the forward strand.
CGAATCTAAGTTGGGCAAATCTGCAAGAGGCGATGTTTGATGGCGCTCTCATAGCCAATGCCAATCTAGACAACGCCAAAACTTAGGTTTTATTCTTAAAATCAAAAGGTGGCGCATCGCGAGGCCTTTTGACTTTGAGGTTTTATGTCTTGACAAGAGTGGCGATCGCCATGAGCTAAATTTTGGTGATGGCGATCGCCAATTAGCGTATTGTTTTTTTTCGGGCTGTAAAAAATTGTAAAATTTAAAAAATAATTAAAAATAATATTTATCTGGAGAAAAAAACTCATGGGAGAACTAGTTAATGCAATGGTCTTGTCGATGGTGCTGATCCCCGTCGGCATCGCCTTCGGATACTTCTTACTAAAGCTACAAGGCGAAGAACAAGAAGAAGCTTAATTGGACAAAAGCGGCGCTAAGCGTCGCTTTTGAGTTTATGGGGGAGAAGCTTGGCGGCAAAAATCCTTCAAATGATTGGCTATTGGAACTTTCATCTTTCAAATTACTTTGCATGACTATCATGAACATTAACCGATGTCTCAACCCGATCTAAATTCCCCTGCTGGCTACCTGAGCGTTCTGCGTAATCGTCAATTTCTGGCTCTATGGATCGCCCAGATCTTGTCCCAGTTGGTCGATAAGGTGGCGCTGATTTTGCTGATCGCGATCGCCGTGTCGATTGACCAAGAGCTACCTATTCCTGTAAATACCCGTGAGTCATTGATCATGATTGCTATGACTTTGCCTGCGGTATTTTTGGGATCGATCGCAGGGATTTTTGTAGATTGGCATCCCAAACGTGAAGTGATGATTTTGTGCAATTTTTTGCGTGGGGCTTGCATTTTAGCAATTCCATTTTTGCCGCAATCGCTTTGGGTATTGTTGGTAATTACCTTTATTATCTCCACGCTTACCAACTTTTTTGCCCCTGCCGAACAATCAGCGATCCCGTTGCTGGTGCCAAAATCTGATCTTTTACCTGCCAATGCCCTATTCACGATCACGATGGTGGGTTCGCTGATTTTGGGCTTTGCGATCGGTTCACCATTATTAGCCTTAACTACAAAGTTATTTCCTGTTAGCTATAGCCGTGAAATATTGCTGGGCGGTTTATACATTTTATCGGGGCTAGTTTTATTTGGATTGCCAAAAGATGAAATTATTCATCCTAAACAAGAAGGGGCGGGAATTTGGACGGATTTGAAAGATGCGTTTAAATATGTGCATTACAACCAGTTGATCGGTGGGGCGATAATCCAGCTAACGCTGTTGTATGGCGTGTTAGGCACTATGCAAAAGTTATCACTGAATTTGGCGGAAGTTGTGACCAATAATCGTGATGATTTTGGCTTTTTTGTTGCCTCGGTGGGAGTTGGTTTAGCGATCGGGGCGTTTGTTTTGGGACAATTTGGCGATCGCTTTGCTCATCGACCTTTACCATTTGTGGGCTTCATTGGTATGGCGATCGGGCTATTTATGTTTGCGTTTGTTTCTAATTTGTGGGTGGGTTTAGCAGTTGGTTGTTTTATCGGTGTAAATGGGGCTTTAGTGGCGATTCCGATGCAAACGGCTGTGCAACAACATACGCCCGAAAACATGCGCGGCAAAGTATTTGGCTTGCTGAATAATGCTGAAAATATTGCGGCTAGTTTACCCCTTGCGCTCACGGCGATCGCCCTTGATCTTGCCACTAGTTCATTTGGCAAACAGTCGGGTTTTCAGATGGTGATGGTGATCTTGAGTCTCATGGTGTTGGCTCTTGGTACATGGGCTTGGAATAGAACCAAACGAGCATTACAAAAAGTACTTTAAATTACCTGAATCCGCCCACTTAGCGGACAGATGTAGATGCTAGGGGTGTACAGATCTAAGGCGATCGGGCGTAATCCTTTGAGCAATCATCGTCAACAGCCGATCGCATACTTCCTGTGAGGCTTCATCAGCGCTGACCATGATCGAAATGTCTGCTTGGGCATAGCGATCGCGTCTTTTGGTATAGATATCATTGAGGGTTTGGAGAGGATCGGCAGTTTCTAGCAGGGGGCGCTGCTCGGATGCAGTTTTGAGGCGATCGTGTAGCACCTCAACAGGGACATCGATCCAAACCACTATTCCATCATGCAAATGTGACCAATTTAGCGATCGCATGACAATGCCGCCGCCTGTCGCCACCACTAGGCGAGTGTAAGCTGATACTTGGGACAGCACTTGCTGTTCAAGATCGCGAAAGGTTTCTTCACCATCATTGGCAAAAATTTCAGGAATTGATTTACCCGCACAGGTTTCGATCAACGTATCGGTATCGATGAAGTTGTAGCCTAATTTTTGGGCTAAAAGCTTGCCGATGGTGCTTTTACCTGCGCCCATCATCCCAATCAAAAATATATTCGTTCCGTTGAGCATTTGTAACTGTATTTAGAATTTATGACTACTGGCAATATCTGGCATCGCCAGCGATCGCGACTAAAGCAATGTTCTCACAAATTATATAAATTAAAGATAAAATTAAAGTTGTTTTTATGATAAATTAATTGCGAACGTAAAATATAGGGGAATAAAGTACAGGGGCATGGGCTTAACTAAACCTCAAATAATTGGACTAAGTATTGTAGTGGCTACATTATGGGCTGGTGCTAGCTTTAACAACTTCCTTACTATGTCGAATCCTTCACGTTCTGGCAACGATTCTAACTTTGCCGACAGAAACAATGTTCCTGATGCCAAATTGTTTATCGTGACTTCTGAAGATGAATCCAAAAAAGCAATTAATGAAATTAATATTTACCGCAAAAAGAACGGCAATTCACCAATAAACTACAGTACCAAAGCCTATCAGCTTTCCTTAGCAAGAGCTAAGGATATGAATCAATATAACTACTTTGATTCCACCAATCCTCAGACAAAGCTTTGTGCCGACACCATGAAACTAGATTATGGATTCAAGCCAAAGGAATATCTATCAGAGAGCCTTTTTAGGTATGTCCCAAGGGATATAAATGTTGGCATTGCAACCAAGACACTAAGCGAGGCAACCCGTGAGTGGATTGAGATTGACCATCAGAAAAGGGATGTTAATTCAAATTTTTTGTTTAATTATCACCTAGCTGGCGCTGTTGGTTGTGATGGCAATAAATGCGTATTTCTTGGTTTGAATGAAGAGGGATTCGGTAAAGGCTGTGCCACAACTAGAAGGTAAGTATGCCGATAACAGAGGGATAGACGTATTTAGTGTTGTTCACGTTTTTCGACTGGCGATTGCTATAAAATTTTGATTGCTATCTTGATGCTTATGGTAAAACTGTACACTCAAGATATTTTAAGATTAAATTTTGAAGAGTACGTTGTGAATGCTGAACTATCGCACAGTCTTGTCTCGCGAAAATCTGCCAAAAAATTTGTTGTTAAGCTTAGGAATTGTTAGTGTCGCGGCGATCGCCAATTCGTTGTTTTCCCTTGAGCATGACTGGCATTTACTGAGCATAACTACGCTGATGGTCGGCGGCTCGCTTTTGTTTGTCAATGTGCGCCAGAGTTTTACCACAGTCCTAAAGCAGCCGACAGTGTTAGATCGTAGCTTTTTGTTTAAGGATTTGGAGCAGGTACAACAGGCGATCGCCAAAATTGCAGATATTAACAAGCGCGAAGATTTGAACGAGCAAGCTCAACAAATAGCGAATAATTTACAAAAAAATCATTTTCGGATCGTCATTTTTGGTACAGGCTCCGCAGGTAAAACTTCAGTTATTAATGCTCTGCTCGATCGCAAGGCGGGTAAAACGGCGGCGACGATTGGCACAACCATCTCCCGTCAAGAATATGCTTATCAAAACAGCGATCCAGCGCCAGTTGACCTGACTCCCAAGGGTGAAGCGTCCAAAGTCAAGCGTCAAATTTCATTACTTGATACTTCGGGAATTCAAGAAATAGGGATAATGGGGCAGCATCGACAGCTAGAAGCTTTGCAAATAGCGCGAGATGCTGATTTGCTAGTTTTTGTGACGGCGGGAGATTTGACAGCGAGCGAATATTATGAACTCGATCGCCTTGCGGGGCTGGGTAAACGGGTAATTTTGGCTTTTAATAAAATCGATTTATATTTGCCAAGCGATCGCCAAAGAGTGTTGACGAAGCTCAAAGAGCGCACGCAGCAATTTTTGACTGAGACGGATATTGTGGCGATCGCCGCTCAACCTAGTCCGATTAAGGTAAGTCAATATGCTAATCCTGAAAATTTAGAAAATAATGCCACGATCCAAGAATGGTGGGAAGATTTGCCCTCTGATGTCGCCATGTTAAAAGAACGGATCGAGATAATTCTGTCTAATGAATGGGAAGACTTGCTGATTGGCAATACGCATCTGCAAATCCAAGATTTGTTACAACAAGTCAAAGTCGTCATCACCCAAGAGCGCCGCCAAGATGCAGTCAAGATTATTCAGCGCTATCAGTTAATCGCCGCCACCACGGTTTTTGCTAATCCGATCCCCGCGATCGATTTGCTAGCTGGAGCCGCCATTAATACCCAGATGTTGATCGATCTTGCCAAGATTTATCATCCCGATCGCCCTTTAAAGCTTAAGCAAGCCCAAAAATTTGCGATGACGATCGCCCAGCAATTATTGCAACTTGGTTGTATTGAAATTGCCACTTCGGCGATCGCCTCTTTCTTTAAGGTCAATGCCCTCACCTACGCGATCGGTGGCTCGATGCAAGCCGTCACCGCCGCCTATTTGACCCACATCGGCGGACTGAGCTTTGTGGAATATCTTGAGCAGCAATCGGAATCTCAATCCGAAATTATCCCTAATGCCGAAATGACCAACAAGCTCCAAAAAATATGTCACAAGACCTTTAACGCACTACAAGGCGATCGCTTTTTTATAAATTTTGTCACCAGTATCTCTAACCGCATCGTGGCAACTTGATTGCAAGCAAAAAAAGGGGGCGCGATGCGCCCCCTTTTTTTTTGAGGTGGAAACTACATGTCTCCGCCACCAGCAGACAATAAAAAGATGATGACAGGGCCAGAAATGACGATCAGAGCTAAACAGGTTAATTGAAAAATTAGCTGAAAGTTGATGCTCGACAAAGTGGAAGTTACGAAGTCCATAACAGTTTTCTTAAATATGATTAATTAATCAAAACAAAATTCTACAGATATTCTAGCAAGCATCGCCGCTTAAAATATATTCTCTAAGTAGCTGAGCATAATTAAAAACCAAATCCAAAAGCCGTAGCGCACGCTGCGCGTGTGCTAGAGCTTTTGGGGTTTTATATTTAGATGAAGAAGCGCTATATTTAAATTACATTATCAATCGGCTAAGAGTTATAACTGTGCGTCATCGAATTTGGTTGCTAGCAATTATCGCGTCTGTTAGTGTTGGAGCCTCTCCACTACGCGCTCAAGCCCTGTTACCGCATACTCTGCGGATTAATTTTGGCAACGTAGAAGAGCAAGCGCTCAACTTAGCAAGAGATGCCGCTCAATTAGCTCAATTTGAGCAGTATGATTTGGCTCTGCCTCGCGCCCGCCTCGCTGTCCAACTAGCACCCAAGGCATTTCAGACTCAAGGGATTTTGGGCAGCATCTACCTCCGCAAAGAAAAATATGCTGAAGCGATCGCCTCTTTAATGTTGGCGCATCAACTCAAAAAAGACGAACCCGCAATTTTGTTTAGCCTAGGAGCGGCGTATCTCCGTAACAAAAATTATCCTGAAGCAATTAGCAATCTCAAAAAGGGGTTAACCCTTGAACCTAAAGCTGCCTCGGCGGTGTTTGATTTAGGCAATGCTTATTTTTTGACGAAACGTTATGATGAGGCGATCAGTATATTTAATGATGTCCTCGTCCTTGACACTAAGTTTTGGGCGGCGACCAATAACATCGGGCTGGTTGAATATGAGCGCGGCAATGTCGATCAGGCGATCGCCAAATGGCAAAACTCACTTAAGCAAGCTGAAAAAATTGAGTTCCTTGCTGCCGAACCGACTCTGGCTCTTGCCACGGCTTTTTATCGTAAAGGCGATCGCGACAAAGGCGTGCAGCTAGCCGTTGAAGCGATGAAAATCGATCCCCGCTATGGCAAAATTTCTTATTTAGTCGAAAATCTTTGGGGCGATCGCTTGGTTGCTGACGTAAAGGTAATTTTGGCTCAGCCTCAAGTCAAACAAATTCTCGATGAGAGTGATCTATCCACCCGTCAAGTTCCCAAAGTTCGCCGCAATTAAGTAAAAGTTATCAGCTATATCGTTAGATGCTAATGATCCCCCTCAATCCCCCTTAAAAAGGGGGAAGAAGAAGATTTAATTTATTCTCCCCCCTTTTTAAGGGGGGCTGGGGGGGATCTCAACCTTGAAACGTAGACAGGGTAGCATTGGGAGAGTGGGTGAGGGTCTTAGAAACTTCTGCGTTAGGTGATTTGATGGGTATTAGTAGCGATCGCTTTGTCAGTGTGCTTGTTGATAGTGCGTGGATTAAAGATTTATTGACCTATCGCATCCCTGAAGATGTCGATGTTCAAATTGGCGATATTCTTAGCGTGCCATTGGGCGATCGGCAGGTGGGGGCGATCGCGTTACAAATCTCGGCTACTTCTCAAATTGCCGACAAAGAAACAGAAATTAAATCAATTAATTCGGTAGTTAGTTCAGGAATCTTCCCTGAAACCTATTGGCAAATGCTGATTCGCGCCGCAGATTATTATCGAACACCATTGATTCAGACTGTCAAAACTGCCCTTCCTGCCAAGTTATTAGATCAATCTCATTATCGCATTAAACTAAAGCGAGAGCAGCAACAGACAGAACTAGATTCTCATACTTTACCCAAAGCCGCCCAAATGGTATGGGATTTTTTGCAAGAACATAGGACAAATACTAAGGGAATCAGTCGGCGCTATATTTATCAGAAGCTTGGTAGATACTCCCATACAGGCTTAAAGGAATTGCAAAAATTAGAATGGATTGAAACTGTCTTAGAGTTACCCCATCGACCACAGCCTCAATATGAAGATACCGTAGTTTTGTTGAAAATGCCTGATAGTAGATTGGGATCAAAACAAATGGAAGTCATCAAAATCTTGCAACAAAAAGGAGAAAAATGCTTAAGAATAGAATTATGTAAACTCGCTCAAGCCTCTAGTTCAGTTATTCATAGCCTTGAGAATAAAGGATATATTGCAATATCAAAGAGAGAAATACTACGCTTAGGTGGTAAAAGTCATACGGTGATTCGCGATCGCCCTAAAGACTTAACTCCCGATCAAGACGCAGCCCTGCAACAAATACTCAAGGCGATCGCCGATCGCACCACCCCACAATTTCTACTTCATGGCGTAACGGGTTCGGGCAAAACTGAAGTGTATCTGCAAGCGATCGCGCCCATTTTAGAATCAGGTAAATCGGCTCTAGTTCTGGTTCCTGAAATTGGCTTGACTCCCCAGCTTACCGATCGCTTTCGAGCCAGATTTGGTGATGCCAAAGTGAATGTTTATCACAGTCAGCTATCAGAAGGAGAACGCTTTGATACATGGCGAGTCATGCTCACAGGTGAAGCCCAAGTCGTGATTGGGACGCGATCAGCCGTGTTTGCGCCATTGTCTAATTTGGGCTTAATTGTGATGGACGAAGAGCATGATCATAGCTTCAAACAGGATCAACCGCAGCCCTGTTATCACGCCAGAACTATTGCTCAATGGCGATCGCAACTTGAGCATGTGCCTCTGGTGTTAGGTTCAGCAACTCCATCGGCTGAAGTAATCTATGCCCAGAAAGATCATAATTCTATCTATCTAAACATGCCTAATCGCATTGGTAATAGACCGATGCCACCGATCGAAATTGTGGATATGCGCGATGAATTTAAAGCTCGCAATTATTCGATTTTGAGTCGGAAGTTACAAAGGGCGATCGCCGAAATGTTAGAGAACAAACAACAAGGAATTCTATTTATTCATCGGCGGGGATTTAGCACCTTTGTATCCTGTCGCTCTTGCGGTTATGTCGCCGAATGTCCTAACTGCGATGTTTCGCTCTCTTATCACGATCCGATCGCCGCCACACCCCATCAACCCAAATCACCACATTTACGCTGTCACTATTGCAACTTCACCCTAATCCAGCCTAAAGTCTGCCCCGAATGCAGTTCTCCCTACTTCAAATATTTTGGCAGTGGCACGCAAAAAGTTGAACAAGAACTTGCCAAATTATTTCCAGATATTCGCCTAATTCGCTTTGATAGCGACACCACTCGCAACAAAGATCAACATCGATTATTAATCGATCAGTTCCGTTCAGGAGCAGCCGATTTATTAGTGGGAACCCAAATGTTGACCAAAGGATTAGACATTCCTCAAGTTACTCTAGTGGGCGTAGTTTCTGCGGATGGATTATTAAACTTTTCCGACTATCGGGCAGGAGAGAGAGCCGCGCAAACTCTGCTCCAAGTGGCAGGTCGCGCAGGTCGTGGCGACGAAGATGGCAAGGTGCTGATCCAAACCTATACGCCCGAACATCCTGCGATTCAAGCCGTCCAGAGCTATCAACTGGATGCATTTATGCAAACAGAACTAGAGATGCGAGAAGCTTTGCGTTATCCACCGATGGGACAAATGGTGTTGATTCATCTCAGCAGTGAGAGTGATGTGGCTGTGGAGAAATCAGCTAATGAGTTAGCCGAATACTTACGTCAATTAGATTATGCTTGGGATGTGTTGGGGGCGACTCCTGCCACGATCGCCAAAGTCGCGAATCGTTATCGTTGGCAGATCTTGTTAAAGTTCAGCCCCGAAGTTTTGCCAAATGTGCCGAGTTTAGAGGAGTTACGAATGTTGGTTAATTCTAAAGCTGTCAGAGTGGCGATCGATGTCGATCCGCTCACCATTTTGTAACCAATAGGGAAAAATGTAGGGGTAGAGCATTTGCACTGATATCTCGCAACTCCCTTCTACAATCTCGCTCCGCAAATGCTCCACCCTTTGCGCTGTTACCGATAATTTATCCCTGCGGTTTGGAGATGGTCGGTGAATGTGCGAAGGTTTTGGGCGGTTTGAGATGGTCGGTGAATGTGTGAAGGTTTTGGGCAGAGCATTACCGTATTGGGTGGATCTGAGAATTGATAGATTGTGGCGGTAATGCTCTGCCCCTACAGGAATAATGGGATAATGGGAATAAATATTATCTTGGTTTATTCGGAATCATGACCTGTCCAATTAGCTGGGTTGTTCTGGATGTAATCGCGTAGATTTTCTAATTCTTGGTCAGTTCTTACAATTTTTTCGTAATAGTTGCGTTGCCAAATTGATACGCCATAGTTTTTGTTAATGCGGTTAATTTTGCGAGAGGAAACGGATTTAAAGTTTTGGACAATATTTGTTAATGACGATTTTTCAGTTGATGCTGAGGTAATGATGATTCCATGCAAGTGATCGGGCATTAGGATAAATTTATCAAGTTCTACATTCAGAAAATGCTGGGGGATTTTTTGCCACAGGTTAGAGACAATCTGACCGATCGCATTTGTTTCCATCTCTCCATTATTTACGCTACCAAATAAATGCTGTCTCTGATAGCAACAGATAGTTACAAAATAGATTCCTGAATTTGTGTAGTTATATCCTTTCAAACGGATAGATCGCCGATGATGAATTTCAGGATTGTAAGACATAGAATAAGTTCGGCAAATATGAAAACATGGTAAATGTAGGGGTAGAGCATTTGCGCCGATATTTGTAAATTATCACCGAAATCTCTATACGCAAATGCTCTACCCTTTGCGCTGTTACCAATAATTTATGACTGCGGTTGGGGGATTTTCGGTGAATGTTGAAAGTTTCGGGCGGGTTTGGGATGATTGGTGAATGTTGGAGGTTTTGTGCAGAGCATTACCGTATTGGGTGGATCTGAAAATTGATAGATTGTGGCGGTAATGCTCTGCCCCTACATTTAATTATCCAATTATCCCAAAAATTTGTAATGGCAAATTGCTACGATCCCAAGGCGGCTTGCCAGAAATTTTCGGAAAAGGGTGATGATGATGGTGAGGAGGCTGGTGACAGGTAACGGATCTCTGAAAGGTGCATTATGTCGTAGGTAAATGTCGATTTACAAAAATTAATAGAAGTGTAAAAGACTTATGGGTTAAACTTCACAAGTCTCGATGCGAGAGAAGAGAACAAAACCATTCCGCATTAACACGATTTAATCCAATCCCTCTTGAACGACGACTAAAACTAACATATCGAAATTCTAGCACAATGGGAAGGCTTGCTGGGAGAGCATTTTGGGCATTTTTAGTGTCATCCATAATATCACCATTCCACCTCCAGTCCCCATCACCAATAAAAAACTTTGGTGGATGATACCAACCAACTTTTGCCGCAAATTTTTTCCACACTTCATAATCATATTTACCAATTTCACCGCCGCACACCAACCAGAGTTTTTTCTGAATACTAAACCCAAATTTGTTATAACTGTAATGCACCCACATATGATCGATAGTCCGCAAATCTTCACAAGGAAAAATCTTGATTGAAGCCTCATGAAGATAACCTTGACTTTCCCGATTTGCCAACTTCAGCATATGCTCAACAGTCAGTTCATTCGCTTTGCGCCATTCCTGCGCCTTTAGCAATTTCTCCAACTCGCGATAATCAATCCCCTTAGCAGTCAACAATTCCACAGGATTTTTCTTGACCTCTGGCACTGACGGCGCAAGATAATTAATCGTAACATTACCCGTATTTTCTATTATGGGAACGGCAGGCGGCTCAACGGACGGTGCTGATGGGGATTTACTACCTTGTGGGCTGACTTTTGCTGATGGTTGAGGACTTGACACCGATTGTTTATTAGTCAAACGCTGAAAAGCATTAATTGCTTGCATATCCGTCCCACCCGCAGCCACATTTACCCGCATCCATAACTGAAAAGCCAACCTAAAATCGCTTTCCGCTTCCGCTTGAAGCGCGTCAACTTTGAGTGATGTAATATCCGTGAGATTGGCAAACTTTGGCAACAAAATATAATGCAACTTTGTCGCAGGTTCGATTACCGCATAAGGCGTTTGTCGATAGCCATTTTTATAATATTGCGTCAGACTCGGAACGCGATCGCGCAGATATTGATAAAAGCGTTCCACTGTCGCACAATTCCCCTCCCCCTGAATCCGCAACGCTTCCAATAATGCATTCGTAAAAGCTCCCTGTTGCAAATCCTCAATCTCATAGGAAACCTGCGAAGGGCTGCAAGAAAAGAACGTAATTACCCCCTGTTGCTTCTCTTCACCCACGCCCACACCTGCATTTTTTGCGCCCTCATTCCGACAAGCATCGATCAACATCACCACATTATCCGCCCCACTGCGCCGCAACCTTTCGGTTACATAGGCGATCGGAATTGCAGTTTTGGTAGTGCGCGGATTGCCATCACTGGGCAACAGATAATCCTTCCCCTCACAATGCATTCCGTGACCGCTAAAGTAAAACCATAACGTGTCACCAGCCTCTAAAAATGGATCTTCAAAGCGATCGGTAAAAAACGAATCAAGTGTGCCATAGGTCGGCTGCGTCTTGCGCCCCTGAGCATTGCGCGGTGAGTCATCAGAAAAAAGATACAGATCCGTAATATTAACAGCCAAATCTCGCGTGAAATAATCCCGCATTCTTTCAGCATCACCCTTAGCAAAATTCAAAGGTGAAATTTCATCGTAATCATTAATCCCGACAATTACCGCGTAATTTCTCGCCATAGCTGACTATAAACTCATTTTATATATGTGACTCAAGACGTAATACTTTCCAACTCATCAGCAATTAGCTCCTGTAAATCATCATCACAATGAGACTGCAAATGAATTATAGAAGCATTTAATTCAGCCAACACATCAACCTTTTGGCGATCGCTCAGATTTGGTAATTGCAATTGATGCACCAGCGCGATCGCCCTTTGACATTCAACTCCTAACTCAGCAATCAAAGTGTTAAGAGTCGGATTGGCGATCGTTACTAAATTGATCGATTTCTCATGATTCTTCTTGCCCATTGTTTACTTAGCTGGATCGACACGCTTAAATTTTAGCTCGATCGCACCCTTGCCAGAGGTTTCAATCCCTGTACCCAATAGCTTAATTTCACCCTTAGCCGAAATATCAACCGCCAATTTAATCTCATCCAGTTGCAAACCCGCCTCTGGATTAATTTGTTTTTGAGCATCAGCAAAGACTCGACCAATCACCCTTACAAATTGCGACATCTGCGCCGCCAGAGTCTCTGCCTTGACGCGCCCCTCTTTAAGTTCCTCTCCTGATACTGCCGCAGCGTAAGGATTAGTACTTTTAGCGCTCCTCTGTCCCGTTGGCGATTCGGCAATATTCGGTGAGCTTGCCGTCACAATCCACAGTTCATCATCACCCCAATCTTGTTCTTGCATTATCAAATTACCGTTTAATCTTTCCAAGATTTTAGCCTATAAGCAGACAACACTAAAGGCTTGAGTCATGGTGTTTGAGGGATGCTTGGGGCGATCGCATTGTCAGAATTATAAACCGATAAAATAAATTGGTATGATAAAAAATTAGCAGACAAACAATTAATTGATTCAATCCTATGCAAACAGCAACAGTCGGAAGCATCCTAGAATCCATTTCAGTTCTCGATCTTGACGATCAACTCTTTGTTACTGAAATTCTCAACAAAAGAGCGATCGAGATCCGCCGCAACCAAATTTCAGCCAGAGCTAGAGAAGCGGAAGAGAACTATAAAAATGGCAACACTCAAACAGTTACAGTTGCCGAGCTAATGATGTTGAGTGCCAACGATGATTGAATTGATTATCAACGAGTCATTTTTACGGATTTTAAAAAAGTGGCGCAAAAAACATCCCGAACTAATTGATCGATTTCAACAAAAACTCGATCTTTTCAAAAATGAACCATTTCATCCATCACTGAAAACTCATGGTTTAGCTGGGAATCTTTCAGGCTATTGGTCTATCAGTATCAACTACGAACAAAGATTAGTGTTTAAGTTTTTATCTGATACCAAAATTCTATTGATCGATCTTGGTACTCATGATGAAGTGTATTAAATCCCATGCGCTAATTTAGTCATGGTGTTTAGGGCGATCGCTCTTAACTAATCGCTTATAATTATGACAGATTAATTCAAAGGTGCAGTCATGGTCGTTGCTATCGATCGCCTTCAGCCCCCATCAGTCGAAATCGCAGCAAATCTTACAGAGCAAGAGTCTAACCCTAATAATCAAACCTTTGTAACTTTGGATGAATATCGCGTGATTTCCGAAACCGCCGAAGAACGTCTCGAATATCGTAATGGAGAAATTTTTGTTATGTCTGGTGGAACAGCAAATCATAGTGCGATCGCTGTTAATTTCATCATCTATCTGGGCTTTTTACTAAGAGATACCGATTTCCGTATATTCAATGGCGATATGCGAATCTGGATTCCAGAATTTAATTGTGGTACTTATGCCGATTTGTTGGTGATTGATGGCGAACCAGAATTTAACGATACGCGCAATGACGAAATCCTCAATCCTATTTTGATCGTGGAAGTCTTGTCGCCATCAACAGAGAAATACGATCGCGGCGAGAAGTTCCGTAAATATCGCTCTGTTCCGAGCCTTAGAGAATATATCCTAATTAGCCAGTCAGAATTATATACCGAGCATTATTCTAAATCTGATGCTGATGCTGCGAATGGTGAAATCTGGCAATTGCAAATAAGCGATCGGCTAGAGCAGAAAATCACATTACCTCATCTCAACATCGAAGTTCCCCTTACCGAAATCTATCGCCGTGTCGTCACCAAACCAGAAGATTAAACCGCGATCGCAGTTTAATCTTCTCTTGTTTTAATTATTTGATTCCTTGAGAAAGCGCCAGCCCCCAAATAATTTTGCCAACAATTAGGCAAGCCCAATTTGTACCGATCAACATCGCGTAACGTTGCCACGCGGGATATCCTGCCAAATTCTCGCGGGTGCGATCGCAAAGTTTAGCCCATTTTTTTGCCAATCCCTAACGAGACTTGCTTCCATGTCAATTATCTCACATCAGCTCTTGAGTCATGGTGTAATGGGCGATCGCATTGTCAGCATTAATTCTCAGTAATTTTGAGCAGAGACTGGTGTTTAAATTTTATCTGATACCAAAATCGATCTTGGTACTCATGATGATCTTTATTAGACTCAATGCGCTCTTGAGCAAGTACAGATAAAAGTGTCGCTTCGCGACACTTTTAGACTTTTATCGGGGTTTGATATCAGTGCGAAGTGCTGTATCTAACTATCTTGAATGGAATGTCCACCATTTTCTAGAACGTGCTGAGCCTGACTTGCCTCGCGATCGTTACCAATCTCAATCAACAGAAACTTCCCATTTTTAATTGCTTCTTCAAACTTTACAATAGCCGAATCAGCGATCCCTAATTTTTTAAACATTACCGCCAAGCCACCTTCAGCATTTATCGTTTCCAAATCCATTGAGCTTTCATGGTTGTGATAGTCCTTAGCAATGATCGAAATATGAGAAGATCGTAATCCTTTCTGTTCCATTTCTAACGCAGCAGTTTTAGCGGCTTGTTCAGTAGAGAAGATATCAACTACCGTCACTCTATTTATTAAATCTGATAGAGAACGACCGTCTTCTTCATACATTTCTGGCTCGATCGCATAATTATTTAGCAATCCTTCTCCATCGACCGTACGACCAGCCGCCTGATTGATTTGGTCAACAGGAACGGTTTCTTGTTCAGTTGAGATAGCCATAAATTAACTCCTAAATGTTATTCTTCATATTTTTATACCTATCACTCTCTCATCACTTTGATTGATTTAATGAGTGCGATCGACGACTTGATTGATTTCATTGCAAAACTTATTGCTATCAGTAGTTTTGAAATGAGTATTATCCAAATAATTTTTTTAAAGCTTTGCAAAACAAGGCTTTTGAAAAATTATTTGATTTTAATTAGAGTGCAAAACTCTAAGCCCATTCTCCTCTTTTTAGTTCTATTTGTGGCAATAATAAGGTTGCTTCTATTTCTTCTCTAAGTATCGCCGTAACCTCACAATCACTATTGAGACAATCGAGCCGCAATTGATTGGCATCGTAATAGTTTTGGCATACTGGGATCACACTCGCATTGATTGTCAATATCTTGATGTTGCTCAATCTGTTGTCTCATTAATTCTGTCAACCCA
This sequence comes from Cyanobacteria bacterium SOY_65_metabat_81, assembly GCA_031412945.1. Classification (GTDB taxonomy): domain Bacteria; phylum Cyanobacteriota; class Cyanobacteriia; order Pseudanabaenales; family Pseudanabaenaceae; genus Pseudanabaena. The sequence goes on from JANODY010000065.1 coordinate 58,110, forward strand.
TCAGCACTGCGGAGCATACTTGCCGTCAGCAAAAAGATTTCTCGCCAATGTGGGTCGACAATATGGCTTACAAGTCTTTGCAGAGAGTCTCCCAAAGCGGGGAAATTGTGACTAGCCACAATCTTGCGAGCCGTAAAATATTCATGCAACGCTAAATAAGAGAAGGAAAAGATGCCTCGCGCCCTCTCGACTAAAAGCCCATGTTGAGATTCGATCGCCCTTAATATGGCTATACTTGCCTGATGAATTTCTTCGGAATCGGTAACTAGATAATCAGGAAGACTTTGTAAATAGTCACCGATATGTTGCTCAATTACATCTTCTTTAAAAAAGTATTGTCCTTGTTCAAAGGTTGCTAAAGCAATCTGGCTCAACAACTTCAGCTTCTGAGGCAGTGAAAATCCTTGATAGATTTGATCTCGTTCAATTCCTCTCGATGCATCCCATTTTTCTAATAGCAAATCCATGCATTGCTTATAAAACTCTGATTGCTGGGTCGGAAATTTGTCTTGACGCTGAAATAGAGAGCAGGCTAGATGTAGAAATAATGGAGTGGTGATTAACTGCCGAAATCGCCAATTTTCTGATAATTCTAGCTGCGCCATAAACTCAGATGCATTGGCTAGTCCTTTTGAGTCATTAGTTTTGTTAAACTCAACAAACCATTTCTGAGCAAAGGTCGTAATTTGGGCTTCGGTAAATGGAGCGGTCTCTACGTCCGTAAATCCTTGAAGCGAAAATTTTTGAGAAGCCGTGCGACAAGTTGCCACAAACTGATTTCGATAATATTTATCACAAAATCGCCGAATTTCGTTCAAAATAGTATGTTCAGCTTCATGGGAGACTTCATCCATGCCATCGATTAAGAGCAGTATTCTTCCGCTTTGCAATAGCTTTTTAATAACTTCTGGCTGAGAGATACCTGAGTTAATAAATTCTTGATGGATAAATTCTAATAAATCAACATGAGGATCATCTCGATAGCTTTCGGCAAAGTCTCTTAGCGTAATAAAGATTGGCACTTGGGTTGTCGCAAACCGTCCCAGATTACATTGAATTGCTAGATATTTGAGAAATGTGGACTTACCCGAACCGGGTTTCCCTAATACCCGCAGCTTGTTATATTTCTCTACGGCTTGCATTCCGGTAATTTGACTCTCTAAGATTTTGCCCAAGCCAAAGCGATCGACATCTTCGGGCGTAACTTTATCGAGTGCGCCAGTTTCTAACCACTGCTGACTAGCGATTTGATCTAGGATATTAACGTCAATATAAATGTTGTCAATGGATACAGGGCGGCTAATATCGAATAGTTGCAAGATCCCGCATTGATGATTGATTGTCTCTTCTCGGCGCGATCGCACCATCTGGACTAGAGTATCTAAACTAAGAGCTTGTGATTCCAAATTGCCAATATTGATAGTTTCACTGTCAGTCCAATCAACGCTTTCTGCGGGAGGATTATGAGCAATTTCTCGCCAATCTAAATCTAATCTTGTACAGATTTCAAAAAATGTATATCGTTCAATGGCTTGTCCTGCAAAGAATCTCCAAATTGGTTGACGCGTTTTGACACCGACTTCATTCGCTAAATACTCCTGCGTCCAACCTTTAGATAAAAAAAGCTGTTTAGCTCTTTTGATTCCTGATCCTGAGGCTTGTAGAGATCGTTTTGCCATAAAAGAATATGTCCATATAAATTTATGCGTATTCTATTTGTGCAAACAGTAGTGACAAGACTTACATCTTCAAAGTGTCAATACCTGCAATCAAACTTAACTGTGCCTATCTTATTCGTGAGATTGCCAATAAGCCGTTATACCTAATAATTTATTTATACTTGACTGAAATTCGGATTTGCCATAGAAAATATAAAAAATGCCTAACACAGTATCCTAAATTAACTTTTTACAAGCTAATTATCGAGATTTATCTCTAACAAATCTTAAAAAATTGTAAGATTTAATTCACGATGGTAATTTTTTGCCCACTTTGGTTAGGTCAACTGCATAGCCGCCTACCACGAGATAAACTACATCGGCGATCGCCCCAATTTTGCGACTAAGTCCTCCAAGGCGATCGCGAAATATCCTTCCCAATTGATAAGCTGGCACAATTCCCCAACCCACTTCTTCTGAAACAAAAACAATATCTACATCACAAGCCTGAATCGTCTGCAATAACTCATGCTCAGTCTGCATCCAAGTTGCTTCATCTTGTTCTAAAAGATTGGCTAGCCAAGTTCCTAAAGAATCCACTAGCACAAGACAAGCAGGATCGCTCTTAATCTCTAAAATGCTTTTAGCTAGTTCAATGGGAACTTCCAGAACTTGCCAATTCTGAGGACGACGATCGCCATGTTTTTGGATACGCGCTTCCCATTCCATGTCATCAGGATAGCGAGTTGCCGTGGCAATATAAATTATATTTTTTGGCGATCGCATGGCTAGATGTTCCGCCCATTCGCTTTTGCCTGAGCGAGTTCCACCTGTGACGAGAGTAATCATGATTGAGGATTAAATGGATTGGTATACTATCAGCATATCGCTCTCTGTCAGTATTGATCATGACTCAAGCGATCGTTCCCACACCAAAAAACCTGATTGCCACTGTGATGAGTAAGGAGAAATATACAGCCTTACAGCAATTTGCGTTCAAACCTGCCACAAAAATTATTGGAGTTCAGAGGCTGGTCGTCTAAATGGCATACTAACATCCCCTTGCAGACCCGCAAAGCCTTATAATAGCAAGACACTTAGTAATAATTGCCGATCGCACTCGGAGCAAGCACTACCAACCAACTGCGTATTTTCATCTTTAAGATTCCCAAGGGTTGACTAAAGTTAGACGACAATCACCAAAATCCTCAATATTCCGAGTTGCTAATACTGCATTTTTAGAAAGAGCGATCGCTGCAATTTGACCATCAGCTTGGGCGATCGGTTTACCAATTTGTCGCCGCAATGAGGCTAACTTTGCATATTCCAAAGCCGCCGCACTATCAAAACTCAAAATCCGTTCTAAAAAATCCTGCTCAAACATTTGCTGCACTGCTCTCTCCATATCACTACGGCGTTTTCCCATAGGCAACAGAGCCATACCGTAATACATCTCTGCTTGTGTAATTGTGGTGACAAAGACTTCTGATGGAATTTGCTGCGCGATCCAAGCCATAACCGTAGGATTGGGAACTGCTCTCATAAACTCGGAAAGCACATTTGTATCGAGAATAATCATGAATCCTCGAATAAGTTGCGATCGCGAATTGGTTCTCTCTCAATTGGAGGCAAATCAAATCCACCTAAATTTGCAAAGCGCTGATGAATAGATTCACCAAGACTCTTGGGAGTATCTTCTTGGGAGAGAACATTTTTGAGGATCACCCGCACCTCTTCTTCCATAGAGCGCCCCAATCGTGCTGCTCTAATCCGCAGTTTTGCCTTGAGCGCATCATCTAAATTCCGAATCGTAATGTTAGCCATCTTTGCAATCAATTGATGATATCAATGATAGCATGAGTTGGTAGTGATGCAAAGTAATGCTGGCTGAAATAGCTTTAAACACTGGATTTACAGACTAATCGCTTAAAAGACAGTTCAAGTTTTTACGAGAAATAAAGTCTGAACCGCCTATTATTCCGTTGAAATGGTGAATTTACAACCAAGGTGGGTAGGTATTCTCAAGCTATATGTCTTCTAACTGA
>JANODY010000066.1:0-58948 GCA_031412945.1 Cyanobacteria bacterium SOY_65_metabat_81
CCTTTTTCAATTTGAGTAAACCTTTTCACTCAAACTACGCCACATATCGAAATCGGGCGAGCATGGACTTTGTGGGATGTTGTAGTGGTACATTGATTGCATTTGTATTACCAGGGCTATTTTCGATACGACTGCAAGGCTGGACCTACGTTGCTACTATAACATTAGTAGCCGGGGGTATTATTGGTGTCATCGGAACCATTTGCAGTTTGATAAAGTTATCCAAGGACGCTACGCGGGCGACTTTAGGCTTTTATTTTAGTTTTTGAGAAAGCCATTATGAACAGATATATCAATGCATTGCGGCTTTTTTGGTCAACGGCGATCGCTGCCGAATTAGAATATCGCATTAACTTTGCGATCTCCGCCCTTAGCAGTATTGGCAACTTGGCGGGTAGTTTGTTTGGGCTATTTCTGTTTTATCGTACTGGATATACTTTTGCGGGTTGGAAATGGGAAGAGGCGATCGTTGTTCTCGGTATATTCACGATTTTGGAAGGTTTTTCGAGTACCTTTCTGGCTCCGAATTTAAGCAAGATTGTGGATCATGTCCAAAATGGCACATTAGATTTTGTGCTTTTAAAGCCGATTAGTAGCCAGTTTTGGCTTTCGGCAAGAGCAATATCTCCTTGGGGATTCCCTAATCTGATTTTTGGCTGCGGGATTTTGTTGTATGCGGGTGGCAAATTGGGATTAGGGCTGAGCAATTATCTTTTGAGTTTAATTCCTTTGGCTTTTGGTTGCGTCAGTCTCTACAGCATTTGGTTTATGTTGGGCGCGACTAGTATTTGGTTTGTCAAAATTTATAATGTGACTGAAGTTTTACGCGGCTTAATGGATGCAGGGCGATATCCAATGGCGGCTTATCCTGCTTCCTATCGATTCTTCTTTACGTTTGTTGTGCCGATCGCCTTTTTAACTACTGTTCCTGCTGAAACTTTATTGGGGCGTAGTGAACCTATTTGGATGGTTGGCTCGCTATTTTTGGCGATCGCGCTGCTCTATGCCTCTAATAAGTTTTGGCAGTTTGCGCTTAGGTTTTATACGAGTGCATCTAGCTAAAAATTTCTCAACTTATGTTGTCCTCAATTTGGCTCTAGCATAAGCAAGATCGTGTTCCGCAAAACTGATGACTTGTACTCGTTTGGGAGATGGCAACTCATACACTCGATAAACAATGCGATAGCACACGCCATCATAATCAAGCTCTAAAGCCCGATAATTTTTGAGATCGCCACGCAAATCGTGGCTAGGTAATCCAAAGCAACCATAGGGATCTTGCGTAAAAGCAGTATTACAAATTGCCTTAAAATCCCTATTTAATTCTGCTGACAATTCAACTAAATCTTGCTGCTGCACTAGATCATGCAACTTCAGAAGATATCGCGACTTTATACCCACGCTGCCTCAAATATTCCAAATTAGCTTCAACATCAACTTCTTCCCCCTCTTCGATCGCAGTAATCCACTTAGATTCGTCATCTTCATCCTCAAGACGAGCGATCGCCTTGGCTTCAGCCGATTGGGCTGTAAGTTCCTTTACAAGAGTTTGATAGATTTGCCATTTTTGAGGCTTGGGCAAAGCTTGGATTACCGCGAGAATAGAATCAAAAGAAATTTGCGTAGTAATAGTGATGAGAGCATCAACTTCAAATTTAGCTGCTTTATCAGAAGATTGCTCGATTTGGCTAGGCTGCTGTTTAGCAACAGTCTCATTGATGACTTGCATAATTGTCAATTTCTTTGAGGTCTATGAATATATAGTAAAGGCTATGCCATAAAATAAAAAACGAATTTTTAATTCCACAGCTTTGCTACGCCATCAAGAATCGGTTTCTTACCAAATCGCAGTCATATCAAGCACAAAATCAGGTAGAACATCCTCACCCGATAGAGACTGCGGTGACTTTAAAATCTCTTTAGACTGACCAATGCGATAAACCTCCACCTCGCGATCGCGCCGATTGATTAGCCAGCCCAACCTTGCGCCATTATCCATATATTCCTGCATCTTGGTTTGCAAAGTCTTGAAACTATCGCTAGGCGACATCAACTCCATCACAAAATCAGGACAAATCGGCGCAAATCGCGATCGCTCCTCCATCGTCAGCGCTTCCCATCGCTCCTTAATAATCCATGACGCATCAGGCGAGCGATCGCTACCATTGGGCAGCTTAAACCCACCCGAAGAGTCAAACACAATCCCTAATTTAGTGCGGCGATTCCAAAAGACCAGATCGGCATTTACATCAGAATTCCGAGCGCTAGTCTCACTACCTGCGGCAGCCATGATCGTTATATCTCCCTTAGAGTTGCGCTCAAATCGAAGATCGTTATTGTTATGGCATAGTCGAAAGAACTGCTCATCGCTAAGCTCGATTACCGATTGGAGGTTAATGGTTAGAGAGTTCATACTTACCGATTAAATTATAGGTATGATTTGAAAATGTGGCTTTTGAATATTTTACATAAAATTTATGGTTGCCTTACCCGATCGCCTCTTAATGAGTTACGAAGAATATCTCGTATGGGAATCAACTCAAGAAACACGCCATGAATATTTCAATGGTGAAGTTATTGATAAAGCTGGCGGAACGAAAACCCATAATCGAGCTTCATTTAATTTTTTCAAAATATTAGATGATTTTCTGAGCAATTCATTGGGCGATCGCCAATGTGAGGTTTACATCGCCGATGTCAAAGTGCAAGTCGAGCCAAGTCGCAAATATTTTTATCCTGATGTCGTGGTTACTTGCGATGAACGCGATCGCGATCCGCAGCTAGTCATGTTTCCTTGTCTAATTATCGAAGTGCTGTCACCATCTACAGAAGCCTACGATCGCGGCTTTAAATTTTCGCAATACCGTAAGCTTGATAGCTTGCAGGAATATGTCCTAGTCCAAGCTGAGCAACCAATAGTAGAAGTATTCCAACGCAACCAAGATGGGAAATGGTTATTTTGTGAATATGGGCTAGGCGATCGGCTATTACTAAAATCTCTAAACTTAGAAGTCTTAGTTGACGATCTATACAAACAAATTCAGTTTTCGCAATCAAGCTTTTGATATGCTGAATGGTAACTGACTGCTAATTAATAAAGAACTATGCCTAGATCGCAACGTAATGACAACTTCGTTGACCAAACCTTTACCGTTATTGCTGACACGATTTTAAAACTCTTTCCTGCTAGCCAAAGAGAAAAAGAAGCATTTGCTTACTATCGTGATGGCATGTCGGCACAAGGCGATGGTGAATATGCCGAAGCATTAGCCAACTACGAAGAAGCTCTCAACCTTGAAGAAAATTCTTACGATCGCAGTTATGTCTATTACAACATGGGTTTGATCCATGCTAGCAATGGCGATCACGACAAAGCACTTGAGTTTTATGAACAGGCGATCGATCTCAATCCTCGGATGCCCCAAGCGCTCAACAATGTTGCGGTGATTTATCACCATAAAGGAGAAAATGCTCAGGACGTAGAAAAAGCCGAAGCATATTTTAATGTGGCTTCCGAGCATTGGGTTAGAGCGATCCGTCTTGCTCCCAACAACTATATCGAAGCGCAGAACTGGCTAAAAACCACAGGCCGAGCCGACATAAACTTGTTTTTCTAACTTGTTTTCCTAAAACCTGCAAAAAATCTCATACTCCTTTCCCATTATCAAAACATCAAAAACCAAGAGTTAGCGTTGCGGCGCTTCGCGCCGCAACGCTAATCTCTCACTGGTAAGGGAGTAACAAGGGGCTTAAGCCCCTTGTCTCACTATCGTTATTTGTCCACGCATAAAAATATCATGATTGACCGAGATCAAGTCCGCCACGTCGCCCGTTTGAGTCGTTTACAACTAACTGAAGCTGAAGAAATTGCTTTCACCAAGCAACTAGATAGCATTTTGGACTATTTTCAACAATTAAATGAGCTTGATCCTTTGCTAGAGGGCGTTGAGCCGACAACTCGTGCTGTTAATACCGTAAATATTACTCGTCCTGACCTATTGCAACCATTTGGCGATCGCGAAATTTTACTCAACTGTGCGCCCGATCGCGAAGAGGACTTTTTCCGCGTACCGCAAATTATGGCATAACCATAAAAAACAAAATAGAGTTGCGACGCATTGCGCCACAACTCTATTTTGTTTTTAGATATATTTTTTAAGCCGCTACAGCTTCTAAGACTTCTACAGTTTCTACGACTACAGGAGCATAGACGCTGATTCTTTTGCGGGTTTTGCCAAAGCGCTCAAAGGTGACAACACCATCAACGGTTGCGTATAGAGTGTCATCGCTACCACGACCAACGTTATTACCAGGATGAAACTTAGTGCCGCGTTGACGAACTAGAATGCTACCCGCCTTAACGACTTGACCACCAAAACGCTTTACGCCGAGGCGCTTAGCATTAGAGTCACGACCGTTTCTGGTACTACCCGTACCCTTCTTATGTGCCATTTGTTTTGTATCCTCGAAAAAGTACTAATCAAAAAAATATTGTCAATAAACGACGCGTTGCGGCGCTTATTGATTTGAGTCTAAGCCGCCGTACCGCTTAGGTTGATGGCTTCGACCATGATCCGCGTCATGGGCTGACGATGACCGTTCTTTCTGCGGGTTTTCTTCTTAGGACGCATTTTGTAAACGATTACTTTTTTCGCCTTGTGATGGCGCATTACAGTAACTTCTACAGTGGCGCTATCAACCAAGGGCTGACCGATAGAAATATCGCCGTCCATATTCACAAAGAAAACTTTGTCGATGGTCAATTTACTGTCTGTTTCGGCTTCTAGTAGCTCAACGTCATAAAATCTGCCGACTTCGACGCGATATTGCTTACCGCCTGTTTCAATGATTGCGTAACTCATGGTTTTTAAATATTCAGTAGATGCCGTACAGGTATTGGGAAATTAGTTTGATTTAGTTTCACCAATTTTTGAAATAACCCGATCCGAGCATGAAAGATCGTTCGATCTACAACTATACAGGAAAATCTCAAATAGAAATAACATCAAGAAAAAAATTTTTTGTGTCATCAGAGAAAAAATGATCTATATAAAACCCCAAAATGTCGCGGCGGACAAAGTCCGTCGCGACATTTTGGGGTTTAGTTATTTTGTGTAAGTCTCTATTCGTTTATGCAGTATTTTGATGATTAAAGCTTTCATGCTAAATGTTTAGTATTATTAAGATTCAAGATTAGCGGTCTAAGCGATCGCTTATTTTTATATTTCGCCATATTCGCACATTGATTAATAAGTAATGGACATCAGATATAATCCGCAGCAGATCGAACCCAAATGGCAAAAAATTTGGGCAGAGAAACAACTTGACAAGGTAAGCAACGATGCCATTGGTGCAGACAAAAAGAAATTTTATGCGCTGTCAATGTTTCCCTATCCATCGGGCGATCTGCATATGGGTCATGTCCGTAACTATACGATCACCGATGTAATTGCTCGTTACAAGAGAATGCAGGGCTATCAAGTTTTGCATCCGATGGGTTGGGATGCGTTCGGTTTGCCTGCGGAAAATGCGGCGATCGATCGCAACACTCACCCTGCCAAATGGACTTATGCAAATATCAAAAATATGCGATCGCAGCTTCAGCAAGTGGGTTTGTCCTATGACTGGGATCGTGAATTAGCAACCTGTTCGCCTGACTATTACAAATGGACGCAATGGATCTTTTTGCAGTTTTTGGAAGCGGGTTTGGCTTATCAAAAAGAAGCGAAAGTTAATTGGGACCCGATTGATCAAACCGTAATTGCCAATGAGCAGGTGGATAATGAGGGACGCTCTTGGCGATCGGGGGCGATCGTAGAGAAGCGTAAATTGCGTCAATGGTTTTTTAAAATTACTGACTATGCCGAACAGCTTTTGCAAGATCTAGACAAGCTCACCGACTGGCCATCGAATGTCAAAATCATGCAAGCCAACTGGATCGGCAAGTCCACGGGTGCAGAGCTAAGTTTTGCGATCGTTGGCAGCGGCGAAAAAATCACCGTATTTACCACGCGCCCTGATACGGTTTACGGCGTGAGCTATGTCGTACTCGCGCCTGAGCATCCCTTAGTCGAAGCTTTGACAACTCCTGCTCAAAAAGAAGCAGTTAATAAATTCATTGAAGAAGTCAAAAATCTTAGCGAAATCGATCGCACCTCAGACGATCGCCCAAAACATGGCGTAGCGATCGGTGCAAGTGTAGTTAATCCTTTCACTGGCAAAGAAGTTCCCATCTGGATTGCGGATTATGTTCTATTTGAATATGGAACAGGCGCAGTGATGGGCGTTCCTGCCCATGATGTCCGCGATTTCGCCTTTGCAAAACAATACAATCTTCCCATTCAAACCGTAATTAATGCTCCTAACGCCACTGGCGATGCGTTAAAGTCTGCTTATACCGAATCTGGAATTATGACCAATTCAGGTGAATTTGATGGATTGGATTCCCTAACTGCGAAAACCAAAATAATCGAACTCGCCGCAGCCAACCAATGGGGAACTGCAAAAATTACTTATCGCTTGCGTGATTGGTTGATTTCGCGCCAAAGATATTGGGGCTGTCCAATTCCCGTCATCCATTGTCCTAGCTGTGGCATCGTTCCCGTTCCTCTCGCTGCTTTACCCGTGATCTTGCCAGAAGATGTGGAACTTACAGGGCGTGGCGCATCACCTCTAGCCCAAAAGGAGTCTTGGATAAATGTCGCTTGTCCTAAATGCGGAACTCCTGCTAAACGCGAAACTGATACGATGGATACTTTCATTGATTCGTCATGGTATTTTTTGCGTTTTGCGGATGCTAAGAATGATCAAGAAATCGGCGATCGCGCTGCTATCAATAACTGGATGCCTGTCGATCAATATGTTGGTGGTGTGGAACACGCGATTTTACATCTACTCTATTCACGGTTTATGACTAAGGTTTTACGCGATCGCGGCTTACTCAATTTTGATGAACCATTTGCGCGATTGCTGACTCAGGGCATGGTGCAAGGCTTAACCTACATGAATCCTAACAAAGGCGGGAAGGATAAATGGATTCCATCTTCACAGGTCAATCCCCAAGATCCGAAAGATCCAATAACGGGCGAACCTTTGCAAGCACTCTATGCCACCATGTCTAAATCTAAAGGTAATGGTGTATCACCTGAAATTGCGATCGCTAAGTACGGCGCAGACACCTTGCGAATGTTCACGCTCTTTAAGGCTCCGCCCGAAAAAGATTTGGAATGGGAAGATGCTGATGTCGAAGGTCAACAACGCTTTTTAAATCGGGTATGGCGTTTGGTGTCTAGCTTTGCAGATACCAAACAGCATGGCATCTCTAAAAAAGTTGATAAAAATTTACGCCGTGCTATTCATATCGCGATTAAGGAAGTCTCTGAAGATTTTGATGGTGGCTATCAACTAAATACTGCCATTTCAGAAATGATGAAGCTCAGTAATGCCTTGCAAGATGCAGAAGATAAGAGTTCTGCATCTTTCTTAGAAGGTATTGAAACTCTCTTAACCTTGCTTGCTCCCTTTGCACCACACATCGCTGAAGAACTCTGGTCACTTATTGGTCACTCAGGCTCTATCCATTTACAGCATTGGCTTACTCACGATCCAGATGCGCTTACTGTTGATGAGATTACCCTCGTCATTCAAATCAATGGCAAAGTACGCGGCAGTCTCCAAGTGCCATCTAGCGCTAGCAATGACAAGCAAGCCCTAGAAGAATTTGCGCGTAATTCTGAAGTTGCTAAAAAATATCTGGAAGGTAAGGAGATTAAGAAAGTAATTGCAGTGGTCGGTAAGTTGGTAAATTTTGTAGTTGTCTAGGCTTTTTGGCGATCCTAAACTAATAATTGATACTTTACTTGGGCTAATCGATAGAGTGGTCGCCAAACTAGACGATTAGTCGTGACAACTAGCAAAGACATCACGATCGTGGAAGCCAATAGCAGCGAAAAATCACCAACATCAGAAGCTTGCGTAATCGTTGAACCTAGTCCTGTTGCTGTCAGCGTTTTCCCTTGAAATTTAATATATTCTCCCGCAATACTGGCATTCCAAGCGCCGCCAACTGCTGTGATAATGCCTGTGACGAGGTAGGGGAAAATGCCAGGCAAGATTAGTGTCCGCCAACGTTCTAGCGGTGAAAGCTTATAAACTCGCGCCGCCTCAAAAAGTTCTGATGGAATAGCTTGCGCTCCTGCAATCACATTAAATAGGATGTACCACATGCTTCCCAAAGTCATCAAAATTACGGCTCCGATATCTAATCCTCCCCCAATATTGGCTAAACCCAGTAATAGAATTGGAAACAGGGCTGTGGCAGGTACTGAAGCCGCAATTTGGACAATCGGTTGCAAAAACTGAGCTAACTTAGGATTGCGCCCAATAGTTACACCGATAGGAACTGTAATTAATAGAGATAGAATCAGGACTATGAATACCCGAATAGATGTAAAAAGCGCTCCCGTCATCACTTTTTGCCAAGAACTCAATGGCATTTTACTCAGTAATAAAATTGCTTCTAAAGTGCCACCTAAAACAATAAAGCTAACAGCACCCACAAGCATCCAGTTGAGCCAATTCATCCATTTCGGCTTTTGGTGTTGATTGCGAAGGGATTTTTCATAACCACTACTAAAACTTTGATTAATAGTTTCTGATATGGGCATAAATAGTCGATCGCCGATAATTCGCATCGTGGGCGATCGCCTTAAAAAGTCCAACACCCGCGATTCTGGTACTTGAGTTGCTTCAACCGTTTCATGTTTGAACTTTTCTGCCCAAGCAATCATTGGTCGCCAAATAAAATAATCGATCGCCGTAATAATCCCAATCAAAACCACAATCCCCCAAAAAATCGCCCAATTATCGCCTTTGTCCGCCGATGCTTTGAGAAAAGATCCTAGTCCGGGAAGGGTAAAGTTGCGATTAGAAAGAGTAAATGATTCTGTTTGCATTAAAAAGAACCATCCTCCAGCCACGGACATCACACTATTCCAGACTAAACCAACCACTCCCGATGGCAGTTCTAAAGTCCAGAAGCGTTGCCAAGCACTAAGACGATAAACTTGACTGGCTTCGATCAACTCTTTAGGAATGCTGCTGAGCGACTGATAAAAGCTAAAAGTCATATTCCAAGTCATGCCTGTAAAAATTAGCAGAATAGAAGCTAGCTCAATTCCTAATCTTTGACCGGGGAATAAACTCACCAACGCTAGCACTACCGCAGGCAAGAACGAAAGCACTGGAATTGACTGAAGGATATCGAGTAATGGAATTAATACTTTTGACCATGTAGTTGAACGGTAAGCAACATAGGCATAGGACAGACTAAAAACGAGGGATAACCCATAGGCGGCGAGCATCCTCACTAAGGTCTGCAAGGCATAAGTTGGCAAGAAACTTAGCGATAGATTGATTACATATTCATTGTCATAAGTACCAGTAAACTTGCTAGCCGTCTGCACAACAATAAAAATCAAAGAGACGATTGCCAAGGGTAGTAAGACATCCCCGATGCTCCAGCGTGAGCGAAATTCGGATTTTGGGTCGATGGTGGGCTGAAACATAAGCAATCTCGATGGAGAAACGAATTGGATAATTTGCGCTCTGGTAAAACTTTGATTTTTAATCGAAGTTTTATAATTGAGCAGACTTTATTGATCAGACTTTTCAGTTTCGGTGACGCTATCTTCGATAAAGATTTCGCCTGAAGGTTCGTCATAGCTAAATAGCTCGGCATAACGTCCCCAATCCATAGCTGTCCTGAGTTGGCGCTGAGCCTCCTTACTGGTGAAATAGTTTTCTAAAATATCGAGAACTAGTTCTTCCGAAATGCGATGGTTGCGCTTGGCTTGCAAAAGCTGACAAATCTGTTGAACCAAGCGGATATGCTTTTGTAATAGCTCGCGAATAATTGCCTTGCGATCGTCGATATTAGAATTGATAAACTTTTCACCGATCGCACACAATTGAATATCACCTTCAGTAATGGCGACTAAATCCATTAATTTACTGGCTTCGACAATGGGTAATAAATCATCAACTTCTAATAGAAGTTCTTGAGCAATGCGATAAATATCTTTCTCTTGACGACCTTCGAGTAATTCTAATAAACCAGCGACAGAGCCGATGCGGACATGGGGTAAAGATTGATATTTGGGCTGAGGCGGTGGGACGGCAATGGTACTAGAAGTATTGAGATTTGGTTCTGTCGAAATGTCAGGCAGATCGGGATTAGTCAAAATCTTATAAACTTGGTCAACTAACGCTTGAAATTCGGGGCTTTTGCGATCGCGATAATGTGGCAAGGTGATCGGTAAATCGGCGCGAATTCTCCCCGGATTACGACCTAATACAATCACGCGATCGGCAAGAGTGACCGCTTCTTCAATACCGTGGGTCACAATCAAAATTGATTTAGTGGGAATCCGCTTTTCCAGCCAAAGATCGAGCAGTTCAAATCGTAAGTTCTCGGCGGTTAAAACATCTAGCGCCGAAAATGGCTCATCCATACACAGCAGTTCAGGCTCGACCGCCAAAGCCCTAGCAAAGCCAACGCGCTGCCGCATTCCGCCCGAAAGCTCTTTGGGGTAAGCATTCTCAAAACCATCTAAGCCAATCACATCGATCATCCTTAATGCTTTCTGCAATCGTGTATCTTTGGCTTCTCCCTTGGCTTTTAAGCCCAGTTCCACATTCTCTAAAACGGTGAGCCAAGGATAGAGTGCAAAATTTTGAAAAACGATCGCCACCCCCGGATTTAAGCCTACTAATGGGCGATTGTAGTACAGGACTTTGCCGCTAGAAGGTGGAATCAACCCCGCAATCATCCGCATTAGGGTTGATTTACCCGAACCCGAAGGCCCCAGCAAGGCAATAATTTCACCTACATGCAACTGGCAATTAATATTTTCAATAATTGAGATTGTCTGCCCATTTGGTTGTAAGTAAGACTTGCCAATATTTTCTAAGCTGATAAAGCTATTTTTTGCGGCTTTTTGAACCATAATATTATCTTTGCAGGTATTTTGAGCTACATAGATAGGGGAGTTTTTGCTACCCAACCCAATACATTATCAGCTAAGAGCGCCCAGTAATTGCATGACATAGTCTTTTGTCACTTAGCTTTTTTATAAATCGTTGGTGAGATCAGCTTTTATCGGTTTCCAGATTAAATAAATGCCGTAGATTATCACCACATAAAAAAAGAAAGGAGTCATTAAACTTAAGTTAATATTAAAATATTTTGGCAAGATAACTTTATGAATCCAATCTAGCCAATGTAAAAATGGACCTCGATACAAGAATATAGCAATGTTTTTAAAGATATTGTCTGATGGTACTGTTGATACGCCAGCTAAATTAATAAATATAGATATTAAACCAAATATTTTTATATATTTTATCTGACAACTTACGATTGGTAAAATCATAAATGGTATAGCCATTACTAAATGACGCGGACCAAAACAACTATCTCCTGACCATGCGTAATAGGTTGAGTTAAACATAAAAGTAAAAGCTACAAAAAGAAAAGAGAAAAGGATAATTTTGTCTCGATCAAATTGTTTTTTAACTAAAGTCCATAGAAATAAAAACATCATCGGAAAATATAAAAATATGCCTCTATAGGGACTAAAACTTAGTCCCCACAAGCTAGCAAAAGAGGGAGAAGTAAACATACCAGTATGCGCTGATCTTCCTTGCTGAACTGCTTGCTGCAAGAATATAGAATTTGGAGTTTGAAAAATTGAGCCTGTAATCGCATAGTTGTAATACATTAAACCAGACAAAAATATTCCGTACCCCATGAATAGAAAAACAGCTTTTTTAATTATCTGACTTAAATTTTCGTTGTGATTTGTGTAAATCCAAAATCCTATTAACCAGAAAATTGGTAATACTGCAATGTAATCAATAATCTGTGCTAATCCCATCACTAGACCGATAAGGAAATCATTCTTCTTTGAGACAATCAAAGTAAATGCAATAAAGACCAATGACATCGTATATACATGAACCCAAATACCATTAGTTGCATAAAAAAATGCTAATGAACCAAAGATAAAAATAAAAGTAAGTAATATTTGCTTATCAATTTGATTCGTCAAACGCTTCAATATTTTAAACATTGCTACAGCAGTAATTGCCACTAATGGCGACATAACGAAGATGTTAGATAATACATGAAAAATTCCCCAAAACACCTCTCCAAAAGGAATTTGAAGTGCATTCATGATAGAACGATGTAAGTAATACACTGGCGCAAATATAATTGGTAATCCAGGGGCGATAACTGAGTAGAAGTTATTATTGATTTCAACAATATCAACAGGTCTAGGAATATCACCCTGCAATGCAAAAGTGCCGCTATCAACAAGTGATCTAACTGCAACGATATACCTATCGCTCTGCGATCCTTCAGGCGCAACATGTAAAGAGATGAGAATAAATACAGTAATAAATATCTTGAAGCTAATACTTTTAAAAACTTGTTGAACTTTAGTCACTTTAGCTAACCTTAAAATGCTTAATCATAGCTTATAAGTAATTGGGCTTAATTAAATATAAAATCCTAATCTATTCATATATTTCCTCTTGACCCCAGTACTTTTCTTGTTTAACTAATTTGACAACTAGTGTTAAAATCTTGTAAATTAAAATAAAATATTACCGACCTAAAGATAAAAATGCTATCTTCACTTGACTGGAATGCTCGGTTTACACCTCCAGATGAACGTGCTGAAAGGAATAAATATGAATTTGCTGTAGAAGGCTTGAGAGGACTGGCTGCTTTAGGGGTTTGCTATTACCATATTGCATTGGGTAGCCCGACACATATAGATATCGGCTATCAATTAGATGGGATTTGGACTCATTTTCATGCAGCACGTGATTCTGTACTTATTTTCTTTGTACTTTCTGGATATGTTATAGGTCTTACCAATGTAGAACCTTTTTCTAGAGTAGGTACTATCCGCTATTTAATACGCCGAGGAGTTCGCATACTGCCGATGTACTTTTTTGCGATTCTTTTATCAGTATTAGCGTATTCAAAAGATAGTTTATGGTCAATTATTAGTAATCTTCTCTTTTTGCAAAATGTGACCAGTCCAAGTTTGGCAGCTAATGGAGCGCTCTGGTCTTTAAATTACGAATTGGTCTATTATTTAGCTTTTCCTCTAATACTATACTTTCGTCCAAAAATTTTAAACTTGCTCTTAGGGACATTGGCGATAGTTTGTTTTGGTTGGTTTGTTCATCCATTTCCACAAGTTATTTCTGGATATTTTGCTGGCTGGTTATTTTGGTTAATGGGATTGTGGTTAGCTTGGAAAGTCCCTCATCGTCCTCATCAAATCTCTGTACCTCTGGTTAGCTACATTCTATTGTTTTTGGCAACGGGTGAGTTTCATCTGGGATCAGTAGTGCTTGGCGCTCTTAAACTCGGTAATCCTAATCCTAATTACGTTAGTCTGCAAGATCTAACCTCTCTGCCCATTTGCATTTTCATAATCGCAACAGTGGCAAATCGACCATCTAAGCTCAATCGCTGGCTGTGCGGAATTTCCTTTGCGATTCCTCTAGCAGCAATTGCTTATGCTTTTATCTTCAAAGGCGGCGTAAAAACCGAATCATGGGCTATTGGTACATTTGAGGTATTTGCAGCGATCGCCTTACTTTGGTTTCAAAATAAACCAGATATTCTAAAATATTTAACTTTTTGGGGCAGTATATCTTATGGACTTTATATTTTACATATGCCATTTATACTAATTATCCGTGATTATTTTCCCATTGCAGTTAGTGGTAATCTATGGAGCTTTTTACTTCGCTTAACTATATGGTTTTTACTGACGATTACATTTTCTTACTTACTAGAAATTAAAATTCAACCTGTAATTAAGAAATGGTCTCAAGAGAATATTTTGAGTCGAAATTAGTCTGTGTTTAATAAGTTTACCCAAGCCTCTTTTATTGAAGAAAGAAGCAAACCTAGAATTAGATGAGTGATGCAAATTCACATTTTTGATACAGATCATCTTAGTTTGTATCGCCTATGACGGTATCCTTTTAACAAGAAATCGAAAACACTTTGAAAAAGTACCGCAGCTAATAATTGAAGATTGGACATTATGAGCGATCGCCTAAGCAATACGATACAATATTGAAAAATTGCCGAAATTCATCAAGTTTATGGCTGTAGTGGGCAACACCACCTTATTGGTTGGTTAGAATAGGGCTTAAGTGGTCAAAAAATGTGACGTTATGCAGTATCAAATCTTTGTGCAAAGCCAGTCTCAACAGAGCTTTCTAGCTTCAGTTGTGGGGATGTCAAATTTAACTACTGAGGGTAAGACAGAGGAAGAGGCAATTTCTAGGGCTAAATCTGCGCTCGAAGCTCAACTAGCGAGGGGTAAGTTTGTAAGTGTAGAAGTAGGCTCAGAAAAAGAACCCGATCTTTCCCTACCTCAGATGAAGTATGCAGGAATATTTGCTAACGATTCCAATTTTGATGACTTTATGGAAAAGCTGAAGCATATCCGCCGAGAAACAAATTTAGAAGTAGATGACTGATGCAAATTCATATTTTTGATACAGATCATCTCAGTTTGTACCGCCTATGACGGTATTCATTTAACATCATAGTGATCGCAAGACTAGCTATAATCAACCTACATTAAAGACTTAGTATATGAATAAGTTTACTTTACCCGTAATCGTAGAAAAAAATGAGGATGGATACTTCGCTTTTTGTCCTTCACTTCAGGGTTGCTACACACAGGCTGATACCTATGAAGAAATCCTAGAAAATATTAAAGATGCAATTTCTCTCCACATTGACGATCGACTATTGAGTGGTGAAGAATTACCTAAAATTGGACAGATTAGCCTTACATCAGTGGAGGTAACTGCTTGAGTTCTCGTTTACCTAGAGTCAATGCTAACGAAGTTATTCGTGTGCTAGAAAAAATTGGAT
This sequence comes from Cyanobacteria bacterium SOY_65_metabat_81, assembly GCA_031412945.1. Lineage (GTDB taxonomy): Bacteria > Cyanobacteriota > Cyanobacteriia > Pseudanabaenales > Pseudanabaenaceae > Pseudanabaena. The sequence goes on from JANODY010000066.1 coordinate 14,981, forward strand.
TTGTCCTTACCCGACAAAGTGGAAGCCATAAAATATATAAAAATGGTGAAGGTCGTAGAGCAACTGTCGCCTATCACGGTTCGACAATTCTCAAACCGAAGACATTGAAGAGTATCCTGAATGACGCTAATTTAACAGTTGAAGAGTTTGTAGATTTATTGAATGATTAAAATATTAGTAATTCATGCATAGTTTAAAATATGAGCAATAACAGTAATCGCGATCGCAAGACTAGCTATAAACTTTGATAAACTAACCACAATCGAAAAAACGGTGAATTATGACTACTAATGTTTTTGTCAACTTGGAATTAGTTGATTCTTCGCTAGATGCTGAGGATTTACAGGCGGCGGCGCGTAATTTGCTGAAACAGGTTAGGGCGGTTGATGGGGTCGAAGATGCCGATCTCGTTGCGGTAACTGATGTTCCTGAAGGTGCGATGGCTTTGGGTGGCTTTGTGGTGGGATTGCTAGCTGCTGAGGTTAGTGCGGCGAATTTGCAAAAATTGGGCGGATTTCTGAAGGATCGCATTGTTGGTAAAACCTTGAAGATGTCGGTTGAGGCTTATGGCAAAAAAATCGCGATCGAGGGAAGTAGTCAAGTAGAATTTGAATATGCGCTCCAAAAAGCTAACGAACAGATTGCACAGTGGGCAAGTCAAGGTCAGTAAGGAAATTAAGTTCACATGAAACGTTTAGCTTTGTTGGTTGGTACAAGTGAATATCCTCAATGTGAAAAGCTTGCGCCTTTGCATGGCTCTTTGTTAGATGTGGATGCGATGCAGCGCGTGTTGGTGGCAAATGGTGAGTTTGCTACGGATGACGTTGTGGTTTTAAAAAATGCTTCGCGACAGGCGATCGAAGATGCGATTCACAATTTGTTTAATGGGCGCGATCGCCAAAAAGATGATCTGGTGCTGTTTTATTTTTCGGGGCATGGGATCGTTGATGAGGCGAACAGATTATTTTTGGGAACGCCTAGCACTCGCAAGGAGGGTAACAGGATCGTCAAGCCTACGACTGTGGCGGCGACATACTTGCAAGACGCGATGAATGATAGCAAGTCACAGCATCAGGTGTTGATTTTTAACTGTTGCTTTAGTGGTGCGTTTGCTCAGGGGCTGGCGGTGATGGATGATGGTTCGGTGAACCTCAAAAATCAATTGGGTGGTAAAGGAAGGGCGATTTTGACTTCTTCGAGTTCGACGCAGTTTTCGTTTCAACCTGATGGGGAGATGTCGATCTATACGCGCTATTTGGTGGAGGGGATTGAGACGGGGGCGGCGGATCGGGATGGAGACAGCAAAATCTCTATCGATGAGTTGCATGAATATGCCGCACTGAAGGTGTCGCAAGAGTCGCCAAATATGACTCCTGCTTTTTATCCTGTGGAGCAGGGTGGAAAGATTTATATTGCGAAGGTTGCTCAAGCGAAGGACGATCCTCGGCTAGTCTATCGGCGAGAGTTAGAGGGGCGGATCGTGGATGGAAAGTGGTCTATTCCTGCTAGGAAATTGTTAGATTCTTTGCGAATTAGATTGGAATTGTCAGAAGGGGATGCCGATCAAATTAAGGCGGATGTGCTGAAGCCGATATTGGCTAAGGTGCGGAAGTTAGAAGAGTATGAGGAACTGCTAAAGGAGATGCTTCCCGAAAGAAATCCTCCAACGACTCAAGAGTTAAAAGATTTGCGCGATTATCAGAAAGATCATTTGCAATTGCGCGATGAGGATGTTGTGGATATTGATCGCAAATATGGATTGACAGTGGTAGTTAGTCCATTAATTGTGATACCTAAAGAAGCGGATAAACTCAAGGGAAAATCTAATGCGCTAGTTTTGGACTTGCCAAATGGTGTGAAACTAGAATTAGTGGATATTCCTGCGGGAAGTTTCTCAATGGGAAGTAATAAAAGTGATGATGAAAAGCCAATTCACAAAGTTACCTTGAAAGCTTTTAAGATGGGGAAATATCCGATTACGCAGAAGCAATATATGGCAGTGATGGGAAGTAATCCTTCTCATTTCCAAGACAACGAAAATCTTCCAGTTGAGCAGGTTACGTGGGATGATGCAGTTGCATTTTGCAAGAAGCTATCGGGAATAGTCGGACAAACGGTAAAACTGCCTAGCGAAGCTCAATGGGAATATGCTTGTCGGGCTGGAAGTACTGGAAAATATTGCTTTGGAGATGATGTCAATCAATTAGAGAACTATGCATGGTATGATAAGAACTCAGGAAGTAAAACTCATCCAGTGGGAGAGAAGTTAGCAAATTCTTGGGGATTGTATGATATGCATGGCAATGCCTTGGAATGGTGCGAAGATGTATGGCATGAAAATTATAATGGTGCGCCTACGGTTGGCTCTGCGTGGCTGACTTGTGGCGAACAAAATATACGCGCCCTGCGTGGTAGCTCGTTTAGCACCAACGGTATCAATTGTCGTTCAGCGTGTCGTCGCAGGAACGTTGCAGGCAATAGGATGTACAACTTCGGTTTTCGGGTTGTGGTCTGAGTTTGCCTCTTCGCGTGAGGCCTGCTTCTTTACCCTTTAGCCCTTTTCCCTTTACACTCTTTATTGTATACTTTTCTTAGCGCCTTTGGCGCTTTTTTTATTTTTTGATTTGGCTATTATTAGCTTTTACAAAGAGGCTTGATGAACGAATTACATAAAATTGACGGATGAGCAAAATCCTGTAGGGGCAAAGCATTACCGTGACAATTTAGAATTTTTTAGATCCTTTTAATTCGGTAATGCTTTGCCCAAGACCTCACAACGCAGGGACAATTTATCTGTGAAAGCGTAAAGGGTTTAGCATTTGCGAATTGAGATTCCATAAACATTTTAAAGATAGTCCCGCAAATGCTAAACCCCTACAAATCTTTTCTTTTAACAAAATCCTGTAGGGAAAAATCGACATCCTTTTGAGAATTTAATGTCAAAAAAATAGCGATCGCGATTTAGCAACAAGCGATCAAGTAGCCAGCCAGAGAAGATCTACGCTCACAAGCTGATATATCACCTGTAGGGGCAAAGCATTACCATAACAATTTAGAACTTTTTAGATCCTTTTAATTCGGTAATGATTTGCCCTAAACCTCACAACGCAGGGACAATTTATCTGTGAACGCGAAAAGGGTTTAGCATTTGCCAATTGAGATAGTGGTGAAGAGTTTAGAAATAGTCCCGCAAATGCTAAACCCCTACAAGTTTTTTAATGTAACCTAATAAAATAATGAAGCGGACTGGTAATCTTTAATTAAATGAATGACTTACCCGTTATTCAAATTTGCGCGGAATTGGGTTAATTTAAAAATATTTTATTTACAACATAATTTGAGGATTTAAAATGAAAAGTTTATGGAGCGATCGCGAGGCGGCGAAATATAAAACCGACTTAGGCTTAAGAGTATATACATCAAGGCTATTAGGGCGCGATCGCTCTCTAGTCTTACATGGCGGCGGCAATACTTCCGTCAAAATCAGCGAGAAGAATCTAGTTGGCGAATTAGAAGACATTCTCTATGTCAAAGGCAGTGGCTGGGATTTAGAGACGATCGCCGAAGCAGGTTTTGCACCTGTGCGGATCGCCCATTTATTAAAATTAGCCAAACTTTCAGTTCTCTCCGATTCCCAAATGGTAAATGAACTGAAAACCCAAATGACTAGAGCAAGTGCGCCCGCGCCATCGGTAGAAACGATTCTCCATGCCAGCCTGCCTTACAAGTTTGTTGATCATACTCACGCCGACGCAGTAATTTCAATCACCAATACGGCTAATGGATGGGAACGTATTCAAGAAATCTATGGCGATGATGTCGTGATTATTCCCTATGTGATGCCGGGGTTTGACCTTGCGCGAGTTTGTGCCGAGAAATTTACTGCTGAGAAGAGCGATCGCACGATTGGCATGGTGTTAATGAATCACGGTATTTTTTCCTTCGGGGAAACTGCTCATGAATCTTACGAGAGAATGATCGCTTTAGTCGATCGCGCTGAAGTCTATTTACAAAATCAAAATGCTTGGAATGTTCCATATGCTAGCCCACAACAAGAAAAAGTAGACAAACTAGAACTTGCTAAATTACGCGCTGAAGTATCGCAAGTCGCAGGTTTTCCCATCATCTTAAGTCAGCATGACGACGAGAAAAGTTTAGCCTTTGCTCAAAGAGATGATGTGCAAACTATTTCTCAACAAGGTTGCGCCACTCCCGATCATGTGATTCGGACTAAGCGATTGCCTCAAGTGGGAAGAGATGTAAAAGCTTATGCCGAATCCTATCATGCTTATTTTGCTGAAGAATCTTCCCATTCAACTCAGCCAGTCACGATTCTCGATGCTGCGCCCAGAGTGATTCTCGATCGCCAATTGGGTCTGCTTACAATCGGTAAATCAGCAAAAGATGCGGCGATCGGCGCGGATATCTATCAACACACGATGGAAATTATTCAGCGATCGCAACTTTTAGGCGGCTATCAAGCCTTACCCGCTAGCGATATTTTCGCGGTGGAATATTGGGAGCTAGAACAAGCAAAATTGAAAAAAGGTGGTTCTTCACCTGCTTTTACAGGTGAGATTGCCCTAGTCACAGGTGCGGCTTCAGGCATCGGCAAAGCTTGCGTGGAATCATTATTAAAACGAGGCGCGGCGGTTGTGGGATTAGATATTAATCCCGATATTGAGAAGCTATACGATCGCCCTGATTTTGTGGGTGTTACTTGCGATGTCAGTGATGAAAATGCGATCGCGAAGGCTCTCGATCAAGCAGTCAGATCCTTTGGCGGTTTAGACATGCTCATTCTCAACGCGGGAATTTTCCCTTCAGGATGTCGCATTGAGAATCTAGATACCGCCACATGGCAAAAAGTGATGCATATCAATCTTGATGCAAATTTAGTGCTGATGCGCGAATGTTATCCATTGCTCAAACTTGCCCTCAATGGCGGTCGAGTTGTGGCGATCGGTTCCAAAAATGTCCCTGCTCCCGGTCCGGCAGCGGCGGCTTATTCTGCCTCAAAAGCGGCGCTGACTCAACTAATGCGCGTAGCGGCTCTGGAATGGAGTAGCGATCGCATTCGCATTAATACTTTGCATCCCAATGCGGTATTTGATACAGGAATCTGGACAGAGGAAGTATTGACATCTCGCGCTCAGCATTATGGATTGACGGTTGAGGAGTATAAAACTAATAATTTACTCAAAGTGGAAGTTACTAGCCACCATGTTGCCGAACTGGCTACCGAGATGTGTGGAGCGCTGTTTGCCTGCACGACGGCGGCTCAAGTCCCCATTGATGGCGGCAACGATCGCGTGATCTAGCCAGTAGTGCTTTGCACTTTACTTAAAACCAAATAATTTTAGGACTTAAGCAGAAGTAGGGGCAATTCATGAATTGCCCCTACGGTAAAATCAGGATTTCAGGTCTTTTTGCGGAAGTCCTAAATTTTTTGAAAGTCTTGCGAAGCAAAGCTTTCAAAAAATTTATTGTAAATTTTCCATCGCCACTTGGGCGCAATAACGCATTTCGTCCGCCCTGCGCCAGAGTTCTTGCCCTGTGTGCAAATGGCGATCGTCAAAATTGCGCGTAAAGTAATTTAATTCTTCAATGCCATCACTAATCGCGTTGAGGCAGTGATAAAGATAACTAGCAACCCCTGCTGCTGAGGCAGGATTGGCAACTGATCTGAAGAAAATCTGAGCCTTGGCGTATGATCCGCGACATTCATCAATATAATCCTCAAAATCTTCCATAAGTCCATCATCATAGGGATCAGCCGCCAGATCATCAATCTGCTCATCGAGACTATCGAGAATGACTTCCAGCATTTCCGTAATTGGTTCATAAACTTGCTTAAACCAGCGATCGATCTTTTGATCTTCGTTGAGATGGGTTTCGCGTTTAGTTGGCGATCGCTTAATTCCCTGAGATGCCCCATTAGGAGCATGTTTAATCCCAAGACTGCGATCGTAATGGGCGCGGGACTGGGCATTGCCAAGAACTTCGTAAGCGAGGTTAATCGAAGCAATAGCATCATGATTATCAAGATGATGATTGCAATCGGGATGAAATTCTTTGACCAGACCGCGATACGCACTTTTGACATCGGCAGGAGCAGCGTTATAGCCAATTCTTAGAATTTTGTAATGATTGATTTGTTGGGTGCGATCGCTTGTCCTAGTCATGGTCTTCTGATTAATCTATATTTGTCTTGATTTTTTTGTTTTTATGCTACTTTTTTTAGGATAGTGATATTATCTGAGCTTTATTGCTAGCTAATCAAAAAATTTGCGGCTAAGCATTTTGTAGCGATATTATTTTAACGTAAGAGTCAAAACCAGTGGCTCTTTTGAGGAATATGGCAAATAATTAAAAAAAATATTGCCATAACGATCGCACTTCTGTTATATTAGTTTAGCTTTGAGAGAATGCTGGTGTAGCTCAGTTGGTAGAGCAGCTGATTTGTAATCAGCAGGTCACGAGTTCGAGTCTGGTCACCAGCTTAGTTTGTATGTTTAAAAACGCCGAAAAAGCCTTGCATCGCAAGGCTTTTTTAGTATAATGAATTTTTCAATCCTACCTAATACTACTCCCTTTCCAGTGAAAATTTAGGCGTTGCGGCGCTTTGCGCCGCAACGCTAAATCTTGGTTTTTAATGCCTAATTTCATAGCGGGAAGGGAGTATTTGGATCGTCTTGGAGAAAAGTTAGCGATTCTTCTTTTCTCACCCTTTTGGGAAATGCTGCGATAAATTAATGGGGCGCGAATAAATCATGACGCTAGCCCCTTCACAGTGAAAGATTAGCTCTAGTGTAGGATGTAGAAAAATATAGCAAACTGCTATAGGTTAGAAGATTAGGCTTAAAAATCTAGCTTTTAATAAATCCAGAAAAACATGCAAGTAAATGAACAGTCGGATCAGCAAGTTGAGCTTGATAATATATCTGAAGATATCCAAGTCACCTTTTCTCAAAATAAGCAAACGATAAAAATGAAAAATGCCCTAGAACCAAACAGAGCAAATAAACCAAATAAATTTTTAATCCCTGCGATCGCACTGGCTCTAATTGCACTGGGAGGGAGTATTTGGTTTGTGATGGGGCGCTCTAGCAGCCAGCCAACACCGCCCCCTGTAACTAATGCCGCTAATCCCAAAGAACAGACAAAAGCCATTAGTGCCTTAGGTCGTCTCGAACCGCAAGGCGAAGTCATTAAAGTTGCCTCACCATCGACACTCGGCTCATCGCGCATTGTTAAGTTGATGGTCAAAGAAGGTGATACGGTCAAACAAGGACAGGTGATCGCTATTTTGGATAGTTACGATCGCTCAGTAGCAGCGCTACTCCAAGCTCAAAGTCAAGCCCAAGAGAGCGACAGCAATCTTGCCAAAATTCGCGCAGGTGCAAAAAATGGTGACATCGCTGCCCAAGAAGGCAACGTCCTCGCCGCCGCCGCCAATATTAAATCTGCTGAAGCTAATGCAGCGACAATTCGCGCCGAATTAGAAATCGCGGCTAGAGACTATGATCGGTTTTTGCAAGTTTATAAAGAAGGCGCAATCTCTCAGACGGTTCTCGATACATATCGCCTCAAAGCCGAAACCCTAAAAGGACAATTTGTGCAATCACAGCAACAAATTCAGCAAGCTCAATTTCAATTAAGCCAGACTCAAGGCACACTCAATAGCGTCAGAGAGATTCGTCCAACCGATATTCAATTTGCCGAAGCTCAACTCCAAACGGCGATCGTCAATATCAAACGAGCAGAAGTAGATTTAGACCTAGCTCAAGTTCGTGCGCCGATCAATGGTCAAGTTCTCAAAATCAATTCTAAAATTGGTGAAACCGTCAGCCAGACTAGTGGAGTTCTCGAAATTGGCAATACTAATCAAATGTATGTTGTCGCCGAAATCTATGAAACTGACATCGGCAAAATTAAAGTCGGTCAAAAAGTGACGATTTTGAGTGAAGCTTTTGAGGGTGAACTCACTGGAAAAGTGGATAAGATTGGGTTACGCATTGCCAAAAATGATGTATTGGGAACTGATCCTGCGGCGAAGACCGATGCGCGGATTATCGAAGTCAAAATCAAACTAGACGATAGTAAAAAAGTTTCAGGACTGACCAATTTACAAGTCAGAGTCAAAGTGGAAGTTTAATATGATTTTTGCTGTTCCTCTCGCTTGGCTACAACTTACCTACGAAAAAAGCCGTCTGCTAGTGGCGATCGCAGGGATTACCTTTGCCGTTGTCTTAATCTTCTTGCAACTTGGATTTCGAGATGCCCTCTTTACCAGTGCGATCCGCCTACAAAGCAATCTCGTTGGTGACTTAGTAATCATCAGCCCGCAATCAACCAACCTTGTGGGAATGCGAAACTTCTCTCAACGCCGTCTTTATCAAGCTCTTGGCATGAAAGAAGTCGCATCAGTCAATCCAGTTTACATTGGACTTGGATCTTGGCAAATTAAAGAAGATCCTGCGGGACAGAATCGCACTATTTTAGTGCTGGGTGCAAATCCTGATGCTAAAGTCTTCAAAATGCCTGGCTCGATCGCCAATATCGATCGCGTCAAAGAGCAAGATGTAGTTTTATTTGATCGAGCCTCGCGTACTGATTTTGGACCAATTGTGGGCGACTGTGGCAAATTAGAACTAAAAACTAAATTTAGTGATGAAGCTTTTGGTTGCGATCATATCGTCACCCGCGAAGTTTCCAATCGCAAAATTAAGGTTGGCGGCTTATTTGAGTTGGGTGCGTCATTTGCCGCTGACGGAACTGTGATTACTAGTGACACCAACTTCTTGCGAATATTTGATGCTCGCCGTTCGGGATTAATTAATGTGGGATTGATCAATTTACGTCCTGATGCATCCCCTTACAAAACGATGCTCAACTTCATTCTCAGTCAACCCAATGACACCGTTGTGTTGCCTCGTGACAAACTTCCCCCCGATGGCAACAGGATTCGGGCGCTATATCAAGAGCGCGTTAGTCCAGATGGTAAAGTCATTCGTGATGAAGATAAAAATAAAGTAATTATCTTAAAGTCAGATCTGACCATTGACGATCTCCGAAAAACTGAAGATGCGGCGATCGATGATACGCGTATTTTGACAATGGAAGGCTATATCAACTTTGAAAAAGATTATTGGCAAAAGAGTACGGCGATCGGCTTTATCTTTAGTCTTGGCGCAGTTATGGGTTTTATCGTGGGCATTGTGATTGTCTATCAGATTTTATATACCGATGTGTCCGATCATCTTGCCGAATATGCCACGCTCAAAGCTATGGGTTATAGCAATTGGTATTTAGCCCAAATTGTGATTCAAGAAGCTTTTGTATTGTCAATTTTGGGCTTTATTCCCGGTTTTGGAATTTCCTTTGGGCTGTACAATCTCACCAAAAATGCCACATTACTGCCGCTCTATATTTGGGATAAGGCTATTCCTGTAATGCTTTTGACGATGGTGATGTGTGTGATCTCAGGGGCGATATCCCTACGCAAAGTTCAATCCGCCGATCCTGCGGAAATTTTTGGCTAAGGCGATCGCCATTTTTGTTATGCAATATCACGAATCCTTGTCAAAGAACGCGGGGGAATGTCAAGAATTGATTAATGCTTTCATTTCCCGAATCGCTCGATCTAAGCCGACAAGAACAGCGCGGCTAATAATGCTATGTCCAATATTTAATTCTTCCATTCCTTCAATTTGAGCTACAGCGCGAGTATTCCAATAGGTTAAACCATGTCCAGAATTTAGCCTCAATCCTAATTGAATAGCTAATTCTCCACCTTTAGTTAGAACCTTTAGTTGATGCTGAAGTTCTTCTTCATTTTTGGCATTGGCATAATTTCCTGTGTGCAGTTCCACAAATTTTGCCCCAGTTTTAGCAGATGCTTGGATCTGTTCTGTTTCGGGATCGACAAATAAACTGACTGGAATACCCGCGCCTTGTAGTTGGTGCACAAACTTACTCAGGCGATCGCCTTGAGCTTTAACATTTAGCCCCCCCTCGGTGGTGACTTCTTCGCGGCGTTCTGGCACAAGCGTAATATAATCTGGCTTAACATCAAGGGCGATCGCCACCATTTCAGGAGTTGCCGCCATTTCCAGATTGAGACGAGTCCTAATAGTTTGCCTAAGCAATCGCACATCGCGCTCTTGAATATGACGACGATCTTCGCGCAAATGAACCGTGATCCCATCAGCTCCAGCTAACTCAGCGATGATGGCTGCTGCCACGGGATCGGGTTCAACACCTCGCCGCGCTTGTCGAATAGTTGCAATATGATCGATATTTACACCCAGCGTAGGCAAAGTTTTCTCCTTAAGCATTTTAAAAAGCGCAATAAAAAGCGCAGAGGTATAAGCGACCCGTCCATCGCTCTATCTATGTTATATTATACGCCCTGACAAGGTAGTCAATCGCACAAAAGAATCAGCGCCTAGCAGTACAGACAAGCTGAGCCTTAACGATTAAATCTATGGAGTTCTAATTCTAGATATCCACTTCCTTACGAAATATGCTTTGCTTCAACAGAACCCGATGTATTTCACCCTTAAACTGACGTTTCCATTTCTAAAATGGAACTAGAATGCTGCGCTTCTTGAAAATAAATAATATCTTTGCGCGGATCGACTTCAGAAGTTTTAATGCGGAGGTTGTCGCCGACTTGAATCTGACGCGTAATCCGCATCGGTAATTTCAAACCCAAATCTTCGATCAATACTAGGGCTAACTTCTCATTTTCACGTAACCAGTCCAGCATGATTGCTTCCCACACCACATCTTTGTTACGGCGGAGATATTCTAAACTCCAATAGCGCACTGACTGTTTCTCGACCTGATTGGCATCCCAAATCGCAGGATCGATCGCCTGCAAAATTTCGGTCAGTCGCTCTGCCGTAAATGGCAACAGCGCATCACGCAAAAAAGCCTTGATTTGCCAATGGGCTAACAGATCGCTATAGCGACGGATCGGCGAGGTTATTTGGGCATATGCATCAAGCCCCAAACCTGCATGGCGGGATGCATATAGCCCTAACAGTCCTTTGGTCATGCAGCGACAAATCGCAAATTCACGCACTGGACCCGATGGCAATTGCATCAGCGTATCGAGGGGTGGTAATTCGGGCTGTTCTTGGTAGCGGTAAGGGATCGGAATATTATTGGTTTGAGCAAATCTAGCGGCAATTTCACCGCCGAGGATCATCATCTCAGCCACAAGTTGGCGCGAGAAGGTGTCTTCCATCAGTTCCAAGGTCAGGCGATCGCCTTCTTCAGATTTATTATCGACCTTGACACTAGTATCAGGTAAATGGATTTCGATCGCCCCTTGACCAACGCGCCATTTTTTACGAAGTCGCGCAAAATCAGCAAGACGTTCTAGATCATCCTCCACGCCGAGTTGCAACATTTCTTCGACATCATCATAGGTGAGTCGATAGTTGGGCTTGATCAAGCTCGACACAATCTCATAATGGCTAACTGCGCCCACTTCATCAAGATCAACCGCAAAAGACAAGGCATGACAGACTTTGCTTTGGATTAAGCTCATTGGTCCCGTGGCAAGATCCATCGGAAACATGGGGATCACGCCTGTGGGCAGATACACGCTCGTACCACGCTTCCGCGCATCTTTGTCCAAAATGCTTTCAGGATCGAGCCATCGGGTCGGATCGGCAATATGAATCCAGATGCGTTTGCGACCATCGCTCAGAGTCTCGATGCTCAGCCCATCATCGATTTCGGTGGTGCTGATATCGTCAATCGTATAAACATGCAAATGCGTCAGATCGCGCCGCAAACCATGCATACTATCGGCGATCGGAGCCGTGAAACACTCTTGCGCGGCAGCGATTAATTCATTGGCAAACCGAATCGGAATTTGGCTACGCAATAAATTTAAATTTTCATGTTCATCCCAAATACCCAAATCAACCAACATTTGGAAGGCTGCTTGCTCATTTTTAGAACGTTTGGCGAAGCTTAGCAGTTCTTGAGCCGCCGCTTTGTCTGACGATTCATCGCCATGCAGGGCATATCGCTCTAAGCAATCTAGCCTTGTGCGATCGCTAGTTGTCCATGTCACCTCATCCCCAGACAGTTTAGTCGTCAGTCTTTGCTGAAATTCTTCAATTAATTTAGCGCGTTGAGCCGCCGCCTCAGCTTGATGTCTTAGTTCTGAGACTTGGGAATTTGATCGCGGCTCATAGAGATCGCCCTTTTGCTTGAAGTAAATCTTGTCATTACTCAACAAAAAATAAGCTGCGTAGGAAGTAACCGCAGAAATTTCTGAGAATAGAAGATTAGCCAGATCGGGGGGGCTAGTCGCTTGATTGTCTTCGATCAAAATCTCCCACGCCACTTCGAGATTTGACGGATCAAGAAACTTTTCGATTTTTTGTAAAAATGATGGAATTTTAGCGTAAGTAAAGCTAGAGTTTTCGCCATTGGTTGTGATGGCGTAATTAATTTCGCGGGGGTGGATTGTATGGGTGTTGCCATTTTCATCGATCGCTTGAAAGTGTTTTTTACCTTCAGGGCGATCGATGACCACAAGGCGGCGATCGCCATGTAATTTAATTTCGACTAGCGTACCTTTTTCCAAAATATCCCCTTGTCCAACCAAAGCCCAAAATTTCTTTAATATTGTACCTTTTTAACTGTGCTTTTTAATCTACAAGCCATCTAAGAGTTTAGTCGGCGCTAAGCGCTATCTATAGCAATCCTAAATGAGTTGTGAGAGGCTTCGACAAGCTCAGTGCATCGCTTCGCTCAGCCAACAATATACGCTGGCTGAGCGAAGTCGAAGCCCTATTTTTCTCATAAATCATTTACTCCCTTCCCAGTCAAAAATTAGGCGTTGCGGCGCTTCGCGCCGCAACGCTAAATCTTGGTTTTTAATGCCTAATTTCATAGCGGGAAGGGAGTAGGACTGCTGTAACATCTTGGGAGAACAAACAAAAAAGCATCTCATTTCTGAGATGCTTTTTTTGTTTGGGAAAAATCTTTAAAAAATTTCATTGAATTGTTTTATCTCGGCTATCATTGGCAACTAAACCGATCACAGGATTGGCGATCGCTAGTTGATAATCACTCAACAACGATGTTGAGTTGACTAGCTGTTTTGGGCTTGAAACCATAGCAAGACCCAAAACTAGCAAAGCAATACTTGATTTGAGGCTAAAAGTGTTATTCATCTTCAAATTCCTCTAAAAATGTTATCCAAGTTGAAGCTACTGACTAAACTTTACATTTTTTGTTTCCCAAGCCAGAGCTAAGCTGAAACTCACCTTAACAATAATCGACAAATTGCAACCAGACTGTAATCTAGATATCAAATTTGGAGTGATCACCGTCACATATCAAAAAGCCCAGAGTTATAAAAGCAATTTTTAAATGCTTCCATAATTCTGGGCTTTTTGAAGTCTTAAACTTTAAAGCTTAACTTCGATATCCACGCCAGCAGCTAGATCTAGCTTCATGAGCGCATCGATAGTCTTAGCAGATGGTTGATAGATATCGATAATACGACTATGGGTGCGAGTTTCAAAATGCTCGCGGGAATCTTTATCAACGTGAGGTGATCTTAGGACGCAATAGATACGACGACGGGTTGGCAGGGGAATAGGACCAACGGCGGTAGCGTTTGTACGATTAGCAGTTTCGACGATTTTTTCGCAAGACGAATCTAGCAGGCGATGATCGAAAGCTTTGAGACGAATCCGAATCTTTTGTTGTTGAGGTGCCACAGTCTTATGAATTTATTCGGGTAAAATTTTCAGCGTTTCTTATATTAGCACCGTAACAACTTAAAATCAAACAAAAGTTTTAGCTACGCCCTAAGATCATGCGCCTAAGATCATGCGCCTAAGATCAATAGAGCAGTTGTCGATCAAATCCGTTGCAAAAAAGGTCGCAGGGCGAAGTCCCGTATTCGGTTTTATATTTTTCTTTGTGGCGGGTTTGCGAGCAAATTGCGGTAAGGCGCGAGACTCAAAAAAATAGGCGCAAAGCAAAGCGTTACCTCTACTTTTTGCGCTTTTTTACGCTTAGAGATTACTATGCTGTTACAATCTGTGGGTATATAGCCACATCTACACAATTCTGTTTAGAAATATGTCATTGCTGCTTACTTCACCATTGCTTGCGCCCATCGTTTATGCCGCGATCGCAGGTGCATATTTGTTGGCGATCCCTTTGTTGATCTTGTTTTATTTCAAGGCGCGGTGGTACAAAACTGGCTCTCTGGAGAGAGTGTTTGTATGCTTGCTTGCCTTTTTCTTTTTCCCCGGCTTGTTATTAGTCTCACCATTTTTTAATTTTCGTCCTGAAGCACGACAAATTTAAATTCAAAAAAAGCGCTGTAAAATATTTTAGAGATTAAATTTTAGAGATTAAATCTATGCGGCGTATTGATGCCATAGCCATTGTGGTTGCTTTTTTTGGGTTTGGTGGAGTTGCGTTTTTTGCATTTCGGGCTGCTGGGCTTGATGTAACTAATGCGGGGCTTTGGAGTCAAGTCGTTTTGATAGGTGTGTTGCTAGCTTGGATTTCTACTTATGTATTCCGCGCTGTAACCCAAACCATGACCTACAATCAACAGCTAGAAGACTATAAAACAGCATTTCTGACTAATCGTTTAGAAGAAATGTCTCCTGAAGAACGTGATGATTTACTTGCAGAAGTTGCGGCCGAGCATAAGCTATCTCGAAATATTGCTGATAATACTTCCGATAATGTCGTCAAAGATGTATGAATCAGCGATCGCCCTACTATTCTCTATTTCATCCTAAGCCGCTAGCGAGGCGGGTTAGCTCTTTTGGCTTCCCTAGAGATTTGGGCGATCGCTTTCAAATATTGCACAAGTGGTTAGTTTTTGCTAACGATGGCGAACCGTCTAATTTGATCGCCGAAGCTCAGTTTTTGCATGATATTTTTGTTGATATTTTGGGGTATCGATCGCCATTTGAGACAGATGGACTAACTTGGGAATTAGAACTGCATCCCAAACCTGCGTTGGGATTTTTTGCAAAAACTTCAGCAAATGTGATCGCCGAAATCAGGGTCAATACGGCTGAAGAAGGGGCGATTGTCAAGCCAGAGCCAGAGCATGAAACCACTGAGTGGCTAATCGTGTTGGATTATCGAGAAATCTGTCTTTATCATCGCGATGTGTCTAGTTTGTTTTGTCAGAGATTTTCTTGGGAGTCTTTGGCAGATTTGGACCAACTTAAAGCTTTTTATTTTGTATTGTCACGGCGGACTCTATTACAGGGAATCGCCAATAGCGAAGAGCGATCGCGTACTACTCAATTGTTAGAAGAGTCGCATCAATTAGAATCTGAAGTTCTCAAAAACTTTTATAGTCACTACTACAAAATTCGTAGTCAGCTAATTAAAGATTTTCGTTATCGGTTGCTTCTAATTGCTCAAACACCAATCACTGCTAACGTTGATCCGCAATCGCCAATTGATTCGGTAATTAATTTACAGATCAATTTACAAATTAATGAAGAAGATGCGATCGCGATCGCTATTTACCAAGCTCAGAAGCTGCTAAACCGAATTTTGTTTGTATCTTTTTGTGAAAATCGGCGATTATTACCTGAAAACCTGATTAAAGACGCTTACGAATTTGTTAATCCTTATGTCGAGCAACCTATTTGGGAAAACTATAAAGCCATATTTGGTTGGGTTCAATCTGGAAATTTTGATTACCATATCCCGATCAACGCCTATCCATTTAGTCTATTTGAGTGCGATCGCATTTTAGATAAGGCTCTATTTGTGGGTGATGAATTATGCCGTCAGATCAAAGAAATTGCTCGATTTGACTTTCTTGAAGACATTACTCGTCATATTCTTACTTGTATTTTTGATGATTCGATTAGGGAACTTGCTCAGTATCGTAAAGATCTTGGCAATCTTAGTAAACGGCGCACTCCCAAATTACCCTGCAAATCAATTTTGCAAAGCGAATCAGTGATTCGGACATTGCAGCAGCATTTGTCATTAGCCAATAATTTGGATAAGAATTTAGATAAGGATAGTGTTGAAGGCGATCCAACTCATAAATTTACTCAAGACACCTTAACGTATTGCCAAGAATATCAAAAATACTTATTGAAAATCAAAATCGTCCATCCAAAATGTGGAGCAGGTGTATTTCTGGCAACCGCTTTAGAGTTTCTGGTTTCTGAACATGAGCGTATTCATTATCTATTAGCTAAGTTTGATGCTGAGGCGATCGCCCCCAAAAACCCGCCTCAAATAGTAGCTCATATTTTGCAACACAATCTATTTGGCTGTGATGTGACTGAAGAATCGGTCGAAATAACGCGTCTTTCCCTATGCCTGCGATCGCTAGAGATTTATCCATCTTTACCAAATTTTGATCAGAATATTCAATTAGGGGAACTGTCAACCTGTGATTTTGGCGAAGAGTTTAGATTGGCAAGCGATCGCGATGAAGTTGTCATTCTTAAATAAGTCACCTTCCGCTCTGCGACCAAATCGTGAAGAATGTCAACCACGGGAGGACTTGTCGCTCTGGATTACCTGTCTTAAGTAGTTCCTGCCTGATCTCAAGCATCACGAGCGGACTCTTTGACTTTATTCCAATCCAGTCCTGTTCCACTCTTTTGATCTAAGAGAGCTTCATAATCTCGTTTGAGTTCGGCTTCTGCTTCATCAAAGCTCTTGCCAAGATAGCGATCGCAGCCTTCGTGTCCTGTCTGATAGGCTAAAATTGATAGTCTTCGTAGTTAGCGCCTTTCTCAATATACTGACGAGAACGATGATTCTCTCGCCAGTAATTATCATCGAAGCTGGAAATTGTTAGGGTTTGATTACTCATGTTTATCTCGATAAAAATTTGGATGGATCGTGCGCCATTAATTTGCTTGTTGATAATCAATTTGTTTAGATTGATAGTCATAAGTAGCTAGGCTTAATTAAAATATAAAA
Organism: Cyanobacteria bacterium SOY_65_metabat_81; assembly: GCA_031412945.1. Lineage (GTDB taxonomy): Bacteria > Cyanobacteriota > Cyanobacteriia > Pseudanabaenales > Pseudanabaenaceae > Pseudanabaena. The sequence continues at coordinate 31,958 of JANODY010000066.1, forward strand.
CCCTAAAACCTGTGGCGCAGGCGCAGCATGCGCTACAGGTTTTAGGGTTTTATATTTAATTTAAGCCCACTTAAACTTAACGATAAAAACTAATAAAAAAGGGATAGGCAACGCCTATCCCTTTTTATGTCAGAGACTAGTCAGAAGGAGGACTAACTTGTTCTTTGAATGACTTACCCGCCGAGAATGCGGGTACTTTGGTAGCCGGAATCTCCATCTTTTCGCCAGTCTTAGGATTGCGTCCTTCGCGGGCTTTGCGATCGCGAGCTTCAAATGAGCCGAAGCCAACTAAAGTTACTTTTTCGCCGCCAGCGACAGTCTCGATGATTACTTCAAGAATTGCGGAGAGGACTTCGTCGGTAGTCTTTTTGTTGACTGACAAGCCCTTTTCGGCAGTTTTCTTGGCAATAGCGTCAACTAGTTCACCTTTGTTCATAGGTTTCCCCTTTTTATAAGTGTTTTATGAGTATGAATGAATTGGAAGCAAGTAGACAGACACAATTAAATATAAAACCCTAGAACCTAAATCCATAGCGGTCGGATTCAGATTTTGTACTCGATTTTTAATTACGCCAAGCTACTTATGAGTTGAGTGTGAGTTAAATGATTAGATGTCAAATCAAGACTTGCTCGATCGCTTTTTGCGAAACCCGCACTGAATATGACTTCTAATTTTTGATTCTAATAGCAACTTGCCACTTGTGTATATACATAAAGGTTAATTTATATAGATTTGAACAGTTATTTCTTAATTACTTATTGACATAGTTCTCTGTCAAATCCCTGAGATGCTTTCCTAGACTGGTTTTCAGGGCTTAAGTATTATTTAAAAATAGTGTAACGCATACAGGGTAAGCACTTCACAAAAGTTCAAGGTTGACCGCTCAAAATTTCTTCTTGCGGGATTTTATGCTGTGATAAAACTTAGTTTTTTGTGTTTTTTATTGCCGTTGTTAAACGGGACAGAATGGACTGCGCTTTGTCACTACCATTTACGCATCGCATCGGTTAGATGTAGCGCTGCCGCCTGTACTGAAGCGATCGCCCTTGTATAACCTAAGCGAGTTGGACCTAATACACCCACTGTCCCGACGGGCTTGTCATCACAGAGATAAGTGCTAGAGATAAAAGTACAGTGCTGAATTGGTTGAATCGAGATTTCTGAACCAATTCTGATGCTGACGGAATTTGCCGAAGGGGTGGGTTGATCGACAATTAGCGCCATCAATGAAGCCCGATCGGCTTCGAGTAACTGCACAATATTTTGCACTTGTTGCAGGTTAGAAAACTCAGGCTGACGTAATAGCTCCGTTAAGCCACTAATAAACATTTGTCCTAGAGCCGTGCGATCGCATAATCGCATTAGCTGGTGTAAAGACTGCTGCAACAACACCGCATATTGCTGAAACTGGCGATCGAGATCGTCCCATTGCAATGCACTACTTAGCTCTGACCAGTTTTTATCACGCAAATGTTCATTCAAGAAATTATTAAGAATATTTAATTCACCCTCCAATACTTCGATCTGAGTTTCATTAGGTAAATCCATAGTCACCGAAGCAGTGTGGTAAGTATCACTCACGGCGATCGCCATCATTTTGCGATCGCCCACAATGACCAATTGCAAATGCCGAATCCGCATTGTTTGCATATTTGGAGAGGTGATCACCGCGATGCAACCGCTTAAAGTTGCCAAAATCTGGGCGACATCACGCATTACGCCATCAAGGCTTGACTTGCCGAGGCGATCGCCCTTACTAGCCAGAAATTGATGAGTGCTATAAGTTAGCTCACTGGCGGGATCAATTAATTCATCAACATAAACTCGATAGCCAGAGTCTGAGGGGACACGGCCCGCCGATGTGTGTGGCTGATATAACAAACCACTGCGATCGAGCATACTCATCACATTCCGAATTGTGGCAGGGCTGATATCAAAGTCATATCCTGACACCAAAGCCTTAGAGCCAACAGGCTCAGCCGTTTGAATATAGTGATCGATGGTAGCCCAAAGAACTTTTTGTTCTCGATGGCTGAGATGATGCTTCATGGTTCGCCAATTCAAGGATGAAATGCAACGCCTAGAGATCTTTGCATAAAGGGACTCACAAGAATATTCTGATATTAGTTATAACAACCAAGATATTCTCATGAACTCCAACCATCTTACCACCATAGAAAGAAGCGAACTCTACAAATTGCAGGCAACGTTGGAAAATGTGGGTAAAATCAGCGATTCATCCAATGGTCTACGCTAACCCTCAAGAGATGGGCATATATCAGCAATATCTTAGGTGAAAACAAAAACATCGGAAAGGACGGCATCAGAAATGAGGAGAAATTCCAATTCGATTTGAAATTGAGAATCGTCCCAAGATTGCAGATTTGAAGACAGAGATTGGATATTGGGAAAGTGATACCGTAAGGTCATGAAGAAAGGGTAAGCAATCCTAAGTCATTTGTGGCTTCGACTTCGCTCAGCCATCAGTCCACGCTAGCTGAGCGAAGTCGAAGCTTGTTTTAATTCATTTCGGATTGCTATAGTTACGCATGTTGACAAAGCCTCGAAATACTTGCTGGCAGGACTCGCAAAAAACAAGAATGGGAGCGTGGATTGAATGAACATACGAATCGATTAGTTAGAGAGTTCTATCCCAAAAGCACAAACTTTAAAATCGTGAAAGAAGAAGAGTTTCAGAAGCGAGTAGATTTTGTAAATCATATAGCAGTCCTAAATCATTTATGAGAAAAATAGGGCTTCGACACTTCGACAAGCTCAGTGCATCGCTTCGCTCAGCCAGCGTATATCTTTGGCTGAGCGCGATGTCCTGAGCTTGTCGAAGGGAAGTCGAAGCCTCTCACAACTCATTTAGGATTGCTATAGACCAAGAAAATCTCTTGACTATCGTACCCCATACGAAGTATCCTATGGTTTATTCAGAACCCTTTGCATCTCATCCTTGAATTGGCGTTACTATGCAATCAAGCGAACAAAATTACCCAACTTTTTTACTCGTTGACGGACATTCTCTCGCGTTCCGAGCTTTTTATGCTTTTGGGAAACATCCAGAGGGCGGCTTGCGAACTTCGACGGGCATTCCCACGAGTATTTGTTTTGGCTTTTTGAAAGCGCTGATTGAAATGCTCGATCGCGAAAAACCGATGGCCGTGGCGATCGCCTTTGACCTCGCCGTTCCCACTTTCCGCCATGAGATTGATAATACTTACAAAGCTAATCGCATAGAAACTCCTGAGAGCTTCATTCCTGACATGAAAAACTTGCAACAAGTGTTAGCGGCGATGAACTTACCCGCGATTACTCAAGCGGGATTTGAAGCTGATGATGTGTTGGGGACGCTATCACAGGCGGCGAGTGCTGAAGGATATACGGTCAAGATCTTAAGTGGCGATCGCGATTTATTTCAGTTGATTGATGCGGATAAGCGCATTTCGGTATTGAACCTCGGACAGAAAGATAAGATCGTGGAATATCATGCCGATGAGGTGAAAGCAAGGCTGGGAGTATTGCCTACGCAAGTGGTTGACTATAAAGCTCTTTGTGGAGATGCCTCTGACAATATCTCTGGTGTGCGCGGCATTGGTGAAAAAACGGCGGTTAAATTGATTGAAGAATATGGCAGTTTAGAAAATATTTTGGCAGCATTGCCCAAGATGAAGGGCGCAGTTAAAACCAAACTAGAGCAGGGGATTGAGGCGGCTAAGCATTCGCAATTTATGGCGACAATCAAAACTGATGTCCCGATCGCCGTGGCGATCGCTGACTGTAAATTAACAGGTTTTGATACTGCCGAGTTGATTCCTTTACTAGAACATCTGGAACTTAAAGCTTTTGTCAATAAGATTGATCAGATTCAGGCTAAGTTATCGGGTAATTACGAAAAGAAGCTTTCACCTTCAGTTTCGATCTCGCAGGGAAAGATGATTCAGAATGAGTTGTCTCAAGAGCAGGAAGATGATGAGTTATGGTTTGACTTTGCCAAACAGGAAGCAGATCGGGCGATCGCGGCTTCAGCTTCGTTAAGATTAGAAGTGCAGATTATTGATACGATCGCCAAATTAGAACAGTTAGCCGCAACTCTTAGCAGCACCAAACAGCCAGTGTCATGGGATACGGAAACCTCTGGACTTAATCCATTTGAAGCGGAGTTAGTGGGAATCGGTTGTTGTTGGGGTGACTCGATCAGTGAGATTGCTTACATTCCATTAAGTCATATTGAAGGACAAAACCTAAAGTGGGAAGATGTAAAAGCAGTTCTCAAACCGATTTTAGAAGATGCTAGTTATCCTAAATATTTGCAAAATGCCAAGTTCGATCGCTTGATGTTTAAAGCTTCAGGAATTGAATTAGCGGGTGTCGTATTTGATACGATGATCGCCAGTTATGTGATCGATCCTGAAGCGAGTCATAAGCTCGATGACATGGCGAACAACCTGCTCCAGATTCGCACTGTCAGTTACAAAACTCTAGTCGGCAAGTGCAAATCGATCGCTGAAGTTGCCATTCCCTTAGTCGCCCAATATTGCGGAATGGATACCTATCTCACCTATCAGCTTGTGCCGATTTTGCAAGCGCAATTAACTGATGTGCCTGAGCTTTGGGACTTATTCCAAAATGTAGAAATGCCCTTAGAGCCGATTTTAGCCGAGATGGAATGGCGCGGCATCAGGATCGACAAGGAATATTTGGGTTTGTTCTCTTCAGAATTAGAAAAAGATTTAGATGCTTTGGCGATCGCCGCTTATGCTCAGGCTGGTCGAGAGTTTAACCTCAATTCTCCTAAGCAATTGAGCGAGATTTTATTAGAGCTACTAGGCGAAAAGTTTATTAAGAAATCACGCAAAAGCGCCACGGGTTATTCCACTGATGTGGCCGTTCTCAATAAATTAGAAGGCGATCATCCACTCATTGATACGATTTTAGAAAATCGCACCCTCGCTAAACTCAAATCTACCTATGTCGATGCTTTACCTTCCCTAATTCAAGCCAGCACGGGGCGAGTCCATACAGATTTTAATCAAACTGTGACCTCAACAGGGCGATTGAGTAGTTCTAATCCAAATTTACAGAATATTCCAATTCGCACCGCTTTTAGTAAGCGTATTAGAGCAGGATTTCTACCCAAAGCCGATTGGATATTGATGTCCGCCGATTATTCCCAAATTGAACTGCGGATTTTGGCGCACTTAAGTCAAGAGCCTGAATTGATGAGAGCTTTCAATGCGGACGAGGATGTGCATAGGGTTACGGCTCAGCTTTTATTAGAGAAAGAAGAAGTCACCAGTGATGAGCGGCGATTGGCTAAGATCATTAACTACGGCGTGATCTATGGCATGGGAGCGCAAAAATTTAGTCGCGATATTGGGGTCTCGGTTAAGCTTGCCAAGCAATTTATCGAGAAGTTCAATCAGCGCTATGAGAAAATCTTCACCTATATGCAAGATGTCGAATTTGAAGCCGAACGTGATGGCTATGTCAAAACTCTATTAGGAAGACGGCGCTATTTTCGCAATCTCAGTCAGATGAATGGATATCAAAAGGCGGCGCTATTGCGATCGGCAGTCAATGCTCCGATTCAAGGAACTAGTGCGGATATTATCAAAGTCGCCATGTTGAAGGTCAATGAGCTTTTGAGCGGCTATGAGGCACGTTTACTCTTGCAAGTCCATGATGAACTTGTGTTTGAAGTTCCACCCGATGAAGTTGCCGAGCTACAACCCAAAATTAAGACGGCGATGGAATCTGCTTTAGAGCTTTCGGTAAAGCTAGAAGTAGATATTCATGTTGGCAAAAATTGGATGGAAGCTAAATAAAAGTAAGGGCAATTCATGAATTGCCCTTACTTTTGAATCACATTTATAGTGAGCTTTTTAAGATATTCTTGTGTAATTTCTAGTGTGTTTTTGGGCTAATCAGATTTAGGCTTCCCCCCTAAAAACCACCATAATTGAACAGCCATTAGCGATAGACCACCGACAGCGATCGCCATTTTAAGCACTATAGGCTGTTCGATTGGTTGAAATCTTTCGGGCGATGAGTTGTGTTTACTCATCTCTTCTGATGACACACTGGAGACTATGCTAAAAAACAAACTAATACTTACTAGAATAGCGATCGCTTGATGTTTTTTCATAGTTATTTTATTGCTTTCCATTAGTCGAAGAAGGACGAAAGTTTCTCAACCTTAGCGCATTGGTAACCACAGAGAGAGAACTAAGCGCCATCGCTCCACCCGCGATAATCGGATTGAGCAGCCAACCCCAGATAGGATAAAGAATCCCTGCGGCGATCGGAATCCCTGCCACATTGTAGATAAAGGCAAAGAAGAGATTTTGTTTGATATTATTAATCGTGGCGCGACTGAGTTGAATTGCGGTCACAATTCCTTGCAGATCGCCTGAGATTAGAGTAATGTCACTAGCGGCGATCGCCACATCTGTGCCTGTTCCGATCGCTAAACCGACATCAGCTTGAGCTAAAGCAGGAGCGTCATTAATACCATCGCCAACCATCGCCACAACTTTACCCTCAGATTGTAACTCTCTGATTTTGGCTACTTTTTGATCGGGACGAACTCCCGCAAATATGCGTTTAATCCCCACCTCACGGGCGATCGCCTCAGCCGTTGATTGATTATCTCCTGTCAACATTACTACTTCTATGTTCATCCTTTGTAAAGCCGCTACGGCTATTTGAGATGAAGGTTTGAGCTTGTCAGCAATGCCAATTAAACCAATAGAGTTATTATCAACCGCAACTAAAACAACCGTTTTTCCGCCTGTTTCCCATGCGTCTTGATATTGATGAATCGCACTAGTGTTAATTCCTAACTCATCCATCCATCGCCTTGTGCCGACCTGTACTAAGACATTATCTACTTTCCCTTGCACACCACTACCTGCGATCGCCATAAATTCAGTTACTTCAGGAATGATGATATTCTTTTGTTTAGCATGGTTTACAACCGCTTCTGCTAAAGGATGTTCCGAATTCCGCTCGATCGCCGCAACCAATTTCAATAATTCTCTTTCTCCCCTCTCCCCACTGGGAGAGGGGCTGGGGGTGAGGGCAGATTCCCCACTGGGAGGGGTGAGAGCAAAGACATCCGTAACAACTGGCTTCCCTTCGGTCAAAGTTCCCGTTTTATCTAAAACAATAGTTTGAATTTTATGAGCGAGTTCCAAACTACCTGCATCTTTAATTAAAATTCCATTTTCTGCACCTTTACCCGTTCCAACCATGATTGAAGTCGGAGCCGCTAAGCCAAGAGCACAAGGACAGGCGATAATCAGTACACCCACAGCAGAAATTGTGGCTAGGGTGATGTTGCCCATAATCTCAAACCAGATGATGAATGTGGCGATCGCGATCGAAATCACCACAGGCACAAACCAACCTGTCACTTGATCAGCAAGCCTTTGAATCGGCGCTTTGGAACTCTGAGCGTCTTTGACCAGTTGGACAATTTGAGCAAGAACTGAATCTTTACTGATGTGACTAGCTTTAATTTGCAGACTGCCAGATTTATTCATCGTTGCGCCAATCACGCGATCGCCTACTTTTTTCTCAATAGGAATACTCTCACCTGTGACCATTGACTCATCAACAGTGGAGTTACCTGCGATCGCCTCTCCATCGACAGGGATTTTCTCCCCCGGACGAACTAGCACAATATCGTTAATCTGCACATCTTCAATCGGAATATCAGATTCTTGACCATCACGCACAACTCGCGCTGTCTTGGCTTGCAATCCTATTAACTTACGAATTGATTCCGACGTTTCGCCCTTAGCTCGATTCTCAAATAATTTACCTAACAGAATCAGCGTAATCACCACCACCGATACTTCATAATAAACTTCAGGCTGTAATCCTTGGGAAATAAAGAAATTAGGATTTAAAGTAACTGTGAGCGAATAGCAAAAAGCTGCCATAGTGCCTAATCCAATCAGCGTATCCATGGTGGCGGTGCGATTCTTAAATGCTTTCCAAGCCCCAATATAAAAAGAACTTCCACACCACAATTGAATCGGTAAAGCTAGAGCAAGTTGAAACCAGCGATTATGTAACCATTCAGGAATTAAGGGGATCTGCAATCCTGTCATCATTGGTAGCGAACCAATTACTAGTATTGCGCCAATAAAGCCGCCTACCCAAACTTTGCGCGTCAATTCTTGGGTTTCCGCCAAGTTCAACTTCTGTTCGCGATCGCCATCTACTTGCTCAGGTAAAATTGCCTCGTAGCCAATATCCTGAATCTTCTGTTGAATAGCATTAGCCGAAATCTTTTTCTCGTTGAATTCAATTACGGCTTGGGCGATCGCAAAATTAACATTACTACTAATCACCCCAGACATAGAGCGCGTCACTGATTCAATGCTACTAGCACAAGAGGCGCAGTGCATTCCGCGTAAGTTAAGCGTAACTTTGCTCATGATTATTTTTTATACCAAGCTTGCTTCCATTCTTGCATTTGCTTGATTTCGACTTGCTGTGAAGAAATGATATCTTGTGCAAGTTTCTTGATTTCGGGGCGAGTGGATTTAGTAGCCGCATTTTGCGCCATTGTGACCGCCCCTTCATGATGGGGAATCATCGCATTGATAAACCGCAAATCAAATTCAGCATCCTTTGCACCTAAATCTTGGCTCATCATCATGCCGTTGATTTGCTCCGCATTCATCTCCATCATCTTGCCGCCCTTGGTGTCATAAGCCATTGGCTTATTCCCAGCCTTGGCATACCACTGTTTGCGCCAAGTCTCTAATTCAGAGATTTCTTTGGTTTGCGCCTTGATGATGTCATCGGCTAGTTTTTTGATCTCAGGACGTGCAGATTTTTGTTGAGCTTCTTTTGCCATAACGACTGCACCTTGATGATGGGGAATCATGGCATCAATAAAGCGGTGGTCAAAGTGCTCATCGGCTGGACCTAAATCCATCGCCATGTTGCCCATATTGTGCATACTGCCCATGTCATGCATTGTAGATTTAGCCGCAGGTGTAGGGCTAGGAACAACCGCAACAGGACTGTTAGCTGTAGATGTTTCTGGATTAGTTGTGGAATTACATGCGCCTAGAGTAACTGTTGCCATTGAGGCGATCGCGGCTAAACCTAGGCTATGAGATAGAATGCCTAATTTAGGATTAAATTTAAGAAAATTCATAGGATTTAAATTTTTTGGTTTATCAACTAAAGCTTACAACTAAAAAATGAAATCAAGATGAAATCGCACTATTTTTTAACTAATGCCATTTCTCAAAGCTAAAACTGCGGTGGGGTTGGCGGCGGCGTGATAAAAATAGCGATCGCATTGCCATAATCATTAAGGCGATCGACGCTGCGTTTATCAGCATCTAAAATTGCTTAAATTGGCGATGTAACATCGGTTAAAATGTACAAATCAAAACAATCAAAACAATATCTACCTACAGTTGAAATCTCAATAAATATATGGCAGTTAAACCAGATTGGTTGCGGGTGAAAGCCCCACAGTGGGAGCGCATTGGCAATGTCACAGGAGTCTTGCGCGACTTGGGGCTAAACACCGTCTGCGAAGAAGCATCTTGCCCGAATATCGGCGAATGTTTTAACCAAGGCACTGCTACATTTTTAATCATGGGTCCCGCTTGCACGCGAGCCTGTCCTTATTGCGACATTGACTTTGAGAAAAAACCTCAAGCTCTCGATCCGACAGAACCAATCAACCTTGGTAAAGCCGTACATCGGATGAATCTTAAGCATGTTGTCGTGACTTCCGTTAATCGTGATGATTTGCCCGATGGTGGGGCTTCGCAGTTTGTGCGTTGCATCGAAGAGATTCGGAAGTTGAAGCAAGATACAACTATAGAACTTCTTATTCCCGATCTCTGTGCTAATTGGGAAGCATTAGAGACGATTTTGGCAGCCCGTCCCCATGTGTTGAATCATAATATAGAAACAGTGCCAAGACTCTACCGCCGCGTGCGTCCACAGGGCGAATATCAACGTAGTTTAGAACTACTGCGTCGCGCCCGTGAGATTGCGCCTTGGGCTTACACCAAATCAGGAATTATGGTCGGTATGAGCGAAACCTACGAAGAGGTTTTGGAAGTAATGCGCGATTTGAGAGATGTGGATTGCGATATCATCACTATCGGGCAGTACTTGCAACCTTCGGCTAAGCATTTGACCTTGCATGAGTTTGTTACACCTGATCGGTTTGAGGCATGGCGAATTGAGGGTGAAAGCATGGGCTTTTTACAGGTAGTTTCTTCACCACTGACGCGCAGCTCTTACCATGCGGAGCAAGTGCAGGCCTTAATGAAGTTGTACCCCAAATCGCAAAATTAGCTTGTCAGCTAGATCTCATCTCCCCTTTGGAATTGCTGCCATTGTTCGGGGGCATAGGTTTTGAGGGATAGGGCATGAATTGTGGTTTGCATCTGATCTCCTAGAGCCGTATAGACCATACGATGTTGCTGCATCACGGTTTTGCCAGCAAAGCTTTGAGCAACCACGATCGCATCATAATGACCGCTACCCGCAGGTGCATTCATTCGCCCTTGGTGATGTTTGTGCAGATCACTGCGATCGGTAACTTCAACGATTGTTGCCCCGATCTTTTCTTGCAAAGTATTTTTGAGTTTGGTGATAGCATTCATAGAGCGGTTTGTAAGCGGTGTATAAAAATAAATTACCAAATATTGTGAATCTGGGTTGTAAATTTGGATTTTGAATTTGGATTTTGAATTTGGGCTGTCACCTGATCTTAGGACAGGTCAAAACCCAACAAGCAAGATGCGGCGCAAAGCGCCGCCCTTTATCTTTTATGTCAGCTATTTAGCACAGTCAAACAATTGTGCTAGTTGTTGTTTTTCGATGGGGTTCTCAATGTTTTGAGCGATCGCTTTAGCTTGATCATGCTGACCGATTGTCCAATAGCTACTGCTAATGTCTGAGAAGGCTCTGGAGCGAATATTAGCATCAGCGATGGTCTTGGCGATCGCCATCGTGTTTTGCAAAATTGGCTCGACTTGATCAGCTAAACCATATTCAGCATAGATATTAGCCACAGTGTTGAGCGCAAACAAGCGTTCAGTCGGTTCAGCTAAATTTTGGGCGATCGCTTGGGCTTGCTCCCATGCTTTGACCGCAGATTCGGGCGCATTAATGAGTTGATATTGACGACCGACTTCGACTAACAGCGTAGTGACATCGATTGAAGGTGTCACTGTGGCTAGCCCTCGTAAACTTTGATCAAATAGCTTAGAGGCCTGATCATTTTTTTGAGCTTTAGCATAGGCGATCGCCACATTAGCGATCCCAACACTTTTTTCAACTGATTTACCATCAAGGTTGTTGATTACTTCTAGAGCTTGATCATATTGTTTTGATGCTAAATATTGATTAGCAACCAAAAATAGCGATCGCGTTTTTAAGAGTTGAGCATTGGCGATCGCCGCTTGTTCGACCACGTGAAGATCGGGAATCGGGGGAGTTTTTGGTGCATCCTGATTCAGCGCTTTAGTGACGGCTTTGAGCGCCGACTTTTTGACCGCCAGTTTAGTATTTTTTGCCGCATCTTTGGCAGTGGCGATCGCATTGTCACGGATGGCATCAAATTCTTGAAAAACCGCCGCTAGTGAGGCTTCTGACTTAACATGATTGCCAGCCTGTGCATAGCTACCCGCGATTTCTACTCTTGCTCTAGATCGAATGCTCCGATCTTCAATCATTGGCAACAAGTCCGTCGCCGCCGCGATCGCCGCCTCAGAATTAAAATCATCACCTAACTCAGTATAAATATTGGCGATCGCCGAAAAAGCTCGCGATCGCACATAGGAGTCAATAATTTCTGGAGTCGCCTTGGTCGCTTCGGCGAGTAAATTTTGAGCTTGCTCTTTTTTAGCCGCTTCACCATAAGCTTGAGCAATTTTGATATTTGCAAACACTCGATCGACAGGATCAGGCAGAGCTTTGGCGATCGCTAAAGCCCCATCGAGCGCATCTAAGGCAAGTTTTAGTTGTGATGCTTTAGTAAGATTTCCTGCGGTATCCAATAGGGCGAAAGCTTTGAGCGATGGTGTGGCGATCGCATTTGCCGCCGTTATCCCTTTTTCCAAAACTTTTGTGGCTTGGTCAGGGCGCTGCAATTCTAAATATTTACCTGCGATTTGGGTATAGGCGGCAACCTTAGCTTCAGGGGAAGGGGCTGTATCAGCGAGCGAGACATAGCACTGAATTGGTATCCCTTGAAACTGGAGATCTTTAGTCTGTCTTGGACTAGCCGCCCATGCGACACTCGTTGTAGTCAGATTGACCAGCACAGCCAAACAACCAGCCAGAATTCTCGTCCATATCTTTCGCATAACTTATTTAGTCCTTGAGCAGATGAGTTACCATTTGGATTCTACCCAATTCTTGACCTCCCTGTTCTTTAGATAAGAAGGGCGTATCCAGTCTGTTGAGGATTTACGCAACTTGCTCTCAAACCTACCATAAATAAAAATGTAAAACCCAATGCGGGGCTTCTCCCTGCGACCCTTGATCAGTGTAAATCCTATACTCCCTTCCCAGTGAAAAATTAGACGTTGCGGCGCGAAGCGCCGCAACGCTAATTCTTGGTTTTTAATGTCTAGTTTTATAGCGGGAAGGGAGTATCTTGAAAACAAAAATGTTAAAAGGCGGCGCAAAGCGCGGCTTTTTAACGTCGCAGATCAAAAACTGACGCTAAGGTAAGGTATAGCTATAGCCATCTGTGTTAAGACATAAAAGTTAAGACATAAAGCCAGAAGCGCCGCCGCGAGCTTCTTGGGTTTTATATTGCTCTAATCTGTAGTGACAAAAGCTATACATATTTAGATTGCCAATATCAACTAGTCACGATCAATATAGTCACGATCAAAGCGAACCATCATGAACCAACCGCCGCAAAAGCTAAAAATAGCGCCAATAGTAGAGCCGAAAGCCCAGTTTATTCGCATAGATCGTGGCATCAGCCAGTTTAATCATGACTATTACGCAGCGCTTGGTTTGCCAATTATCGCCAGTCCCATGTATATTCGCCATGTCTATCTGAGCATTGCCCGAATATTGCACCCCGATGTTTATGGCTTCTCGGCTGAAAAGAAGGAACTCGCCACTCAATATCTTGCCAAACTGGTCAATCCTGCCTACAACATATTGATGAAAGAGCAGGAACGCAATGCGTATGAGGCGATTTTTAAGTTGCTGGCTAAGCGCTTGATGAAAAAATCTCGTAATATTCAGATTCATTCAACGATCGCTTGTGAGTTGATGATGGCTCCTAGTGATGGGTTTTATGAGCGATCGGTTTCGGCGATCGCCAAAATCCAATATCAATCTTTAGAAAACATTCTGGAATATACAGGGCAAATAAGCGAGTTAAATCTGGTTTATATTCTTTACAAAGAAGGCTATCAGTATGGTGATAACTATATGCCGCCTGTATTAGCGCCGATGGTGATACCTAGAAACTCAAATCTTAGTGATTCAGATTATTCTCAATCATCAGCAAAATCTGGTTATGTATATCCGACCCCGCAATATGGAGCCTATCAAAATTCTAGCCAAAATTCTAGTCCAAATTCGGGCGATCGCCCATCTAATGCTGATGAAACGATAATTCAGTCCAGTCAAGAACTAACTATGGCGGCAAAGGCGATCGCCGATCGCTTAAAGCTCTGTGAAATATATATGAGTCAGAATGAGTGGAATATCGCTCTCAAGGAACTACGCGAGATTTTACAACTTGACAAAAGAAATAGTAAATGTCTTGCCATGCTGGGCGTAGTTTACAAAAATATCAATCAGCCACAAATGGCAAAAATCAGCTTAAAGCAAGCTCTTTCGATCAATCCCCAAGAACCACTAGCCCTTAAGCATATGAAAGAGTTCAGTAATCCTAAACCAGTCCCTCCTATCGCCGCCACAAAGCCTTTACCACCACCACAAAAACGCGGTTGGCTCTCCAATCTGCTTGGATGGGCTTCTTCCGATAAGCCCAAATAAACAGTGGCACTCTGCGCCATCTTTTATAGCGCTTTGTGCTCTACTTAAAACCAAATAATTTTTTAAAAGCTTTGCTTTGCAAGGCTTTTAAAAAATTATTTGTATAACACTCATTTGAAAACCGCTATATGTTTCGGACTTGTCCTAATGTTTCGGCAATCAATCAGGGTACGATGGATCACGAAGACCCAGAGAACTGTATGGCGCATCAACTGCCGATTGGCACAAAAGATTTACTTCCCCTAGACGTTGCTCAAAAAAGTTGGATTGAAAGCCGCATTCAACAAGTTTTTCAGTCATGGGGCTATCAACGCATCATTACCCCAACTGTCGAGCATTTGCGATCGCTCACCGCAGGGGGAGCCGTTGATCCTGAATCCGTAATTCAACTGCACAGCAGTAGCATGGATATTTTGGGGCTACGTCCCGAATTTACCGCCTCGATCGCCAGAGCCTATGCCGCCCGTTTAGGTGGAAATGTGGCAACCTGTCCCCAACGCATTTATTACAACGCCAATGTGTTTCGGCGCAAAGCCAATCACTCATCTGAAGAACTATTTCAAGCGGGGGTAGAACTGCTCGGCGCATCAGGATTGTTAGCCGATGGCGAAATTTTGATGCTCTTAGCCGACAGCCTCGATCGCGTGGAATTGGACAATTGGCAAATCATCCTCGGCGATGTCCGACTGACGGCGGCCCTGCTCGATTTGTTACCCGAACAATATCGCCAAAAAATAAGGCATTGTCTAGCCAGTCTCGATCGCATTGCCCTCATCGAAATGGACTTACCCGCCGATGTCAAAAGCTATGCCCTCGAACTAATTGACCTGCGTGGCAAACCCAAAGATGTGTTGAGCCTTTTATCGACTAGCTCATGGACATCGGGGCTAACTGACGAAATTAATTATCTCAAATCCCTAATCGATATCTGGGAATCCACGGGTAAAACTACTGGCACTTGCGATCGCTTAATACTCGATCTGAGCTTTATGCAAACCTTCGACTACTACACAGGGATCGTGTTTGAAGTCGCTTGTAATAATTATGTGGTTGCTCAAGGCGGACGTTACGATCGCCTGCTTGGAGTCTATCACCCACAAGGTACTAGCTATCCTAGTATCGGCTTTTGTATCAACCTCGAAGACTTACAACAAGCCCTGCAATCGCGATTACCCCAAACCCTGCCGACCTCTGATTGTTTGGTTGTAGCCATGACTCCAGACGCGATGCAAGCTGCCTTTGCCTATGCCGCGCAGGTGCGTCAAAATCCTGATGGCTTGGCGATCGAGCTAGAGTTAGAATTTCGGACGGCGGACGCAGTGCGCGATCATGGGCGATCGCGAGGCATTCCCACGATCGCATGGGTGAGTCATGACGGCGCGATCGTGCGAGAACCACTCTAAAAGTCGCAGGAAAACTCTATGCTGGCAGTTGGAGCGATTGGTGTTCTTTTATTTTTTAGCGCCCAATTCTGGACAAAGAAAGTTAAGTTCAACGCCATGTTCTCTGAGTGCTTGCTGATGATTGCGCCAATCAGAATCAACGGCATTAGCGATCGCAGGTTTTGCATGATGGGTTATCGCCACGGCAACAAACTTGCGATCGGAAGGATCAAATTTTTCAAGAGATTCTGATTTGGGAAATTCCGCAAAATCATTTTCGCTAATTTGGGTAATCGTAACCTTATCGCAGCGATCGGGATTTGTATGATTTAGCAGCACCCATTTTAGGAACTTATCACCAGCATTGGGTTGTCCACTTTGAGAGTTTTTATTCATATATTCTTTAATGATTAACCATTGGCTATCAATCACTAAAACTCCTCCCTTCATCAGATTTTGAAGATATTTCTCACAAGAAAGTTCACAGGTTTCAGAAGCTTGAGGTGCTTTTTTACTGGCGACAAGCAGGACATTTGTATCGACAATTTGATACATTCTCACGCTCCGACATTCATCTGGCGTTTGATTGTTGCTTCAGTCATAGCCACAAGATCGCCCATTTCGTCACCAAAGAATCCTTCGGGATAGTTACAAATATTGCCATAGTCATCAATATCAAGAGTAACTAATTCTGAATCTCCTTGATCGTTCATTTTACAAAAATACAGTGCAGCATCATCATTAGTAAATCCATCTTTTTCTTCAGCTATGCGTCTTTGTAATCGTCTTAATAAATGTTCGCTATGACTTTCGATGATGATTTGGATATTGCGGGTTTTGATGATTTCGATAAATATGTCGGCAAGTCCTGCTTGAACTGAGGGATGTAAATGGATTTCTGGTTGTTCAAATATGAGGGTTGCGCCTTTGGGTGCGTAGTAACATAACACTAATATTGGTAAGACTTGCGAGACTCCAAAGCCAACATCAGTAATTAATACTTCTGCTGAATTAGGCGACTTCTGTACCAATATTTCATAATCACCACGATTTGGAGTAATTCTATTTAATCTAAATCCATGAATTAAACCCAAATCTTTTAATGCTTTTGCTACAGAAATCTCAACTTCTGTATTTTTTTTACGAGAAGCAAGAAGAGCAGCAACTGTCAGTTCTCCATATCTTCCGACATCTTTTGGACGCTCACCAGACCAGAGATAAGTCCTTTTGGGATATTCTCTTAACGGCGCAAGATAATAGGTGTTTTGAAATAAGTCTTCATAAGTAGGTGTAAGAGTTGTTAACCAAGTATTTTCGCGAGGATATGACATTGGATTTGAATTATATCTGCTACCGTAATTTTTCAATATTTGAAAATCTTCTACTTTTTGAATAGTAGATAATAGATGACCTTCAGCAAGTTCTAACTCTTCCCATTTTTGAAAAAATTTGCCATCCTTATAGAGTTTATAAATTGGTTCTTCAATAGTAGATTCTATAGAATTCATGACAGTAATATGATTCCATTCATAATCTTTAACTATAAATGAATATTTAAAAAAATTAACCTTAACTTGATCTTTCTCAATATCAATAACTGAATCAAATTTGAGTGGTTTGTGTTTGTATTGATCGAATGAATGAATGAGAGGCACAGTTATATGTAGAACTGGCATTAGTAGACTGTCAGTATTAATATATTTTGGTATCCATTCAAAAGAAAATTTTATCTTTTTAGATAATTGATGTCTGTGGCTAATATCGTAAGTAGTTCCTAAATCAACATAGCTATATCGATCGCCACCTAAATGCAAAATTCGATTACGATCGCTTGATTCGACAGTTTGCTTGAGCATTAATAGAAACTGCAAAATCGCCGTTTTTCCAGAACTATTTGTCCCAAAAAATCCAGTCAGAGGAGCCATCCGAAACTCCCCTGTGTCTGCCCATGACTTAAAATTTTGAATGCGTAATTGTGTAAACATCGCAGATTCAACCTAATTAAAATTTTGATAGAGAAAAGGCGCTTAGCGCCTCACTTCTTTATCTACTGGCTAAAGCCCTCTCATGTTGCCCTCGCAACTGTCCACAAGCTGCATCTGCCTCTAGCCCTCTAGTCCGTCGTACACTCACCGCCACTTTGCAATCTTCCAAAACCTGCACAAAATTGTGAATTGCTCTCTCTGTCGGACGCTTGTAATCGGCATCGCTGACCGTGTTGTAAGGAATCAAATTAACATGACTTTGGAAACCGCGAATCAAATAAGCAAGTTCTTTAGCTTGTTCAGTGGAATCATTTACTCCAGCGAGAAGAGTGTATTCAAAACTAATCCGTCTACCTGTGATTTCCACATACTCGCGACAGTCATCCATTAGGGCGATGAGGGGATAGCGATCGGCAGAAGGAATCACTTGAGCGCGAACTTCTTGGGTTGGTGCGTGCAAACTGACTGCGAGAGTCACTTGCAGATGTTCTTCAGCAAGGCGCGGAATTTGATTGGGAATGCCCACGGTGGAGACGGTGATGTTGCGCTGACCGATGCCGATGTCTTTGTTGATGACGGCGATCGCCCCAACTAGATTTTCATAATTGAGCAATGGCTCACCCATACCCATAAACACGATATGACTAACGCGTTGCTGCATTACTTCTTGGACAGTTAGCACTTGGTCGATGATTTCATGCTTTGCCAAATTGCGCCGAAATCCACCTTTACCTGTGGCACAAAAATCACATGCCATGGGGCAACCGACTTGAGTTGAGACGCAGACAGTTAGGCGCTTGCTGGTAGGAATCCCCACGGTTTCGACAATCTCACCATCGGCTAGTTTTAATAAAAATTTCTCTGTGCCATCGCGAGTTGGTTTATGGACATCAATTTGCGATCGCCCGATTTCGACAGTCGGATTGAGGGCAAATTCTTCGCGCCATGCCTTAGGAAAAACAGTAATATCTTCGAGACTCCGCGCCCCTCTGGTATAGAGCCATTCATGGAGTTGTTTACCGCGATAGCTCGGCTGTCCTTGTGACACGACCCATTCTGTAAGCTCAGACTGCGATCGCCCAATCAAGGGTAGAACTTTAGTAAAAGAATCGGGCGAAAGGGTATTGGCTGTCATGACGGAGTGAAAAATAGGACTGTGTATTAATTTTATCAAACAAATCTTATGAATTAAGATGGCGCGTTGCGCCATCTTAATTTATGGAACACAAGCCCCCGATAATTTTTTAGAAGTTCTGCCAAGTAAAGCTTTTTTTAGTTATTTAGATTTTACAGCAATTTTCAATCAAACTTTTTGAAAGCGCGTTTCTTTCGACAAAACCCAAGTTCCATGAATAAGAATGGCTACACCCCAAATAACAGCCACCCAAACCGGCCATATCCATACCTTCTCAGTAATGGATTGGACAAACCACATACAAGTACTACAAGCCGAATAGATCGCAAGGTGTAGATAAAAGTTGACTCTGCGTTCGAGGGTTTGGTATTCAGGATCGTTAGGGTCTGGCGGTTTTGATAGCTTGGGCATAGAAAATCGGTAGTTTTTGCTATGAAATACAATGGATTCTGGTCAACCAAAGAATACTTTGTAAGGGGTACGATAGTCAAGTTCTCATGGAGGGGATGAGGGCAAATTTGCCCTCTGCGTAAAGTGAGTCAATGATATCGATTGATGCTAACTTTAGCTAAACTTACTTAACAGCTTTAAGATTGACTGAGTGCGTGGCGTAAGCAGTGTTTTTCGATAAGCATCGGCAGCTTTTTTGATTGCATCGGCTTGGGTGGGATAGGCATGGATCACCGTAGAGAGCTTATTCAATCCCTGTTTGGCAACGATCGCCAAAGTAATCTCGCTAATCATTTCTCCAGCATGACGCGCCACAATTGTCGCGCCCAAAATGCGATCGCTACCCTTTTGATGCAAAATTTTGACAAATCCTGCGGTTTCGCCGTCATAAATAGCGCGATCGACAGCAGAGAATGAAATCTTAATCTGATCAACTTCTAACCCCTTAGCCTGAGCTTCTTGAGCGTATGAACCCACATGGGCAATTTCGGGATCGGTATAAGTCACCCAAGGCATCACCAAATCACTCAACTTACTTTTGCCCAAACCAAAGGGAGAGAACAGCGTATTTTTAATCACAATTCTGGCGGCAGCATCGGCGGCATGGGTAAATTTCCAATTCATGCAGATATCACCTGCGGCAAAAATACGCGGATTTGTAGTCTGGAGATAGTCATTGACCACCACGCCGCGCCGATGATCATATTCCACGCCCACAGATTCGAGATTTAATCCTTCAACATTTGGCGATCGCCCTGCACCGACAAGAATCTGATCAACTTCTATTTGCTCGGGAATTCCATTTTGTTGATAATGGATAATTTTGCCAGTATTAGATGTTTCGACTTTGGCGATCGCACAATCAAGAATTACTTTCAGCCCTTCACGCATAAACTCTTGCTGAATAATTTCGGCAGCATCGGGATCTTCGCGATCGAGTAAATGTGCATTTTTATGCAGTAATGTCACTTCACAACCTAGGCGATGAAAGGCTTGAGCTAATTCACAACCGATCGCCCCGCCACCGATTACAGCAAGTCTTTTGGGGCGATCGATCAGTGAAAACACTGTCTCATTGGTCAAATGTCCCGCTTCTACAAGTCCCGCGATCTGAGGATCTGCCGCCCTTGCGCCTGTGGCAATAACTGCTTTTTTAAATCTTAATTGGATATCATTAACTGAGATAGTCTTCTCATTGACAAATTGTGCAGACCCAAGAAACACATCGACACCGAGATGACGAAATCTCTCTGCGGAGTCATGGTGACTAATCTCAGATCGAATTTTACGCATTCGTTCCATTACTGCCCCAAAATTAATAAAATCAATATTAATGTCACTGGGTGAATTAATGCCAAAGCGAGATGCATCGCGCATATCCGCAACTACTCGTGAAGACCGAATCACACATTTTGACGGAACACAACCAAAATTTAAACAATCTCCTCCCATCAAGTTCTTCTCGATTAGAGCCACTTTTAAGCCCAAGCCTAGACCAGCCGCCCCAGCCGCCACCACTAATCCGGCTGTCCCGGCCCCAACCACAATTAGATCGTAGAGTGCCGCAGGTTGCGGATTAACCCAATCAAGGGGATGCACATTGGCGATCAGAGCGCGATTATATTCATCCACTGGCTGAATAGATTTTTCATAGTTATTAGATGCGTATTCTAAAGCTTGGTTCATGATATTGACCTCAGAGTCATAACCTGCATAGGTTTTATTTTTTTGTTAAGAATGTTGGTTTTTATTTCGGTAAAAAAGCATTAAATATTTCATACAGTACTACAATCAGGCTCTACAGAATATTCTAAGTAGCTGGGCGCAATTAAATATAAAACCAGAACCGAAACCTGTGGCGCACGCGCAGCGTGCGCCACAGGTCTTAGGATTTCATATTTAAAAATATTCTATAAAATATAATTTTAAGAAGAACTTATTGATTCAATAAACTGAGCTTAACCTGATAGTGTCGATAAACACATAGGATCATGGGTGTGAACCTCGCGCTGCTATGACATATACATTTTCAAGTTTTGATGTTACTTCCACAACTTCCGTAACTGATTGGCGGCGATCGCTCGAAGAAATTTATCGCGGTCGCACGATGCACACTTACAAAAGTGGACAGATTGTACCCATGTATCCTCATGAAGTATGGGTTGTTTGTCGTGGTGTTGTTCAGTTAAATACTTTGCATCCGTCAGGCGATGAAGTTTTAGTCGGGTTTGCCGTCCAAGCCATGCCATTTGGCTTACCTCTGACTAGTTTAGAGCCTTATCAAGCGATCGCCTTATCTGATGTCGATCTGATGCGGTTCACAATTTTAGAGCTAGAGCAATCTCCTCAACTCTATCAAGGTATATTGCAGCATCTCAACCGTCGGCTTCAGCAAACTGAATCTTTGCTAGCCTTAGTCAGCAACAAACGGGTGGAAGAGCGCCTTCGTCAAATCTTACTTCTGCTCAAGCAGGAAGTTGGAGTTCCTATTGAAGGGGGAACTCGCTTAACGGTAAGACTTACACACCAACATCTTGCCAGCGCCATTAGTAGTACTCGCGTTACCGTCACCAGAGCCATGAAGCTATTACAAGATGAAGGTTGGCTAAAAGTCGATCGCGATCGGCATATAATTCTCACATAAAAAAAGGGGCGCTTAGCGCCCCTTTTTTTATGATTTTCGGTTTTATTTCTTTAGAATTGTAATAACGAGAGCCGTAGTTTCAGTCACGGGCTTAACACCTTCAGGGTAGTTAATTTCGCTAACGTGGACACCCTTACCGATTTCAAGGTCAGTAATGTCGATTTCAAAACTTTCAGGAACATTGTTAGGAGAACAAGCTACGCGAATGTAGTTTTTGATGGTGTCAATTGAACCGCCGCCAACCTTTACGCCAACAGGAATACCAATGAAGTGCAGAGGAATATCGACTTCGATCTTCGACTGAGACTCGATCGCAAAAAAGCTGAGGTGATAGATCGAGTTTTTGTAAGGATGATTTTGGACTTCGCGCAATAGTGTTCTGCCTTTAAAGTCGCCATCAGTTACATTTACTTCGATCATGGTGTTATTGATCGTTGCTTGACGAAGCAAGGTGGTTGCTTCTTTAGCATCTAAAGTAATTGAAATAGATTCTGAACCCTTATGTCCGTATACAGTTGCAGGGATCTGAGCAGCGCGGCGCAGGGCGCGGTTATTAGCGGGTAGGCGGGTAGTAGCGTTTATTTGTAATTGCATTTTGATAATTAGTAATTGTTTATTGGTTTAGTGAATCACAGGTCTGACTCAGAAATTTAAGCTCTCAACAAGCCGCGCTTAGGTCCATGAATTGGATCCTCCACGATGATCGTTTGTCCTCGACTTGCACCTAGAGAAATAATCGCGATCGGAATTTCCATCAAATCAGCAAGAAACTTTAGATAGTCTTTTGCTTGTTGTGGCAACTCCTCAACGGTTTTGCATTCACTAGTCGATTGCTGCCAACCAGCTAGAGTCTCATAGATGGGAATGGCGCGACCAAAGGTGCGGGCATCACTGGGGAAGTCACGCACGACTTTGCCATCAAGTTCATAAGCAGTACAAACTCTGATTTCTTCGAGTTCATCAAGTACATCAAGTTTGGTGACCGCAAGGCAATCAAGCCCGTTAATACGCACTGCATAACGACCAATTACGCCATCAAACCAACCACAACGGCGTTTTCGTCCTGTGGTTGTGCCGAATTCTGCGCCGCGATCGCCAATATGATCGCCAATGTCATCATGTAGCTCGGTGGGAAAAGGACCTTCGCCCACGCGAGTTGTATAGGCTTTGGCAACACCAATCACGCGATCGATGCAAGTTGGTCCCACGCCTGCACCGATACAAGCGCCGCCTGCAACAGGGTTTGATGAAGTGACATAGGGATATGTGCCGTGATCGAGATCTAGCAATGTTCCCTGTGCGCCTTCAAACAAAATATTGCGCCGTTCACGGATCGCCGCATCAATTTTGAGTGAAGCATCGACCACATGAGGACGCAGGCGATCGGCATAGCCGCGATATTCTTCGATAATCGCTTCAACATCTAGGGGTTCTAAATTATAAAGCTTTTGTAAAACAATATTTTTCTGCTCGATCGCCCAACGGAGCTTTTTGGGCATTCGTTTTTCGTCGATCAAATCAATAATCCGAATACCGACTCGTTCAGATTTGTCAGCGTAAGTCGGACCGATGCCACGCCCTGTTGTCCCGATTTTGTGTTCGGCTCGCTGCTCTTCGGCGGCGCGATCGAGGACACAATGGTAAGGCATGGTGACATGGGCGGTTTGGGCAATAAATAGGTTGTCTGTCGATACGCCCAATTCTTTGAGTCGATCCACTTCTTGCAGAAGCACCTTCGGATCGATCACTGTGCCATTGGCAATGATGCATTCCGTTTTGGGATACAGGATTCCCGAAGGAATCAGATGTAGCTTAAAAGTGCGATCGCCAACGACGACCGTATGTCCTGCATTATTACCGCCTTGATAGCGAACGACAACATCTGCGGAGCGGCTGAGCAAATCTGTGATTTTGCCCTTACCTTCATCGCCCCACTGTGCCCCAATAACAATTACATTAGCCAAGAGTCTTTATGCTCAATATAAAATCTCACAATCACTAATCATTACAAAGGACTGTATCGTTTGTCAATATGCAAAGTAATTTTGATACAAAATAATTTTGTTAAGTTTTGATTTTTTAGATCGCCGATCGCACATTTAGCCATTTCTTTTGATGGTGCGACTCTTGAGTTAAGTCCAGCAAAACCTGTGACCAGGCCCCTTCATAGAGACTTGGTGTCATCGGCTGTCCTGACTGAATTGAATTTACCCAACGATCGCAGATGGCAAGGACGGGCGCGAGGCGACCATCGGGATAGGTCTTTGGTAAATTGTATTCGACAGGAATCGGCATAACTTCTAGCTCTGGGCGATCGAGCTTACCCTGACTCAAGCTAAAGCCATGCACATAATCAGCTTGATTGGCACTGCCTAAAACTAGCGTTCCGTTTTCACCATAAATCCTGAGCCAATGACCAAGACCGCGATAAGTGGCGGTACTAAGAGCAATATTGCAAGGAGTTCCATCAGCAAGTTCTAAAAGAATGTTGCAGGTGTCATCGGCATCTACAGGGCGCAAAATTCCATTTACATCAGGGCGATCGCCTATAGCGGTGCTGAGTTGAGCGCAGAGGCTGTGGATATCGCCAAACAACCAGCGCACATAATCAAAAACATGAGAACCGATCGCCCCTAATGCGCCGCCGCCACAAGATTTCTGGCTATACCAATTCCAAATTCGCTTAGGGTCAGCCCGACCTTGGACAAGCCAATCGATGGTAATCAGGCGTTTTTTGCCAACATGATCATGATCTAGTAAGTATTTGAGATATTGCCATTGCGGAACACAGCGAAATTCAAAATCGGTGGCGGCGCTGACTTGATGCTGTTGGGCAAGTTGATAGAGCGCGATCGCTTCTTGAGCATTCATGGTCACGGGTTTTTCGAGCAGAATATGTTTGCCCGATGCGATCGCCGCTTTGGCTTGTTCATAGTGCAAATGGGGCGGCGTAGAGATAGTGACAGCCTTGACTTCAGGAATGTTGAGCAAAGTCTCAAGGCGATCGCAGGCATGGGCTATTCCAAATTTGTCAGCTATTTGCTGGGCTTTGAGGCGATCGCGATGGTATACCGCCACAACTTCGGTCTGAGGATGAATTTGGAGAGCAGGAATATGAGTAAGCTGACCAAAACCTGTCCCAATAATACCAACACCAATTTTTGACATATTTTTTTGCTATTCTAACCATTAATCTGACCATTAATTCAGTTTGATCTAACTAGCCATGCTTGACAATATTTTGCGCGGTGACTTCACTCATTTACATAGCTCTTTCCAAAAAGCCACAGGTAAATTGGAGTTTTGGTTATTAACCACATGGATCAGCCTAATCGCCATTAATACGACCCTCGCTTGTCGGCTAGGAGAAAATATTGATGATACCGCCATGCTGATTTTGACTTGGGCAGTGGCGATCTTATTGGTTATTCGTCATCGCAAAAATCTCAAATTTGAGAGTACTCCCTCAGCGATCGCGATCGGCGCATTACTAATTATTTGGGTACTGATTAAAAGCCTGTTTACCCGCCGCCTTACCGACATTTTGTTTATCCTAACCCCCCTAATGGCAACGGTTGGCATGGCACTGATTGCGTCAGGCTGGAAAGGTTTAAAGTCATATTGGCAACCCATTTTATTAGCGGCGACCCTTGGCATACCTGTGACTTTTTTATTCTCAGCGATCGAGCGAATCATTCCTGTGAATGTCTTTACGGCTCAATTTGCTAATTCTGTATTGTGGTATGGCGGCGTAAAAGTGGTGCAGCAAGGAACTGCGATATATAGTCAATTTGGGGCAGTTGAAGTGGCGCGAGGATGTGCAGGTTTACCGCCGATTTTAATGTTAATTCGGATTACGCTCATGTTTGTGTTGATTTTTCCTGTGGCGCGATCGCTGATGTGGATTATGTTCCCGTCAGCAGTGGCGATCGCCTTTATCGTTAATTCTGTGCGCGTGGCTTTGCTAGTTATCGTCTCGGCACAAACAGAGTCTTTTAAATATTGGCATACGGGCGATGGGTCGCAAATGTTTTCCTTGGTATCTGTTTCAGCGCTTTTAGTGCTCTGTAATTGGCTAGCTAAAGATGATGATGAATACGAAGAAGTTTGAGTCAATTAGAACCCAAAGCGCTATGTCTATGCATCGAAGTTTTAAGAGTAGTTAAGCGAACGGGAGTTGAAATATGATTAAAACAATTCCTAACCAGCGATTGTCTGTTTTACTAAATGAGTTAAAAGTTAGTTTGGTTAGGATCTATGGCGATCGCTTGTTTTCGCTGATTCTTTTTGGTTCTCAGTCGCGAGGTGACTTATCGGGCGATCACCTGAGGCAATTTATGTATAAAAATCTAGCTCCCTAAGCAAATCTAGCTCCCTGAGCGAAGTCGAAGGGACGGTAATCGAAGCAGATAAGTCACTGCCGCAGGGATAACTGGTCAGTCTTCGTTGTTGATGGCTTCGACTCCGCTCAGCCATCGGGCGACTCCGCTCAGCCAATTTATGTATAGAAATCTAGCTCTCTGAGCCAATCTAGCTCCCTGAGCGAAGTCGAAGGGACGGTAATCGAAGCAGATAAGTCACCGCCGCGTAGATAAATGGTCTGTCTACGTTGTTGATGGCTTCGACTTCGCTCAGCTATCGGGCGATCGCGCTCAGCCATCGGGCGATCTACTTGCTCGAAAGATATGCCGTGATTTACAAGTATCAGACCCAAATGTAACCTAATGGATTCAATAAAAAAACAGGGTAAGCGAATTATCTTCGTCTACCCTGTAAAAGTTATTCGTGAGGAATGTTATGAAGAGTTATCTGCCAAACAAGTCGGGGTGAATGCGACTACGAGCAATGCTTGATGGTGGTAGAAAGTTCCTGCCATCTTCCACTACTGGTTGAGCAGCCAAAATGCGACGAGAATTTTGCACTAACACAACTAAAGTAGATGGAATGGGAGTCACACTGGGGCTACTTGTTGAATTGCCAGTTGTACCACCTGTAGTTCCGCCAGTTGTACCACCTGTAGTTCCGCCAGTTGTACCACCTGTAGTTCCGCCAGTTGTACCACCAGTAGTTCCACCTGTTGTGCCGCCAGTAGTTCCACCTGTTGTACCACCAGTTGTACCACCTGTAGTTCCGCCAGTAGTTCCACCTGTTGTGCCGCCAGTTGTACCGCCTGTAGTTCCGCCAGTTGTGCCACCTGTAGTTCCGCCAGTTGTGCCACCTGTACTGCCCACGGGAGCGCAGTCCGGCATCGGTTCGCGCATGCTGGCCGGTTCCTATTATGGGCAAACGATTCAAATCTGGTCGGCGCTGGTGGCCGCTTCCGCCGTGGCCGCTGCGTTGGTTTACGGGGTGGGTGGCATCGA
>JANODY010000067.1:0-11405 GCA_031412945.1 Cyanobacteria bacterium SOY_65_metabat_81
TTCTCTGACCGATTGGTAGCCTTGTTCACTAGCCTTGATAATGCATCTTCTCAAATCTTCTGAATATGCTGCTCCCATTTTTCACCTTTAACTCTTTTTCCATTTTACTCCCTGTCCGTACTTTCTTGCAAACCGCGATAAGCTAAAACTTTGGCATGGAGGACCACCTATGACTAATGCAGGTTCTAATGGTTTCATTCCCGCCACCCTTAGTATTTCTAGAGTTGATAATTGATTAATATCTCCTTCTAATACACTAACATTGGGCATATTGTGCCGTAATGTCGCACAGCATGATGAGTCTTGTTCCACAGCAACAGCAGTTTCAAAACCAGCTTTATGAAAGCCTATATCCATTCCGCCAGCGCCAGAGAAAAGACTAATAATTTTTTTTGCCATTTGTTTCGCGAGAAGTTGTTTCAGCAGGATATAAGACGTGAAGATATAAGTATAGGCGATCGCCTATTTTTAATATTAGCGATCGCCCTGTAATCCTAACTCCCTAAAAAGTACCCGCGATCGCACTGACACAGCGATCGCAAATATGCGGATGCTCAGCCGATTCACCGATATGAGTGGAATAGTTCCAACAACGGGGACATTTCTCGCCATCAGCATTGACAACAGCAATTTGTAAACCTTTTACATCACTGGTGAATTGCAAATCGGTGGGAAGACTATCAACGATCGCTGCTTGCGAGACGATGAATAGATAGCGCAATTCGTCGCCACAGGATGTTAAATAACTGCGTTGGGTGTCATCGGATACGACTAGCAATACCTTAGCTTCAAGGGGAGCGCCGATCGCTTTGCCGTTACGCGCTAATTCCAATACTTTGTTCACTTCAGAACGCACTTCGCGGATATATTCCCATTTGGCAGCTAGTTCAGGCTTGTGCCATTGATCGTTAGCGGTAAACCAACCTGATTGGAAGACTGATTTTTGGGGTACGGGATAGGGGAGATGTTGCCAGATATCTTCGGCGGTGTGGGCGAGGACGGGCGCGATCGCCTTGGTAATTGCTTCTAAACAATACATCAGCACGGTTTGGCAACTGCGACGACGAGGTGCATTCGGCGCACTAATATATAGACGATCTTTAGCAATGTCTAAGTAGAAGTTAGATAAATCTACGGTGCAGAAGGTTTGGATAGTTTGGAAGAAGCGCGAGAATTGGAAGTTATCATAAGCTTCAGTGACATCTTGAGTGACTTCAGCGAGACGATGCAGGATGTAGCGATCGCTTTCTGGTAATTGATCATAGGGAACGATATCTTGAGCAGGATCGAAGTCAAATAGATTGCTAAGCAAAAATCTGGCGGTATTGCGAAGCTTGCGCGACACATCAGACATTTGCGCCAAAATCGTTTTACCGATCGGCACATCGCCGTTATAGTCCACACTCGCCGCCCAGACGCGGATTACATCAGCGCCGTATGGTGGCTCTTTCTTTTGGTCTTTGCCGCCATTAATGACAATCATCGGGTCAACGATATTACCGATCGATTTACTCATTTTCTGCCCCTTCTCATCCAATACAAAACCATGAGTTAGTACGGTCTTGTAAGGCGCATAGCCATTGGTTGCGACGCTAGTTAGTAATGAAGATTGGAACCAGCCACGATGTTGATCGGAACCTTCGAGATAGATATCCGCAGGATAATTCATCGCGTAGGGAACAAGTTTAGAATCATGGCTCTCACCACCGAGAACGCCTGCCCAAGAGGAACCAGAGTCAAACCAGACATCCATTGTGTCTGTGCCTTTGCGGTATGTACGTCCATTATTTTGATAGCTAGATGGCAGTAATTCTGCTACTTCCTTTTCCCACCAAACATCAGAACCATGTTCACGGATCATCTCTTGAATATATTTGACAGTTTCTTCTGTCACTAATGGTTCATTTGTTTCTTCGTCATAGAATACGGGGATCGGTACACCCCAAGCGCGTTGACGGGAGATACACCAATCCGATCGCTCTTGTACCATTGAGTTAATCCGATTCTCACCGATCGCAGGAATCCATTTCACCTCTTTGATTGATCGCAAAGCATCTTCACGGAAACCATCAACGGAGGCGAACCATTGTTCGGTAGCACGCACGATCACAGGCTTTTTCGTGCGCCAATCGTAAGGATATTTATGATTATAAGCTTCTTCTTTAATCAGAGTTCCATTGGCGGTCAAGATATCGACAACCTTGTTATTACCTTCCTTGAGAACACTCAAACCTGCTAATTCTTCGCCAGCATCATCATTAAAAATACCGCGATCATCGACTAAAGATAGTAGTCCTAGATTATATTTTTTGCCAACGATAAAATCATCATGACCATGATTGGGAGCGGTATGCACTAAGCCAGTTCCTGATTCGGCGGTGACATGATCGCCTAACACAATCGGACTAGGGCGATCGCTAATGGGATGTTTACAAACTACCCCTTCAAGATCTTCACCATCAAATTTAGTGTAGATTTCCATATCGCGACTGTGCTTCTCTAAGCGATATTTCTCTAAAAGATACTTCAGTCGTTTTAGAGCTTCATCCTCAAAAAGTGGTTTTAAATCTCCGAGTGATTCACAAAGTTTACCGATAAGCTCAACAGCAACAATGCAATACTTCGGTTTAGAATCTTCTTTCTCTGAGGCGCAAGATACAATGGTGTACTCTAACTTTGGATTAACCGAAATACCGAGGTTGGCAGGAATAGTCCAAGGAGTTGTTGTCCACACCAAAGCATTAAGGTTATTTCTACAGCTACTACTTGTCTTCAAGAGGGTTTCTAAAAAAGTTTGTTCCTCATCATGAAAATCATTTACTAAAACCTTTTTCAGCAAACGGTTTAATATAATCTCAGCGGTTTCCAGTCGCGCAGTTATATAGTTTTTAGCTTTTTTTACTGGAAAAGCAACATAGATACTACGCGAAATATGATTTTCAGGATATTCTAGTTCTGCTTCCGCGAGAGCAGTATGGGAACTTGGCGACCAATAGACAGGTTTGAATCCACGATAGATATAGCCTTTCAGCGCCATGCGTCCGAATACCGCAATCTGCGCGGCTTCATATTCAGGCTTGAGCGTGTAATAAGCATTTTCGTAATCACCCCAAATCCCCCAACGTTTAAAGCCAGTTGCTTGCTCGTTGATCGTTTGCATTGCATATTCTTTCGCTTTTTTCCGCAACTGCAAAGGCGTGAGGTTAGCGCGTTCCTCAGCTTTCATGTTCTGCAAAACCTTCAATTCGATCGGCAATCCATGACAGTCCCAACCCAATACATAGCGAGCTTTGCGATCGCGCAAAAGTTGATAGCGATTGATGATATCTTTCAATACTTTGTTAAGTGCATGACCCATATGCAGCGTGCCATTGGCATAGGGAGGACCATCATGCAGCGTAAATACATCGCCTTTGTTGTTAGCACTCAGATTTTCATAAATGCTTTCTTCTTGCCAAAACTTTTGAATCTCTGGCTCTTTAATAATCGCATTCGCCCGCATCGAAAAGTCTGTTTGCGGTAAGTTCACAGTGTCTTTGTATTCAGATTGTTCAAGGCTTTTGGGCGCAGAATTCTCAGAGTTGGCTTTAGGAGCAGATGTCATCGTTCTAGACTATGTGTCATTTTGCAAAGGTTGAGACTTCATGATACTACAAACTAGTTTGCAACTTAAAAGTCTGAACTATATTTAGATTCAACATTTAGATTCAACATTTAGATTCAACCGAATTTTGATGGTCGCCTTATGTTGAATGCGAGTGGCTTATGGAACTTCTATTATTTGGATTTTAGATGTATACCTAAATTCTATGCTTAGGTAATCAAAGCCCCAGCAATAAATCATATAAATCTTCAGCAAATTTACGCGGATTCCACAGTGGAGATAGGTTTTCAGGTTGTTTTGACTTTTGTAAATGCGATCGCACCGATGCGCGTAAATCAGCATCTTTGCCAAAACGTTCGCCCCATTCCACATATTCTTCCCAATTCCAAGCAATACCCTCTGCAAGTCCTAGGGTTTGAAAGAAGGAATAGCCAAACCTTGAGAACATTTGATTGCCAACGATCGTAACTACAGGCAAATCTTGCCAAAAAGCTTCGAGGCTATGGGTACAGCTATTGTATGGATGCGAGTCAAGCAACACATCAGCCAGTTGATAGGTGGAGCGATGTTCTTCTTCGGTGTTGGTGCGGGGCGGCAAAAACTTGATGCGATCGCGATGGACATGATGGCGATCGCAAGCTTGATGATAAGTCCCTTTGATGACTGCTAGATCCCCTTTGCCCTTATGCAAAAACACACTATCAGGTACGCGCTGTAAAATCTGGGCGATCGCCTCGGCAGTATCAGGATTAAACTTATGCCCTGCCGAAATTGATAGATAAACTATTTGATCTGGCTCAATGCCCATAGAGTGACGCACAGCCTCGCGATCGATGGGGATGCTAGCAAGTTCAGACATCGCCACATAGGAGTCAGGCATCCGTAATAATTTTTCGACAAAATGTGTCTGGACTTCGGGGATGAAAAGATGGCGATCGCCCAAAAAATAATTGCTTTGCGAAAGATAGGGCGCGGCAAACCCCGCCCAAGAGATGCAATGTTTGGCAGGTTTGGCAGCCATGATCGGCGCGTGCAAATGGTTCATCATCGCATCTAGCTCGATCAACACATCCAAATCATCATCAATCAGTTGCTCAATCATTTCTGTAAGCTGCTCATCCTCGCCAGTCGCTTTCATTTTATAAAGGCGATTGCCAAATTTTTCATATTGTTGGGTAATGTCATCGGCTTCAAATTGAGCGGTCAAATAAAACTTTAAATCGGGTGCAATTTGGGCTAGCTCAAATAACCAATCCTTAGAACACCAAGCCACTGAATGGCGGCGAAATAGCCCTGACATGATGCCAATGCGGAGCGATCGCTTTGGGGCAGCAGATGAAAGATCTGACTGAGAAATCGAACTAAATTTGGGAATCAGTTCAAATTGGGGATGGTTCTCAAAAAAGCTACTCAGACAGAATTTACGATACTGATCGGCAATAAACTCAAATAGCTGACCATTGAGAGCCGCATCATCCCGCAAAAATGGCACCAAAAACAACATTCCCACATATAGCGATCGCCAATCTCTGGCGGTTAAATACTCAGCATTTTCATAGATTTGAGTCTCTAATTCACCAAAATAGGCGATCGCCCCCCCATGCATCCCTGACATCAAATAACTTTTGAGTCGGCTAGTGGCTGATGGTAAATGAAAGCGATCGCTTGGGAGAGAACTCCACTCGGCTAACTTATGGCAAATATCTACATATATTTCTGTGACTTGTCGCCAATCGCCATAAACTACCTGTGAGCCTGAAATTACCAGAATTTCTAAACTTTCAATCAAGCTTTCATAGATTTCTAGTCGTTCAGGAGCAAGATTTACAGCCCTTTGAAATGAGGCGATCGCCGCATATATTTTGACTTCGCGGCGATAGAGCAGAGCCAGATAATAACAAGTGTCGGCGCTAAAGTTATCTTCAACATCAGGATATAGATGGCGAAGTTGTTGCAAAATCTCGAATAAATCTAGGCTTAATTCTTGTGAAATTGCAAATTTCTGCTCCGTGAGTAATTCGATTAATTGGGTTAAAGCTTCCCAATCTAGGTCTAACTGCTCATCACTGGAAGTCGCGATCGCCTTAATTGATGCTTGGAGCGATCGCAACCAATTTTCTAATTTATTTTGTGAATTTTTTTCTGAATCTGGCGCATTTTCGCAAGCATAGCGATATAACAGCCAAGCCTTTGACCAATTTTCTAAGGTTTTTTGGTGTTGAGCCTCCGTGGTTAAAGCGGCTACTAATTCCCCACAAAATCGCTCTGTTTCTGATTCAGATAAGTCATTAACTGCCGATAGCCAAGCCATTTGCGCTTCCTGCTCTTGCCCTTGCAATAGCATGGCGATCCCTGCGTAGGCATAATTGCGATATTGAGCTTGTTCTTCAGTTGAGATTTTGAGATTATCAGGTATAGCAATCATAATTTCGACCTCCAGATCCTAGAACTTACATTAGTTTAAGATATTACTAATTCGCATCTGACTCCCCAATAAGCCCTAAAGCTTTTTGGCTAAAAGATAAATTATTCGATATCCCTGCACGCACACCATATAACTCACCCAATAATGGCTTGCCCTGCAACTCAGCAGACTCGGTGAGTTTATCAATGCGATCGCTATTTTTTGACGAATACGGCGATCGGCGACTTCTTGCAATAACTTGAAAGCTGTCGGTTCAAATATTGAGATATTTAATTTATGCTTTTTTGCAAGTTGGTTATAGTAACATGGGTTGACAAATCTGGTCAAAATTTTCTGTCTCTATGGATGCAACCCTTATTCGTCAGCTTGTGTGGCTAGACTATCGATTAGCCCTTCTATTTATTGTTTTGATTCCATTTGGACTGTTATGCTGGGCTTTTCGGATTGATAGTGAAGCCATCAAACGATCGCTGCTACTATATTGGCGCGTAGCGAGTTTGGTGCTGATTAGTATTTATTTAGCGATCGGTGGCTTGGGTATATCTTTTGTGTCGGGAATTATCGCCGAGATTTTAATTGGATTAGCTCTGTGGTTTTGGCAAGACTTAAATGAAGATATTATGGCTTCCCGCAAAAGTATTAAGCCCATTTACTTAGGATGGCGCTGGGCAGCAACAGTTTATTGCTTTTTGAGTATAGGATTTCGATTGTTTTTCGCTAACTGTGCGTTTGTGAAAGCTGAGCAGCTTAGTGATATTTGTAAAATTTGGTTTGAGCCGCCACTAAGTTTTAGTACTGTGTTTCATGGTGGGCTACCCGTTGAAAATCTGGCGTTTATGGGCGCAGTTGCGGGAATTGTTTATGGTTTATACTTTTTTTCCTTTGTCGCCTTTAGCTTACCTAAAAGTGGAAGAATTGCCTTTCGTGATTAACTCACTCACCTTACGCAGAAGTTCCTAAGACCCTCACCCCTATCCCTTCTCCATCCTTCTAGCGTATACACACAAGTAAAGTAATTTCTAAAATCCCAGAAATACCCCCCCCCCTTGCAAAGGGGCGGGAACTAATTTCTAGTCTTCCCCCTCTGCAAGGGGGAATTGAAGGGGGTTTTGAGACTTGTGTATACAAGGCAGTTTTTAAGGGGGGAGAATTTTCTTCTTCTCCCTTAAAAAGGCAGATTGAGGGGAATCTATAACGCGTTTTAAAGCTATTTTAGGATCAACTTTTGTCGTAATGCTTCCAAACTGTCACTAAGATCGGCGATCGCCTCCTGCTCACCCGACTCTAACCATTTAACCTGAATTTGTCCTGTCTCAATTTCACTGTCACCGATGACGATCGCCGCTCTCGCATTGGCATTACTGGCGCGTTTAAACTGTTTGTCAAACTTCGCCCCACTGAGATCAAGTTCTACCGTAAATCCAGCTTTGCGGAATAGTTGAGCAATGGATAGAGATTTTGCTTCTGCTTGTTCGCCTCTGGAAATGACGTAAAAATCGATCGCTGGTGTTCTTTGTTCGGCGACCTGTTGCATCAGAATGACGAGACGCTCCAACCCGATCGCCCAACCCACCGCAGGTACATCCGCGCCGCCTAGCTCGGCGATCAGGCGATCGTAACGTCCGCCGCCACAGACTGCCGATTGTGCGCCCAATAGATTTGATTGAATCTCGAAAGCAGTGCGGGTGTAGTAGTCTAAGCCGCGCACCAGTCGGGGATTGATGCGATAGGCAATATTTAAATCAGTTAAAAGGGTTTGGACTTGCTCGAAATGTTGCTGTGACTCTGAACTTAAATAATTGAGAATACTCGGTGCATCTTCAGAAATTTCTTGGGTGCGTTTGTCTTTACTATCGAGAATGCGTAAAGGATTACGCGTGAGGCGATCGCGAGAATCTTCATCAATTTCTTCGACAAAAGGCGTAAAATATTCTACCAAAGCTTGACGATAGGCAACTCGATCTTCAGCACTACCCACTGAATTAAGGTCAACGATTAAATCTTGTAAACCCACTGCTTGCAAAAAATCACTGGCGATGGCGATCGCTTCAGCATCAGCACGGGGATCGGCACTGCCTAATACTTCTACACCTAGTTGATGAAATTGGCGCTGGCGACCTGCTTGGGGACGCTCGTAACGAAACATTGCGCCCATATACCAAAGACGTTGTACGCCGCCCTGAGCAAATAATTTATTTTCGATATAGGATCGCGCCACGCCCGCCGTGCCTTCAGGACGCAAAGTCAACGAGCGATCGCCGCGATCGTTAAAGGTATACATTTCTTTGCCGACAATATCTGTGGCTTCACCGATGCCCCTCGCAAATAGTTCAGTCGCTTCAAAAATGGGGGTACGAATTTCGGTATAGGCCGCTTGAGCGAGAATTTGTCGCGCTGTTGCTTCTAGCTGCTGCCAGTAATAAATTTCGGGAGCGAGAATGTCGCGTGTGCCGCGTGTGACCTGAAGTGAAGACATGGATACAAATAAAGTCGGTGATATTGATCCAGAATACAGAACTTTTGGACATAGAAATCCAAAGTTTGTTTGCAGAGGTCATGGGGATTGACATCTTTTCGCTCGATTATAAAAGAATCTGATTTTCGGTTGTGGCTAATGCTAAAATCCACGTCTTAGAGCCAATATATTTGTGTCATGAGATTTGTGTCATGAGAAAGTTTTCAGCGCGATCGCCACTTACTACCCTTACGGCTATCATAGCCACGATCTCTGCGATCGCTATGCCTGTGCGATCGCAGCCAGAAATTGCTTCAAGCAAAAAAGCTAGTGTTGTCAAGATGTTTGAAGATATCGCGATCGCCCCAAACTTCTCGCCACAGGCGATCGCTTTACATGGACTTAGCGGCGGTGGAGTCGAAACTCAAAAAACATCACAGCGCAAAGTTACAGAAACAGGCGAATGTATTGGTTTTATAGATACAGCCCCTGACCACAAAATCACCCTTAGCAAATCATTTAGCTATCTCAAAATGCAGGTCAAAAGCTCTGGCGATACGATCCTGTTATTGCGCGGACCGGGCGGAAGTTGGTGTAGTGACGATGTTAGCGATCGCAATCCAGAAATTAGCGGTGACTGGCAAGCAGGAACATATGAAATATGGGTTGGCTCTTATGAAGAAAAGGCTTCTTTTCCTTACCTATTAATAGTCACCGAAAAGCCCTAATCACTAAAGCCTTGATTACTCCATTCAGCAGCCTAAAGTTTGGCGACTATCATTTTTGGTAAACGGATGAGCGCCACTGGCGATCGCGCAGAGATATTGACGAGTTGGCTCATCCATATTTCGCACCCCCGTAAATTCTGTATCCGCACAGGTTCGTAAACCTTTTAAAACTGCCCCACGCAAATTTGTACCCCGCAAATTAGAGCCTTTCATTAGCGCACCCGTAAAATCTGCTTCAATCAAGTTTGCCCCACTAAAATTAGTGACACTAAGATTGGCTCGAATAAATTTACTGTTAGAAGAATTTGACCAAGTTAAATTTGCCCAACTTAAGTCTGAATCCGCAAAATTAACCCCTCTTAGTAATGCGCCCCTAAGATTTGCTTCAATTAAATTAGCTCCTGTTAAGTTAGCATCGATTAAATTGGCACTGCTGAGATCGGCTTTATTTAAAGTCGCGCCGCGTAAGTCAATCCCAATCAGACTGACACTACGCAACTGAGCGTTGTTGAGGTCTACATTGGAAAAGTTACGCTGTCCCTGTCCGTATAGTTCTAGTAGTTGAGCTACTTCCAAGGTGATTACTCCGAACAAACTTTCGATAATTTAGATTTGGCTAGTACTTTATTTTAGTGCAAGATTTCACCTCAAACCAACATATGTTTATCTGACACCCAAAAAACTGATTAGAGTCCATGTAGCATCAGGCTGTAAGCTTAAAATATAAGCTAAATGTCAACTTCAATTAAGTATCACAATTTCTTAACTAAACAGCTATGAGTCCGACCGAACTTCCCAAACAATATAATCCTCTCGAATCTGAAGCCAAATGGCAAAAATATTGGGAGGAAAGTGGCGTATTTGTAGCAGAAAGTCAAAGCGATCGCGAATCATACTGCATCATGATCCCGCCGCCCAATGTGACGGGCAGTCTGCACATGGGACATGCATTTCAAGAAGTGTTGATCGATATTCTGATTCGCTACCATCGAATGCGTGGGTTTAACACCCTCTGGCTGCCGGGTACAGATCACGCTAGCATCGCCGTACAAACAATTCTTGACAAACAAATAAAAGCCGAAGGGAAGACCAATCAAGAAATTGGGCGCGAAAAATTTCTGGAACGGGCTTGGCAATGGAAAGAAGAATCGGGCGGGACGATTGTTTCGCAATTGCGGCGTTTGGGGGTGTCGGCGGACTGGACACGCGAACGCTTTACGATGGATGCGGGTTTATCCAATTCTGTTACCGAAGCCTTTGTCAAACTCTACGAAGCGGGACTAATCTATCGCGGT
The DNA here is from genome assembly GCA_031412945.1 of Cyanobacteria bacterium SOY_65_metabat_81. GTDB lineage: Bacteria > Cyanobacteriota > Cyanobacteriia > Pseudanabaenales > Pseudanabaenaceae > Pseudanabaena. The sequence goes on from JANODY010000067.1 coordinate 10,508, forward strand.
GAATATCTAGTCAACTGGTGTCCCGCTTCACAATCAGCAGTTTCCGATCTCGAAGTTGATAGTAAAGAAATCAAAGGGCATCTTTGGCATTTTCGTTATCCCTTAGCCGATGGTAGTGGACATCTAGTTGTAGCTACGACTCGACCAGAGACAATGTTGGGTGATACGGCTGTGGCGGTCAATCCCGATGACGATCGCTATAAGTCGATGATTGGCAAGACAATTATGCTGCCAATTATGAACCGAGAAATTCCCATTATCGCGGACAAATATGTCGATCAAGCCTTTGGTAGTGGTTGCGTCAAAATTACACCCGCCCATGATCCCAATGACTTTGAGATGGGAAAACGTCATAAATTGCCATTGATCAATATTCTCAATAAAGATGGCTCAATTAATGAGAACGGTGGTGAATTTCAAGGACAGGATCGGTTTGTGGCGCGTAAAAATATCGTGGCAAAGCTGGATGAACTTGGCTTGCTCGAAAAGATCGAAGACTATACCCACAGCGTTCCCTATTCGGAACGTGGCAAGGTTCCAGTCGAGCCATTGCTCTCAATTCAATGGTTTGTAAATATCAAGCCGCTATCAGACTTTGCCCTAGAACAATTTGACAAACAGAACTCGCCCACCTTCGTTCCCGATCGCTGGGGGCGGGTCTATCGCGATTGGTTAATCCGTCTCAAAGATTGGTGCATCTCGCGTCAGCTTTGGTGGGGCCATCGTATTCCGGCTTGGACTTGCGCTACCTGCAGCCAAAGCACGGTTTCAGAAACGACTCCGGCCGTTTGCGAACATTGCGGTAGTCGTGAATTAAAACAAGACGAAGATGTTCTGGACACTTGGTTCAGTTCGGCTTTGTGGGCCTTCTCAACAATGGGCTGGCCATCTGAAGAAA
>JANODY010000068.1:0-28190 GCA_031412945.1 Cyanobacteria bacterium SOY_65_metabat_81
CGCACCTGGTGCTTGACTATGTGCCGGGCCGTTGGCTCATCGAAAGTAAATCGCTGAAGCTCTATTTGGGCTCTTTCCGCAATCAGGGTGCCTTTCACGAAGACTGCACGGTCGCGATTGCAGATCGCCTTGTGCAACTGCTGCGGCCCAGATGGTTGCGCATCGGTGGTTACTGGTATCCCCGCGGAGGGATGCCCATAGACGTCTTCTGGCAGACGGGCAAGCCACCCGCGGGCGTCTGGATCCCGGAGCAGGGCGTGCCGACATACCGGGGCAGGGGTTAGGTCAATCAGAGGTTCCCTGGCTTCGATCCACTGGAGCGTGCTTTACCGCAGCTGGTATAGTCCGCCGCCCCGCTTTATGGTGGCTCGTGCCGGTTCCTCCGCGACGATCAGCCGTGAACCCCGCCAGGCCCGGAAGGGAGTGCGTGGAATGAGCCACCTGAAGAGATCTATGCGATGACCAAGGCGATCGGCGATACCCCTGATCAGCCCACATATACCGAAATTGGCTTTGAGAAAGGTATTCCTGTCGCCATTGACGGTGTAGCTTTAGAACCAGTGGAATTGATTACCGTACTCAATGCGATCGCGGGTAACAACGGCGTTGGACGCATCGACATGGTAGAAAATCGCCTAGTCGGGATCAAGTCTCGCGAAATTTACGAAGCTCCTGCGATGTTGGTGTTGATCCATGCCCACCGCGATCTCGAAAGCCTCGCCTTGCCTTCTGACCTCGCCCATTACAAGCGCGGACTCGAAGAGACTTACGGCAAAATGATTTACAACGGACTTTGGTACAGCCCCCTCAAAACCGCCCTTGATGCTTTCATCGATAGCAGCCAAGAGCGCGTATCTGGAACAGTTCGGATCAAGTTCCATAAGGGCAACGCGATCATCGTCGGTCGTCAATCGGTGAACTCCCTTTATGACGAAGATCTTGCAACTTACACCAGCGCTGACCAATTCGACCATAAAGCTGCCGAAGGCTTTATTTATGTCTGGGGTATGCCGATTCGTGTTTGGGCGCAAAAAAACAGATAAACTAAAAAGGAGTGCTTAGCGCTCCTTTTTAGTTTAAATAGTGATATGACAAAAGTACCTTTACCCGATGAGCGCATTCTGTTTAAAGGTAGTCCTGCGGTTATTGGTAGCGTGACGAGGCTGCTAATATCAATTTTTACATTAGGAATTGGAGCAGTCTGGTTTTGGTTACAATCAGTCAATACGCAGTATTTGATTACTTCGCAACGCATTGTCATAGAGACGGGCATCCTTTCAAAAGAGATAGAGACTCTAGAAATCTATCAAATTGATGATATTCATTTAGAGAAACCTCTCAATCAGCGCATCATGGGTACTGGAAATATACTTTTGCTAACTCGCGATCTGTCTGTGCCAAAATTATTGTTAGAGCGCTTACCGATCGATGTCAGGGAGCTATACGAACAGATGCGTCCCTGTATCCAGCAAGCCAGATTTCGCTTTCATGTACATGACGAAGAAAATCCTAGAGATCGGATCTAAGGCTAAACTAAGAAGAGCGTCTTAACCAGTGCCAAGTTTAGCAACTTAAGTTTACCAAAAATGACTTCATCATCAATTTCAGTTCGCGAATTGCCTCTGTTCCCTTTACCCGAATTGGTATTGTTTCCCGGACAGTCGCTGCCGCTTCATATTTTTGAGTATCGCTATCGCATGATGATCAATACGGTCTTGGAAAGCGATCGCATGTTTGGCGTAGTCATGTGGGACTCGGAGACGGGTAAACCTGCAAATATCGGATGTGTCGCCCAAATTATTCAATATCATCGGTTGCCAGACGATCGCTTCAAAATTTTGACCACAGGACAACAGCGCTTTCGAGTTCTTGAGTATGTGCGCGAAACTCCTTATCGGGTGGGCTTAGTGGAGTGGATTGAGGATGAGTCGAATAGTGATACGCCATACTTGCTAGCCACAGAAGTTCGTGAGTTGCTCAATGATGTGATCCGTTTATCTCAAAAACTCACCGATCAACAAATCGAGTTACCCAAAATTCCGCGTAGCCCCATCGAGTTGTCTTATTGGATAGCCAGTAATTTTCAGGGAGCAAGTCTAGAGCAGCAATCACTTTTAGAAACTTGCGATACTTCGGCAAGGTTACGGCGGGAAGCTGAAATATTGTCTTCAACTAGGAGTCAATTAGCTGCGCGGACTGTTTTAAAGGATACTTTTAAAGATATTTAAAAGACTCACTGATTTTTTTGATGTAGTGATTCTTAAGACGAAAGTTTACAGCATTTATCGATTTAAGACATCATAAACAATGTTTATTCTTTCGCAGCGACGACTAAAACCAGTCCAGCATATTGGCGCAATTGTAATAATTGCACTAGTTTACTATGGCACTGCTGAGCTTTCGCGTTATGTAGCATCAACACCTCAATCTGTTACACCTGTGTGGCCACCTGATGGATTTGCATCTGCGGCCGTGCTTATCTTTGGGGTTCAGATTTTGCCGGGTGTGTTGATTGGTTCATTTCTTGCCAATATCTGGGCTTTTTTTAATGCTGATAGTTGGTATATGGCGATCGCTTCAGTTTTACAGGTTTTAGGAATTGCGATCGGGACAACAATAGGAGCAGGGGTTGGGAACTATTTACTGCGTCAAACGATTAAGAAGAGAAATCCTTTTAAAAGATTGAATGATGTTTATAAGTTCTTATTTTTTACAGGTACTTTAGCCCCGATGATTAATGCCACCGCAGGTGTAATTTGTTTATCATTAGGCGGCAAAATTTCTTGGTCGATGTCTGGCCCAATTTGGCTAACTTGGTGGGTTTCTAATGTTGCAGGAATATGCATATTTGCTCCCGCAATTCTTTGTTGGCATGAATTTTATTTTAAGACTATTACAAACAAAGCGAATTTAGGTGTTGATCATAAAAACTTATCACCTCCAATTAATTTGTGGAGATTCGCCGAAGCTATTGTTTTAATTATTATTTCACTTTGGATTAGTTTTATCTCTTTTTATCAATATTACGCATTTGAATATATTTTAATTCCTTGTCTGGTATGGGCTGTAATAAGGTTTGAAAAGCTTTTAGCCATAAATCTAATTGTTGTAATATCAATGATTGCTGTTTTGGGTACCGTTAGAGGTTTAGGTGCATTTTCTAATCCAAACTTTAATTATTCATTAATTTCATTACAGTCTTTTATTGTCGTTATTGTGGCGACAACGCTAAGTTTAATCGCTATATTGGCTGAAAAACAACAGGCGATCGCTCATTTACAGTATTCAGAAAAAAAGTTGACCGACAAATCAATTCAGCTAGAAACAAGCCAATCTAGTTTACATGAAACTGCCTTAATGTTAGAAAGTCAAAATATGGCGCTAATTGGGGCTAATAAAGTTGCAGAAGCAGCAAATCGTATTAAGACAGAATTTTTGTCTAATATGAGTCATGAGTTAAGAACTCCACTCAATGCTATTTTGGGCTTTACTCAACTGTTACAAGATTCTAACAATCTAGAGAATCAAGATAAATCTGATTTACAAGCTATCGAGCAAGCTGGAAATCATTTACTAAATTTAATTGATGATATTCTCGATATCGCAAAAATTGAAGCTGGTAAAATGGAGATTGAGCTAAACGATGTATTTTTCCCTAGGTTTCTTCAGGATTTAGCAGAGATTACACAAGTTTTGGCAAGCAAGAAAAATATTAACTTTGTTTATCATTTTTCAGACGACTTACCTGAAGTAGTTCATGCTGACGCACAACGATTAAGACAAATACTCTTAAATTTATTGAGTAATGCTATTAAATTTACAGAGAAAGGTCATGTCATCTTAAGAGTTAGTTGTGATAAATTGTTAGATTTAAATTCGGATGTTTCTAGGGATCTAATGTCAATTAATTTTGAAGTTGAAGATTCGGGATTAGGAATTGATATAAATCGGCAGGAATTTATTTTTCTTCCATTTGAGCAAGCGGGAGAGACAAGGTTTAAGGCTCAAGGGAGTGGTTTAGGCTTAGCAATTAGTCAAAAAATTGCAACGATGATGGGTAGTAAGATTACTGTAGTTAGCCAACAAGATGTTGGAAGTATTTTTAGATTTACAGTTGATTTAGGATCTCCTAAAAATCAATTTTTGTCCTCGTCTAATAAGCCTGAGCCGAATGATAAATCAGCTTTCGATCCAGATTTATCTCAGAAATTACCTTTGAAAATTTTGTTAGCTGAAGATAATCCTGTCAATCAAAAAGTTGCCCATAAAATTCTGAATAGGTTAGGTTATGAAATTGATATTGCTAGTAATGGCTTAAAAGTTTTAGCGGCGCTGCGTGAGCATAATTACGATGTCATTTTAATGGATGTACAAATGCCTGAAATGGATGGTCTTGAAGCTACTAAATATATTGTCAATGATAAAGATTTGAAGCACCGTCCTTATATTATTGCGTTGACGGCAAATGCGATGGATAGCGATCGCTCAATGTGTTTAGATGCTGGCATGAATGATTTCATGAGAAAACCAATTAATGTAAATTTGTTGGTAGAAGCTTTATGGCGATCGCGACGTGGTAATCAAAGCACTTAAGTAATTTAAATTTTATAGGAGATCCCAATGAAGATAGGCGTACCGAATGAAATCAAAGATCGTGAGTTTCGGGTAGGACTAACACCTGCGGGTGTGGCGACTTTGACAGCGCGATCGCACCAAGTTTTTATGGAAACTAAGGCGGGGATCGGTTCGGGTTTTAGTGATGATGAATATATTCAAGCAGGGGCAAAAATTGTCGCAACAGCCGAAGAAGTGTACGCCCAAGAAATGGTGGTTAAGGTTAAAGAGCCATTGCCAAGCGAATATCATTTATTGCATTCGCAATTGATTTTGTTTACTTATTTACATCTTGCCGCCGATCGCCAATTAACTGAAGCTTTACTTAAATCAGGCGCGACCTGTATTGCTTATGAAACTGTCCAAACTGATAATGGTCAATTGCCTTTGCTCGTGCCAATGAGCATCATCGCGGGGCGCTTATCAGTGCAGTTTGGAGCGCATTATTTAACCAAACAACAGGGCGGTAGCGGCGTATTACTTGGCGGTATTCCGGGGGTGCGATCGGGGCATGTAGTCGTGCTTGGTGGTGGCGTAGTCGGCACTGAGGCAGCCAGAATGGCGATCGGGCTGGGGGCGCGGGTGACGATCTTAGATGTCAATCTGCATCGACTTAGTGAGCTAGAATCCCTATTTGGCTCGCGCGTGCAATTGTTGTATAGCAACGCTAGCAATATTTCTGAGGCGGTTAGCTCAGCCGATCTGGTGATTGGAGCCGTGTTAATCACGGGTAAACGCGCCCCAATTTTGGTAAAACGTGAACTAGTGCGCCAAATGCGATCGCATTCCGTAATTGTAGATGTGGCGGTCGATCAAGGCGGTTGCATCGAAACAGTTCACACCACTTCTCATACTGATCCCATCTATGAAGAAGAAGGGGTATTACATTATGGGGTGCCAAATATGCCTGGGGCTGTGCCTTGGACGGCGACGCAGGGTTTGGTAAATGCCACGCTTCCATATATTTGGGCGTTGGCTGATTTTGGTTTGGAGGCGATCGGACGCGATCGCGCTTTAGCAAAGGGTGTCAATATTCAAAATGGACGCATTGTTTATCCTGCTGTCGCCGAAGCCTTTCCTGATTTATAGACGAGTGGCGCTTCGCGCCACTTTTTATTTTTTGGGCTTTAATTCGTTGGCATTGCGATGCCAGCGATCGCGTTTAATTCTTCTTAGGGCTGAGCCTGTAAAATGTTGATCCCATTCTTCCTCAGTCATATTTGCCAAGTTTTCTAACTTGGGATCGACATTGTGAGCAAAAGGTTGGAAGTCAGTCTCTGAAGTCTCTTGAGCAAATCGTTGATTCCAAGGGCAAACATCTTGGCAAATGTCACAACCCGCCACCCAATTTTGTAAATTAGCGGCGATCGCCTCAGGAATCTTTTCGGCTTTATTTTCGATGGTGTGATAGGCAATACACCGATTGGCATCGACTACAAAAGGGCTAGCGATCGCCCCCGTCGGACAAGCATCAATGCAGCGCGTACAACTACCACAATGTTCAGGATGAGGGCGATCGGGTTCAAGTTCCAAATTTGTCAGAACTTCGCCCAAAAATAACCATGAGCCATGATCGCGGGTAATTACATTGCTATGTTTGCCAATCCAGCCGATTCCCGCCCTCTGAGCAAAAGCTTTTTCGGCGATCGGGCCCGTATCCACATAATAGCGAGCTTTGATAGATTCATCTTGCGCTTCTAGCCATGTCGCTAGAGCCTTAAGTTTTTTGGTTAAAACTTTATGATAGTCGCGCCCCCAACCATAGCGGGAGATTTTACCAACATGGCGATCGCCTGAATGTTGATGCGGCGTGTAGTAATTGAGCGCCACACAAATGACGGACTTTACCCCCGCCATCACCTGCGTAATATCTTGGCGCTTAGGATTTGTCATCCAGTCCATATCAGCTTGATATCCCATATCAAGCCAGTCTTGCAATCGCGCTGACTCAAGCCCAGACTCAGCTTTAGCAATACCAACCTTACTAAAGCCTAATTCCAAAGCTTTGTCGGCGATCGCCTGTTTAATGTTTGATTGAATATCCTGTTTATCCACCGCCTAACCAACCAAAGAATCCACCTTTTTTATTGTCTTTCATCTTAGATTGCGAATTAGATTGTGAATTTTTATCGTTGGTTGATGTACCACCAACTTGGCTAATATATTTCAGGGCTAATGGCTCTTCTGGATTGAGTTTCAATGATTGCTGAAAACTGACTTTTGCCATGCCTACCAATTTTTGATTTAGATAAACAAATCCTAACAAGGCATGAGCTTTGCTACTATTACAATCAACTTGAATAGCGTTACGCAATTCTTTTAAAGCCGAAGCCCATAACTGTTGATTGATATAACTTTCAGCTTGGAGAATACATTGCTCAATCGAAACGTTTGGAATACTATTACTGCTAACATTCTGATTTGAATTCTTGATAGAGACATTAGAATCATAGCTAGGGTTACGAGGTAGTGATTGAGATTCACTTCGCATTTGATAACTGCTGTTTGTGTTATTTGTTGTGTTGCCATTTCTATTAACAACATTATTATTACTGTTATTATTAATAGAATAATTATTGGGAACAACAATTAAATTTTCTGATTCATTTAAATAATGCTTATAACCTTCATGAATCAAGATATGAACTAGATTTAGTTCGCTTAATAAACTAATATTTTCTATAGCTTGATTTAAATTTTGATATTGAACTTTAGCAATTTCCTGAATTGTTTGTTCGTAATTTATATCTTTTGAAGAAGCTAAATACTTCTTGGCAATATCTGACTGTGGCGTAAATTTCTGATTACGCTTCATCAAACGCTTACCAAGGAGTTTGAGGATTGCCGAATACTCTGTCCGTTCTCGCTCCTGCGAAAGGACATTGTAGGCAGGGTTAACCAATTTTGATAGATATTGAGTCGCGACTTGTTTTTCTTCAACTGTACGCCCATGAATGTCAGGGTGCAAAGACTTGGCAATCATTAGATATCGTTTACGCACATGACCAGTCTCGGCTGTAATTGGTAAACCCAATACAGCGTAATAATCATTGAAATCATACTGACCAATACCACGATCTATTCGGAATGTTCTCGGTGTTTCCACTATCGGTTCTCACTAACCAAATGAAAATTTAGTAAATTTTTTAGGGCTTTTATAACCTTGAAAAACTTTAAACTAGATAATTCATATTATCTTACCCAATAATGAGGTGAATTCGATCAATATAATCACATGTTTTCTATGGATAAAGCACTGAATTTTCAGTGCTATGAGCTAGCTAAAATTTGTTTTGCAACCAAAATCTGCTCATTGCTAAAACCTGCTTCATTCAGAAAATTTAAAAAATCAGGGCTGCGATATCTTGGATCAACGGCGATCGCCTCACGAAATATTTTGTTAGCACTAGGGCGATCGCCCGATGACCATTGGGCGATCGCCTTAGCGACAAAGGGATGAGGGTTAGTGGGTTCGAGTTCGATCGCTTTTTGAGCATAGGCGATCGCCAGATCATGTTGTTGCGATCGCTGATATGCCAAGCTGAGATTATAGTGAGCGATCTCATTGTCAGTTTTTAATATTGCCGCCCAACTATGCAAAACAACAGCTTGGGGGAGGTCGCCGCGCACTAGATAGACAATCCCGATCGCATTAAATGCTGGTAATGATGTTGGGGATAAATAAATTGCGTCCCAGAGCGATTTGGCGGCTGCGTCATCTTTTTTGGCTAGATGTTGTGTCCAACCGAGAATAATGCGTCCATCTAGATTTTGAGGATCGAGGGCTACTGATTTTTGTAAAGCGGCGATCGCTTCATCAAAGCGTTCCTGTTTGCGATAAGTCAGCCCTAGTTGTCGATATTGATCGGCTTCGCGCCGATCAGATGGCGTTGATTTTGGAGTTTGCGATGAGTTAGAACTTGCCGCGATCGCCGAGAATGATGGTTTAGAGACTGTGACCAGCATTAACAAATTTAACAAACTTAAGATTTTAAGCAGCCTTTCCAAATTAAGTTTCATTTTCAGACTTGTAGAAAATCCAAGTATAGGAGAGCGCGGTGCGCTCTCCTAATATTTTCAAAAAGAGCGCAACGCGCTCTTTTTAATTTTTATTTGCTGGCTGACAATTGACGATAGGCTCTGGATACTAGCTGATCGTCTACAAATGTGGCATTCATGGTTAAATCTGCACTTTTCCAGCTAACGATCACAGCGCGATCGCCAAACTTGTGGTCAATGCCTAAGGGCTTCCCTTCACCACCCAAAATGCTCGCCACTTGGTCATATCGCATCCCCTTACCTAAACAAACATAATTTTTGAGCGATACCGCAGGATTGCTGCAACGGTACTGCACATTGGTCATGTTGGTGTCATGGTGCTGTTGGGGCAAGAGCGCCAGATTAAACTTGGGTCCCGCTAGCGAATCAATCAGCCACAACAGCCCGATTAACATTACTCCCAAAATCAGCACATCTTCGACTATCGATCGCACTAAATTACGTTGATGGCGACGTTTGATTTGTTGAGCTTTCTCTTTTGTCCAAACTTCCCAAGGAAAAGTGTCAACCCATTGAATGGTGTCATTAAACTTGGCGATCGCTGTAGTGCGAACAGCCTCTAACGCCCCTCTAGGATCACGAATAGCAATACGGCTACTAACTCTGGCGGCAGCTAACGTTTTAGGATCAGCTAGCCATCCGCGTAATTGACGCACAAGATCGCTAACTTTGCCTTTAGCTAAAGAACTCTGATTAGCATTACGCACCAGCGATCGCTTAGGCTGATTACGCGCAATAGCATTATTCGGTAAAGGTTTAGGAGCGGCGATTAATGGAATATCTCGCCCCTGCGATAAGACTGGCACAGATTCCCCAATCGTATAAAATTCCCATTCAATTCGCCGCACCCCGACCAATTGCAAGCGATGGAAGTATCGATCTAGATTTTGCGTAAACTCATTTAGGCGATCGCGATCGGAATTGGGAGCAAATAGTGTAAAAGCAATAGATAGAACTTGCTGCTCAAACTTAAATTCTGTTTGCTCAGCAGCCACTAGATCCATATAGTCGGAAGCGAGACTGGTCAACACATGTTGAAACTTTTGCCAAGCCTGTCTATCTTCAAGATTTAATCGCACTGCTTTCATGGTTTATCCTCATCTCTGACCCTAGTTAGGTCTCAATCGTTAGCAACTTTTAGAATATATTTTGAATATACTTTGAGTATTTTGCTGCTCTGCTTGTGACATGCAAGATGTTACCCAAACTCGCCAAACTTTTAACACATTCACAAATTTTAAGCAAAATGCAAGTAAGCAAAATGCAAGTAAGCAAAATGCAAGCAAGCAAAATGCAAGCGGGACGCTTGCGCTACCTAAATGTTAGGATGCAAATGGGCGCTTGTATGGGTGCTATTTATAAATTTTGTAAGGATTCGTAATGGGAAATATTGCATATTTGGATTGTCCGACAGGAATCGCGGGTGATATGTGTCTAGGTGCGCTAGTGAGCGCGGGTGTGCCATTAACTTATTTGAGTGATATCGTTTGCAAATTAGGACTCGATCGCCAAGTTAAGTTATGGACAGAATTAGTTCATCGCGGCAGTATTGAGGCGACTAAAATGCATGTTGAGTTGTTGAACTATACGGGCGGCGAGCCACCAACTTGTGTTGCTGAAAATCATCATGATTCTCATGGAGAGCATTCCCATTCTCATGAAGAGCATTCTCATAAAGCAGAACATGCTCATCAAGTCCATAGACACTTACCCGATATTGAGCAGATAATTCGGGAGGCCAAATTAGCGCCGCAGGTTGAGGCTTGGAGCTTAGCTACATTTAAAGAACTGGCGATCGCGGAAGGTGCGGTGCATGGTATTGCACCAGAGGCTGTCCATTTTCATGAAGTGGGGGCGATCGATGCGATCGTGGATATTGTCTGTACTTGCGCTGGATTTGCTTGGTTAGAGGTCGAGAAAATCTATTGTTCGGCTCTGCCTGCGGGTGGTGGTTATGTGGACTGCGATCATGGCAGAATGCCCGTCCCTGCGCCCGCTACCTTGAAATTATGGGAAATGCATGGAGTCACCACTTTTGATAATGGAATTAGAAAGGAATTAGTCACTCCCACAGGTGCAGCGATCGCCGTGACCCTTTGCGAAAAATTTGGCGAAGTTCCATTAATGAAAATCAAAAAGGTGGGCATTGGGGCAGGAACTCAAGATTTAGAAATTCCCAATGCTCTGCGTTTGTGGGTTGGCAAGAGTAAAAAAAAAGCATAGATTCTAGTGTTTTGCACGGCGATCGCCGCCCAAAATATGCAACCGCCAAATATGCAACCGCCAATCATCCAACTATTGAAACGATCGCTATTTTAGAAACACAGGTTGATGACATGTCGGCTCAGGCGATCGCCTACACCATGGAACAGCTACTCCAAAATGGGGCTTTAGATGTCTATACCCAAGCGATCGGTATGAAAAAATCTCGTAGTGGGCTATTGATTACGGTCATTTGTCCTTGCGATCGCCAAGCTATCTGCGAACAAATTCTCTTTTGCGAAACTAGCACCATTGGCATCAGATTTCGATGGCAAGAGCGCAAAGTTCTCTATCGCGAAATCCATGAGGTCAGCACCGACTATGGCAAAGCTAGAGTGAAGATGGCTTGGCGCGATGATCAACGAGAAATTGTGACAGTCCAACCAGAATATGAAGATTGTGCAAAATTAGCGCGATCGCATCATGTGCCATTAAATCAAGTCCAAGCCGCTGTCAAGCTTGCAGGAGAGCAGCTTCTACAAACTTGAGTGGCGGCGCTTTGCGCCGCCACTTATCTTTTGGGTTAAGGCAAAAGCCCGCCGCCACTACCGATGCCAAGTCGCTCAGCAACTCCAGATGTGAGCGGCAGCAAAGTCACCAACATCCAAAATAGCGCCACCACACCCAAAGCTTCGCGATCGCCGTCAACTTCTGAAAGCTCATTGAGCATCGGACGTTCAAGATCGCGCAGTAAAATCAAAATAATACCGCCCCAATAGAGCGCCAGTGGATTGATCACCGTGGCAATCACTAAGAAAATCAGGGTTAATACCGTTGTCCAACTAGCAGTCCTTCGTCCGTAGATGGCTTGGACGATCCGCCCACCATCTAGCTGACCTGCGGGCATCAAATTTAGAGCCGTGATCGCCGAGCCGAGCCAACCCAAAATTACTAAAGGATGAATTGAAATAAAACTAGCGTGCAGAGCCTCACCCAGAAACAGTTTGGCTAAAGTGCCGGCCAATACTGAGGCTTGGAAAATTTGACTAGGAATATCAATAGTGCCTAGCCCGATCGCCGATAAACGTAAACCGATGATCAGGACAATCAGTGATACCAATCCACTAATTAGGGCAGGGGCGATCGCAATGTCAAATAGGGCGATACGGTTAGGCAATGGCGAAAGAATCCGCGTGAACGCGCCAAATGAGCCTAATTGTGACGAAGGCAACAGAAATGGCAAACTCAACTTGACTTGATATTTATTAGCAACTAGGCGCATCGCCAATTCGCGTAATCCTAAAACTGCCCCTAGCCCAAGGGCAAAGGGTAATCCAACTAAATATTCTTGAAAAGTTTGCAAAACAGGAATACCCGCAACCTGTGCGCCCAAACTCAATGCTGTATAACCATTTGCCACGATCAAGACGGCAATCAAAACTTTTTGAGGAATTGTATTATCATCAAAAGTGTTGGTTCGACTTGGCAACATGATCACCACAGGTTTTTGGTCTTGTCCTTCCACCAAAAATAAGTTGTATTTATCACCAAGGCGATCGCGCAATGATCTGGTTAGGCGATCGTGAACTGCATCAGGATCACCGCGCAAATTACCTTTAAAAATAGCCCCATCTTGATAGGGAATAGTCTCAGTGACGTAATAAGTTTCAATGCCAAACATGCCCTGCATCAGCTTCATGTCTTGGGTAGGAACTGCCTTAAAAAGAATTGGCTGAATTTTGTTCTGAGATAAGGCTGGCGCAGTATTAGGTGATGAATTATTAGGGCGATCGGCACTAACTATTTCAGAATTTTCTACTTCAGGATTTTGGTTAAGACTGCGCTCGATCAGCGCTCTTTCATCAGCGACAATCTTACGCAGTTGATTGCCGAAAGTCACATAGGCGATCGCGGAAGTAAGCAATAAAAATAATAGCGTTGTGAAATTAATAAAAACACCCGACACAAACAAGCCAAAATAAACCAACCAAGGCAACATCAGCGACACAAATTGTAGCCAAGAAAATAACCCAAGTTTGCCCAACTTGCGGGAATGAAAATATCCCCAACTTAGCAAAGCAAGGGTAAGTATAAATACGGCGATCGGAATAAATGGAGTTGATCTCATAAACATAAATTACAGGAAATTACAAAAATTCTCAAAGTCAAATTACAATTCCCTACAATTTCTTTACAGTTTGGGGGCATTTTGTTTATTCTTTATAGTACTTTTTTTAAAGCCCACAAAAAGCGATTGCTCTAACCTAACTACGTTTTACAGCGCAAAGCACGGTAGATTTTGGATTGCGACAGCTATACTGGCAATGTTGCAAATGTCTTAAACTATGGCTTACTGGTTACTCAAGAGCGAACCCGATGTTTATTCCTATGCCGATCTAGAGCGCGATCGCCAAACTATTTGGGACGGCGTAAATAACAATCTGGCGCTCAAACATATTCGGACAATGCAACTTAACGATCTAGCCTTGATCTATCACACAGGTGATGAGCGCCGCGCTATAGGGATTTCTGAAGTAATTAGTTTGCCCTACATCGATCCTAAATTAAATGATCCCAAACGAGCGGTAGTCGATGTCAAAGCCGTGCGATCGCTAACTCAACCCGTCACCCTCGCTCAAATTAAACAAGATCACGACTTTGAAGGCTGTGACCTAATTCGGATCAGCCGATTATCAGTCGTACCGATATCTGAAGCGCATTGGCAAAAAATCTTAAAACTTGCTAAGGAATGAAAATCAAATAACCTGTGCATATAAGACCCAAAATTGTTTCGGTGGGCGTAGTCCGATCCAATATTTTGGGGTTTTATTAAATTTCCGATCCTTAGCTCTTTACAAGTTTTAAAATTGACTTTCTTAGATCATGTATGGTTTGTGAATGTTCTAATTCAGATGTGTAGGTCAGATCTGTATCTACAAACTCTTGGTCAGCATCTAGCCCTAACTCTGTTGAATTTTGAGCTAGGCGATCGCATAGCTCGTCAAGATGCTCTACTAATTTGACGGGTAAATGTGGCATAACTAAGTCAAGATTAGGATGATTTGGTAAGTCATCACAGGGGCAACAGACAGGAACTCTTGGCCCCATATCGATGGAAGGCAATAGCAAATTACACCGAGCGCAAGCAATTATCTCCCAATGGTTGCTGAGTAGATCGCTGATAGTTTGATCGGTTCCAGTCAAATAAGCTTCATCGGCGCTGGTGGTGCTAATTTCGTCCCAAAGCTGATTAAATAAAGGAGAATATTTTTCACCTTGTAAGATTTTCCAAATTGAAACCTCTTTGCCTTGCGTAGTCAGACTCACTGTTTTACCCATCTGCATCCATTGAGCAAGATAGTTTTTGACTAAGGTGCGTGAAGCCATAAATGAGAACCTGTATACTCTCTACTTAGTTAATATATATCAATCAAGAAAGCCTTGGTGAGAGGCGTACCCCTGCCTGTACGACGCTCATCAAAAAAAACTTGTTAATTAAGTTGTCAATTAGGTTCTTACCCCCATGCTGGATACTCTTTCTGCAACGAACTCCAAATCTTTAACTATCAACGTTGAGCCATCGTTGCAAATTCGCAACTTAAATTTTCATTTTGGGGAAGGCGATCTGTTTAAGCAGGTCTTATTTGATATTAACTTAGATATTTATTCGGGTCAGATCGTGATTCTTACAGGACCATCTGGATCAGGTAAAACGACTCTTTTGACCTTAATTGGAGCTTTACGCACCATTCAAGATGGCAGTCTCCAAGTTTTGGGACAAGAGCTTAGGGGCTTAAATCAGAATAAACTTGTTCAAATTCGTAAAAACATTGGTTTTATTTTTCAAGCTCATAATCTTTTCCATTCCCTGACAGCTAGGCAAAATGTGATGATGTCAACCGATCTTTATCCTCAGAATAGGGGCGGTAGCAATTCTCCTATGATGCGAGCTGCGAATATTCTCGGTCAGCTTGGACTAGCTGAAAGGGTTGACTATAAGCCTCATGCGCTGTCGGGTGGTCAAAAACAACGGGTAGCGATCGCCCGTGCTTTGGTCAATCATCCCAAGCTAATTTTGGCGGACGAGCCAACCGCCGCGTTAGACAAAAAATCTGGACGTGACGTAGTGACGCTGATGCAAAAAATGGCAAAAGAAGAAAATATTACGATTTTGATGGTAACTCATGATAATCGCATCCTTGATGTCGCCGATCGCATTGTCAACTTAGTAGATGGCAATCTCGAATCAGACAATGTGGTGAATAACCTGATCGCAGAGCGTGATGCCGCAGGAATTGATGCGCCTACATTTATGTTATGACAAGTTAAAACTCGACAAAAAAGCGCCCCTAGGGGGCGCTTTTTTGTTAGCTTTTATTAAACAGTAGCTAGCGTGCGACGCTTAGTTACCATGCGGAAGGCTTCGATAACATCGCCCTCCTTCCATGTTGAGAATCTTGCCAACGAGATACCGCATTCAAATCCAGAGGCGACCTCTTTAGCATCATCCTTAACCCGTCTGAGCGAATCCAGCACGGCTGCGTGCACAACCTCATTACCACGCTTGATCCGAACATTACAGTTCCGCATCAACTTACCATTCTGAACGTAACAACCAGCTACAGCACCCTTACCAATCGTAAAGATGGCGCGGACTTCGGCTTGACCAAGGTATTCTTCGATCATCTCAGGATCGAGCAAGCCTTCCATGGCATCTTGAATATCTTCCAAGAGCTTGTAAATGACGTTGTAATCACGGAAGTCAACACCCATCTCGTCAGCCGCCTGTCTAGCACCTGGAGCCATGGTCGTGTTAAATCCAAGTACAACTGCCGAACTAGCGGCCGCCAAACTGATATCGTTTTCAGTGATTTCACCCGGAGCCGACAAGAGAATGCGAAGTTGAACTTCGCGCTGAGGTAGTTGAGCTAAAGCACCGAGAATTGCTTCGAGGGAGCCTTGTACGTCGGCTTTGAGAATAATATTGAGTTCCTTGAGGTCGCCTTCTTTGACTTTTTCGGACAAAGTACCGAGAGTGACCCGACGGGAAGCCATGGCTTGTACCAAGCGAGCTTGACGTTGATCCATGGTGCGCTGATCGGCGATCGCACGAGCAACTTTTTCATCAAGATAGACTTCAAACTCATCACCCGCCGCAGGCACATCGCCCAAACCGAGGACTTCGACCGCAAAAGATGGCGAAGCTTTGTCAACCCGCACACCGCGATCGTCCACCATGGCGCGAACCTTACCGAAGGCGGCTCCAGCCACGAAGATGTCACCAACCCGTAAAGTCCCGTTCTGGACGAGCAATGTCGCCACAGGTCCTTTGGCTTTGTCAAGGTGAGCCTCGATGACCGTACCCTTCGCTGTCCGATTGGGGTTAGCCTGTAAGTCTTCGACTTCCGCAACCAGCAGGATCATTTCCAGCAAGGTGTCAAGGTTTTCACGGCGGATGGCGCTGACAGGAACCATAATCGTGTCGCCGCCCCATTCTTCAGCAACCAATGAGTACTCAGTTAGCTCTTGACGAATGCGATCGGGCTGAGCTTCAACCTTATCAACTTTGTTAATTGCCACGACAATTGGCACTTTCGCCGCTCTTGCATGGCTGATGGCTTCAATGGTTTGAGGTTGGACACCATCATCGGCGGCAACTACAAGTACTGCAATGTCTGTTACCTTCGTACCCCGCGCACGCATGGCGGTAAAGGCTTCGTGACCGGGAGTGTCAAGGAAGACAATCTGTTGTTTAACACCGTTATGTTCCACGTCAACGTGATATGCGCCGATGTGCTGCGTAATACCACCTGCTTCACCCTGAGCGACTTTGCTCTTGCGAATGGCATCAAGCAACGTAGTCTTACCGTGGTCAACGTGACCCATGATTGTGACCACAGGCGGACGGCGTTGGAGCTTGTCAAGATCTCCCGCATCAATCATTTCTGTCTTGAGGGCAAGCTCAACGACTTCAGGGGCATGGACTTCATAGCCCAACTCAGTCGCAACCATTTTAGATGTACCGACATCCAGTGTTTGGTTGATGTTTGCCATGATCCCTTTCATAAACAGGGTGCGGATTACTTCTGTTTCTGAAAGGGCTAAACGACTGGCTAGTACGGCTACAGTCATACCTTCAGTGATTTCCACTGAGGTTGGTTTTTCAGGAATGACTTCGACTTGGTGATGACGGCGATCGCGACTTGGTGCAGATTTTTTCTGCTTTTGAGTCGGCTTAATGTCAGCCGCCATCGTTGGCTTAGCAGGGACGGTCACCGCCTTAGGACGGGCTGTTGGTCTTGCCAGCGACAAACTGATCTGAGCTAGCTCGTTAGCCGCATCAGAGTCAGATCCATCCTCATCTTCATCATCAAAATCGCGTAAATAGCGCTTGGGCTTATTCAGGCGATTCTTTTCTTTAAGCTCTAGTAAATCCTTTTCTTCTTCTTCTTTGGATTTGCCCTTACGCTTGCTACCCTTGCCAGGTAGGGTTGGTTTTTCTAAAAGTTCGGGGAGCGCAGGATTAAACCCACCCGCCGCGTCGGGCTTCTTACCAGTCTTGTCAGCGATGACGGGCTTTTCAGGCGCACGCATCAAGGTCGGCATCGGTGGGCGTAAATTGTGCGGTGGTTCGGTCGGAGCGGTGATCCCACGCTCAATCATCACTGAGTCCTTGACCAGCTTGGGTCCTCGGCTTTGAGGACGACCGCCAGCAGGTGCAACAGATGGCTCAGCAGGTTTATTTAGTTTTGGTCTTTCGGGCTTACTCGCACTGACAATCTCTGATTTTGCGATAGCTGTTACTTCATGCTCAACATCATCGCCAAAGTCATTAGCTCCGTTGAGATCGATATTTTCTTGATCAAACCGATTATGTTCAGACTTACTCTGAGCCGCTTTAGCCGAGATTCTGGACTCATCTGAAGGTCTAGCTGCGGGTGGTTTGGGGGCAATCGGCGCTTTGGGGGCGATCGCCACGGGAGGCTTGGGACGTTCTGGCGCGACAGGCTTGGCTATGGCAACTTTGACGGGTGGTGGTGACACGCTCATCAAGGACTGCTTAGGCGTAAGTGGACGCTCTACCCGTGGAGCTTCTTTGCGTGGTGATTGCTGGGTTGCCACTGTGTTTGTGGCAACAGCAGGCATATTGGCAGGAGCATTAACTGGACTCTTTTTAGGAGCCGCAACGACCGTTTTATCAGGATTTTTGCCAACAACTTTTTGGGGAACACTGGGGGGAGCTATTAGTTCTGATGGCGGGGCTGACAGAGGTTGCTTGATCGCTGGAGAAATTACGGGTGGGGTCAATGTTGTTTCTGAGGTCAATTCGATTTTAGCTGCGGGGGTAATTTCGGTCTTAGAGCTTTCACCTTCTGGGGTCGAAGGACGGCTAGGAGGCTTGACTAATGGAGAGGCGAGGGGCATGGGCGGGTTAGTAACAACAGCAGTTTTAGTGGGAGATTGTGAGCTAAGCTCATCGATCGGGCTAATTTGGTTAGGGGGCGAATCGATCGGTGGGTCAAGAGGAGATGTAGCTCCTACATTAACAGAGACAGGCGGGGAGGTTAGCCGAATAGTCGGCTTGGTGACGGCAAGGATTTGCTGTTTAGCAATTTTACCGTCAGCCTCTTTGGTCTTTGCCGCAGCCGCAACTTTCTTTTCAGAAGCTTTGGGATCAGCGGGCTTGGGATGATGCTGAGGGGCTTTGGTGCGTACCAGTTCCGCCTCTGATTCTGTAATTGTACTACTATGACTTTTGACAACTATACTTAGCTGCTCACATATCGAAATCACGTCTTTGGTGTCAAGATCTAACTCTCGCGAAAGCTCATATAGTCGAACTCGATTGCTTATACTCATTGATTACTCTGCCCTGCGTAACTGTTGTACATGACGAAATTGGATTTACATAGAAGTTGCTTCCTATCTTTTGCTAGGTTGAATTACATTGACTGAATTACATTGACCATAGTTAATCTTAGAAGCGCCTAGCTATACAGGCTAGCCTGAATAGTTTTGCAAGTTAGTTTCACTTTCTAATTGAAACCAATATGGCTATTATTACTCATACAGCCTAAGTTAATGAGAGATTATAAAACTTAGTTCCCAAATTTTGGCAAAATCTCATTTATTTTGCTAGCACTTGCGCCTTAACTTTACAGCAACTTTTATGATGTAATTGGGTGCTAACTCTACAACGTTTTGGGTTTAACAAAAAATTAATTTTTTGTTAAACCTATGACTTTGCAAAGATTTCAATAAATATTTGAATAAAAAAACATAATTTGTTGGATCTACATTTGACCTGACGTAATTGTTAAGTCTATGAACGCTTTTTTAGCTACAGATAGTCAAAAAGAAGAAGAGTAGAGGCTGAAAACCACACTGCCTGTGATTTTCTCTGTTTTAATTTGTCGCAAGCACCATGGCTATACAATTGTTCATATTAATTTGTTTTAATGTACGATCAAAGTAGGATCAAACAAATGCCCTGTTCTGATTCGCAGTGTTTTGACCCAACTTTTTGATAAATATGACCAACGTACCCGTCTCTCGCATTCGTAACTTTTCGATCATTGCCCATATCGATCATGGCAAGTCTACGCTTGCCGATCGCTTGTTGCAATTTACAGGCACGGTGGCGGATCGAGATATGAAGGCACAGTTTCTCGACAATATGGACTTGGAGCGCGAGCGGGGCATCACCATTAAGCTACAAGCGGCGCGAATGAATTATAAGGCGCTTAATGGTGAAGAATATACGATTAATTTGATCGATACTCCTGGACATGTGGATTTCTCTTATGAGGTGTCGCGAAGTTTGGCGGCTTGTGAGGGTGCTTTGCTGGTAGTTGATGCGTCGCAAGGTGTAGAGGCGCAAACTCTGGCAAATGTCTATTTAGCTTTGGCAAATAATTTAGAGATCGTGCCTGTTTTAAATAAAATTGATTTGCCGGGGGCTGACCCCGATCGCATTGCCAACGAGATCGAGCAGTTGATTGGATTGGATTGCTCAGAGGCAATTCGGGCTTCGGCGAAAATGGGTGTGGGGATTCGCGAGATCCTTGAGGCGATCGTGTTGCAAGTACCACCGCCGCAGGATACGGTTGATCAGCCTTTACGAGCTTTGATTTTTGATAGTTATTATGATGCCTATCGTGGGGTAATAGTTTATTTTCGGGTGATGGATGGCACGGTCAAAAAAGGCGATCGCGTCAAATTTATGGCTTCGGAGCAAGAATATGAAATTGATGAGCTAGGTGTACTCGCCCCCGGACAAATTCAAGTTGATGAGTTACATGCGGGTGAGGTTGGTTATCTGGCGGCGGCGATCAAGATGGTCGCCCATGCGCGGGTCGGTGACACGATTACTTCGGCGATCGACTCTGCTCCTGAAGCTTTCCCTGGTTATGAAGAAGCCAAGCCCATGGTATTTTGCGGGATGTTTCCCACTGATGCTGACCAGTTTGAAGACTTGCGCGAAGCCCTAACCAAGCTAAAACTCAATGATGCGGCATTGAATTATGAACCAGAAACATCGAATGCCATGGGCTTCGGCTTCCGTTGTGGATTTTTGGGGATGCTGCATATGGAAATCGTGCAGGAACGACTCGAACGGGAATACAATCTTGATCTGATTGTGACTGCCCCTTCGGTAATTTATCGCGTCACTACAATTGCCAATGAAGTTTTAATGATTGACAATCCTAGTGAGCTACCGCCCCCTAGCGGCAGATTGCAAATCGAAGAGCCGTATGTCAAATTAGAGATCATGACTCCCCAAACTTACATCGGTACATTGATGGAACTTTGTGTAGCAAGGCGAGGGATATTTTTGGATACAAAATACATCACCACAGAGCGAGCAACTCTGATGTATGAACTTCCATTAGCCGAAATGGTCACTGATTTCTTTGATCAGATGAAGTCACGGACGAAGGGATATGCCAGCATGGAATATCAAGTAATCGGTTATCGCCCCAACGATCTGGTGCTAGTGGATATTTTGGTAAATGAAGAACCTGTGGATGCTTTGGCTTGTATTGTCCATCGCGATAAGTCTTACAACATCGGTCGGGCTTTAGTTTCCAAGCTCAGAGAACTAATTCCGCGTCAACAATTTCAGATTCCCATTCAAGCAGCGATCGGTACTAAAATTTTAGCGCGTGAGAATATCTCAGCCTTGCGAAAGAATGTCCTGAGTAAGTGCTATGGCGGTGATATTTCGCGAAAGAAGAAGTTGCTAGAGAAACAGAAAAAGGGTAAAAAACGGATGAAGTCAATCGGAACTGTGGAAGTTCCGCAAGCTGCCTTTATGGCGATTTTGCAACTGAATGGCGACTAGATAATTACATAAACTAACCCAGAGGAGCAAATTATGAGTGAAGCAGTAACTTGGACAATTGAAGCTGAAACTAAATTCAAAGAAGTTCCCTTTTGGGTTAGATTTCTGGTGCGGAGAGAAGTGGAGAAATTTGCTAGTGATATGGGCAAGAAAGAAGTGACCATGGATGTATATGAATTGGCAAATCAAAAATGGATGTCCATGAGCAAAAAAAGTAAAGAGAATTAGGGCTTCTTATTCTTTTGAGATATGCAGTTGATTGGCGCGATTAGCTTAAGTACTTAATAAAATGAGCAGAAAACAATGATTATTGACGACAATTATTACGATGTGATTATTGTGGGAACTGGTGCAGGGGGCGGAACCCTTGCCTATAAGCTGGCTTCCACAGGCAAGAAGATTCTGATTCTAGATCGCGGTGATTTTATGCCCCTCGAAGAACAGAATCGCAGCAATATCGATATCTTTCAGCGCGATCGCTATCATGCTCCTGAGCAATGGTATGACCAGACAGGCGAGCCATTCTCACCGCAGACTAACTATGCGATCGGTGGCAATACCAAAATCTATGGCTCGGCTCTATTGCGGCGGCGCGAGAAGGACTTTGAAGCAGTCACCCATCAAGCGGGAATTTCCCCTGAATGGTGCGTGAAGTATGACGAATTTGAGCCTTATTACACCGAAGCCGAAAATCTTTATAAGGTACATGGCAGTCCACAAACTGACAGTACAGAACCAACTCACAGCGCTGATTATCCCTACGCTGCGGTGAGTCAGGAGCCTGAGATGCAGAAGATCTATGAGGCGATCGCTAATCAAGGTTTGCATCCATCCACAATTCCCCTCGGCTTGACCCGTCAAGAGGATGACCCCACTAGCGACTCTGAAGAAAGCTGCCTCGTCCCCGCATTGAAATCGGCAAATGTCACCTTGAAAACCCAAGCCAAAGTGATCAGTTTACATACCAATCCATCGGGGCGATCGGTGAAGGGAGTAGAAGCGGAAGTGGACGGACAGTCCTATCTCTTTTTAGGCGATATCGTTGTGCTTGCCTGTGGTGCGATTAATTCGGCGGCGTTGCTGTTGCGATCGGCTAATGATTCTCATCCCAAAGGGCTTGCCAATAGCTCTGATCAAGTGGGACGGAACTTGATGAAAAGCCTGTTATCATCGGTAGTCCAACTTAGCACGAAGCCCAATAACGGCTCCTTCCAAAAGTCTATTTATGTGAATGACTTCTATTGGGGTGATGCGGATTTTCCCTATCCAATGGGACATATTCAGAACTCTGGCGGACTGCTCACCGACATCATTTTTGCAGAATCTCCTCCTGTATTTTCCATTGTTGCGAAGCTCATGCCCAACTTCGGACTGAAGCAGTTAGCCACCCATTCCATCGGCTGGTGGGCGCAAACGGAGGATTTGCCAGACTCCAATAACCGCGTGCGCCTTGAAAATAATAAAATCCATATCGATTACAATCCCAACAATACGGAAGCCCACGATCGCTTAATTTATCGCTGGACTGATGTTTTAAAAAATATCGAAAAATCCCTAGATGGTTTCCGCACTGGTTTCCTGCATCCCCGCGCCGAGTCACCGTTGCAAGTGGTCGCCAATCAATGCGGAACCTGTCGCTTTGGTGATGATCCTGTAACTTCCGTTTTAGATCGCGATTGCCGCACCCACGATCTCGATAATCTCTACGTTGTAGATGGCAGTTTCTTTCCGTCTAATGCGGCGGTGAGTCCTGCTTTGACGATTATTGCTAATGCTCTAAGAGTAGGCGATCGGTTAATCGAGAGGTTGAAATAGGCTGATCATAGTTAATTGAGGATTAACAACGATCGTACTAAATTTTGGCGAAATGATAGTATGAACTGTAAAATAAAGATCGAATCAAGAGGTTTATTTGCCAAGTAATTCTCAAGCGCAAACTTGTCTGTGGATTTGTCAACTGCTTTCTAGTTGTTATCGAGATATTCAAATATTCCGTTTTGATCCCCAAACTAAAGTGGTTTTCATTTTTGCAGGGGAAGAGTTACAAATTCTTGTTAATACCCAAGGTCAATGGAGGTTTTTAGATGCAATCGAACTTTGAATCGATGACTGTTCCTGAACTAAAAAGCTATGCTTTATCCCATCGGCATGAGGTTGAGCCATTACGAGAGCTTTATCGTCGTCGCACTCCTGATGCTGAAGCTGTTTGGTTTCAAGCTCCTCAAACCCCAGAGGAAGAAGAACAGCAAATTAAGGTTATTCAACAAGTTATTACGAATAAGGGGCTAACTAAAAATTTTTAATTATTAACGCATCTCCGCCCCGAGTCACTGCGCCCACGATCTCGATAATCTCTACGTGGTAGATGGCAGTTTCTTTCCGTCTAATGCGGCGGTGAGTCCTGCTTTGACTATTATTGCTAATGCTCTAAGAGTAGGCGATCGGTTGATTGAGAGGTTGAAGTAGATAGCAGTTTGAATTAAATCTCAAACTTAATGTACCTAGATTATGTAATTTATGTGACTTACTTGTAGTGGAAATTACATTTAATACTTATTCGGAGTGTAAAGATAAAATCCGAATAAGTATTTTTAAATTAAAATAAAGTTCAATCCAATAAAAAATTTATTCTATTTTCATTTATAAGATCGACATATTTATTAATACAGTAACCAGAATTTTTTGTTTGAAGTATACATTTCCAATAAGAATCATTTAAGACTTCTATCTCTTCAACTTTCACAGGATTGTCTACAATGTTTCTTAGGGTTAATTCAGTAGAAGCAACTACATGATTTACAGCCGACAAAAACTGTAACTCATTTATGTAAGATACTGTCAGAGGAACAGTACTTTCGTTACAGTGAAACCATAAGCATTTGTCAGAGCTAATAGGCATATAGATACCATATCCTGTTGCATCATATAAAACTGGACAATCTCCAATTACAAAATCAACCTCATTAACATTTCTGCTTACAACATCTAGTTTTAAGGCTTTAAGAAATTTCTTTAAATTTACTACTTTTGATAAGAGATTACCTTGAACTGTCTTTATTAGTTATTTCTTGTCTTTTTCGGAGATTGACGCATCAACAAAATTATCTACAACCCCTTGAGCTATGTCTCTAGATGGAAGTGATCTTATATATTGATAGCCGACTAACTCAAAAAGTTTATCGTTTTCACATAGATCGAGTGTCTGAACACCATCACTTAATATTTTCCCTAATACTATGGGAGTATCTCCATCTATTTGATTAAATGTCGTATCAAAATCTCTAAGTGCTGTACGAAGATAATTTTCTGTTGAACAAACCTCACTTATATGCCTTGAAAATATAATTTTTTTTAAGCCTTTATTATTTAGGTTTACATTTTTTTTGTAAATCAAAAACACCTTTTTTTTCTTCTTGTCATAAGTAAAATTTTTTAATACTGACTGGGGAACGTAGTGTTGATTAGCCATAATCGTTTTATTTTATATATACGGGCTTTTATCATAGCAAAACTTCTTTGTAATTGAGTGATTGGGTGATCGCGTTGTACTTTTTTGTGGGTGATTGGGCGATCGCATTTTTAAGGTGGGATTGGGCGATCGCGTTTTTTGAGGAGATGATATGGCGATCGTGTTTTTTGTGGTGATTGGGCGATCGTGTTTTGAGGGGATGATTGGGCGATCGTGTTTTGGGTGGGTGTTTGGGCGATCGCGTTTTTTGAGGGTGATTGGGCGATCGCGTTTTTTTTTGTGGTTGAGGCGATCGCATTTTTTGAGGGTAATTGGGCGATCGCGTTTTGTGGGGGGGCAATGGGCGATCGTGTTTTTTTTGGTGGTTGAGGCGATCGCGTTTTAGTGAGTGGTTGTGCGATCGTGTTTTTTGTGGGTGGTGGGGCGATCGCGTTTTATGGTGGTGAATGGGCGATCGTGTTTTTGAGTGGGTGGTTGGGCGATCACCTTATGCTACCCCAGCAATAACTTGACCAATATCTTGAGGCGTAGCACCCGTCGCCAACATAGCCCTAATCAATAGCTCAATAGAAACAGAAGCATCACCGTTTTCAGCCTTAGCAATCCGAGGCTGACTAGAACTCATTTTACTAGCAAGTTCACTTTGAGTCATCAGCTTTTGCCGACGCTCTTTGAGATTTTGACTAAGAGCCAATTTAATCTCAACTAAAACAGACTCTTCAGCCGTTAACTCCAAAAAATCTGAAACCGATCCAATCTTCCAGCCTTTAGCTTCTAAACGCTCTCTTTTAGCTTGATCCATCATATCCTCCTAATCAACATCATATTTACTAAGTCGCTTTTTACAAATATCAATCATATTTTTGGGTGTAGTTCTCGTGGATTTATTAAAGACATCCACAATCAAAATTGCATCATCATCAATTCGATAAATGATTCTCCAGTTTTTCTCTGCATCCCGAATTCGTAACTCATGACAACGCTCTCCTATACTTGGCATCGGACGAGAATGGGGCAATCCAATAGATACGCCTTGCTGCAATTGCCTGAGTAGAACACCAGTTTCCACTCGTATTTCTTGACTGAAAGGTGGAGTTTTAACCTCACCATGCAGCCAAACTAAAGGTTTACTTTGATTTCCCATACCGCTCTATATCATATTTGATATATTAGCATAGATTAATTCTGTTGTGGCGATCTCGTTGTACTTTTTGAGGGGGGATTTGGCGATCGTGTTTTTGGTGGGTGATTGGGTGATCGTGTTGTTGAGATGAGTGAATGGGCGATCTCGTTTTGGAAAGGGGATGATTGGGCGATCGCGTTGATGATTAATGATTATTGCCAAAAAGGATTTAAAAAAGGAGAATGTTACAACATTTGTGGTAACATCAAACCAAAAGATGATTAAACATAATCTACTTGAGAAAACAGCCATGCTTCTAAATGTCAAAAAAAGAGGAAACTCCCTAAGCGTTATCATTCCAAAAGAAATGGCAGTCAGCATGAATGTTGATGATGGTGATAATATTTTTGCAACTAAAACTCCCTCTGGATATGAGATCTCAGCATACGATCCTGATTTCGCAAAAAAGATGGAATTGGCCCGACGGGGGATGAAGAAATATCACAACGCATTGATAGAGTTGGCTAAATGATCGAACCTTATTGGCTTGAAACTCATGACGTTTGCGCTATACATAATGAAATTATCGCCGAGTCGGGTGGTGCTGCGGGAATTTTGAATGAAGGTGCTTTGGAATCAACTTTATTCAAGCCCAGAAATATCTATCATTACGAAGAAGATGTAACTTTATACAAACTAGCTGCATCTTACGGCTATGGGCTAGTAAAAAATCATTGTTTTGTTGATGGTAATAAGAGAATTGCCCTGATCGCTGTTTATACATTCTTAGCAATTAATGGAATTGAACTTATAGCATCAGAGACTGATGCATCAATCTTTTTTCTAGAATTAGCCGCAAGTTTTGGAAAACAAGAAGAAGATATGAATAGACTAGCAAATTAATAGCGAACCTATTAACGATTAGTGCGATCGTGTTGTTTTTAAGTGGGTGATTGGGCGAACGTGTTTTTTGTGGATGGTTTGGCGATCGTGTTTATAAAATACAACTCAACCCATCACCCTTTCTTTCGCCTTCGCATAAGCAGGATCATGAATATCGAAACTAATCACCCTTACTCTTTTCGGCGCAGGCTTTTCAAAAATCCGATGGACCAGCCTATACTCTGCATCATCAAAGGGAATTTCCAAAGCATAATAACCACGCAAATCACCCTTTAACTTATGGCAACTCAAAATCCCACCTGTATCAGGGCATGACTGCAAAATCGGCTTGAACAAACCCTCAAAATCACTCCTCAAGACCATCGGCAAAATTGGCAAATCCACTGATATTACAAGCGGATGCACCTGCAAAAAATACTTAGCGCGTATAGCCACGCAGCTTAATCTCCCTATTCACCTGTTCTAAATCAAACTCCTCATCTAGAGTTCCCATCATCACCCACTCATCTTCCTGAATAGGTTTAGCAATGCGATCAATTGCCTTAGACTCAGCAGAACTCAAAACTAATCGGTTTTCCCGTCGCAACTTCTCTGTGATCGCCTCCCGCAACCAATTCATCCGCCCCTGTGAGGGTAAACTGCTAAAAACATCAGACGTTAAAGAAACTGTGACGCGCTTAGTTATGCCTTTTGTCTTCACCTAAGTACCTCTTCAAATCGATCCTTGTAAGTATTCTATCCTAACTTAATAACTATAGGCGATCCTGTTTTTGTGAGAGGTTGGGCGATCGTGTTTTTGTGAGAGGTTGGGCGATCGTGTTGGATATTTTGTTTTTGCACTAATATGAAGATTATTACTTCTACCTACAATTCATCATGGTTCAGGCGATCGCCGCAAAAGATGTAACGCTAAGGGAATTAAAGCAAAACTTTGGGATTCAGATATCTCAAGATCCTGCTTTTTTTACTGAATGGTTGGATGGTTTCATCTCTTTAAGTGAGGAAGATCACCATTTATTAGATCGGGTGAAAGCTAATTTTCTAGAATTGATGGAAGATCCACCAATGTTAGAAAATACAGTAAAGATGGTAGTGCTTGCACCATTGTTAGATCTCGCTGGCTTTTATCACAAGCCATTTCGGATCGAGACAGAAACAGCTATAGCAGTAGAGATGAAAGATGGAGGAGCAATAATTCGAGGGCGGATCGATGTATTGGTGATCAAAAATCAGCTTTGGTTATTAGTCATTGAATCAAAACGAAGTGATTTTGCTGTAACAAGAGCTATTCCACAAGCTTTAGCTTATATGTTGAGTAATTCGGAAACCATGCACTCAACATTTGGCATGATTACCAATGGAAATGAATTTTTATTTTTGAAAACTTCACAAAATCAGTATGCTAACTCGCGGCTATTTTCTTTGGTCAACCCTAATAATGAGCTTTATGAAGTATTACAAATACTAAAACATCT
>JANODY010000069.1:0-29319 GCA_031412945.1 Cyanobacteria bacterium SOY_65_metabat_81
GTCGCGCGGCGCCACCGGCTCGTTGGTGTAAAGCTCGGAGAGCAGCCGCCAGTAATTGATGTCGGCTGGATGCGCCGACGTCCAGTCGCGGTCGCCGACCTCCTCATAGCGGGTCGCGGGAGGGTTGTCGCGCTGGTCCCACCTGTAAACCGCGTGCTTGCGCAAGGTCGCTTCGGCCACGGCATGGTCGGGATCGAGACCGCGCGTTCCGTACCACAGCTGGTTCGATGTCGCACGCGACACGAAATAGCCCGGCGCGCTGATCTCAGGTCCGTCCGGCGGCAGGATCAGATGTTTGCCGCCCTGGCCCTTGTCGGGCCCTGTCTGGCCGGTATCAACGATGGGTTGCTGCCAGATGTCGAGCACCCCGCCGGCCGTCAAGCCGGTTGGAACATCGATTACCATCGGGCCCATTTCGGCCAAATCCCAATAGGTGAACGAGTAGATCGTCGTGATGTTCGGGGTCAGCATCCCCGCCTTGTCCTTCAGCGTCTTGTACAGCAGCGTATCGCCGTTTTTGGTGCCCAGCGTCTTGGCCTGTGCGTCGTACAGCCCCTTGAAGCCGACTGCCGGAAGCGCCCAGATATAAGCCTGGGTTGCGCGCTGAAAATCCATTTCGTCATACAAAAAGCGCGTCTGCCGGATCAGCCAAACAGGGTCTGGTACATCGCCATGGCGGTCAGCATGGGCAGGCTGAGGAGCAGGTTGGTGCGGCTGGCCAGCATGGCGACTCGCGCGGCCTTGGCCTTCTTGTCGTCGTCGACCACGACGATGCCCAGGGCCCGCTTCTGGTGACTATCATACGTTTTATCCTCCTTTATTGCTCCCATTTCACTTTTAATTACACCCTTCACAACCTGATTGACTGACAAAAGTGTTTGAAATCCTTGTCAGGCAAGATGCCTGACCTACAAATTTAAAATCCTTGTAGCGCGGGCATCCTGCCCGCTTTTTGCGGAGATTTGTCAGTCAATCAGCTTCACAACTCTACTGGTTTTATGCTTTCTTTTACCCAACTCTAGTCGTACTCCGCGCCAACTGGCGATCGCATATTTCTTGACTTATGGCAGGCTCTAGACAAGCAAATCCCTGACAGACCAAGGCGATCGCCTTAAAATTTGGCAAATCTGGCAGATGTTGATCAATTCGCAACATCACCACAGGCAGATATTGATGATTGAGATAAGCATATTGAGCAGGATTAGCCCGAACAAGGGTATGGTTGCGAAACCAGTCAAAGGCAACTAACAAACTTGGACAGGCGACGGGGCTGTTGGTAATCACCTGCCCAAAGCGTTTCAGCCCTAACTCAGCCATATGTAGATATTCAAGCTTCTCAGTTAGACTCGCAAAACGAACTAAATTGGCGATCGCCACTCCATTTGCCGATGGGGTCGCATTATCTTGATAGTTGCGCTCTCGCAAAAGTAAATGTTGGCTAGATTCACTAGTGGTATTGAAATAACCGCCAGACATCGTATCCCAAAAATGGCGATCGAATTCGGCTTGAATGGCGATCGCCTGTTGCAGATAGAAGTCAGCATCTTCAGGAATGGCTTGATGCAAATCGAGCAGGGCTTTAATCAGCAGAGCATAATCTTCCGATTGAGCGACCACCGCCGCTTGACCTTCATAATTAATCCGTTGTAAAGCCCCCTTGCTCCATTGATTTTCTAAGATAAATTTAGCCGCATTAACCGCAAGTTGTTTATAGATTGGCTTTTTAAAAGCTCGATAGGCGATCGCCAAACCTGATATCATCAGAGCATTCCAAGCCGTAATCACTTTAGTGTCGGTCACAGGTGGTACGCGCCCTTCCCAATCAATTTCACGAATATCATCTTGGCTACGCGCCACAGGAAAAGCATCAGTTGGGCGCGAAAACTCTCCATAGCGGCGGCGAAACAACTTAGTCAGACACGCTTCTATCTCTGGAGAAAGCTTCCCTAACTTTTTACGCTGTAAGACATTGTTCTCTTCAAAATTGCCATTCACCGAAATCGTGAATTCCTCAATTAATAGATCTAGTTCTGTTGCATTAAAAATCTTCTTGAGTTCCCCAAAACTCCATACCCAAAACTTACCTTCTCGACCTTCACTATCCGCATCTTGGGAAGCATAAAAACAGCCCTCTTCTGTCACCATTTCACGCTGAAGCCAAGTTGCCGTTAGGTCACAGGCTCTAGCGATCGCAGGTTCTTGCATACCCGACAGCCACAGATTAGCCAAATATTCCATAATCAAGCCATTGTCATAGAGCATCTTCTCAAAATGCGGCACAGTCCAAGTATGATCGACAGTGTAGCGATGCCAGCCCCCAGCTACTTGGTCAAAAATACCACCACAAGCTAAGTCCAACCCTCGCTGCTTCGCTTTATCTTTGAGAACAGTTTCGCCTGTTGCATTGAGAATCTCAAAGCGACTTGCTCTTAATAAAAAATCGGCATACGGAATCATCGGAAAACAAGTTCCATATTCGCGATTGGTAACAACTTCCGCACATTTTGCAATGCCATTTGCTATCACTTCATCGCTAATAATTGGTACAGGCGTAAGTTTATTAACTTGATGTAGGTTGCGAACTATCTGCTCTTTGTAATCTTGAATATCTTGATGGCGATCGTAATAAATCTCACAAATCGATTGCAATACTCGCAAAAAACCCGGTCGTCCATAGCGCGGTTCAATCGGAAAATATGTGCCGCCATAAAAGGGAACTAAATCATCGGGAGCCAAAAATAAATTTAGAGGCCAGCCGCCGCTTTCGCCCATGATCTGCACAGCTTGCATATAGATACTGTCGAGGTCGGGACGCTCTTCACGATCAACCTTAATCGCCACAAAGCGATCGTTCATGTAGTCAGCAATTACTGTGTCCGAGAAGGCTTCATGTTCCATCACCGTACACCAATGACAACTAGAATAACCGATGGACAGAAAGATCGGCTTGTTTTCAGTTCTTGCTTTTTCTAAAGCCTCATCGCCCCAAGGATACCAAGCGATCGGGTTGTCAGCGTGTTTGCGGAGATAAAGACTTTGCGATCGCGAGAGACTATTGGACATAGGGCAAAATTTGGCTGCAATAATTTAGATTTCTATTTAGAGTGTAACTTTTTCTGTTGCTTTGGGTATCTATGTCAAAGTCTTTTAAGTAAAAATTGCACCGCCTTGCAGTCTCTGGTAATGCAGTTCAAACTCAGCTTTTAATAATGGAAAAGTTGCCAAGGTGGCATCTTTTTTAATAATTCTCTCCGCCGCTTGACGGGCTATTTGAAAAATTTCTTGACGAGCCGCCTCATCAGACAATCGATCTTCAATGGAAAAACCAGCATGTCCTGATTGTTCTGTGCCTTCATCCTTACCTTTGCCACGCATTTGGAAATCACGTTCAGCAATGAAAAATCCATCCTGCGACTGTTCGAGAACTTGTAAGCGCTCTTGAGCAGTTTGGGATTTGGAACTACTCAATAACAAGCAATAGGATTGAGCCGCGCCCCGACCAACTCGCCCCCGCAATTGATGAAGCTGAGCCAACCCAAAGCGATCGGCATGTTCGATCAACATCACTGAGGCATTGGGAATATCCACACCAACTTCGATCACTGTGGTGGCGACTAAAATCTGGGTTTCACCTCTGCGAAAGGTATTAATCGCTTCATCTTTTTCGGCAGAAGACATTTGACCATGCAATAAACCAATTTGGAAGCTAGGAAACACTACATTTTGCAAGTGTTCACGTTCTTGCGTCGCCGCCTTGATGTCTTCCATTTTTTCTGATTCTTCTACCAACGGAAAAACAATATATACCTGACGCGATTGAGCGATTTCACGCCGAATCAACTCGTAAGCATCTTTGCGCTGAGATGGCTTGAGCAACACCGTTTGAATGGGTTTGCGTCCGGGCGGGAGTTCGTCTATTATGCTAACTTCGATTTCAGAATTGGTGAGATAGAGGGTACGCGGAATTGGTGTCGCCGTCATGATCAGCACATGAGGATCTTTACCTTTTTGCAAAAGCCGCGATCGCTGATCCCGTCCAAATCGATGTTGTTCATCAATTACAGCTAGCCCTAATCGCGCAAAGTTTACTCCATCTTGAATTAAAGCGTGAGTGCCAATGATTAATGGCAATTCTCCCGTTTCTAGTTGTCGCAAAATTTCGCGGCGTTTAGCCGTTTTGGTTGAGCCAGTTAAGATTTCGACAGGCAAATTTAGCTGCATAAACCATTCTACGATTTTGCGATAATGCTGCTCAGTCAGAACTTCCGTTGGAGCCATGAGCGCGGTTTGATAACCTGCCTCGATCGCTGCCAACAGCGCGTACACCGCCACAATCGTTTTGCCTGAGCCAACATCGCCCTGCACGAGACGGTTCATCGGCGTTTGTCCTTGGAGGTCAGCCCTGATTTCGGCAACTACCCGTTTTTGGGCGTTGGTTAATTCAAAGGGAAGTATTTTTTCGAGTTGGGCGATCGCTTGGCTGGTTGGCACAAAATGAATCGCTTTTTGTTGGTGACGGCGATAGAGCGACACAAGGCGGCGATAGAAATATTTATCAAAGGTTAGCCGAATTACGGCTTGTTCTAGAGTCTCACTTGTGTCTGGATAATGGATTTGGGCGATCGCATCTGGCAATCGCATCATTTGATAATCACGCAGAAAGCGATCGGGCATCGGATCGGCAATTTGGGAAACTGCGGGTAAACATTGAGTCACCAGACGGCGAATCGCTTCAGGAGTGATGCCTTCGGTGAGTGGATAGACTGGCACAACCCGCCCAACTGTTTTCGATTGAATTGTATCTTGAGTATGTTCTAAGACTTCTACTTCATAATTCTCTAAAGTCAAGCCATATTTGCTCTGTTTGACCACGCCTGAAGCCGCAACTGTGCAACCTTGGGGATATAGCTTTTTCTGCGATTCTTGCCAACCGTGATTGGCATAGCGTTTTCCTGTCCAGAAGCGACTAAGTTTAATCTGCCCTGTGCGATCGCGCAGCATGATTTCTACAATCGTCAGGTTAGGGTTTTTGGGACTAGTAAAGCAGCCAAATTTCTTAATTGTGCCGATTACAGTCACCGTATCGCCATCCTTAAGATCGAGAATCGGAATTTGACGAGCATAATCAATATGATCGCGAGGATAGTAATTCAGCACATCGCGTACCGTATGCAAATCAAGCCTTGTAAACCGTCCCGCCATAAATGAGCCAACGCTTTCGACTTCTTTTAGAGGCGTATCAGGGGCTATTTTTTGTACGATTTTTGGCTCAGTGGCGGCGATCGCCTCATTTTTTGGTTGTTTCGGCTTTGGTGCGGCGGCGCTATCAGCAATCTCTCGCCGACGCACTTCATACAATAATCGGCGCGTCTCAGCGATTAGATACTGTCTGCGGTCTAAAGGCAAATCATGGTATTGAGCATATTGGGTGGCGAGGGTACTGGCTTGGAGGCGATCGCTCGTTTCCCAATTTTTAGGTAAATCTTCGCGCAAACTCACGTTCAAAAAATCAGCAAACAAAAATTGCTTTCCCTGTAAATTAGAAAAGCCTTTCTCAGCCTCAATGCTCAAGGCTTGTTGTAAACGATTAATATCAAGTGGCACTGATCAACAAGCTCTTTAATCGAAGCTCTTTAAACACTTGTGTTGATTGTTACACAGAAAAGGGTCGCAGGGCGAAGCCCCGCAAAGGGTTTTGTATTTTTATTTGTGGCAAGTTTGAACGCAAATTGCTGTAAATATTAAGCCCACTTATTTACCCATTAAGATTGGGGTTATGCTCACAAAATGGTTTGTCATGCCCGCTTAATTACAAAACTATCAGCCATGAAACAACTTATCATCTTATTAATTCAGTTTTATCGACTCTGCATCTCGCCATTACTACCGCCGAGATGTAGATTTCAACCAACTTGTTCACAATATGCCATCACGGCGATCGATCGCTTTGGATTAGGCAAAGGCGGAATGCTCTCTGTGAAACGAATTTGCAGTTGCCATCCTTGGCATATCGGGGGCTTTGATCCCGTACCAACCAAAGAATCATAATCAAGATGCATAATCAAGCGACTTCACGACACTCCATTAAATCCTGCACGATCGCCAAAATGTTGTGAAGCTCAATATCATCACGCTTCAACAAAATCCGTAAACACAAAATCGCTTGTTCATACTCCCGCATAAACTGATAGGCATAAATCGGCTGAAGATTTACCTGAGAAAGTTGCAGAACTTTCATAATGCCAGTTCGCACCGCACCGATCAGTTCGCGAGAAAACTCTGTCAGCGCCTTTTGTCTTAAATGTCGAAATCCCCGCACACTAGTTGAATAGACCTGTTGGGTAATAAGCTCAAAAAGCCTTGTATCCTAGTCTGGGAGAGGGTTTCAAGGATTTTTAATTAAAAGCCGTGAAACCCTCTCCCTGTAAGGGTTTTAGCGGTTTTAGCCGCTATTTCCCAACAGGTCTAATACATGGGCGGTAAATGATTCAGGGCATAGGCCGCCACCTCACCTAGATTAAGTTCGGCGTATATTTCAGGCGTTGAGAACTTCTCGATCGCTAAAAATATAAGATGCTCCAGCACATTAATCAAACCTAATTGTGATTGTAATGTGTAAGATTGCAACGCTCGATATTCCATCCCGATCGCATCTCGTGACCTCTTCTCATCAGCCCATGAATTTCCATCAGGTTGAGCATAGGAATTAGCATAAATATGTTCGTTCTCTAGTCGCAACGCCTCCTGCTTTTTGGCTAATTGCTTTTCCATAAACCGTTTTGAGCTAGAAAGTAAAGCTCGATGGCTATGATTTAAATGGCTAACACTTTGTATTTGAGTTTCATCATTAGCTTGAATAATTGTTTGATCATCAATTTTAGTTAAGCATGAGGACTTGCCAATTATTTCTTCAATTAGAATTGGGACATCTCGCCAACGTAAATATTTGCGATTTAGGAGTTGACTTAACTGATGCAATACACCCGCATTGTTCATAAATAAATGATTGGGAAGAGGGGTGATATCATGCAAAGGATCGCCAAGTAAAACAGCGTGGATACCATACTTTACTATTTGCGTAATCTGAGGATGTAACTTATTTAAAGCATAGTCATACTGATATTTCCAGCCAGTTATCGATGTGGCAAATAGCGGTGGCAATCGGTTAAGCGCATAGGCAGTTACTTCTGCAACTTTAACTTTAGGTTGTGTTTCTGGGCGCAGTTCTTCAATTTGGATATAAACTTCTCTAACAATAATTTCTTCTAAAACATTAACAAATGCTCGCATAATATTTTACCCGCATAAAATCAGATCATTTGACGGAAACAAGTTGATCAATATTTGGTAGGTAATAGAGACTATGTTTTATATTTGTGATTTCTTCTCGCCTAATTAATATGAAATAACCACAAAATAACTTGGCAAGTTAATTCACAATTATCCATAGCCAGTTAGACGAATATCTGATAATTTTTTGACCCCGAAAACGTAAAGATGGTTTAAATATTTCTTGTTAGGCTCTATTACTGGTCTTTAATTTATCAAATAATTTAAAGTAACTTAATCGGATAAATGGCGTATCTTTAAACACAAAAAAGCAACGCTTCGCGTTGCTTTTTTTGGCGATAAAACCAAATTAGCCCAAACGGTAGCCAAAACCGCGGACTGTCACGATGTGCTTAGGATCGCTAGGATCAACTTCAATTTTTTCACGCAACCAACGAATATGCACATCGACAGTCTTGCTATCACCCACAAAATCGACACCCCAGACTTTTTCGAGTAATTGCTCTCGCGACCACACACGGCGAGGATGACTCATAAACAAATCTAACAATCGAAATTCCTTTGGCGAAAGATTAATTTCGACATCATTGATCGTCACGCGGCACTCATCAGGATACATCGTGATATCGCCAAACTTATATACGGTGGCGTTGCTTGCTGAAAAGTCACGCCGACTCCG
Organism: Cyanobacteria bacterium SOY_65_metabat_81; assembly: GCA_031412945.1. Classification (GTDB taxonomy): domain Bacteria; phylum Cyanobacteriota; class Cyanobacteriia; order Pseudanabaenales; family Pseudanabaenaceae; genus Pseudanabaena. Next base: position 7,970 of record JANODY010000069.1, read on the forward strand.
CCGCAATAGCGCCCGACTCCGCGCCACCAATTCGCGCATTCCAAAGGGTTTGCTGAGATAGTCATCGGCTCCGACTTCTAGCCCCGTGATCCGATCGGATTCGTTGCCTCTAGCACTAATCATCAAAATCGGCACATTGTTTGATTCATGCCGTAAGATGCGGCATAGATCCAATCCATTAATTGAAGGCAGCATCACATCTAAAATAATCAAATCTAGTCTAGATGCAGACTTGGCAATCTGTAGAGCGCTGTAACCGTCTTCGGCCAATAAAACGTTATACCCCTCCTCTTTCAAAGTTAGCGCGATCGCATCTTGAATAATTTCTTCATCCTCAACAATTAAGACACAACCAGCATTATTTTTAGAAGCAGATGGAGCAAGTTCGGTTAAGAGCATAAAAATGTTGAGACTAGCTTGTTCTAACTGTATCCAATTTTATATTAATTGCTGGATAGTTTACCGAATGGGGTGATGCTGTGTGCTTAAAGTCTTTTACTAATTTTAAGGCCATGAGAGTCTGTTCCACAGGTATGCAGCAGTCCATGACTCTCCGCCAGATGATAAATTTCTTCGGTCTGACGGGGACTCGGTTTCCATGGATCGCTACTGTCGTAACCGTAATAAGTCTCCACGCCATCAATACCTAAGGCGGCGGCGGCGGGGATCAAGTCTTCAGGCGATCGCCGATAACGCGCAGGGTGAGCCAGTACTGATAGTCCACCCGCTAGGTGCATGGCTTTGATTACACTAATCGCTTGATAATCAAGCCCCGCAGTAGTTTTGCCTTGCAAATAAGGCTGCATCGCCTCATGTTCAGGATCAAATCCATATCCCAAAATATGCACTTCTGTAAAGATTAGACTGGCGTTAACTTCGATCCCTGACCAGAGTGTCGGTAAAGACTTAGAAGTATCGATACAAAACTGATCAAGATGTTGTTTAGCAATGTAATATCCTGCGATCGCATGGTGATCGGTAATGGCCAGATCGGATACACCCAAGGCGATCGCTTGTTGGATTAAATCTTGAGGCTGCATTTTGCCGTCAGAATACACCGTATGCAAATGAAAATTTAGCCTATGCGGACAACTCATGGCATCGACAGACGCAAAGATATCTCGCAGCTTACAAGTTGCGTTCGACTCTGATATTAATAGGGGAATTTGAGCTACCATGACAAATCTCTACATAAGGCAACCGTTAATAGTTGTTAAATTTCTTACTCCCTTCCAGTGAAGGATTAGATGTTGTGGCGCTTCGCTCCGCAACGCTAATTATTGGTTTTTAATGTCTATTTTTTTAAGATCACTGATTATATTGAGTTTGCTCGATCGCATTGCTATCAAAATTCTGCTCAAAGGTATCAGAAGTCTTGTAATAATTGGGCAGCAAATCGCGAGTTTCGACTTTTCCTAAATTTGACTCAATTTGGGCGGTCATGGTAACGCATTCACTGCCAGAGATGTCAAGCGCACGTTCAACGATTTTGCCATCTTTCCCGATTAAGTACTCGATACGCTGATATTGCGACATAATCTATTAGCTTTTCTCGACTATAACAATTGCTAATATTCTAGCGCTTCTATATCCAAAATTGCAGTCATGTAGCTCACCAAAAGCCAAGGGAGAATTGCAGCGCCAAGCGCTGCGATCATGATCGCGATAGGATGATTTGACCAAGGGATTTTAAAACTTGTAACACTTGATATAAGTGATTTTCTGGCTCAGAAAGAGAGAAGACTTTGGATAAGTTATAAGTGAGATCGGGGTTTCGATGGAGTTGAACAAACCGAAACTCGCGTCCATTCGTAATCATGCCAAATAGCGGCTGGTTTTGGTTAGGACTTGCCATCATATAGGTTAAAGCCTGTGGTAGAGCCACCATCACGTCATATTGAATGCTCTTGGCTTCAATTACCACCACCCAGATTGCATTTTGTAAGACTAAAACATCAATTTGACCGCGCACAGTCTCCGCGCCATCTTGAGAAATAAGCTCAACTGACTCTTCTAGAGTTGTATAAAATGGCGGATCGTAAAAACCTGCCAGAGATAACAATGGCGACAAAGTAACCATCTTGACGGTTACTTCTAAAAGTGGGCGATCGGCGAGATAAAGATATTGTTGCTTAGTCCGATCTAATTGTTGTTTCTCCGATTCACTCAACGCAGGCGCAGCATCTAATAATTCTGTAAAAAACGTATCAGCAACATTTTGCTGTAAATGAAACTTATTTTTGACATCATATAAACTTAGTCTTGAAGCTTGTAGAGTTTGAGTCATTATTTATTGCGTTCCTGTTTTTTATAAATTATGCTGGGCTAGTAGACAAGGCGATCGCCTTGTTTAGTCATAGTTTATCTTGTTCTAAAACTTTGCTCGCTGATAGTCCATCGGTGGCTGTGCCAAAATACCAGAGTGACGCAGCAGCCTCGGCACGAGTGACGGGCTTTTGAGGTTGTAATAAGGTGGTGAAACCAAAGCTGCGCCGAATGTTGGACAGATCTCGGAGTTGGGCATCAGCAAAAATTGCACTCAAGTAACTCTCACTAATGCGATCGCTATCTTTAAATCCCCATACTTGATTAACAGTCTCTAAGGTGGCATTAGGCAAAGGTTGCCGCAGATCGAGAGGGATTTTCCACTGCACAAGTTCTTCGCGTAGTAGGGGATCATTGGGGCGGAAGCGATCGCCCGTACCATTAATGAGTCCTGCATTGGCTAAGCCTTGAATAATCGCAAAGTCTGGATGATTATTCGAAATATCAGGAAAACTGGCGCTGTCGTTGGGTTGGGCGAGGCGAATTTGACGGCTAGGTTGATTTTTATAAAGGCGATTATTGGTTTGCAATAACCATCGAGCATATTCGCGGCGGGCAATTAAGATATTTGGTTGAAAGTTTTGTCCTGTTTTGGGGGCGATCGTGCCTAGTTGATTTAAGTCTTTGATCCAAGGTCTAAGCGCGGCGGGTGCTTGTTCAAGATCACTAAATTCATTGATTGGAGTTTGTGACTTAGTAAAGTCGATGTAAGCCAACTCGATGAACGGACTTTTTGAAAGATTTTTTTGAACGGTTGGAGTTTTAGGTGATATTTTTGGTGATGTTAAAGAAGGCAAGACGATCGCTTTGATTTGGTTGGTAAAGCGATCGCTAGGAATAGAATTTGTTGGAGAATTTACTGGCGAACTTTCTGGGGAAGGGGAACTTATTGGTTTTGCAGTTATTGGTTCAGGGGTTGCGGGTGAGGGACTCTCTGGGGCGATCGCATTTTCTAACGAACTGCCGAGATTTGAACCTTGACAAGCCGTAAGCGTCGCTATTAGCAGGGGAAGTAAGATTTTGGAAGTTTTAAAGATTTCTCGAAATGTTGAATTCATAAAAGCCCTCACGAAGCCTTACCATCAATCTCGACTAGATCGGGACTAGGTGGCAATAGTGGCAAGATTATGGGCAGCACACAAGCAATTTCAGGTCGAAAATTAGCATAGCGACTACTACGCACTGAAATAATCTCTGATTGAACCGATTGAGCGCTTTCGCCAAGACATAGCAGTAAATGCGTAGTTAGCTCCAAACTTGCCTCAAAAGTGGGATGCACGACTTCTTTTGCCCCAAGTTGATAGAGCGTATCAATATCAGCATCTTTTTCGGCTCTTGCCACAATGTCAATTTTGGGTGAAATGCTGACGGCTCGTTGCACACATAGGCGAGTGGCGATCGGATCAGAGATGGCGATCAGCATCGATCGCGCATGGTGGATTTCGGCTTTTTCTAAAACCAAAGGACTGGCGCAATTGCCATATAAATAAGGAATATTTTGCGATCGCAAGATTTGCACTTTTGATTCTGATTCCTCAATGACGATCACAGGATAACCCTTAGATTGCAGCAAAGCGACAATTCCCTGCCCGATCCTGCCATAGCCACAAACAACTACATGATCTTTGAGCTTGGCATTTGCAGAAATCTCTTGCGGCATATCCAGTTTGTTCATCCAAGCTTTGAGAACTGGGACTTTTTCTAGCAGTTGTAAAATCTGTGGTGTCGCCTTTAGCAAAAATGGGGTAATCATCAAAGTGACCGCCGATGTCCCTAAAATCAGCAAATAGACACGACGCGAAACTAAGCCTAATTTTTGCCCTTCACTCGCAAGCACAAAGGAAAATTCACCAATCTGGGCTAGCCCTAAACCTGCAAAAATGGCAACCCGCAACGGATAACGAAAAAGACTGACTAATGGCACGACAATCAAGAATTTGCCAATCATCACGATCGCCACAAGACTCAGAATTAATTCCCAGTTTTGTAATAAAAATAGAGGATCGATCAACATGCCGATTGAGGCAAAAAACAATGTGGCAAACACATCCCGCAATGGTTCCACATAAGTGAGTGCTTGATCGGCATATTCCACCTCGGAGATCATCAAACCTGCCACAAATGCGCCCATCTCGATCGACAAGCCTAAAGACTCAGTGAGCAGCGCGATCCCCAGACACAGCACGATTGTACTCAGCACAAATAATTCGCGGCTCTCAGTACTAGCTACCCAGCGCAAAAATGGCGGGATCAGCCAAATCCCAGCCACGATCGCCGCCCCTGCAAATAAAGCCGTCACTAATAGAGCTTTGCCCACCGCCATTCCCACCGATTCAGGATGATTTAGGGCAGGTAATACTGCCAACATCAAACCCAGAGCCAAATCTTGAATGATTAATATGCCCAAAGTGACCTGTCCCTGTGCCGACTCGGTTTCATTGGTTGCCATCAAACTTCGCAATACCACCGCCGTTGACGACAGCGACAAGATACCACCTAAGAAAATTCCTTGAATGGGAGTCTCGACCCATCCCACAAATACCGATACGGCTGTGGTTAAGGCGATCGTCAGCAAAATTTGTAATACACCGCCGCCGATCGCGATCGCCCGCACTTTATTTAATTGCTTTAGTGAAAACTCAACACCGAGGGCAAATAGTAAAAAGGCAACCCCAAACTGGGCGAGGGTTTCGACCTGAACCAATTCTTTAATCAGTCCTAAACCTGTGGGACCAACCACGATGCCGCCAAAGATGTAACCTAATAAAACTGGCAATCGCAGCGCCGCCGCGAATAATCCGCCAAAGGAAGCCGCCGCCAGCACCGTTACTAAATCAACAATTAACCGAAAATCTTCTTGCACAGAAATCAACTCAAGAACATGGCTCTCTCTACTTTAACGTCAGTTCGACAAAAGCGGGAAAGCGGCGCGAAGCGCCGCCTTTCATGTTTTGGCTTTTAAGCACCGTAGGTGCGACCACGCCAACTTTTAGGTTTACTCAATGCCGAAATCCAAATACGGATGACGGCGACAGGATCGGCTAGGGGTGATAGCCAAAACCAAAAGCCAACTTCGGTATAGCTAGTGCGAATGCCGAACACCAGTAAACATCTGATAAATATCAGAAATGCATTTAGCCCAAATAATATGTCCATCAAGGGCGATCGCATGGGTTGCCAAATCAAAAATGCGATCGCCAATAGCCACGGCAAGCCCTGAACTGCGGTCAGTAATAAGCAATCGGCAAAGGTCTGGAGCGGAGTGGCGGCATCTTTGAGATCAAGCGATCGCCCCCATTCTCGCCATGTTTCGAGCATAGATGTATACATCCGCACTTGGATGAGGGCGGCTCCGTCCAGAAAGCCCACCTTTGCGCCCCGTTGGGCGGCGGCTCTAGCAAGGGTGACATCATCGCAAAATGACGATTTGGCTAGTTCGTAGCCATTTAGCTCGACTAATTTCGATCGCTTTGACAAGAAGCATTGACCATTTGCCATCACCCGATCTTCCGTAAATTGGGCGCGATCGCCTGTGGCTCCAAATCGAAAAATCAAGGTGACTAATAGGGCAGGTTGTAGCCATTGTTCCCCTGCGGTTTTGAGAATAAATTTGGGCGATAGTGACACGATATCAAAATTATCGGCGATCGCCTTTTGGATAAAACTAGCCACTAGTCCTTGTTGGGGTAATGTGTCAGCATCCAGCCCCAGCACCCATTCACTAGTTGGATCGCTATGCAAAAAACCTGTGTGCAACGCCCAAGGACGACCAACCCAACCTTCTGGCAAAGGATCATCCGTAACTAGCTTTAAGGGAATGGGAAAATCGGTTTGCAATTTCTGAACATATTCGGGTGTACCATCCTGCGATCGGCTATCCACCACGATAATTTCTCTAATAATTTCTGGAGCCACTTGATCCCGCAAACCTGCCAAACAACTTGGTAAGCGCTCTATCTCGTTCAAAGTTGGAATCACGATCGAGACTTGAGAATTTTGATTGTGTTTGGCTAATTCTAATTCTATGGGCGAGAGTGGACATAACGGCGCGGTGCGATCGCGGGCGGTGCTAAGTCGTTTTAGCAGCACAAGTGTCGCGGGGACTTGTAGTAGCAAAAAAAATATGGGCAAAAATGTAGAGAAAAATGTTAAGGCAAGCGGATTATTCAACTTCGATGGGGATGCTTAAGTTCTAAATGGCTATCCTATCCTGATTTGAGGCTTTAAATAGTACAAAGAAATTTTTGAAAGCACGGCTACGCCACACTTTTAAAAATTTCTTTGGGTTTTAAGTTAGCGCAACGCGCTGTATCGCGAATGAAGAGTGGCTTGGCGCAAAAAAACTAGACGCAAAAAACTATTCTTCGAGCAAACTTCTTAGCATCCATGCAGTTTTTTCATGGACTTGCATCCGTTGAGTTAGCAGATCGGCGGTTGGTTCATCACTGGCTTGTTCGGCGATCGGAAAAATAGAACGCGCTGTGCGAACAACTGATTCTTGTCCTTCCACCAGCAGTTTGATCATCTCAATTGCTTTCGGCACACCTTCAGTTTCAGGGATCGAGGTGAGCTTGGCATAAGCCGAATAAGTCGCAGGTGCAGGACATCCGAGCGATCGAATGCGCTCCGCAATCAGGTCAACCGCTAAAGCAAGTTCGGTATACTGCCCCTCAAACATCAGGTGTAAAGTATTAAACATGGGACCAGTCACATTCCAATGGAAGTTGTGGGTTTTGAGATAGAGAGTATAGGTGTCAGCCAGCAACCGCGATAGTCCATCGGCGATCGCCGTCCGTTCATCTTCTGAAATGCCAATATTAATTGAGCCAGATAATTCCTTATCGATGGATTTGTCTTTGTTTTTGGCCATTTTCGATTTACTTGAATGTTGATTTATCTGAAGGCATTATAGCTATTTAGGCAATACCAAAGAGAACTTGATAAGTATTTCTTCGTTATTTAGGACTTAATTTAGGACTTACGCAGAAAAGCCTTGCAAGTCATATCTTTACAAATATTTAATTTATAAAGATATGATAAACGTGTAAATATAACAAGATATGACTAGCAATCAGGAGTTTTGTATGCCTAGTGATTTGCCCAAGAACTTTTTAGACAAAAGCTTTTTAGATCAGTTGCGGGAGATGACGGTCGTTGTTGCGGATACTGGAGATATCCATGCGATCGAGATGGTCAAACCTCAAGATGCCACCACAAATCCGTCTTTGATCACGGCGGCGGCTCAAATGCCCCAATATCAAGAGATTGTTGATCAAACTCTTCAGGAAGCCAGAACTGAGCTTGGTAAAGACGCTCTACCTGCTCAAGTGGTGTCCTTAGCTTTCGATCGCTTGGCGATCGCTTTTGGGATGAGAATTTTGCAAATTATCCCAGGGCGAGTCTCAACTGAGGTCGATGCCAGATTGTCTTATGACACCGCCGCCACCTTAGAAAAAGCGCATTATTTGATTGCCCAATATGAAGCTCATGGCATTTCTCGCGATCGCGTTTTGATCAAGATCGCCGCAACTTGGGAAGGAATCAAGGCGGCTGAATCATTGGAAAAAGAAGGGATTCATTGCAATTTGACCTTACTATTTGGATTGCACCAAGCGATCGCCTGTGCTGAAGCAGGGGTGAAATTAATTTCGCCCTTTGTGGGACGCATTCTTGATTGGTACAAAAAAGAGACAGGTCGAGATAGCTACCCTGCGGATCAAGATCCGGGAGTTTTGTCCGTAGCAAAAATTTATAACTACTATAAAAAGTTTGGACATAAAACTGAAATTATGGGCGCAAGTTTCCGTAATATGGGCGAAATCGTGGAACTCGCGGGTTGTGATTTGCTGACGATTTCCCCTGCTTTGCTTGATGAGTTGCAACACACTCAGGGTGAACTGGTACGCAAACTTGATCCCGCGATCGCCGCTCAGTCAGATATACAGCCGATCGCCATGGACAAAACTACTTTTGAGGCGATGCACGCTAGCGATCGCATGGCAACGGACAAACTTGATGAAGGCATTAAAGGTTTCTCGAAAGCATTAGTGGCTCTGGAGGAGTTGCTAACCTCAAGACTAATCAACCTCGAAGAGCAAGTAGTCTGTTCTGTCTAGGTCTTTAGTTACAGCACTTTGCGCTGACAAAAACCCCATCAAAAAAGAGAGTTAGAACTTAGTCCTAACTCTCTTTTTTTGATACTCTCTTCCCGCTATAAAACTAAACATTGAAAACCAAGAATTAGCGTTGCGGCGCGAAGCGCCGCAACGTCTAATTTTTCACTGGGAAGGGAGTAGCGATCGCCAGTTTAGTTCTCGATGTAGTTAAGAACTAAGCCCATAGTTACGATCGGGAGAATCAAGCAAAAGAGAGGGACGAGAATATAAGAAACGTAGGAAGCTGTGTAATATCCAGTCATGGTTTTAGTTTTCCTTAAGGATAAAGATAAATTAATCTTTGATTTAATTTGTATCAGAATTGCCAACAAAAAACTTTGAACTTAATTCCAAAGTAGCCCAGCAAATTTCTGCAATGGCTCTAGATAGGTGAGGAAGTATGCAAATGCAGCACCACCAGCACCACCAATCAAGAAGCTGCTAGAAAACTCACTCCAACCAGAAGGAGTGCCAAGCTCTTCTGGAGCTTCGAGCGCAGAGCTAGAGATCAACTTGGTTGCAGTTTGACCATAAAGTGACAAACCGAGGGTCAATAGGACTACAGCAGCGACAGTTGCTAGTAAACCAGCAAGGCTAGCCATTTCGGTGTTTCTCAATGGTCCAAGTAGTGCAAAAGGTCCATAGATGAAATAGCCGTGAGCCATGCCGATCTCTAGACCACGACGGCTAGGAGACAAGCCTGCACGGTAAGCTGGGAGATTACCGATAAAAGCCTTAACGATCGCAGAGTCGCTAATGGGTGTAGACAAATTCCCTAGTTGGGGATCATTCTTGAATGCTTTTACAAAATCTGTCATATGTCTTTATTAAATTAAAGATTGCGGGTAGAAATTTTGTCTTTATTTTAGAGAATAAGCGTGGATGTCATTACATAAAAGATGATTGTCTTTAGAAAACTTCACAACTAAGCAACCTACAGCAATTTGCTTTCAAACCCGCCACAAAGAAAAATATAAAACCCAATGCGGGGCTACGCCCTGCGACCCTTTTTGTGGCAGGCTTGATCAACAACTGCTGTAAATCCCTCCCCGAAGCCCCCATTACATCTTATTTTTATGATAATCCGACAACGATCGCTTGATATCTTTGCTGCTAAAAGGTTTGCAGATATAATCATTCATCCCTGCGTCGAGACAAGCTTGGCGATCTTCGGGTAACACATTAGCCGTTAGAGCGACAATCCAAGGCTTGCTGTGAGATCCTGAATTTTCACGAATTATTTTAGTGGCAGTGATTCCATCCATGATAGGCATTTGGATATCCATGAATACTAGATCATATTCTTGGGTAGATAGAGCCGTCACCGCTTCATGACCATCGGCAACAAGATCAGCTTGATAGCCAAATTTTTTAAGCATCAACATCGCAATTTTTTGATTAAAAACATTGTCTTCAGCTATCAAAATTTTGATCGGTAATAATTCAGGGTTAGGCTCTATGGGATTCATCAAATCAAATTTATTAGTTAATTGTTGTACTTCGAGCGGCAACTGGCTTGGTGACAAAGCTAAGAGTAAAGTAATTGTAAAATAAAAAGTCGAACCCTGAGTATGGTTATGAGCCTTTTCGGGAATCCAGTCTGCGGGAGGATAGCCACCCAGATTTCCACAACTCTCAACCCAGATTGTCCCGCCCATTAGTTCAATCAGGCGCTTACAAATTACTAAACCCAGCCCAGTCCCGCCAAATTGACGATTGATCGAAGCATCGCCTTGAGTAAATGGTTGAAATAGATGCTTAATGCGATCGCCATCAATGCCAATGCCTGTATCGGCGATCGCAAATTTAAACTCGCAGGTCGTTGGCGTGATGTACTTGTAGCTGTGAGTAACTGAAACCTGCCCTTGATGGGTAAACTTGATGGCATTACCAATCAAATTGATAAATACTTGGCGCAAACGTGAACTGTCGCCAATGGCGGTGATGGGGATATCGTGAGGTTCGAGACACTGAAGATGAATATTTTTGTCAGCGGCTTGCTTATTTAACAGTGTGCAGACTGAACTCATCACTTCTGTAAAATCAAATTCTACCTGCTCCAGTTCCATTTTGCCAGACTCGATTTTAGAAAAGTCGAGAATATCGTTAATCAAATTTAATAGAGCATCACCGCTATCTAAAATAACTTTAACAAACCCCTTTTGGTCTTCTTGTAGAGGCGTAGTTGCGAGTATTTGCGCCATACCCAACACTCCATTCATCGGCGTGCGGATCTCATGGCTCATGTTGGCCAGAAACTCGCTCTTAGCTTTGTTAGCCGATTCGGCTATTTCTTTGGCTTGCTGATTGAGGGTGTTTTCTCGCAAGGCTGCATCTTTGAGAGCCTGCTCAGCTAATGTGCGTTGGGTAATATCTCGACAAATACATAGCTGCACAAAATTATCATCCCAATTAACACAATTAGTGCTGACTTCTACATTACAGATAGAGCCGTCTTTACGGCGATACAAAGTTTCAAACATCACCCTTTTCTTAAACTTAAATTCTGGAGTCCTATAGGCTAACTCTTCTCTATTCCATTCCACATCAATATCGTAGATACTCAGTTGGGCAAGCTCTTCTTGGGTATAACCTAACATAGCCGCAAAACTTAGGTTTGCCTCAATGAAATTACCATCGCGATTTAAGATGCAAATTCCATCAAAAGAAGTACTTAAAAGAGATTTATTGCGAACTAATTCGTTCTTTAAATTTATTTCTGTCCGTTTCCGATCGCTAATATCGCGGATCACTACCAGAGCCGCATCTTCACGCACAGGCACAACGCGAACTTCTTCATAATTTAAACAATCATTAACTTTAAAGACTTGCTCAAACATCTGTAATTCTTTAGTTGCGATCGCTTGTTTAATGGCAGCTAGCTGGCGACCCGCCACTTTTTCTGGCAATAGCTCAAAAATATGTTTCCCCAAGCGATCGACATGATCAGGAATCAAAGCGTATTTAGTTCTGTTGCGGATTGATTCAAGATAAATGCCATCTATACCTACCAAACTTACAAAATCTGGCACTGAGTTTAAAATAGAACGCAAGGTATGTTCGCTAGCTTGGAGTTCGGTCGTCCGATTTTGCACCTCAGCCTCTAGAGAAGCATTTAGATTTTGCAGATTTTTACGGATCTCAGCTTGGTGAATGGCTATCCCTAGCTGAACTGATAACTGTTGAATCAATTGCACTTCGCTCTCTTCCCAAACACGCGGAGCCGAACATTGATGGACAATTAGCAATCCCCATAGAGTTTGGTTGTTAAGTTGATGATTAGATTGCTGATTAGACTTAAGGGAATCAGGCTTCAAAATCGGCACAACAATATTAGCCCGCACCTGAAATCCTTCCAACATCTGCACATGACATTCAGAAAAACCAGCTTCATAAATATCCGTGGCACTTAACATTTTACCTGCTTGATATGCTGCAATTTGAACTTCTGTAAGCCCCATACAGGAAGATTCAGACACTAAATCCAAACAGGAAGTCCATGGTGGAATCAGCGCCTCCGCAATAATCCTGCGGCTCATATCGAGATTAAACTTATAAACAAGGGTGCGATCGGCTTTTAGAAATTGACGGACATCTTGAGCCATCGCCTCACAAATATCTTCTAAATTTAGAAATTGATGGATATTTACTGCTATTTTAGCAATCAAGGCTTCACGAATTTGAGCTTGCTCTAACTGGACTCTCATAGCTTCGCGATCGATGAATTGACGAATACTCTGACGCAGTAAAAACTCAGTAATGTCATTTTTAGCTAGATAGTCAGACGCACCTAAGTTCATGGCGCTAATCGCAATTCTGATGTCTTGATTGCCAGTCAACATGATTACGGGCAGTTTGGGATTTAGGGCTACTTTATATACATCGGGACAAATGTATTCTCGGATGGTCTGTAAAAACTTCAGCCCATTGCCGTCGGTCAAATTATAATCCAGCAATGTGATGTCAGGACGGTGCGATCGCCATACATCTAAACCTTGCTGTACAGTTTCAGCTTCTAAAATGTGGTAATCACGGTCAGGATCATTTTGAATATAATCACGAAAAATTTGGCGATCGCTCTCACAATCATCAACAATCAGAATAGTTTTGGATGGGATTTTAGCTGTAGATCTAGATGCAGTTTTGACTTCAGACATGATTTTGTAAAACAGTAAGTCTTGCGACTCTCCTGTACTAATTTTTCCGAAGTTTCCTAAATTATGCAAATCAATTTGACTTGACCCTGTAGCTATCAAGAATTTCACGCCCTCGTCTAGTCAACGTCTCCGATCCTTCTAGCATTAATAAATACTCTCCGCGATCTAAACAACTCCGACAAGAAATAGATAGGCTGCTCTTAACGAACCATCCATACAGAGTACCTATGATCGCCCCGATAATAATCCCAATAATACCTGAGGTTGCCGTAATCAAGAGTATTGTCTGATACCAATCAAGGTTTGGCAATTGTAGCCTAAATATCAAATATAAGATTAGTCCCATGACGGTACTGCTCAAACCGATCCAAAACATGCCTTGTTTGGCATAGCGCCAAGTAGTTTGAATGGGACTAAATAAGCCAACGCTATCGGGATTGTTATAGCCTTTGCCAACCAGCGCCAGATTTTCTGGAGATATGCCATAGCATTGCAGCAGGCGATAAGCCTCAAAAGCAGAGGATTCGTCAGGTAAGACCGCAATCATTAAGCGAGAATGTTTAGAGCGTGGAGAAGTCACAAGTACGACCTACTATCGACTAAAAGTTTGAGTTAGGGTCATTCTTTTAAATTCTACAAAATTTTAGGTGCTTAAAGTCACTCACAATCTTAAATTAAATCTCAATTTTTTTATTTATAGCAGTTGTCGATCAACCCCGCCACAAAACGGTCGCAGGGCGAAGCCCCGCATTGGGGTTTATGTTTTGCTTTGTGATCGTAACTTCAATGCTTAGCATATAATAATATTAAATTTTGTAAAAATTTACGCTTATTTATGACTATTACCCTTACGCCCGAAACCGTGACCGTTAAGCACGAAATTAAGGATATTTCACTTGCGCCTCTAGGCAAACAACGCATCGAATGGGCTAGCCGGGAAATGCCTGTATTGCGTCAAATTCGCGATCGCTTTGAAGCCGAAAAGCCCCTTGCAGGTATCCGCATCGCCGCATGTTGCCACGTCACTACCGAAACCGCAAACTTGGCGATCGCCCTCAAAGCGGCTGGAGCCGATGCCGTGTTGATCGCGAGCAACCCCCTTTCGACCCAAGATGACGTTGCTGCTTCATTGGTTTACGATCACGGCATTTCGGTATTTGCCATCAAAGGCGAAGATAATGCTACTTATCATCGTCACGTTGAAATGGCTCTCGCTCACCGCCCCCACATCATTGTTGATGACGGTAGCGATGTCACCACAACTTTGGTACTACACCACGCCGATCAAGTTTCCGAAATCATCGGTACGACCGAAGAAACCACCACAGGACTAGTTCGCCTCAATGCCATGTTCCGTGATGGCAAGTTGACTTTCCCTGCGATCGCCGTTAATGACGCTGAAACCAAGCATTTCTTTGATAATCGCTACGGTACTGGTCAATCGACCCTCGATGGCATCATCCGCGCTACCAATATTCTTTTGGCTGGCAAAGTCATCGTTGTGGCTGGCTATGGCTGGTGTGGTAAGGGCGTTGCTCTCCGCGCACGCGGCATGGGCGCAAATGTCGTTGTCACCGAAATCAATCCTGTGGCAGCGATCGAAGCGGCCATGGATGGCTTTAGCGTCATGACTATGGACGAAGCGGCTAAAATCGGCGATATCTTCATCACGGTAACTGGCAACAAGCATGTCATCCGCCGCGAACATTTTGAAACCATGAAAGATGGCGCGATCGTGGCTAACTCTGGTCACTTCGACTTAGAAATTGACCTCGTTTCTCTTAACGATCTCAGCGAATCTGCTAGTTTTGTGCGTAACTTCACTCAAGAGTATCAACTCAAGACTGGCAAATCGATCATCGTCATCGGTGAAGGTCGCCTTGTCAACCTCGCCGCCGCCGAAGGACATCCCGCTAGTGTCATGGACATGAGCTTTGCTAACCAAGCACTTGCCTGTGAATTCTTAGTGAAGAACAAGGGTAATTTGCCAGCAGGTGTTGTGCCAATTCCTAAAGATATCGATCAAGAAATTGCGCGTTTGAAGTTGCAAGCCATGGGCATCACCATTGATGTTCTCACTCCTGAGCAAGTTCACTATCTCAATTCTTGGACAGAAGGAACATAAGATTCTTTAACAAAGGATTGAGATCCCCCCCAGCCCCCCTTAAAAAGGGGGGAGAATTAATTGAATTTTCTTCTTCCCCCTTTTTAAGGGGGATTGAGGGGGATCTCTACAGAAAAAGCCTCGCATTGCGAGGCTTTTTCTGTTTTGACTTTTAGTATCGCAATTTCAACTGTTCTAAATTCCATAATGCGCCTGTTACACCCGTACTACCTGCGAGGGCTGATGGTTGCACATTGTCAACGCGATCGCGGACAGCGACCAGATAGAGCGGAATCGTCAAATGGATTAAGGGTAATTGCTCCTGAACCAATTGTTGATATTCACCATAGATCGCTTTACGCTTAGTTTCGTCTAATTCTTGTGCGCCCTGAATCATAAGATCATGGATTTTCTTTTCCCAATCAGCGACTTCTCGATTAGGAAAGGTTTTCTCATCACCAACAGGACCTTTATTAAATAGATGAGAATCGCCATCGATCGCCCACAGATTGATCGAGCTATTGGGTTCAGCGCCGCCTGTAAAGCCAAGCATACTGGCATCCCATTGTTTGGAGTTATCGAGCTTGTCGGTGATAATCCGAAAATCAACTGGATTAAAGTCAATTTTCATGCCGATTTTCTCTAAATCACTTTTGACTTGCGCTCCTAATGTGGCTCTATTTGTCGGAGCCATCAAGGTAAATCGAACTAGATTTCCTTGAGCGTCTAATAATTGTTGCTGTGAATCATATTTATAGCCAGCTTGCAACAAAATCTCTTTTGATTTTTCAGGCTGATAGTCATAAACTTTGAGTCCTTGTTCAGGTGATAAAAAATAGGGGCTAGCGATCGAGATCGGTGAATTTTGAGGCTGGGCTAAACCTCGAAACAGATTGTCTTTGATGGCTTCGCGGTTAATCCCATAGGCGACAGCTTGACGGAAGTTTAGGTCATTAAACCATTTTGATTTGACGGGATCGACAAAAGGTTCATTGGTTTTAGGATTTCGCCCCTTATTCAAATTGAACATCATAAATGCTTGCCCTGTCGAAGGCCCTGCGTTATAGATTTTGTAGCGATCGCGTTGTTCAAATTTTTTTAAGAGTTGATAGTCTTCACCTCTAAGACGGTACATATCTAGATCTCCTGACCGAAAGCGCAACAGAGCGGTGTCAGGGGATTCCAAAATTTGCAGCACTAATTTTTCGATGTATGGCTTGCCCGTCCTCCAGTAATAGGGATTGGGTTTATAGACGAGTCTTTCGGAAGGTCGATATTCTTGAATGATATAAGGACCACTGCCGACTAGTTTTGTGACAGGAGTATTGAGCGTCCATGTTTCTAAAAACTTTAATTTTTTATCTTTGTCACTAGGAGCATTAGATTCTTCTCTAATCGTTGGCTCAAAAATATGTTTAGGCAAAATCCCTGTGCCGCCTAATGTGCGTAGAGCGGGGGCAAAGGGTTCGCTCATCAAAAAAGAAATACGGCGATCGTCTAGCTTTTCGACCTTGGGCAAGGTCTGGGACTTGCCGATTCGCAATACATCACGACTGCCCGAAGGAATCTTCTCATTAAACAAAATACCCTGATAGGTAAACAAAACATCATCAACGGTGAGCGGTTGACCATCAGACCATTTCAAGTCAGGTCGCATCGTAAAAACAAGTTGTTTTCCATCCTGCTGAAATTCCCATTTTTCGGCAAGTTCTGGTTCTAGTTCCTTCGTAATAGGATTTTCCGTAATCAATCCACTGAGGGTATAACCGATCGCGATGCCACTATAAGCGTCTTGAATCAGAACTGGGTTAAAAGTTTTAATATCACTGTCAAGGGGAACGACTAAGCGATTGGCTAAAGCCTCTGATTTGATCGAGCAACCCCAAAGCAGCAGGGAACACATCCCGATTATTAATAGCAATACAACTGCTTTCCATTGCTTAATCTTAATTCGTTTCTGCATACTTCTTTTCACGATCGCTCTTTCCTCAACTTTAATCTAAGTACAGCGCCGTGCGCTTATATGAAACCCAGAGACGAATTTAAAAGTCCCGCTTCGCGGCACTTTTAAATTTTTCTCTACACTATTTGAATATACTATTTCACCAGTAAAACTACCGCATGAACAGCGATCGCTTCTTTCTGCCCGATCGCATCTTGCCCTTCATTAGTGGTTGCCTTCACACTCACACAATCAATCGGTAAATTCATGGCTTGGGCTAGGCGATCGCGCATCGCCTGAATGTATGGCTTCAGCTTGGGCGCTTCCGCAATCACCATCGCATCCAGATTATTTACGCGCCAACCTTGCTCAAAGATTAATGCTTGGACTTGCTGCAAAAGCATGATGCTATCGGCTCCAGCCCATTTTGGGTCAGTGGGTGGAAAATAATGCCCAATATCACCAAGGGCGATCGCCCCTAACATGGCATCCATAATTGCATGGGTCAGCACATCAGCATCACTATGCCCCAGTAGTCCTTTTTCATAAGGAATTTCGACACCACCGAGAATCAAGCGGCGATCGCTAACGAGTCGGTGGAGATCGTAACCATTGCCAATGCGGATATTCATAGAATCTAGGTTGATTAACTATTTATCATGGCGAACTACCAGACGTTGATGCTACGCACACAGCACTGGCTTCCTGATTCACTGGATAAGCTTTCTATACTGAAATATAGCAAGTCTTACCGTCCCTCAACAGGCAAGAGTCCTAGTTCCTAAGACCCATATTTTGCTTGCCACACGTCCCTTTAGATTGGTTTTTACTTTGGGATTTAGTGGTCAAGACATGCTGATTTTATCACGGATTCGCTATCGCTCAATTTATTTTCTGATTCGTTTTCTGTTACTGAGCCTGTCGAAGTATCTCGTCAGCCATCCTGTAAATGGATAGGCTGCGAGACTTCCCACTCACACTAATTACAAGGTTCTCTTTCCAACAAAAAATCTAGTAGGATATTTGTATCAATGAGAACTTTCATTAGAGCTATTTTTCCATGCGATGCTGTTCTAACATTCTCGTCTAATGCAAATGCCAAACGCAACTTTTCGTAATAAGGATTGATTACTTGTTGCAAAGTTCATTAATGCGATCGACTAGCTCGTTTTCCTTCCCTGCCGCAGTGCCTAAATCCTGCTTCGCTTTTTCCAGAGCATTTTTGTCTTTAGTCTCGATCGCTTTAGCCTGACCTTTGAGAGCTTGCGATACATCAGCATACATGCTTAATAGTTGAATTTGCTGTTCTTTGAGATTTGAGTCTTGGATCGCGATCGCCTGCACCTCTGTCCGAATGCGATCAATATTTTCGGCAAACCCAATAAAGCCAGAAGGATCTTTGGGAGCTACCAAAGCTTTAGTTTTATTGGCAACAGTAACAATTTTGTTGCATTGAGAAACTCGATTTTCCCCACAACCATGAAGTAAAAGTCCAATAACTAGAGCTATAACCTTAAGAATCGTAAAGCGACTGAGAAGATTGGGATCGAGACGATTGGATAGGTGCTTTTGAAATCGCATTGTGGTTAAGTGCCGCTAGTTTAAACTTGGAGTTTATGTCTCATAAATTCTAAAATGTTTTAGTTGATTAAAGCTAATTTCAGAAAAAATAGGCGATCGCCAATTACTAGACTTTTAACTGTTGTGAGTGGGAAGTCCCGCATCCTATCCGTGATAAAATAGGGATAAGCGAAGTTGAGAGGAAGCCCGCACTCTATTTGTTTACAAAATGAGTGTCGGTATGTCACATAGCAATGTTCTAGGAAATTGGTACATGGAAAACGATATAACCTCCACAAATATCGAAAATAACGAGAAAAATCAGGATGTAGATCCTATATTCTACAAGATGTTTAAATGGGTTATCGTTAGACCACTCTTGTATTTATTTTATCAAGAGCGGATTTATGGTGCTGAAAATGTGCCACTCACGGGTAATCTGATCGTGGTCAGCAACCATGCTAGCGATTTTGACCCGTTGATTGTCGGTAGTTGCATGGGTCGTCCTGTGGCTTTTATGGCTAAAGAAGAATTATTTGAAGTGCCTGTAATTAGTACGGCAATTGTGGCTTTTGGGGCTTATCCTGTCAAACGGGGGGCTGGCGATCGCGCCGCGATTAGGTCAGCGATCGAGTCGATCAATAAAGGTTGGGCGACGGGTATTTTTTTGCAAGGAACGCGCACTCTTGATGGACGTGTAACTGAACCAAAATTAGGGGCGGCGATGATTGCGGCTAAGACTCATGCTCCTTTTTTGCCTGTGAGTATTTGGGGAACTGAGTCAATTTTCCCGAAGGGTGCCAAATTTCCGAAGTTATTTCAACCTGTGACCGTGAGAATCGGTGAGCTAATTCCGCCACCTGAGTCGAGCGATCGCGCCACTCTCGAAGCATTCACGCAAAAATGTGCGGATGCGATTAACCAACTCCATGCCTTAGGAAGATGAGTATTACTTTTATTATTCTTATTACTTTGATATTGCTTTAGCTATGGAATCTACTCCAACTCATCGCATCACCCATGCGCTCACCATTGATCTGTCTAGTGAGCTTTATGCCGCTTTGCTAGAGCAAGTGAGGATCTCAGGGCAGACTGAGACTGAACTCTTGACGAGGGGATTGCAACAGGTTTTAAATTTTAGCGCTGAGCGATCGCCTCAGCAAGTTGATTTATCAGCTATAGAACATGTTTTAGAACAAAAACTAAAACACTACTTAAAAGATTACTTAAAAGATCACCTAGAAGATTATTTAGAAAAGCATATAGAAAGGCATATAGAAAAACGCTTCAACTCAGATAAATCACCATCTAAGGACATATCTGGGTCAAATAAATCAAATATTGAGCCAGCCAGCCAATCAAACTTACCAATACCCACAATTCGATCCTTGCAAATTGGCGATCGCGTGTTGATACTTGAGCCTGATAGTCCTTACTACATGGCGAAATTATTGGTCGTCAGTACCAGTCTTATTCGAGCCACAGTCCAGACTGACGCAGGCGAGAAGACCTTTTTAAAACGAGATTTACGATTTGTCGAAGCGCCGCCTTTATCTTTTTCTCCTAATTAATATTTTGGGCGATCGCAAAACTTTAATCGCGGCTAATCCTGTAAGCGCTCCATAGATTGCGCCTTGTAAGGCATTAGCCAATATTGTTGATTTGACCATGTAGCCAAGGTAAAGCCCAAAGCTACTGAGTGATAAGGCGATCGCACTCGCAAATAGCCATAAACCCGCCGCCCGAAAAGATTTAAGTAATTGCCATTGACAAATACCAACAATCATCCCAAGAATCGCGAAATCAATTACTAAAATTATGAGCGATGGGGCTAACAAAGCCTTATCTAGCGACAACGATCGCATCGACAGCCAAGGCACTAGAGCCAAAAAGGTGAGAGCCACTGTCCAACCACCTAAAGTCAATGGCAACCACCAACCCTCTTTAGCAAAGCGATCGCGTAGCACCAATGACTGAGCAATAGAAATGCCAATACCTTGTAATATTTCATTGAGAAAAATCCGCGATCGCAGATCATAAGGATCTTGCCAAACCAAACTAGGTAAGATGACACTGCCGAGAACGTTGGCGATCAGCCATAGCCACCAAAAGCTCCATCCCACTTTCTTTGACATAGTTTTTTGACATAGACTTATAGACAAAACAGGTTGAAATATGTCAAATACAGTAGCAGTAAAATTATCAGGTAAGAAAGCGATCGTCACGGGCGCAAGTAGTGGCATTGGCAGAGAGGTAGCTCTGAGACTACTGGAAGCGGGCGCACAGGTGAGCTTAGTTAGTCGCCATCCTGATCAAGTATTGAGTGAACTCCCCGCAGGTAGCCATGCTAAAGCCTATGCGATTGATTTAGGTGATATCTCTCAAGTCTCAGCCCAAATGGAAGCGATCGTGGCGGATATGGGCGGCGTGGATATTTTGGTGAATAATGCTGGTATGGCGTACATCGGTGAACTGATCGATATGCCACTTGCGGAATGGCAAAAATTATTTGATCTCAATCTCACGAGTGTCTTTCAATGTTTGCAAGCGACATTACCGACCATGCGATCGCAAAAAAGCGGCACGATCATCAATGTCGCCTCGATCGCGGGCAAGCAAGGTTTTCCAAATTGGGCAGCATATTGCGCCAGTAAATTTGCGCTGTTAGGACTAACTCAAGCGATCGCCGCCGAAGAGCAGCCTCACGGTATCAAAGTCATGTCGATCTGCCCCGGTTCTGTCGATACGGGGCTATGGGACACCCTCGGCGACAAAGTGCCAGCTAGTTTTAATCGGGCTGCCATGCTCCGCCCTGCCACGGTTGCTGAAGCAATCATGACCTTGATCAATCTCCCCGCCGATGCGATCGTCAACGACCTAGTACTGATGCCTAATGCAGGAACATTCTAGGAATTATATGTAGCTATAGCAATCCGAAATGAGTTGAAACAGGCTTCGACTTCGCTCAGCCAGCGTGGATTGATGGCTAGCGAAGTCGAAGCCACAAATGATTTCGGATTGCTATATATCAGGATTTTTTATTCCTGCTTCATCAAAAATATTAATCACTGCATCAGATACGAGAGCCTGATCGCCCTATGGTCGGA
>JANODY010000070.1:0-11318 GCA_031412945.1 Cyanobacteria bacterium SOY_65_metabat_81
AATTTGTTCTTCCTGAATGAAATTCAATTTATCGCTTGACATTTAAGACAATCGCTAAATCCCCCAATTCTGGGGGACTTTGAAAGAATTTCATTTTCTTGTTTCCCCAGAATTGGGGGCTAGGGGGCGATTAATTGTTGACTTGACTAGGGTTTATGACTTGTGTGTACACGGTAGCTTAAAAGGGGGGGAGAATTTTCTTCTTCCCCCTTTTTAAGGGGGATTGAGGGGGATCATTAGGAACTAACGATATAGCTGATAACTTGGGTGTACACGGTAGCCTAAAACGTTAAGAGAATCAAATTCTTCCCCCTTTCGTAAGGGGGATTTAGGGGGATCTCTTCACATTTCTAATCTTTTGGATAAGCAAGCGTAAAGTGAAAACTTGCGCCTTGTGAGCCGTCTAAATTTAAACTAGCCCTGAGTTGCTGAGTCAAAATATGTACTATTCTTAAGCCAAGAGAAGCTGTCGTATTTGCGATAATCTCTTGGTTAATCCCAATTCCGTTATCTCGAACTATCAAATGTAGATGATGATCAGTAGTGGATTCGTATAAGATCACCTTAATTAATCCAGATCTGCCATCGGGAAATGCATGTTTAAAAGCATTGGTTAGTAACTCATTGACGATTAATCCCATGGAAATCGCAGTATCAATATTAATATTGCCTAAAATAGGATTAATCTCTAGCTTTAGCTCAATCTGATTAATATTGAAACTAAAGGAGCTATAAAGATTGCCAACTAAACGCTGAAGATATTCACAAAAGTCAAGGTTGTCTACATCATGGGAGTGATATAGCTGCTCGTGAATCAATGACATAGTATGGATGCGGCGCTGACTGTCTGAGATCGATCGGAGCATTTCTGGATCATTTACATAGCGAGATTGCATGGACAATAAACTATCAACCATGCTCAGATTGTTTTTGACGCGATGATGAACTTCTCTTAACAAGACTTCTTTTTCGACAAGTGATGATTGTAGTTTGGTTTCGACTTCTTTGAGTTGAGTGATATCTGAGGCTGTGCCAATTGTTTGTTTGACAGTTCCATCGAGATTACTCAGAAAAATAGTTTCTTTACTATAAAACCATCTCCATTTTCCATTGATATCTATCATCCGATATTCAATCGCAAATAAATCTTCAGCTTCTAGATCTTTGGCTGCTGAATTTTTGGCTTGGGGATGACGAATGCGATCGTGATAGGCTTTGAGCATTTTTAAATCATCAGGATGCACAATAGTTTGAAGCAGTAGTTTACCCATGGATTGAATCTCGGATGGAGTGTAGCCAAGAGTATGGGTGATCGCCTGATTGCAATAGATATTACGCTGTTCTTCAATATCGTAAATATAGAGAATGCTCGGAGTTGAGTCGGCAATCCGTTGCACAAATTCTTGGCTTTCTCTCAGCGCTTGTTCTGTTTGTTTACGCGTCAGGGCGATCGCGATGTAGGTGACGATGGTTTGAGTTAATTGGACTTCTTCTGCGGTAAATTGTTTGGGTGCGTCAAAATACGCCACGATATCTCCCAAAGGTCTACGCTCATACTCTAATGGAAATACTGTCCATGCGCCAATATTCTCATCGTGACAGATGTTCTGCAACAGGCGATCGCTAGGTAATATGGCACAGTGTGGAAAGGTTTTTGGTTTGGATTTTATGCCGTTAAGGGAAGTATCAAAAAATGCTTTGATAGAATGTTGGTAATTTTCACTGAGTCCGATAGATTCTTGAAATTGCCATTGATATTTGGTGTTAGCATCAGCGATCATAATCGAAGCTCGCGAAGTTCCCAAGGCAAGACAGATGCCATTTAAAGCGATTTGATAAATGTCAGTGACTGTTTGAGCCGTATTTAATGAAGAGACAAAATCATACATTAGCTTCAATCGAGCTAGTTGCAAATTCAATCGATCTTCGGTCATTTGTTGATCGGCGATCGTCTGCACTAATTGGAAGTTGACTTCTCTAACTTCTTGCACTTCTCTAAATTCCTGCGCTTCTTTGAGTCTAGTCTGCTGCTTAGGCATAAGATTCACCTCCCACGATCGCATTCTTAATTCTTAAGCTTGGTGAACCGCAACCAACGGCTAAGCCACTCTGTCCGCCTTTGCCACAGCCGCCTGATTCATCCCACAAAAAGTCATCGCCGATCGCTTCAATATCGCCTAAAGTTTCAAAGACATTGCCAGAGATCGTCACATCTTTGACAGGTTCAGCGATCTTTCCATTCCGAATCATCCAAGCTTCTCCTGCGGTGAAGGTGAACATCTCGCCGTTAGTCATGCCGCCTTGCCAATTTTTAGCATAAACACCAAGGGGAATGTCGTTAAACAAATCGGCGACAGGAGTTTTGCCGCGCCCAATCCAAGTATTGGTCATCCTGACAATGGGCGGATAGTGATAGTCCAAACATCGGGCGTTGCCTGTGACTTGTTCGCCGAGTTTGCCTGCGGTTTCTCGCGAATGCAATCGCCCCACGAGGACTCCATCAGCGATCAATTGGGTGGTGGTTGCGGGGACACCTTCATCGTCATACACATAACTGCCGCGATGGTCAGAGGGAGCCGCCCCGTCAAAAATTTGTAAATCTACAGAACCAAATCTGCGACCAAGGCTCATGGTTTCTAACATGTCAGGATTTTCGTAAAGCATGTCGGCTTCTGATAGATGTCCAAAAGCTTCATGCACAAATAGTCCTGCCAAAATCGGATCAATGACCACGGTGTAAGTATTGCCTTGAACAACGGGTAAATCTAGAGCCGCCACCGATCGCTGAGCCGCCCCGATCGCCTGTTGGTCTAAATTGATTAAATCGCCATAACCCCGCCGCGATCCAAAGGTTTCGCGCCCCGTTTGGACAACATCACCCGCCCTCGCGGTTGCCGAGCATCGCAATTCCCAGTCCGCCCACTCCTGCTCGATCATTGTGCCTTCAGAGTTGGCAAATATCACTTGTTGGGTGCTGTCGCCATAGCGGACGGCGGTACTCACTACGCGATCGGAAACCGATCGCAAAATATCGGTGTAATGGGCGCACAAGTTTTTTTTATCGATGAGTTCAATTTGCTGGGGATTTTCTTGGATTAACGAGACTTTAGCTTGCACAGGGGCGACTTCCGCCAGCACCGTTTCTTCATCGCCCACCCATTTTGCGGCGGCGATCGCTTCTTGCAGTTTGATTTCTAAACTATTTAAATCATTAAAACTTGCCAAGCCCCAACCGCCCCGATGACAAGCTCTGACTTGCCCTCCCATCGATATACCTGTGCTAAGGGTTTCAATTTTCCCCGTGCGTAAAAAAATATCGACACCCTGCGATCGCTCTAAACGAATAGCGAAAAAATCTACTTGAGGCTTGTATTTATTGACTAATTCCAAAATTTGATCTTTAGCTTGCCATATATTCATATGTAATGTTCAATATAAAGATTTTTTACTTGTTTCATATACAATTATCATGCAAAAATGTCGCTTTTACACAAAATCACAAGATATGCAAAAAAATTTACAAATTGTTTTGGATGAGGGTGACTTTTTGTTCAGCTTTTTCAAGATATTCACGACAATACTGCGATCGCTTCATACCTTCTTCATAGAGCGCTAACATTTGATCTAAAGGCACCTCGCCATCATCGATGATTTCGACAATTTCCTCTAGACGCTGCATTTGTTCTTCAAAAGATAGATTATTCAGGTCGGGCATATACTTTTTCAATTACTTTCTCAATATTGACTTGGGCGATTTCCGATCGCCGCACGATTTCCACTTTATCAAATGTCCGATCAAATGCGGAGAGCGACTCATCGGCTGTGAGGAAACGATCGCCCACTTTCAACAGCGCAAAACCTCGCTGTAATGGTGATAGCGGATGCAGCGATCGCAAATGGGCGGTGATACTTTCGAGTTTTGTCGAAGAGTTTCGCAGATGACGAGTTAGGGACTTTTGCATATCGCGCTCGGCTTCGTCTAACTGTTGAGCGCGATCGTGCAGGCGATCGCCAAAATTTTGTAATGCATAACTATTGGTTAAGGTATGCAAGTGTTGGCGATAATTTTGAACTTCAAACTGCACGGCTCGCGTTAAATGATTTTCGGCAAGATTAATTTTTTGTAATAACGTATCGCGATCGCCTTGAGAGACCAGTTCCGCCGCCGCCGTTGGCGTAGCAGCCCGCACATCAGCCACAAAGTCAGCGATCGTAAAGTCAGTTTCATGTCCCACTGCCGAAATAATCGGAATCCGCGAGTTATAGATAGCTTCGGCAACTTGCCCCGTATTAAAGGCCCACAGATCCTCGATCGAACCGCCGCCGCGCCCCACAATCAACACATCCGCATCGGTATTTTGCAAAGCGGCGATCGCCTTCACAATCTCGGCGGGTGCTGTTTCACCTTGCACCGTGGCAGGACATAAATAAATCTGGCAATGAGGCGATCGTCGATTGAGAGTACTGAGAATATCTTGGATCACGGCTCCAGTTGGTGAAGTCACCACCCCAATTTTGAGCGGCAAGACGGGAAGAGGACGCTTGCGATCTGGCTCAAAATATCCGCGATCGGCGAGTTCTTCTTTGAGCGCCGCAAATGCGAGGTACAAATCCCCCTGTCCTGCGGCGGTCATGCGATCGCAATCGATCTGATATTTGCCCCGCGTGGCATAAACCGTCAGCCGCCCCTGCACGACCACTTGCATTCCACTCTTAGGTCGAAAGGCAAGAGGGCGACTTGCCCACATCACACAATCAATCTGCGCCGATTCATCTTTGAGCGTAAAATAGCGATGTCCAGAAGCGGCGGTTGTAAAACCAGAAATTTCACCTGTGACGCGGACTAGCCCGATGTCATCACGCAACAAGAGCGCGATCGCCTGCGTCAAATTTGCCACAGTCATGGCATCTTTAGAACTGTTCATAAAACCTACTGCTCATCTGGCGATCGCCCGATACCTAATATGCATACTTTTATCCTGACATATTTTATCCTGCTGCTCCCCTTACCATCTGCCATCTTACCCGCCATAATTCTATCTTCCGCAGTCCAAGCCCAAGAATCAGACAGCCAAGGTAATTATTACAGCAATCAAACAACCGTACAAGCTCCTAATAGATCTTCTAGTCTGTCGGCGGGATCGCTCTGGCGAGTAGTCGTCAATCAACTTAACTGTCGTCAAGAGCCAAGTTCAGATAGTCCTGTCAATCGGACTTATCTTGCCGATGCCATATTAGAAGTGGAAGTCTATCGCGGTGGCTCCGATGAAGTGTTAATTAATCCTCGCGATCGCTATGGTAAGCCGTGGATGCCTGTACGCGGCGAAACTCTCCAAGATGTCTGTTATGTTCGCGCTAATAGTCGATATATTCAGCCTGTCACAACAAGATGAGTCTTTTTGACATTCTCAGCGATTAACGTGACTGAAATTCCTGTTATCGTTGTGAATCTAGTTCGCGATTAATTTCAATTTGTTGCTAAGCTGAGGCTTTCTGGCTTGGCTACACCTGAAAAACGCATAGAACTATGTTTAATCTAATACTCCCTTCCCGCTATGAAATTAGGCATTAAAAACCAAGATTTAGCGTTGCGGCGCTTCGCGCCGCAACGCCTAATTTTTCACTGGGAAGGGAGTATCTATTTGATAAAATCAAAAGGAATTAAAAGTGCCACATATTCACCATTATTCTAAATTTCTCTCGCTATTGAGCTTGGCGATCGCTACGCCTGCAATGGCAAATGAGCCAGATCCTAGGCGATCGCTCGATATCATGGCAAGCACCGCCCTCAAAGCGCCGCAAAACCAAAGCGAACCAAGCAATAACAACATCTCGCAAGTTAATTCAGTATCGCAGTTAAGTGATGTGCGCCCAACAGACTGGGCTTTTACGGCTTTGCAGTCTTTGGTAGAGCGTTATGGCTGCATTGCTGGCTATCCCGATCGCAAATTTCGGGGACAACAAGCTCTGAGCCGCTATGAATTTGCCTCAGGTTTAAATGCTTGTTTGGACAAAATCAATGAAATTATTTCTGCTGGCTTAGCCGACAAAGTTGGTAAGGAGGATTTAGCCACTTTACAAAAATTACAAGAAGAATTTGCTGCCGAACTAGCTACTTTGCGCGGTCGAGTTGATGCCCTAGATGCCAAAACCGCCAAACTGGAAGCTCAGCAGTTTTCCACCACCACAAAACTTACAGGTGAGGCGATTTTTGCAGTAAGCGGCGTGTCAACTGGACGTGATGCGATCGCTAGTCCTTTTGGTGGTTCGGCTACAACTAAGCAAAATATCACTTTTCAGAATCGGATCCGTTTAGACCTGCTGACCAGTTTTACAGGAAGCGATCGCTTGCGGACTCGTTTGCAAGCAGGTAACGCCCAGCCTCTAACCACTTTTTCAAATGCAGGAACTGCCAGTCTTCTCTCTGCCAACGATGGGCGATTAGGTTTTGATGATTCCACAACCGCAACCAATAACAATTCTATTTTTCTAGAAGCTCTAGACTATAGTTTTTCTTTTGGCGATCGGGCGCGGGTAACTATTTTTGCTAATGGTGGCAACCACTTTTACTATGCCGACACCATTAATCCCTATCTTGATGCTCAAGGTGGTGGCAGCGGCGCAATTTCTCGGTTTGGGGAACGTAATCCGATCTATGGAATTAATGGTAACGGCGCAGGGATTGGGCTGAACTATAAAATTTCGGACGGATTCAAACTAGATGTTGGTTATCTGGCAAATACAGCTAATGCAGCTACAGGCGCAACTGGAAGCGGTTTGACTGGTGGCAATTATTCAGCATTAGCTCAATTGGTATTTCAGCCAAGCGATCGCTTTAAGGCTGGACTCACCTATGTCCTAGCCTACAACGGCTCAAGCGCTGGTCAAGGTGGATTTCGTTATGGTGGCGCGGGTCAAGCCACAGGCAGCTTTTTAGGAAATTTGATCGCAGATGCGCGGCGGATTCCGACCGATGCAACGAGTGGGATCCCTAGTACTCCTATTTCTAGTAACTCCTATGGCGCACAGGCTTCTTATAAATTTAGCCCTAATTTTATTGTCGGCGGCTGGGCTGGCTATACGTCAGCGAGGTTGTTTAGCTTGGGTGATGCTGACATCTGGAACTATGCTCTTTCCTTCGCATTCCCAAATTTTGGGAAAGAAGGTAACTTACTCGGTGTTGTGGTTGGGGTTGAGCCAACTCTGCGCGGTTTGCGGACATATGCAGGGACTTCTCTACCCCTTGCCAATAATGAGGTCTGGCACATCGAAGCTTTTTATAAATATCAACTGACTAAGAATATCGCGATTACCCCTGGGATCGTTTGGATCGCTAACCCTAACCAAGTTGCAGATAACGGTAATTTGTTTGTCGGCACATTAAGAACGACTTTTTCTTTCTAAGCAAGGTCATCCCTGAATAATTCAGGATAAAATCAAGGCTCAATAGGCGTTTTGGCGAGGTCAAACACGATAAACGGCTCAAAGCTTTTAATGGTCAGTATTATAGTCATTGAATATTTGCCAGCCTGAAACCTTTATATAGTAATCACTTCAGGCTTTTAAGTTAAGCTAACTTCCCGAAACACCTATTGAGTCAATCAAATTATTCATAAATCATTGGCAAGCATATATGGAACCAGTTTCTTTACTTGTGAGTTGGTTAGTGATCGTGGGAACAGGCTCTTTAACAAAGGTTGGCGAAAATATTACCGATGAGACGGTGAAATTGGCGCGATCGCTCTGGTCAGTCCTTAATCGTAAAGCTCCAAATACCCCAACGGTTAAAGCAATTAGCGCGGGTCAAGAAATTGATTATCAGAAAGCCGTGATTGATGTAGAGGCGATCGCTGCTGATCCTGAAGTTGCGAAGTTGTTAGATGAGGTGCGATCGCTTTTATCTAGCAATCAAGAATTAGCGGCTGAGGTTGAGGCTGTGGCTGCAAAGGCTAAGATTTTACAAGTGATGGCTAGTGATATTGAGGGCGTAAACCTTCGCGCAAAATCGATGAAGCAAACAGCGCCATCGGTTAGCGGCTCGGTCGAGCAGACGATGCTAAAAAATGTCAAGGTAACGGGTGATATTGATTTGGGTGATTTAACTCAGGAGGCTTAGGCGATGGAAGAGTTATTAGAACTGAAGGGATTTTTACTAACTGGCAATATCTCCGATGCTTTGTTTTTGGTGGAGGAGATGACGGAGATGAGTAAGGATGACAAGCTGAATAAGATTTATAGCTTTGCCAAAATCTTGCTACTCCATTTGATTAAACAATGTGCCGAAAATCGCACTACGCGATCGTGGGATCTTTCAATTAAAAATTCGGTACGAGAAATCCAGCGTACTAACCAACGGCGTAAGGCTAAAGGAAATTATTGCGAACCTTCAGAACTACGCGAGACGATAGAAGAGGCTTATGAGATCGCGTTAGATGCTGCTGCGGGTGAGGCGTTTGGTGGACATTATGAATCGGCTGAGTTGGGTGCGATGGTCGATCGCGATCGCATAATTGAAGAGGCGATCGCTTTAATTTCTGAAGACTGAGATAAAATCAAAGTATTGGTAAAAAAGTATTGGTAAATCAGTAGTGCAATTATGGAACCTGTTTCTCTGCTTGTGGGGTTGTTGGTGATCGTGGGATCTGGCTCCTTGACAAAGGTTGGCGAAAATATTACCGATGCAACGGTGAAACTGGCACAGTCACTTCTCAGTCGCAAAGCCCCAGATTCACAGACGGCTAAATTAATTTCGGCGGGGGGAAAGATCGATTATCAGCAAGCTGTGATTGATGTCGAGGCGATCGCCTCTGATCCTGAAATGATCAAGCTATTGGATGAAGTGCGATCGCTTTTATCCAGCAATCAAGAACTGGCGGCTAAGGTTGAGGCTTTGCAAAAACAATTAAAATCAGGAGATACCATTAATAACATTGGTAAACAGGTCAATATCGAGCAGTCAGGGACAAATAACACTCAGAACAATACTTTTAATCTATGACCACAAAAGTACGCGATCTGATTAAGTTACTTGAAGCTGATGGGTGGTTTTTGGTTGATACTGTGGGCAGTCATCGCCAGTACAAGCATCTGACTAAAGCAGGAAAGGTGACGGTGGCAGGTAAGTTGAGCGATGATGTGCGTAAAGGAACGTTGGCAAGTATTCTCAGACAGGCAGGTTTAAAATGAGCGATCAATATCTCATCGTCTTGGAAAAAAGTGGCACTGGGTTTTCGGCATATTCGCCTGATGTGGCGGGTTGTATTGCTACGGGTGAGACTTTGGAAGATACGACAAAATTAATGCGATCGGCGTTGGTTTTGCATCTTGCGGATGTGGATGAGTTGCCTAAGCCGCGTGGGATTGATGCCTATGTGGATGCTTTGCGCGACTCGGAGGGTGAGGAGTTTTATTTAACGCATATTTCTGTGATGAGTTTGATCTCTAATGTGCAAGAGGTTAGTCGTGAGTAATCCCGAAATTAATATCGGTCAAGGCGGATCGGGTAACACGCAGAATAATACGTTCAATTTTGCTGAGTCAAAAGTCAAGCAACCCATCGCTGATAATGTACCCGCCGCTTCGCCGAACTTTGTGGGACGGGTGAAAGAACTGGCGGAAATTCATGGCAAGTTGCAAACAGGGCAGGGGGTGAGTGTCTGTGCGGTGGAGGGGATGGGCGGACTGGGCAAAAGCGAACTGGCGCGGCGCTATGCTTGGGAATATCGACAGGAATATGCGGCGCGGTATTGGTTGTCGTTGCGGGGGATTGGGCTGGCGCAGGCGGTGGTGAGTTTGGCTGGTCGCTATCTGGATTTGCCTGAAGTGATGCAGTCGCAAACCTTGGAGGCACAGGCGGAATGGTGTTGGCAAAACTGGACACCGACTGAGGGGAAGGTGTTGGTGATTTTGGATGATGTGACGGATCTCAAGAGTATTCCGCAACAGGCGCGACCCTTGGCGGATCGGTTTCAGGTTTTGGTGACGACCCGCAAGCGGAAGTTGAGTTCGCAGTTTGCGGATATTCCTTTGAATGTGATTTCTGAGGATGAGGCTTTGGAGTTGTTGAGGAAGTTTTTGGGCGCGGCGCGGGTGAATCGTGAGGAAATGGCGGCAAAGGCAATTTGTGAAGATTTGGGTTATTTGCCCTTGGGTGTGGAGTTGGCGGCGCGATATTTGCAACTGGATGAGGATCTGTCGCTGGGCGATTATCAACAACGTTTGACTATTGCCGATGAGTCGTTGGATTTGCAAGAAACGGAAGAAATTAATGCGGGGCGGGGGGTGATTGCGGCGTTTGAGTTGAGTTGGCAGGAGTTGAGCGCGAGTACGGCTAAGGTGGCGATGTTGTTGGGGTTGTTTGCTCCTGCGGACATTGCTTGGGGTTTGGTGGAGGAGGTGTCGGCGGATTTAATCGCGGTGGCGGATCTGCGGGAGGGGAGAAAGCAGCTTAATAATTTGTATCTGATCAAGGCGATCGATGAGGAGCGGACAAGGTTGGCGATGCATTCGCTGACTAGGGAGTTTTTGCAATGGAAACTCGCTCAAGACTCGGACATCAATCGCCTATTTCGAGAAACCTTTGTGATGGGTTTGCTCAACAAAGCCAAACAAATCACCCAATCACCAACGCGAGATCAGATTACCGAAGTAGCTCCCGCAATTCCGCATTTAGATATGTTGAGCCGTGAAATGCTCGATGATATTCCTAATCCTAACAAGAATTTAACTTGGGCATTTTTAGGAATTGCGTGGTTTTATCAAGGTCAAGGACTTTACGCATTAGCTGAAGATCCATTTCAAAGATGTTTGATTTCTGGACGAAAAATTCTAGGCGATCGCCATCCCTCTGTCGCTACCAGTCTCAATAACCTCGCAGGGCTGCACTATTCCCAAGGCAGATATGAAGCAGCCGAACCGCTCTATCAACAAGCCCTCGCTTTGTGTCAAGAACTGTTCGGAGATCGCCATCCTTCTGTCGCTACCAGTCTCAACAACCTTGCAGCGCTGTACGAGTCCCAAGGCAGATATGAAGCCGCCGAACCGCTCTATCAACAAGCCCTCGCTTTGAGTCAAGATCTGTTAGGCGATCGCCATCCCTCTGTCGCTACCAGTCTCAATAACCTCGCAGCGCTGTACGATTCCCAAGGCAGATATGAAGCCGCCGAACCGCTCTATCAACAAGCCCTCGCTTTGAGGCAAGAACTGTTAGGAGATCGCCATCCCTCTGTCGCTACCAGTCTCAATAACCTCGCAGGGCTGTACGAGTCCCAAGGCAGATATGAAGCCGCCGAACCGCTCTATCAACAAGCCCTCGCTTT
>JANODY010000071.1:0-16130 GCA_031412945.1 Cyanobacteria bacterium SOY_65_metabat_81
GATTTTTGTCTCGGTGAAGAGTCGAGTAACAAACCTTTAATTTTACTTTATTCTACATCCAAAGCATTTCGTTACTACAAAGAAAAGATAAAGATGACTTATAATGATTCTATACGTTTAGGAGAAGGCGAAGTTCATGTATTTACCGATTCGAGAAAAAGAGCTAAAGAATATGTCCAAAGCCTCATCAGGCAATATGGGCAAGCGATCTTCTCTTAGAAAAAATATTAAGAAGTCTAGAGGATTTGGAACTATGGGATTCTACTTGAGTTCTGAAGAAACTATGGCAGGTACAAAAAAAGTAAGAACTTATAAAGAGTGGGATGATCTACTCAATGGCGAATTGGGTAGGATAATTGGAATTGTTGATTGAACACATATGATAGATAGAAAGTCAAAGAATTTGCTAATTATGTTGGATAACTAATGCACCGTATCGCGACTATCTCAGGGGGCTGGAACCAGTCCACCGACAGTGTGATTTTTGTCGAGCAGCAGCCTGCGCCCATAGTGATCATCACGGCTGCGGATACGGATATCCAAACCCTTGCCGCCGCGACAGCCCTATTGCCTGAAGATTTTCCGCAGATCAGGGTGGTGAATGTTTTGCAATTGCAGCAACAAATAGCGATCGATACCTATGCAGAGGAGGTTTTAGTCAGTGCCAAGGTGATTATTGTCCGTTTGCTGGGAGGACAATCCTATTGGAGCTATGGATTAGAAGTTGTCAAAGAGACGGTTTTAAATATGGGAGCGACGCTGATTGTGTTACCTGGGGATGAGCGCCCCGATCCAAATTTAACTAGTCATTCCACGACATCGCTAACTTTAGTCAATCAGGTTTGGCAATATTTTATCGAGGCGGGGGTTGGGAATTATCATAATTTATTAAAGTTTATTGCAAAAGAATTTTTAGATATTGCTTCAGAGTATGAACTTCCGCAATCAGTTCCTCGGATTGGGATCTATGAAGCGATCGCGCCTCAATCCTCTGTCTTCGTTTTAGAGGTTGATCCCCCTCAATCCCCCTTACAAAGGGGGAAGAAGAAAGAAATTCTCCCCTCTTTCTCAATGGGGGCTGGGGGGGATCGCGGATTAGTCGCCATTCTTTTTTATCGCGCTCATTATTTGTCAGGAAATACGCTGGCGATCGCCGCTTTATGTGAAGCTTTGACTGAGCGTAATCTCAAACCCTTACCGATCTATGTATCATCGCTCAAAGAACCTGATGTCCAAGCGGAATTAATTCGCTATTGCCGACCCGAATCAGGACAGCAAGTTGATGTTTTGTTAAATACGACCAGCTTCTCTTTAGCAAGTCTGAAAACAGATAATCCTCAAGTTGATCTTTGGGAAACGCTGAATGTACCAGTATTTCAAGTAATTTTTAGTGGTGGGCTGCGGAAAACATGGGCAAATGGCTCTCAAGGACTCACGCCCCGTGATATGGCGATGAATGTGGTCTTACCTGAAGTCGATGGCAGAATTATCACTAGAGCCGTTTCTTTTAAGGCGATGCAGGGGCAGAATCTGGCTTTACAAACGGAAGTGTTGACCTATGAGCCAGTGCGATCGCGCATTGATTTTGTGGCAGATTTGGCGGCTAAATGGGTGCAGTTAAAACATACGGCGATCGGCGATCGCCACATTGCCTTGATTTTGGCTAACTATCCTAATCGTGATGGCAGATTGGCAAATGGAGTGGGTTTAGATACCCCTGCCAGTTGTTTGGAAATTCTCAAAGCTTTGCGAAGTGCAGGATATAACGTGGGTGAAATTCCTGAAACTAGCGATGAGTTAATGAAGTTATTAACTGCGGGTGTGACTAACGATCGCCAAGCTTACGGATTACGTCAGGCTAATCAATCCTTATCGTTAGAAGTATATCAAACCTATTTTCAGAATTTGCCTGAACCTGTGCAGATGGGGATTAATACAAGATGGGGTGAGCCGAATCAAGAACAAGAGAAAAAACAAGAATTTGCGATCGCGGGTATTCAGTTTGGGAATATTTTTGTCGGCATCCAACCCTCTCGCGGCTATGATCTCGATCCAACTTTAAATTATCATGCCCCTGATTTGGAACCCACCCATGACTACATGGCTTTTTATCAATGGGTGCGTCAAGTTTTTAACGCCCATGCGATCGCCCATGTCGGCAAGCATGGCAACTTAGAATGGCTGCCAGGGAAGAGTGTGGCTCTATCAGAAAATTGCTATCCTGAAGCTGCTTTTGGAGCGATGCCGCATTTCTATCCATTTATCGTCAATGATCCAGGGGAAGGCTCTCAGGCGAAAAGGCGATCGCAAGCCGTGATTCTCGACCATCTCACGCCGCCTATGACTCGCGCTGAACTGTACGGCGGATTACAACAATTGGAATGTTTAATTGACGAATATTACGAAGCTGAAACCCTCGATCCATCTCGTTTAGGTCTAATTCGCGATCGCCTGACTGAGTTAATCAAACGAGAAAATCTACATCAAGATTTAGGAATCTCTCTAGAGCGTCTCGAAGATTCGCTAAACACCATCCTGACCACTGCCGATGGCTATCTTTGCGAACTCAAAGAAGCTCAAATTCGTGATGGTTTACATATTTTTGGTCAATGTCCTGACGGGCGACAGTTAAGAGATTTGGTCGTGGCGATCGCCCGCAATCCCACGGCGAATCGGATGGGGCTAACTAGGGCGATCGGGCGGGATTGGCAATTAGATTTTGATCCATTGACTGCCGATTTAGGCGAGTTGCTTCCATCAAATTCTCATGCACGCTTAGCAAATTGTCGGATTATTGGGGATGCCGTGGAAGTAATAGAAGAATATGCGGCGGAGTTGGTGGATGCCCTCACCCCTAGCCCCTCTCCCAAGGAGGGAGAGGGGGACAAGAAAATTAATCTTATTCCCCTTCTCCCTTCATGGGAGAAGGGGCTAGGGGATGAGGGTCTTGCGATCCATAGCGAACTTCTATGGATTAGCGATCGCCTATTACCCGCACTCTACAAAACCAATCAAGAAATCACCAATCTCCTACGCGGACTCAATGGCGAATATATTGCCAGTGGCGCGTCAGGAGCGCCGACTAGAGGTAGACCAGAAGTATTACCCACAGGGCGCAATTTCTATTCCGTGGATATTCGTGCCGTGCCGACAGAAACCGCTTGGGATATCGGACGTAAAGCCGCCGATGTGTTAATTGAATGCTACACCCAAGAACATGGCGAATATCCACAAACTTTGGGGCTATCGATTTGGGGAACTTCAACTATGCGAACGGGAGGTGATGACCTCGCTGAAGCTCTGGCTCTAATTGGCGTACAGCCTGTTTGGGATGGTGTATCACGGCGAGTTATTGATTTTGAGATTTTGCCTTTGTCGATTTTAGGTCGTCCCCGTGTCGATGTGACTTTGAGAATCTCAGGCTTCTTTCGCGATGCCTTTCCTAATCTAATTGATCTATTTGATAGTGCCGTCAATGCCGTGGCAAATCTTGATGAACCTGCTGACCAAAACCCTCTGGCGGCCCAAGTCCAAACAGAATCATTGCGCTGGCAAGCAGAAGGATTAACCTTAGCACAGGCTGAAGAGCGATCGCGCTATCGAGTATTTGGTTCTAAACCGAGCGCCTATGGTGCGGGTTTGCAGGGCTTGATCGAGTCGCAAAACTGGGAAAATGAAGATGACTTAGCCCGCGCCTATATCAATTGGAGCGCTTACGCCTACACCAGCACCTCTGAAGGAAAATCCGCTCCCGAAGCCTTCAATCAACGCCTTGGCAATATGCAAATCGTGCTACAGAACCAAGATAATCGCGAACATGACATTCTCGATTCCGATGATTACTATCAGTTTCAGGGCGGACTAACGGCGGCGATCGCCTCAGTGTCTGGCAGCGCTCCAGAAGTATACTTCGGAGACAATTCCCAAATAGCTCAGCCCAAGGTTCGCAAACTTAGCGAAGAGATTGCACGAGTATATCGATCGCGTGTCATCAACCCCAAGTGGATTGCGGGAGCGATGCGTCATGGCTATAAAGGCGCTTTTGAGATGTCAGCTACTCTTGACTATCTGTTTGCCTACGATGCCACGACTAACTGCGTTTCCGACTTTATGTATGAAGGAGTTGCCGAGGCTTATATTTTTAATCCAGAAGTCCAAAACTTTATCAAAAAAAGCAATCCTTGGGCGTTGCGAGACATGAGTGAGCGTTTACTCGAAGCCAATCAACGCGGTATGTGGCAAAATGTCTCACCAGATATGATTGATAATTTAAAGGCGATCGCCAATGAAGCTGAAGGGGCGATCGAAAGTCAAATCAATTAAATCTATTGGCAACTGACGTTACGCAGAGTAAAGATCTGCCCTCATCCCCTTCTCGGTAGTGTTTCACATTTGTTGGGGAGAAAATAACAAGCATATGCTATAAAAAATGTTGGTATGGGTTTGCCGTTTTTATAAATTACCTAGTTCAACAAATGTGACACACTACCAAATGTTGGGTTTTATTTTTACTTGTTACAACGAAAATCCAACGCCGATCCAGCGCATTCTCTCTTCGACTTGGGGAATTAATTCTGTCGGTGTGAGATCGGTTTCTTCAACAATCTTATTGCTAGGTAAGGCTTTTAGAATATCGATCGTAGAACGATACATTTTTAAGGCGCGATCGCGATCGCTTTCTCGACCATACATATCACCGAGGGCGAGGTAAGCGGCGACAAAGTAAAGATCGAGATAAATTGCTTTTTTGAGAAGTTTTTTGACTTCATCATATTTGCCCATTTCATCAGCAATGTGAGCCATCAGATAACAGATTTTTGGTGAATTTGGTTCTAGTTTAATTGCTTCTTCACAATGAAAATAAGCAGATTTAAGTTCGCCCAAGTTGGCATAGGTTAAAGCACTGAGTTGATGGATTTTGAGGAAATGAAACCGCTTTTCTTGGATTTGCTCTAAATATCGGAGCGCTTCACGATAAGCAGCCTGACTAATTGCTTTTTCGGCAGCAGCGAGGCGATCCCAATCGGTTTTAATTTCTGTTGGTTTTTGACTGGATTCATTTAGCTCCAAACTATCGGCGAAGTTATGAGAAGCATGACGATAAGATTCCCAAGTCGAGCTATTAAGTTCTGGTGGAATCGGGGAACTCTGGGTCGAGAGATTAACTTGATTTTGAGAATTCTGGTTTGGAGGATTGTTGATGTAAGTGGAATTACCAAAAGCAGAAGTAGAATTAACTGGTGTGGAATAGTCGCGAAAATCTGGACTGCGATAAGCATCTGGGCTGGGAGAACTTGCGCGATCGCTTTTTTTGTAAACAACAGCATCAGGAAATACATTCACTTTAAATGCATCAAGGTTTTGTCCATGTAGTTCCATATGTCCCGCGATCAAGTAGCCATTTGATTTAAGCGCAATTTGAAATCGATGCAAAACCTTTTTGATCGCCTTGGGTTCAAAATAAATAAATACATTCCGACAAAGAATCAAGTCAAAGTTAGCAAAATCCGCAGCATAGGCTCCAAAAGCATCATCGATTAAATTATTTGAATAGAAAGTAACCATCTTGCAGAGGTTTTCATGGAGCCGCCATAATGCACCTTGCTGGGTGAAATATCGACTTTTCTGTTCATTGGTAAGACTTCGCAAAGACCAATCGCTATAAATTGCTTGCTTCGCCTTCTGCACTACTTCAGGATTCAGATCACTACCAACAATCTGCAATCGCCAGTTTTGGGGATTGGGAATCAATTCTTGCAACAAAATAGCGATCGAATAGGCTTCTTCCCCCGTCGAACAGCCCGCACTCCAAATCCGTATAGTTTTACTGGCTTGTTGAGATTGGATTAGCTCAGGTAAAATATTATTTTGCAATAAATAAATATGTCCCTTGTCCCGCATGAAATAGGTTTCAGAAATCGTCACTTGGCGAATGAGTTCGCGCCATTCTGATTGGCTGAGATCTGAGGCACTATTTAATAGATCGTAATAGGATTCGTAAGTAGATAGCTTCAGCGACTGGACTCGACCATGAATTTTTTTGCAAAAAGTCGCATCATCTTGGGAACGAATAAATATACCAAAATGCTCAGCGATCGCTGCTTTTAATTTATCTAAAACTGCTTGCGGAATTGTTACCATAATCTACACCGTTTTATTTTGAAATTCATCTTGAAAAACTGGTTTGCCATCTTGGATTTCAAGATTTTCAATTTCCAAAATATCTAAGTCTAAATCTTCCAAATCTTCACGAACTTTCTCGTAATAACTAAGAGTGTTTAAAAATTTAAGATGCTTCTCAGTAGTGTTTTTATTTAATAAACCGATCTCTTTCTGAATGAATATTAGTAGAAACCTAAATGTTTTCGTGATCAAGGTGACATCCCTATTTTCATAGAGCTTGATAATATGAAGATTAACATCTATCTTGCTATTGATTTTTTTGTGAATATACTTTGTAAAAGCGACTTTAAACAATGCTAGTAAATGATATAGAGGTGTGTTTAAGGATTCATTAAAATCTCGAAGTTCTGTGATTTTAACTAGAACACTAAATAAATAAAAGGCACATAACATATTTCGATAGTCTATATCATCATTAAATATTTTTTCATAAAGACCATCTTTGTTTTCTTTGTGGGAGATAAAAATTAAGTCTTTTTCCGTTTGTGGCATTTGTTGAGAATTATTAAATACACTCACGGGATCTTGCAAATAATAAGCCAAATAAGCATTTGCAAAAACAAAATTAGGTACTATCACGATATTCTTGTTGATAAGCTCATCTTTCAATACAGGATCATCTTGCCTAAACTCTCCACGCCTTTTTTCATACCAAAACTTAGTATTATAAAAACTATTTTGTAGTCTTTCCTGAATGGCATCATTTGCACAAAAATCTCTATCTTGTACAGGATTTTGAGAATTGGTAAAACGAGTTACATTTAAATCGAAATCTTTGCCGCCTGACTTTAATAATCTAAGTGTTATTAGGATTTCTTCATCCATCTGTGCTTTTTTTGCAGGTGAAGCATTTTTATAAGATCGATAAATTGAATAAACTGTTTGTGAACCATTGATAATCTGTAATCCATTAAGTTCAATAGATTCGGCTTGGCTCCTGATGCGAGGAAATGGTGAATAAGTAATAGCCGTGATGCCATTGTTGTAATACCAGAAAAATTCTGGGTTTTCCGTTGCAGTTCTTTCAATATCTTCATTAAATTGAGATTGCAAAAGCGGATTACGAACATTTTTATAAAACAAATAAAAACCATATTTATCAAATAGATTAAATAAAGTCTTTGGTCTTATTAAAAATACATAAGCATCAAATGGCTTTTCAATTTTTATATAGTTACCATTCTTGGCACTGAGTCTCTCAATTTGAATTGGAACTTTTATTTCTTGAGGGTCGTAATAATTTTCAAGTGGATTAATCGGTTCAATTTTTTTATACTTTCGATCAATATAATCAATTTTAAGACGATCAATGTCAATGATCTCAAGTTTTGTCCGTTCGTGACCGCGCAAAAAAGATGTAATATTATCGTCTGCCTTCGAGTTCTTCTTACAAAGACATAAGAAAACAAACTTTACATCACCATTGTTTTTCAGATGATCGTATAACTCGTCTAATTTTTTAGTTAGCTTGGAGTTGACGTTATGAACATCCCCACGCAATATAGTTTCAAAGTCATTCAGAGCTTTAACTATTTCACCTCTTTCGATTTCACCTTGACATTTATTTGCATTGTTCCATTTGGATTGAATTATATAAAATACTTTATTCCCAAAATTATCTACACTGTCAATAATCAGATCGCATGAAGCATCGCCATCCTTAATAGTAGTAATATTACTATTTGTTTTTTCAGACTGTCTATTAACCAGAGAATTACTATCGGTTATATATGGCAGATATTCAGTACGTCTGGCGTAGAATTCTAAAAACCAAATCAAGAAGGCATAGGATTTTTTATTGTTTTCGCCTTGCTCTCCCTTTTGCTTTTTAAGGAATGCATCATCTTTATATTTTTCAATAATTCCTAATAACTCATGATCAATTAATTCATAAAAATCATTTGTAAGCATAGTTTTTGACAATTTTAATTTGTGTAATTACCATAATGAGCTTGCAGAGCTAGTTTGAGTTGTGAGAATGTGATTCATCACAAAGGGGGATATCTCTTGAATGGCAAGCACATTTTGGGCGGCTCCGATTTCGATCGCTACCTGTGGCATTCCAAACACAATACTTGTGGCTTCATTTTGGGCGATCGTCATACCGCCAGCTTTACGAATTGCTAATAAACCCGTTGCGCCATCGCGTCCCATGCCTGTCAACAAAATGCCGATAGTCCTCGCCCCATAGACCCTAGCTGCCGCTTGAAATGTCATCGTCACGGATGGGCAATGACCATCAACGGGAACTGCCGCCGTGTAAAGAAAGCGTCCGCGATCGTCAAACTCTAATTGACGATCCTCTGGTGCAAAATAAATTGTCCCTGCTTCGGGCATAGTTCCCTGTACCGCCACTTTTACGGGCAGATGACAGAGTGAACCGAGCCAATCGATCAGCCCCATCAAAAAGCCGCGACTAATATGCTGCACGCAAACAATCGGCGCAGGGAATCCCACGGGAATTTGGGTCAGTAAAGTTTGTAATGCTTGGGGACCACCTGTAGAAGCGCCAATGGTGACGATTTTGGTGTCAGGGGCGATCGCAAAAAATACAGGTGGTGGGGCTGGTTCTTTGTGGGTTTCTTTTTCTAGAGACAGTAATGTATTGCGCTTAGTGCGCGTAAATACGGAAACCCCCGACAAGACCCGAATCCGCTCGATTAAGTCCTGTTGAATCTTTTTATAATCTTCCAGCAACCCACTGGGTGGCTTCGGAAATACGTCAACTGCACCTGACTCTAGCATTTTGAAAATGATGCGAGCATCTTCAGTTTGCACAGAGATGCTAATCACCAAAATCGGA
Source organism: Cyanobacteria bacterium SOY_65_metabat_81 (assembly GCA_031412945.1). GTDB lineage: Bacteria > Cyanobacteriota > Cyanobacteriia > Pseudanabaenales > Pseudanabaenaceae > Pseudanabaena. The sequence goes on from JANODY010000071.1 coordinate 8,987, forward strand.
CGCGGATACTTCATCATCACTAACTCTGTAAGCTGCAAACCATTCATGCGAGGCATATGGTAATCGGTACAGATCACATCGGGATTGACTTGCGGCAACAGGGCAAGCGCTTCAATCCCATCCTTGGCACAACCAACCACAAGAATGTCGGGTGCTTGCGAGAGAATACGCTGAAGAATCTCTAGGGCAATATGCGAGTCATCAACTAGCAATACCCGAATCGGTGGCTTAGACATTTAAATCAGCCTCCCTAGTGTCTCTAAGAGGACGTTTTGATCAAAGGCACTCTTGACAATATAGGCATTAGCGCCCACCTCGGCTCCGCGTCTCTTGTCCTCTTCAGAAGCAAGGGACGTAACTAGAATTACGGGCAGATCAGCATATTCCTTATGCTGACGGATACGCGCAGTGAGTTCTAACCCATCAAGGTGGGGCATTTGAATATCCGAGACTACAGCATCAATGTTTTTGGTGCGTAATTTTTCATAACCATCCAAACCATCGACTGCCGCGATGACTTCATAACCTGCATTTTCGAGAATGCGTTTGACTTGTGTGCGGACTGTTATCGAATCTTCGACCATTAAGACTATTTTCTTGCGTTGTACGGATTCTAACAGTTTACTGGTCGAGATAAAGCCTGCGCGTTTACGAGCTGATTTTAATAAGTCCGAAGGGTTGAGGATCATGCAGACTTCGCCAGTGCCGAGGATAGTTGCGCCACTGACATTGCGGATTCTTTTCAGGAGCTTACTTTGGGGTTTCATCACCACATCCTGTTCATCAAGCAGGGTATCGACAATTAAGCCTAAACGCTCTACGCCGATTTTGAGGATGATACAGGGCAGAGATTTGCTGTCGAGTTTGCGATCGCCAAGATCTAACTCCAACAAATCCGACAGCCAAGCGACGGAGACAGGATTTTCGTCAATGGTGATGGTGTGACTACCTTCGATGGAGAAAATATGATCACGGAGAATCAGGCGAATGGTTTGCACAAATTCAACAGGCAGAGCATAGGGGGTATCTTTAACGGCGGCAATCAAAACATGGGTAGTAGCAAGGGTGGTGTCAATTTGCATTTGGAATTTACAACCCTGACCTGCCACAGATTCCACCCAAACATCACCTTTGAGTCGTTCGATATTGGTGCGGACGACATCTAAACCAACGCCGCGTCCTGACATTTGCGTAACGGCTAGGCGGGTGGAAAATCCTGATGTGAAAACTAGGTTTTGAATTTGGGATGTAGACATGGATGCGAGTTCTTCTTCGCGACAGATGCCACGCTGGATCGCCGCTTGACGGATTTGCTCGACATTTAGCCCACGTCCATCATCATTGAGTTCGATGATAATACTGCGAGCATTTTGTAAACCGCGTAGATAAATTGTGGCAACTCTGGGTTTACCCGCTTTTTCGCGTTCTGAGGGTAACTCAATGCCATGATCGATCGCATTGCGAATCAGATGCATCAGAGGATCTTTGATTTCTTCGAGAATATGTTTGTCGGCGGAAGTGTCGCCACCTTCGATCAGGAGTTCGACCTCTTTGGCTTGTTGTCTAGCTAAATCGCGCACCATACGCGGGAATAGGTTGAACACAGTCGCAAGCGGTAATAAGCGCAGACTGCTAATGCCATCTTTAAGATCGCCTGCGATCGTGTCCAGCCTTGCATTGTCTTCGTAGGTGTTGCGGCGTAAATGGTTGAGTTGAGTACCGAGGCGATCTAGACGTTCTTCAAGACGACGATGGAAACTGGCATTTTTGGGATTCGCCGAATTCTGAAGGGCGGCGCGATCTTTGCCATTGTTCACAGAAGCATTTGCTGCGTCTTTCCTGTTATTTTTTTCGATCGCTAAACGATTGACAAAAGTATCACGACTCCATTCTTCCCAGAGACTAATGATTTCTTCGATGTCGGTAAGCCGTTGCGAGATCCGAATTTTGGTAACGGTCAATTCACCGACTTGGGTCATTAAGGCATCTAGCTTTTGGGGATCGACTCTGATTGTGTCAATCCGATATTTATCAGTTTCGCTAAAAGTGGCGACAGGATTAGCATTACTAGCATCATTTGGCAAAGCAATTTCAGGCGATCGGGTGGCTATATTTTCCTGTTTATCCGCTTGTTTATTTTCTTGTGCGGTTATTGTTGTGGGAATGCTTGGCAGATTGATGTTTGGGGCGATTGCAATATTGGGAGCGATCGCGGGTGTATTCATGATTACATCCGCAGTATCTTCAAATGGGTCGCTATCAGCAGTAGTTTCCTCCTGTTGAATTTCTGCCCCCATCAGTTGTGCCAACACTTCAAAAATACTAATTCGCGCCTCTTCATCAGTGATCGCTTCATGCACCAATTGCCGAATCGCATCTAATCCCAAATACAGGCGATCGAGTATCTTGCCCGAAAGTTTTAATTCTCCCCGTTTTGCCGCTCCTAGCAAATCTTCGACTTGATGAGTGAGCGTTTCTACGCCCGAAATACCTAGCATTCTGGCATCACCTTTGAGGGTATGTGCCTCTCGCAATGCTTCCTCTAAGTGCGCCAAATCCTGTGGATTTTTTTCGAGAAACAGAAAGTCTTCTTCTAACTTTTGAATATGTTCTTCGCTAGCAATTTTAAAAACATTTCTCAGTTCTTCATCTTCAATATACATAATAGGCACTCCTTTCTTTCATTCGGGAGGGGAGATCCCCCCCAGCCCCCCTTAAAAAGGGGGGAGAATTAATTATTAATTTCTTTCTCTTTCCCCCCTTTTTAAGGGGGGTTAGGGGGGATCACTAGCAATTTTTGCCTGCAACCGATCGCTTACACGACCGCCTGCAACTTCTGCGCCGCAGAATTCAGTTGATGCGTACTAACCTTGATTTGGGAGACACCTGAAGCGGTTTCTCGCGCACCGAGGTTAATTGCATTCATGGCTTCGACCACTTGATTGATCGCTACAGCCTGTTGTTTGGCATTCAGTGAAATCTGTTGACTGCTGATGAACACATTATTGATCGAGTCAGATACACCTGTGAAAGCTTCAGCCATGCTCCGAGCGAGGGACAAGCCTTCGTTGACGGTCTTGTTACCTTCATCCGTCACCATTACAGTTGAATTAATCGCGGTTTGAATGTCCGAAACTAGAGTATTAATCTTTTCGGCAGACTTCTTACTTTGATCAGCGAGTTTACGAATTTCTTCGGCAACTACGGCAAAGCCTTTACCGTGATCCCCAGCACGAGCCGCTTCTACAGCCGCGTTCAAAGCCAACATATTGGTTTGGTTGGCAAGGTCGCCGACTAAGCCTGAAATATTACCAATCTGATTAGTTTGTTCGCTCAATCGCAAAATTTGTTCAGCGATCGCACCCACTTTATCCTTGAGCGTCGTCATCTCATCGAGGGTTTGACGAACCGCTTTTGTGCCAGTTTCAGTCAGTGAGAGGGCATGACGTGCGCCAGATGCTGAGACTTCGGCTTGTTCTGACGATTGGCGCGAAGACGTGCCGAGTTCGCCCATTGTCGTTGAGGTTTCATTGACCGAGCTTGCTTGTTGTGAGACGGTGCGCTCTTGTTCTTCCACCGCACTGGCGATTTCGGCGGAAGAACTGGCGATTTCGCTGGAGGCTTGATTGAGGGTATTGGCGATCGCTGAAGAAATCACATAGGCAACGGTCAAAGAAATCCCCAAAGAACCGATCGCCCCAATCACCGACATCGAAACTAACAAAGCAAGAGCGTTTTTAGTTTCGATTTGTTCTTGCTTGACGACTTCAGCTTGCTGTTTATCAAAAGGATTCATTGCTGCGTCAAAAGCTTTGAGAAGCTCTGCACCACTTTCCACCGTATCCACAACCAGTTTGCGATTACCTGCTTTAGTCGCATCAACCTGAACACGGGTCGCTTTCTCATACTTTTCTGAAAACTCAATCATCTTGGTCATCCGTTCTTTTTGTTCACCCGTGAGGCGGCTGACTAAAGTATTGGCTTTGTCTTGAGTTTCATTCAAGGATTTAACGCCTGCTTCGTAGCGATCGAGCAGTTCTTTGTCAGATGTCAGCGCGTAGCCTCGCGCCTGCCGCCCAACTTGCGAGACTCTCAATTCGATAGCGTCTGACATCCTTGCCGCTTCTACCGCATCGAGTGCGTCATCAAAGTTTTTGCCAACGGTATTTGATGTGGTGTACACGCCGATCGCCAATCCTGCAATCAAAGCCACTGGCACTGAATAGCCGAGTAGCATTTTGCCCCTGAGTTTCAAATTATTAAACATAGTCTTAGCCCTAATTAGTCTGAATTGATAATTCGTAATTGATAATTCGTAATTCCCTAAACTTCCTCATTCACCGAAAGATTACCTTCGGCAAAAATTTTAGAAAGGTTCAAAATACCCATCATTTTTTCCTGATAAATCACCGTTCCTTGTAAATAATCGCGATCGCCTTCACTGGTTGCCATTGGGTTCGGTTTGATGTCGCTCTTTTGCAGATACAGCACATCAAACACCCGCTCGACAGGAATAGCCATAACGAGATCGTGAATGTGGACAACGATCGCCTTAGAAGTCAGTTTCTGTCCATCGACCTGCATATGCAAGGCGCGACGAATATCAATCAGAGTCACGATTTCACCGCGTAAATTGATGTTGCCAACAACGTGATCAGGACAGCAGGGGATCGGTGTAACTTGATGAAATTCCGTAAATTCGCGCACAACCTCCAAATCTAATCCAAAATATTCATTACCCAAACCCACCACCGCGAGGGGGCGCAAACCGATCAAGTCATTGCGCTGTGAGGCTTGCATCAAATGTTCCGCACGCGCATGAAAAGTCTGCCTCTCTCGTTCAGTGGTATGGGGACAGAAGGTATCAAAAAAGTCGCCTTGTCGCTCAATCCAATGGTGTTCACCATAATGATCGCCATGATGCTCATAATGATCCCCATGATGTGGATCGTGATGATGTTCAGCAATTTCTTTGGCAATAATCGCCCCATCGACAATTTCTACACAATCAAACAAAGAATCAATCTTCAACAAAGCGATCGTCTCTGATCCCAGCTTTGCCACACTACTAATGAGTTTGGAAGGATGGCGTGTATAAATCGTGGTTTCCACTGCTTCAGGAGCGATCGCCACCACCTCCCGCACTTGATTAACCACGATCCCAAGCATTTCTCCGTCCTGTTCTAGGGCAATCACCGAGTCACCCACCTTATAGTCTTGAAATGGATAACCAAAGCGGTGGTTTAAATCCATCACTGGAACTAGGTTGCCCCGCAAATTCAGTAATCCGACAATATCTTCAGGAGCATCGATGGCGATCGCCAGTTCAGGTAACGAGAAAATTTCCTTCACAGCGATCGCATCAATGCCATAGGTCAAGCCATGCAACGAAAAAATCACATAGGAAGCCTGTATATACTCTTGGGTCAACATCACATTTCCCCCTATCTTGAACTATGTTGATACTGAATGCTTGTGGGCATTTCAAGGTCATTTTGTCGGTTAACAGGCGATCGATTACTAGGTGTTTGCGCGACATCTGTATTTCTAGCTCGGACTGGCGTTTCCGCCTTTTGCTGAGATTTTTGTTCGATTTGCGGATCAGCTTTTGGAGCAAGTTTTACTTCGCAACCATTCAAAGAGAGATACTGACGCACCAACTGTTTGAGGCTTTCGGCTTCAAATGGCTTAGTAATGTACTCATTAGAGCCAGCCATTCTTCCCTTCATCTTGTCAAAAAAGCCATCCTTGCCCGTGAGCATAATGATCGGCAAACTAGAAAACTGTGGCATTCGTCGAATGGTTCGGCATACTTCCAAACCATCAATTTCTGGCATCATCACGTCTAGCAACAACAACTTGACAGGCTGGTGATACATAATGCTCAATCCATCTACCGCATTGCTCGCCACAGCTACCCGACAAAAAGAAGACAAGGTGCGTTGAATCATTTGCTGCACGACAGCACTATCATCGATCGCCAAAATCAATGGTATACCATCAATTTTTGGCTCAAAAGTGACCCATTTCTCTTGTACCCATTTGTAATAGGAATGGGCAATTTGCAAAGGATCTTTATCAATAGAATGGGCAATTTTTTCTAGCGATCGCTTTCCATCTACCCATTCTGTCAAATGATTTTTGACACTTGGAGGAATATTCGCACATTCAAAACTTAATGATAAATGTGGAACTAATTGCATCGAAGAAATTATCGATTTCATCGATGTCCATCGCTCATCTCGGTGAGATAGTTCTAGCAATAGGTCGCCAACTTTCCAAGCACTGCGTAGCTCCAAGAGTACGGTTTTGTCTAGCCAAAAGCTTCCAGCGCAATGCCAAATCTTCTCTAACTGAACAATTGTCTGTGCATAAAAAACCGCTTCAATTTCTCCCCAAGTAAATAGCTCCATCGAAATCAATCGTTCAATCAATTCTTGCGTTGATTGAGGGTCTTTAAGCTGACGTGATGCAAACTCTACGGCTGGGGCGATCCATTGACGATGTAATTTATGTTCAAGAAAATCAATAATGGCGTGGATGTCAGGTAAATATGGCAACGCATACATCAATTGCCCATTGTGACAAGCCAAAATACAGTTAGATCGCTCTCCGTCCTTTACTTCTAAATCTAGGTGTACAGCTCCTGAAAAAGCTATACTTTCTAGTTTTTTTAAAAGGGCTAACAGTTGCTCATTGTGAAATTTACCTCTCACAACCTTAACCTCATTTCTAAGTAACTCCCATAACTTGAATCGGCGATTAAAAACCAAAACGAACAAATGCATCAACTATTTAAAGCAGTGAAACAATCGCTACGACTTGGACAATAGGCTAACCTGCTTCAAGAATAGGGACTACATTGATATTTATCTACTTAACTATCTTACATTTTGTTAGCGATCGCAAGCCGTTAGAAACATTAAACTTAACTTTTGTCTATACGCCATACCTACTAATTCTTCGGTAGGAAGGGAGGAAAAACAAAAAAGGAGTGCGAATTGCCGCCTTTTTCTTTCTCATGAACTACCTTGAAAACATATAGATTTCCGTGGGAATGCTAAGCCCTTCCCAGTATCAAAATAGACATTAAAAACCAAGAATCAGCGTTGCGGCGCGAAGCGCCGCAACGTCTGATTTTTCA
>JANODY010000072.1:0-26909 GCA_031412945.1 Cyanobacteria bacterium SOY_65_metabat_81
TGGGTCAATTAATTAATTTTCCCTTCTTTGAAATTTCGTTTGTTTTTAACTCTTGTTACGAATAAGGATTTAAGACCCTCACCCCTAGCCCATATCCAAAAATGGGAGTGGGGGAAAATAAAAATCCAAAAACGGCTCTTACTCCCCTTCTCCCCTCTTGGGAGAAGGGGTTGGGGGTTGAGAGCTGATTTTCTATCTGCTTAACATCAGTGATTAAGCGGTTCGTATAAATGGTGCAAAGCGTCACCCCTACGAATCTGCAAAATGCGGGCTTTTTAAAGTTTTTTAGGAAAAATTATGGCAGCGAAAATACCTGTAACTGTGATTACTGGATTCTTAGGCAGTGGCAAAACCACCCTGATTCGGGAACAGTTACAAAATAATCAAGGGCGGCGGATTGCTGTACTTGTAAATGAATTTGGCGAGATTGGCATTGATGGCGATCTGCTCCGTTCTTGTCGCGTTTGCGATGAAGAGGGCAAAGAGATTATGCCTAACATTGTGGAATTAACTAACGGATGTCTTTGCTGCACCGTTCAAGAAGAATTTTTGCCGACGATGCAAGAATTACTAAAAATTCGCGATCGCATTGATTGCATTTTGATTGAGACTTCTGGTTTAGCCTTACCAAAGCCCTTAATTCAAGCCTTCCGTTGGCAAGAAATTCGTAACGCGGCGACAGTTGATGGCGTGATTGCCGTGGTTGATTGCGAAGCAGTGGCTAGTGGCAGATTGGTCAGCGATCTTGATGCGCTAAATGCTCAACGTCAATTAGATCCTAATCTCGATCACGAAACTCCGATTGAGGAACTATTTGAAGATCAGTTAGCTTGTGCAGATTTGGTGGTTTTGACTAAGACCGATTTGGTCGATGCTGAAGCTCAAGCCAAAGTCCAGTCTTGGTTAAAGCAAGAATTGCGCGATCGCGTAAAAGTTGTGGCTTGTGATGATGGCAAAATTAGTTCTGAGATTCTGCTCGGTTTTAATGCGGCTGTTGAAGATGATCTTGATGCTCGTCCTAGTCATCACGATAGTGAAGAAGAGCATGAGCATGATGATGATATTAATTCCATTAACATCGTCACCGATCGCGCCTTTGAGCCAATTCAGTTATTAGCTTCTCTCAAACAGGCGATCGCCGATCAAGAAATCTATCGCATCAAGGGCTTTGTGAATGTGCCGAATAAACCGATGCGAATGGTGTTGCAGGGCGTAGGCGATCGCCTTGAGACTTCCTACGATCGCCTCTGGGCTATTGATGAAACTCGTCAAACGCGCTTAGTATTTATCGGTCAATCTTTAGAGCGATCGCCAATTGAAGCGGCGCTAAGTTTATAAACCTGTTAAGGGCGCAACGCGCCTTTAACAGGTAATCATTTTTTGGAACTTTCTCAATTGCAATCTACTACCGCTATTTGTCCTAGTCTTTTTAACGCCACATCCGCCCAAGATGGCATTCTCTCACGCATTCGCATACCTGCGGGAATGATTACTGCTTCTCAAATTGGATCGATCGCCAACTTAGCCAATCAATTTGGTGATGGAACTATCCAAATTACTAATCGAGCTAATCTGCAAATTCGCACCAGTCAAGCTCTGACATTAGAAGTTCTTCAAGATCTTCAAGACTATGGACTTGCCTCAAGTACAGAGAGTATTGATGGATTGCGGAATATTATGGCTAGTCCTACCGCAGGGATTGATGTTCAGGCAAAAATTAATACAGTCCCTCTGGTTAAGCAATGGAATCTCTATCTATCACAGCATCCTGAATTGGCGATTTTATCGAATAAATTTAGTGTCTGCTTTGATGGCGGCGAAACGATTAATGTTGGCGATCGCCCTAATGATATCTGTTTTGTTGCTGTTGAAGTTAATGGCGAGATTTACTTTGATTTGCATCTAGGTTTAGAATTGGATTTAGGCGTTCTAATTCCATCTAAGCAAGTCATAAAAGTTCTTGCAGCTTTAACTGAAGTTTATCGCGACTACACCCAACAAAAGCTAGACCAAAACTATTCGCGATCGCGGCCTCCTCGATTAAGAGAGTTACTTCATGATTGGGGTGTTGAGCGCTATCTGCAATTAGTTCAACAGAAACTACGATCCCCCCTGCGCCTCTTAGAAAATGGGGCTTTCGATAATTTAAACCATAAAAGCAAAGTCCCCCTTTTTAAGGGGGATGCCGAAGGCAGGGGGATCAATCATTTAGGAATTCATGCTCAAAAACAAGCAGGGCTTTTCTATATTGGTGTTGTCATTCCTTTAGGAAGATTAACTTCACTTCAATTACAGGGCTTAGGGAATTTAGCAAAACAATATGGCGGCGGTGCTTTGCGATTAACGCCTTGGCAAAATGTGCTGATTTCAGACATTGCGGAATCTCTGATCGAACAGGTAACGCGAGCAATTGCCGAGTTAGGATTACCAATTTCGGCAAATCATCCCTATGCGGCGATCGCCGCTTGTTCGGGCATTAAAGGCTGTAAGGCAGCTTTAACCGATACTCAGTCTGATGCTAAGGCGATCGCTACACATCTAGAAAACAGTATCAAACTCGATCACCCAATCAACATTCATTTTTCAGGTTGTGATAAGTCTTGCGCCCAGCATCATCCTAGTGATATTGCCTTAGTCGGAATTCAATCAGATCCCGAAACTTACAAGGTTTTTATTGGTGAAGGAGATATTAGCTTTGGTCGAGAACTGTACGCAAATTATTTTGCAAAAGACTTACCCAATCTAATGGAAAGATTATTGAAAATCTATCAAAATCAGCATCAAAATTTCGAGCAAAATTCTGGACAAAATCCTGAGCAAAGTTTTAGAGAATTTGTGAATAAATGCAACCTTCGACAACTCAAACAATTACTTGACCATGCTTGACTACATCCGTGATGGTAACGAAATCTATCGTAAATCCTTTGCCACAATCCGCGCCGAGGCGAATTTGTCGAGCCTACCAGATGACTTAGAAGTAGTCGCCGTCCGCCTAATTCATTCCTGTGGCATGACCGATATTGTCAGCGATCTGGCTTATTCTGAAAATGTCGCAACGATCGCTAGAACCGCCCTCAAAAACGGCGCAAAGATTCTCTGTGATGCCCAAATGGTGGCTAATGGCGTTACTCGCAAACGCTTACCCGCCAATAATCCTGTGATTTGTACCTTGAATGAGCCTGAAGTATTAGACCTCGCTAAACAACTCGGCAATACGCGATCGGCCGCCGCTATGGAACTTTGGCGATCGCATATTCAAGGCGCAGTCGTGGCGATCGGCAATGCGCCTACCGCGTTGTTTCGGTTATTAGAAATGCTCGATCAAGGTTTACCCAAACCAGCCGTTATACTAGGATTCCCTGTTGGCTTTGTCGGTGCGATCGAGTCAAAAGCCGCGTTAGCTGAGAACAGCCGTGGCGTGCCTTTCTTAACCATTCACGGTCGGCGAGGTGGTAGTGCGATGTGTGCCGCCGCTTTAAATGCAATAGCGATGGAAAATGAGCTATAAATCTAGAAATACAACAGAAAACATCATGGAAACAAAAACAAAAGGAAATCTCTATGGTCTAGGTATTGGACCCGGAGATCCAGAGCTATTAACAATTAAGGCGCACCGCATCTTAACCTCAGTTCCCGTAATTGCTTACCCAACTATGGAAAGCGGTAAAGTTTTAGCAAGGGCGATCGTTGCCGATTATATTCGTCCCGACCAGATTGAAGTACCGATGCCGCTTCCCTTCAGCGTCGATCGCTCTTCTCAACCCTATTACGATATCGCCGCCGCCAAGATTGCCGAACACCTAGAAGCAGGGCGAGATGTCGCCGTACTTTGCGAAGGCGATCCCATGCTCTACGGCTCGTTTATGTATATTTTTAAACGACTCTCCGACAGATTCCATACCGAAGTAATCCCCGGTATTTCTTCCACTTTTGCCAGTGCCGCGATGTTGGGCGCTCCACTTACATTCCGCAATGATGTGTTGAGCATCATGCCAGCCACTTTGGCAGCGGATATTTTGCGCGATCGCCTAGCGGTTGCCGATGCCGCGATTATCATCAAATTAGGTAGACATTTTGCGAAAGTAAAGGCGGTTTTAGAAGAATTAAATTTGTTCTCCCGCGCTCTATATATCGAACGCGCCACCATGCCCAATCAAACCATTAAGCCAATTGCTGAAGTTGATCCTGAGCAAGTCCCTTATTGGGCGATCGTGATGATTCCTAGTCAAACCAATCCGCAATGATAAAAGTCATCCGACTAAGTCGCTTGGGTCATAATACTCCCTTCCCAATATCAAAATATGCGAATCGAGAATTTCGATGATGCTGGGCAATCCCTGTTTCGTCCCATGTGGCTAATCGTTAGTAGAGTGCAAAACGCTATGACTTACCTTTTTAAAGATTGCGATAGAATGGAGCAAAGCGCGAATATCAAAAAATACTAAAACGGACATATCAAGCCATGCCACGTTATACAGGAATTTCTAGCGAAGCCTTTCGTCATCCCCTCGATCGCCAAGCCGAACAAGCCCTCCGCAATGTGCCGGGATTTGATCTAGTGGCAGGCAAGTTTGTCGAGTTTATGTACGAACGTCCGCAAACCATTTATCACATCGGCAACAGCATCCAAGTCAGCCATCGGCAATATGCCACCATCCATCGCATTTTTCGAGAATGTGTTGCCGATCTTGATGTACAGCCCGAACCCACCCTATTTGTCTCCCAAAATCCTGTTGCCAATAGTTACGCTCTCGGCAAAGATCATCCTTACATTGTGATCAATTCAGGTTTGCTAGATCTCTTAACCGAAGCCGAAATTCGCACGGTTCTCGCCCATGAGCTAGGACATATCAAATGCGGTCACACGACCCTAATCCAAATGGCGATGTGGGTGATGAGTGTTGTGTCTACGATCAGCGAAATGACCTTTGGTTTAGGCGGACTGGTCAGCAGTGGCTTGATTTATGCCTTTTTTGAATGGCGGCGTAAAGCGGAACTATCTAGCGATCGCGCTGCTTTTCTAGTTACCGACGAGCTTGATACAGTTCTGTCTACGATGATGAAAATGTCAGGTGGAAGTTCAGCCTTTGCCCATGAGTTGAGCTTGCCCGAATTTATTCGCCAATCCCATGATTATCAGGAACTCGACAAAGATAATCTCAATCAGATTTATAAATTCATGCTTTACAACGGATTTGGGGCTGGCTCCATGCTCAGTCATCCATTTCCAGTGGAGAGAGTTCACTATATCCGCGAATGGGCTGAGTCAGAAGAATATCGCCATATCAAGTCTGGCAAATACAAACGCGGAGATACCACTGGCGCGGTCGATGTTTCGGCAAGCCCGAAAGAAAGCCCTAAACAGGAGAAAAAGACAGAATCAGAAGCCGATCGCCTCAAGCGTCAAATTGACGAACTCCAAGCCGAAATCGATCGCCTCAAGCGTTAGCTATTTTAAACAAAGATCGGGACTCTCCGATCTTTGTTTAGAAGGCGCTGACTCTCACCCACTGTTGACTCATGGTTTGCTCGTACAGACTTTCTAGGCGATCGATATTTTTAACTAGAGTATAACGATCCAATACTCGTTGTCTTCCCTTCGTGCCGATCATCTTGGCAAGCTCTGGATGATCGACAAATAACGGCAAAAGTGTGCAGAGTTGAGAAGTAACCTTATGCGAATCAAGAATAATCCCTGCGCCATGCTCAATTACTTCCCCATCTGCGCCCACATCTGTCGCCAGACAAGCGACACCGCAAGACATCGCTTCTAGTAAAGAGAGAGATAAACCTTCCACTAACGACGGCAAAATAAACACATCCGTACCTCGCAAAATCTCAATTCGTCTCTGTTCGTCAGCAATATATCCCATCCAAATAATACTAGGATCATTACCATAAAAAGCCTGTAATCCCGCAAACAATGGACCAGTGCCAACGATCGCCAGTTTGCAACCTTCAGGCATTCGTGATTTGCGCCATGCTCTGAGCAATGCTTCGACATTTTTTTCAGCAGCGAGACGACCTTGATAAAGGAATAATAAATCAGCTTTGAGTTCAGCTTTAATATTTGATGGAGCAGGAGAGTAGCGATCGCTGTCTACGCCATTGGGAATGACAGAAATGCGCGTATTAGGAACGCCTAATTTGTTGAGCAGTTCTTTTTGGATATTAGAAAAGATAATAACTTGATTGTAATCAGCTAAAGATGGCGCATAGATTTGATAGGTAAGTTGCTGGGTACTCGAAGCAATATTACGGCGTTTAAGATCGAAGGGTTGATGGAATGTGGCAACAAGGGGCAAATCTAACTCTGCACAGATTTCTGGCAATCGGAAATCGAGGGGAGATATGGCAAGCGATGCATGGACAAGATCGGGCTTTAGCGATCGCAATGAATCAACCAAAATCTTATTGGCTCTCAGCGATGGCACTGTATAAATGGTGGACTTGTAGAGAAATGGTAGCGCCACATCTTGTACTTCTTGAGCGTTTTCTTCTAGCTCTTCGGTGTGTAAGCCCTCATGATTGTCATGATCGGACTCAGATGCAAAATGCATAAAGCTGACTCGATGTCCGCGATCGAGTAGGGCATTTGTAATTTCGCGACTATAAACCACGTTGCCACAAGCAGGCGATTTCTTCCCTAGCCATGCAATATGCATGAATTACACCACATTATTGTCAAACGTATAATACCAAATGCTTACCCTGAAATAAACAAGAACCAGCACATACTCCCTTCCCAGTGAAAAATTAGACGTTGCGGCGCTTCGCTAATTCTTGGTTTTTAATGTCTAGTTTTATAGCGGGAAGGGATTAGGAGACTCCAAGAAAGAAATGATCCCCACAAAACCCAAAAAAATTGCGGCGGGCTATGCCCACCGCAACTCTTTTGAAATCAGTTATTTTATGGGTTGCTCGGGATTTGAACCCGAAACAAATCGGTTAAAAGCCGAGTACTCTACCGTTGAGTTAGCAACCCTCTTAACCTGCGCTGTAAACTTGCGATCGTAAACCTGTGATTGTAAACTTTCATTTACTTCTTGCAGATACGTTGATTAATTGCTTGGCTAGTCTAACATACGTTTAGCAAATTACGCCAGTTAAACTAAAAGGTCTTACTTCAGTAATTCTTATCGAAAGTGTCTGACCGATTAGTTCACCTAATGATTTGTTGGTTGTATTTTCGGTAAACGCAATCCGATTGGTACGCGTGCGTCCCATGATTTGTAAAGGATTTTTATGATTTGTCCCTTCGATCATGATTTCCTCAATGCGTCCTGCATAACGATTGGAGCGTTCAGCCGCATTTTGATTGACCGCGTGATTTAGACGCTGTAGGCGATCGCTTTTGACTTCTTCGCTGAGTTGATTTTCCCAGACTGCCGCAGGTGTGCCGGGGCGAGGTGAATAGGCGGCTGTATTTACGAGATCGAAGCCAATATCATTAACCAGCTTTACGGTGCGCTCAAACTGCTCCTCAGTTTCTCCCGGAAAAGCCACGATCGCATCGGCAGTAATCGCCGCATCGGGCATGATCTCGCGAATATCATCAATGATACGGCGGTAACGCTCATGGGTATAGCCCCGCGCCATCGCCTTGAGGATATCGTTATCGCCCGATTGAAAAGGAATATGGAAATGTTCGCAAACTTTGGGCAGTTCGGCGCAAGCTTTAATTAGGCGCGAACTGAAATAGCGAGGATGGCTGGTGGCGTAACGAATGCGATCGATGCCCTCAATATCATGCACATAATAAAGTAAGTCGGTAAAGGTGATCTTGCCGCCAATACCCGCCCCAATGCCGCCTGCGGGCAAGTCGCGCCCATAGGCATCAATATTTTGTCCGAGCAAAGTAATTTCTTTGTAGCCTTGAGCCGCCAGATTTTCAATTTCTTTACGGATTGATTCAGGCGATCGGGATTGTTCTTTGCCCCTTACCGCAGGCACAATGCAATAAGTACAGCTTTCATTACATCCATAAATAATATTCACCCAAGCCGAAACTTGGCTATTACGGCGCGGTGTCGTGATGTCTTCTTCGATATAAGCTTCATCGGTGGCGACAACTTGATTGCCATTGAAAACCTGTTCTAACAGATCGCCGAGGCGGTTGACATGCTGCGGTCCCATGACCAGATCGAGTTCAGGAACGCGGCGCAATAGGGCTTCGCCTTCTTGTTGCGCGACACAACCCGCCACGACGAGAGTTAATTTAGGATTATCGCGTTTGCGCTTAGCCTGTCTACCCAAATACGAATAAACTTTCTGCTCAGCATTGTCACGAATGCTGCAAGTGTTATACAAAATCAAGTCAGCGTCTTCAGTTTCTTCGGTTGACTGGTAGCCCATGTTTTCTAATACGCCTGCCATGCGCTCAGAATCCGCTTTATTCATTTGGCAGCCGAAGGTGATGATGTGATATTTCTGAGCAGTCATGAAAGTGTTTAACCAAGCCGAAAAGATTTCTGTCCTATCCTACTGTCTTTCTACCTGATTGACTGACAATGATTTCAAACACTTTTGTCAGTCAATCAGGTCTTTCTACTCTCTATTGATTATTTTATCTGAAATTTTACCAATTAAATAAATCCAATTTTGGTGAGGCAAGCTGCGCCTAACTCACCGAAATTGAATTTTTTATATCTGATTTTTTTGCTGATACACCATGCGTTATTAATTCATGTTCTTGTTTGTTGAATAATGGCATTTGCAAAAATTTAAAATTCAATAATAAAATAATCGATTAATAATTAATAAAAACTCAAAAGCACCCGCTTAGCGGGTGCTTTTTTATCGAGGAGAATTAAGCAAACTGGAAGTTAGAAGCGCCCAAGTCAAGAGTTTGGACACCTGTCAATGTTGCGATGACGGAAGTACCGATCGCAATATTGTTGCCAGAAAGAGTCAAGTTCGCAAGCCCGAAACCTGCTCCTAAGCCGTTAAGCTTAATGGTGTCTGTACCAGCTTGGAAATCAAGGATCGTGTTAAAACCAGTAGGAAGCGTACCAGCCATGACGATGTTGAAGATGTCAGCACCCGCTCCGCCCGATAGCAAGTTATTACCACCAGAGCTAACGAAGAACTGATCGTTGCCATCTCCACCGAGGGCGCGATCGCCAAATCCTAAAAAGAACTTGTCATCACCAGCGCCACCAGACATCCGATTGCCACCCTTGCTATCGGTAGCCTGAAAAGTGTCATTACCATCGCCACCGAATAGGCGATCGTTTACATTCACAAAGATTTCGTCGTTGCCACTACCTGCATCAACACGGTTGTTCCCAGCGATCGTAGAAGCTGAAACTGTGGTGAGGTCAATAATGTCATTCCCTGCACCTGTAAACACAATGTCTTCGCGACCATCAAAGCTAGTATTTTGAGTGGGGAAGATATCGTCAGCAAGCGATGAACCAACCGCAACCAATTGGGGCGTACCAACGATCCCAGACTGAACAGCATCACTACGGAGGCTGAGGTTCTGGATTCTGGTGTCCTGAGATGGGGTGACATCGACAACGCTGTAGGCGGATGTGCTGAAGCTATTGCCAAGATATTCGGCTAAAGCGTCTTGTTCGGAACCAGCCGCCGCAAAGGTAAATCTTCCAGCGTTAAGGGTAAGGGCTGGATCAACAGTACCGTTGCCGTTAAGATCGATTGTCTCGCCGCGTAGATCAACACGATTGGCAAGAGCCGCATTTTGTCTGACGAATATGGGGAAAGGATAGCTGTCACCGCCTAGAATGCCAGTGGCGCTTGTGCCAGCCAAGAAATTGAGAGTAATCAAACGGAAGGTGCGGGTGGCATCTCCAACCAAAACTCCATCTTTAATAATGATGTCGCGGGGCGAACCATCTTCATTAAGGACAACAAGATTGCTGACCCGATTGCCTTCGGTTGCGATCGCGCCAGTAGTGGAGTTAAAAGCGATCGCCGTTTTAGTTGGATCGAAGCTAAAGGACAAGCCACTGATTTGAGGGAATTGTCCGGGAGTTGCTCCAGGCGCAGTTCCTGCCACAGCATGTTCGATAACTTGACGCAATTGCTCGGCAGTCAGAGTGATCAATGACAAATCGTTATTAAAGCGCAACGAGTTTTCGATATCCAACTGAGAGACATCGCCAACTTTTTTGTTGGGAGCGAGCGGATTGGGCTGAGTTGGAAGTTTAGTGATTTCTTCGCTGTTCAGTGCGCCAGATGACTCCGAAACTACGCCAATGTTGTCACGAATGCCGCCGCCATTTTTGATCGAAATCAAAACTGTGGGATCGATCTGACGCGCAAGGGCAAGGTTGGCATCGGCGGTCAAGTTCCCAAAGTTAGTTTCTTGAGTGCGGACATCACCACGAGTTCCATTCAAGAAGACATCGGCTCTGCCAACGATCAGATTATCTTTGGTGGAAATGACATTTCTGATGCCATCGGTGATGGCGACCACATTCGCGTTCGCCACGGTGCGAGGATTGACATCACTGCCATAGACGCGATCGACACCCGCTTCATCAGTGGCATAAGCGCCATTGATCGTATTATCCAGTTTATTAACCTGAATAACACCATCATTATCAAATTCAAGAACTAAGCGACCGACATACTTGTAGTTCCCATCAGTGTTGACCACCAAGATTGGCTTTCCATCAATCCCTGTCTTTGTGATTGGATAATCTCCTTCTTTGGAGTCACCTGCACGCAGGACATCATTAGCATCGGAGAGTAAGGTATTAGAACCACCAGCGATGATGACATCAACATCTCTTAAGCGAGGTGCAATTTCATTGCTTTCGATCGCAAATTGTTGGAAATGAGAGAGCAAGACAATCTTATTGATACCTTGAGCCTTCAGCACATCAACAGTAGCTTGAATCTCGGCGGCAAGGGCTGCGTAGTCAGTAGGATTGCTAGGGGTGACAATGATGCTACCGCTAGCAGAAATATTGGGCAGTGTAGGCGTAGTTGCACCAACAATACCAATCCTTTGATCGTCAGCAGTGAATGAAATTCCATCATTTCCAGAAACTGTAATGACAGTACTCTTAGCGAGTCTGCCCCTGATCGTACTTGCTTCAGAGGTGGTTTGGTTAGTAGCCAGATCGCTAGCAGACAAATTCCCTGCGGTAATTTCAGGAGCGAAGTTGAGGTTGGTGCTGAGGTAAGGGAAAGCCGTACCGGGGTTGCCGCTACCTGTGCGGATAATGTCGCGCACTTGCCTTACACCCAAGTCAAACTCATGATTGCCTAGTGCCGAAGCCTGAATGCCGATCGCATTGAGAATGCCAATATCGCCACGTCCGAGAACTGGAGCGGTACTCGTTCCCAATCCACCAACATTATTTAAGGCTGTGTCGCTGGAGGCATTTAAGAAGGCTCCAGGGATGTAGTTGTCACCCGAAGAGAGGATTAGAGTATTGGCGCTGTAAGTGGGATCGTTCCTAAATCTATTCACGATCGCCGAAAATCTAACCGCATCGTCAACGGCGGCAATCCCAGCTTCAAAGTCGGAAGCGTGGAGAATTTGCAATTGGAAAGTGGCCTTGGGCGCAACAATTGAAGTTTCAAATACTGAAACTGTCCTGCTGATTTCATTAGCCGTAAGTAACAGAGGCTTGCCTGTCGGACTGTCAGCCGCCGTGACAAAACTCAAACCTTCGACACCAAGATCGCCGACATCATTGAGATATTGGACAAAGGTTGGCGCAGTAGGCGTAGTCACGTCATAAACGATGATGTCGCCAACGCGCTCTAAGCCCACAAATGCATAAGTACGTCCGTCAATTACCCCAATAGTTACGCCTTCGGGTTCTGGGCCCTTGTTGTCGCTGCGAGTATCAAAGCTTGCGGTAGTTCCGTCTGAATTAAACAGGGTTGGTGCAAACTGAGCGGTGAGACGTTCTAATTGATCGCCACTGTCAAATACTTGAGTGCCATTAGCATCCAAAATTGAAAAGGAGCGTCCGCCATAAGCCACGATTTGATCGAAGTCGCCGTCGTTATCGGTGTCACCTGATTTGTTGGTGACGAGCAAGCGTCCGAGGTTAGCATTATTCTTGAGGGTAGCCGCATTTGGGAAAGCGGTCGGATCGAGGACATAGCTAGCACTGCCAACTCGAACTTCTTCATTAAAAATGCCGCCTTCAGGGGTAGTGCCAACGATATTGGCGGCAGTAGGACGCACGCGAGAGTCACCTTCATTGGCGGTGATGTAATAGGTTTGACCGTTAGCGGTGAAACTCGCGATCGCATCTGGTTGATATAAACCAAATACTGGCTGGGGTTTGATGTCGATCCTACCAGTGCTAGTAGTGAGATCGCGATCGCTGGCATCAAAACCATTACCTGCGAGGCTGAAATTCTTTAAACCAAGAGATTTGATTTCGGTAATTCTGCCTGCGACGATATCAAGAGTGGCGATCGCATTGTTTTCTTGCAAAACGATTTTTGCGGTCAAACCATCTGGGGCGATCGCAATATATTCAGGCTCGACATCTTGAGAAACTGTGGTTAAAACTGGACTGCCAGCGATCGTTCTGTCTCCAATGATGCGGACACCAGCCGCTCTGAGAGTTGCAAGCTGAGAGTCAAAAGCATTGAAGTTCACATTCTGAACTGTTGCCGTAGCAACGCCACCAGCGATGTTAATAATGCTAATCGAACCTTCAGGATCGGCGGTGTAATCTTCGTTTGGTTCGCCTTCATTAGCGACCAAAACCCTTGTCCCATCAGGGGTAAAGGTAAGCATATCTGGCAAAAATCCGACTTCAACCGAGTTCAGAAATGCGCCAGTAGCAGCAGTATAAAAGCTGACTCTGCCAGCTTGCTGAGTACCTAGTGCAGTCGTTCTAATCGCATAAGCTACGGCAACAATTCCATTTCTGACAGCCACACTATTTGGCAAAATTTCTTGACCCGCGCCAACAGTGAAGCCAGCCGCAATTTGTCCAGCCGCCGTCAGAGCGCCCGTATTACCAACCGTATAGACATCAATCGTGTTCCCTGCAACTACATACAGGCGATCGCTTGCAGGATCGAAAGCTGGAATCTCAGCGCCATTAACGCTGGTTGCATTGCCAACTCTGCTTAAAGTTATTGACATAAAAAATAATCGTTCCATTTTGGTTCATACCGATCTTACGAGTAGGTCAAAGTCTTCTCGATAAGATCAAGATAAGCTATGTTTAAGATATGGTTAAGGGTTTTATGGTCTGATGTCTAGCTAGATTTGTTTGCTAAACAAAAAGCCTCGCACAGCGAGGCTTTTTGTTAGATTGGAGTTTGCACTCTAAAAACAGAGTTTAGAGAAAAATCGCTTAAGCAGGCTGTTTGTCAGCAAAAGCGAAACTAGTAGCAGTCAAGGTAGTTGTGTCAATCCCTGTGAATATGGCGAGTGTTTTGCCATCTAAGCTAATCGTATTGCCTGAACGGGTCAACTGCCCGAATGTCGCACCAGAACCGATTAAGCCAATTACATCAGTTCCATTCTGGAAGTCGAGAATCGTATTTGCACTTGAAGGAGCTTCACCACCAAAGATCCAGAACTGATCTGCACCTGCGCCGCCAGATAGCAGGTTGCCGCCGCCAGTGGTTACAAAGAAGCGATCGCTTCCACCCTCACCCAAAGCGCGATCGCCTGAGCCGCCTAGTATGAAGTCATCATTGCCCGCACCGCCAGACATGCGGTTGCCGCCCTTGCTGTCATTGGCAAAAAAGACATCATCGCCAGTGCTACCAAATAGGCGATCGTTCTTATTAACGAAGATTTCATCCTTGCCGCTGCCAGTGTCAACGCGATTGTTACCTGCATTTTGGAACGCGGATACCGTCGTAAGATCGACACCATCATCGCCTGCACCTGTGAACAGAATGTCTTCGCGCCCGTCAAAGCTAGTGCCTTGTTGTGCAAAGAGATTATCGACACCAGATGTTCCGATCGCTGCCAAAGTTGGAGGAGTTGGCGCAAGTTTGATGGTCGCCACAATCGGATCGTGGTCGCTAGCGCGTTGAGCGTTGTCCACAAACTCGGTATTGATATTGACGATATCCACTCTCGCCGAGCCACTTAGGTTATTGCTAACCAAGATGTGATCGAGGGATTGCGAATTTCCATCAAAGTTGAAGGTGTAGCGATCGTTCTCTGGAAGCGAATTGGTGAGGTTGGTCAGCACTGGATTAGCACCACCAGCGAGGATGCTAAGAGGTGAGATGAATTCAAACTCATTCAAGTCACCGACGACGACGACCTTAGCATCTAGCTTGGTAGCCAAAACGCTATCCACATAATCGTTTACGGCTTGAGCTTGAGCGCGACGCTGATCGAGAGAACCATTGATAGTGACGTTCTCCTGACCGTTGCCATTGGCTTCATCACCGATGGAAGGTTGAGTAGTTCCAAACAGAGGGCGACTACCACCTTTAGATGAGAAGTGATTGGTGATTACGGTGACGGTTTCGCCATTGAAGGTGAAGTCGGCAATCAGTGGTAAACGGCTATCAGCAAAAGCTGCAAAAGATGAGCTAGGAACAGTTTTGACAGAACCATCAACTAAACCGACACGGCTATCGTTATAGAGGAACGCGGTGCGAATGTTTGCGTTGGGTTGACCGCCACTGGTGTTGTCGGTGATGAAGGTGTTGTCGATGAACTTGTAAGTTGGTCCACCTGCGGCGGCGATCGCATTGACTAAAGTTTGCAGGGTCAAGCTTGCTGAAACTACGCCGTCATTAAGAGCGCCACTGTTGTCTTGGACTTCTTGCAAGCCGATGATGTCGGGTGTTCCGAGATTGTTGACGATCTGCTGGGCGATCGCGGCAAATCTACCGTTAGCGATATCATCATCAATGTTCGCAGCAGCAACCCCAGTTTCCAATTGTGGATCGAGGTTCAAGACGTTGTAAGTAGCAACTAGCAAAGTATCGCTAGACTTACCCAAAGTCGTGACTTCGGGTTGCAAAGTGGAAGGCTGAATGTTTTGAATGAATGCTTCGGTTGGGATGATCTCGAAGTTGCCGAAGTTGTAGCTGACTACGCCAGTGACATCGCCCAATTTAGCGCCAACATTGACATTAGGAAATGCGAAGTTAAATACGCCAGTATCAGCATCAATCTGAATGCGTTCGGGATTGAAGTCATTTGGCGCAATGTTAATCGTGCCGCGAGAACTTAAACCTGTCGCGCCAGTTCCATTGTCGGCAACTGTGTAGATCTCACCAAAGCCATTGGTAGGGCTGACTGCCAACAGGTTTTTCGCAGTGACTCGCATACCTTCGAGGGACTCATAGAAGTCGATCGCATCGGTTGTGGGATCGAAAGATGAGAGTGCATCGTTATCGATGATTTGTGTCGGCAGAACTCTACCACCCGCACCGATAATCGTCGCGGTAGGCAAAGCGTTGTTGCTGGAAAGAATGGCGATCGTGAGAGTGCCGCCAATTTGGGTGGTTGAGAGGTTGCCAGTGCTAGCTCCACCAGGAGTAAATTCGCTTACAGTGCCAGTGACCGTAATGGAATCACCAACTCTAACGGTTGGAGCGGTGCTAGTGAAGACGAAGATACCTTCAGAAGTTGCGATATTAGCGTCTGGGTTAGGATCTTGGAGATAGAAGCCATTGGAGTCAACGGCGGTGACGATGCCAGGGACAGCTAAAACAACTTGACCGACTAAAGGAGAAGTTTGACTTGCCCCTTGAATTGCACTGATTTTAGTGGAGAAATCGTTGTCAGCGATAGTTACGGTTGCGGTTGCGGTTGCGTCCAAGTCGTAGTTAGCCGTGTCAGTCAAGTTGATGGTGACGGTTTCGCTTCCTTCGATTAGTAAATCATTTACTGGCGTAATTGTGATATCTGCGAAAGCCTGACCAGCGGCGATCGCTACTGAGCCTGTCAATGAAGCCGTGTAATCAGCGCCGATCGCTTGACCAGCACCTGTGACCACAGTGTAATTTACGGTCAGCGCATTTGCAGTCGATCCCGTGCGGGTAACGCGGAATGTGCCAGCGTCAGTACCAGCTTCGGCGGCGCTAGCGTCTGTTGCCGCGATCGTGACTAATGGTGTAACAACCACTTGATTGGCGATACGCCCTGGAGAGCCAATTTCTGTTACTGATAAGTTATTGACGACTGAGAAAGCTCCATTTATACCGACAGCACTTGGGGTTGCGATCGCCGCATTTTGCACCAAAGCGGCATTGTCGAAGGTGGTAAATGGTGATGCGCCAAGCGATGCGCCGAAGGTAACGCTTGCTTGAGGGACACCATCAGCATTAAAAATATTGACAGCATCACCAGCAGTGCTCAAGCCAATACCAGCACCACTGTAGTTACCAATCTTTAAGTTGGCTGGTGGATTCGCGCCAAACCAGTTGGTTAGGAAGGTGGGATTAGGAGTCGCTCCTTCGATAAAGATTACCGATTCGCCAGCAGCGATAGTTGAGATGCCATTCAGGAGGAGCGCAGAGCTAAAGAGATTCGAGCTATCGTCAACTCTCCAGCCCGCGATATTTACAGCGCTAGTGCCTGTATTTGTAAGCTCAAACCAATCTGCGGCTACGAGCGAGTTGCCACTGCTCCAAGGTGCAACTTCAGTAACAAAGATGCTGGT
Source organism: Cyanobacteria bacterium SOY_65_metabat_81 (assembly GCA_031412945.1). Classification (GTDB taxonomy): domain Bacteria; phylum Cyanobacteriota; class Cyanobacteriia; order Pseudanabaenales; family Pseudanabaenaceae; genus Pseudanabaena. The sequence continues at coordinate 16,596 of JANODY010000072.1, forward strand.
GGTGGTGACTGGAAGTGGAGTCTCATCAACTACATCGGTAATGCTTAAGGTAAACGCAGTTGTTGCGTCTGGAGTATTGCCAACGGTTGCATCATTTACATTGACACTGACGCTAAAGCTAGGCTTGGTTTCAAAATCTAACGCAGTTCCAGCCCTGAGGAACAAGCTACTGCCCACAATCTCAAATGAATTAGCGTCTGCACCAGTCAAGCTGAGTGTATTCACGCCCAACTGATCGTCGGTAATGGCGATGTTGGCGACTCTTGTCGCGGCAAAGGTGCTGTCAAGCTCAGCGATCGCATTGACTCGATTGCTCAGCACTACCGCGCTTGGCGCTTGGTTGGGAACTGCTGAAGGTGCGTAGACGAAAAGTTGAGGAATGTCGCCATTTTCGCTGGTGACGTATAAAAATCCATCTTTATCAACCGTGAGTCCTTCAAACTGCTGGTCAGGAACTGACAATGTATTGCTAGGCTCGGACACGATTGTTAACGAACTAGTGATATTTCCAGCGCGATCGACGTTGACGATCCTGCCCGAAGCTTGACTCAAGAGCAGCAATCTATCGCTTGTAGGTGTTAGTGTCGAGAAGGCAAAAACATCGGCGAAGTCAAGAAGACCAGCCAAGGCAGGATCAAAGAGATTTGTTGAGTCGAGTGTCGTGGCAGAGCCATTACTTGCAGTTCCTGTCGCAAAATCAATCGTTGTTTGAAATACGCCAATCTTTGTAAGAGGTAAGGTTGTAGAAGTAGAGTTAGCTTCTTTAACAGCAACAAAACCGCTAGTTTGAGGATCGAAAGTTATTCCTTCAATGCCATCATTTCCGATTGTCGTACCCAGCTTTACAGTCTGGACATTACCCGCAGTGAGGGTCGTGTTAGCGGTATAGGTAAACCGACTCGCTTGTCGAACTCGCTCATCGGCGATGACAAACTGACCGTTCCCAATATAACTAAGCCCTTCTGGATCGGCGAATAATCCAGCAGTCAAGGTCATGGAGTCGATCAATACTCCTGTCTTCGATACTTGCACGATCGCCGTACCACCATCACCAACCACAAAAAGCGTATCGGTGTCCTTGTTATAGGTAACAGCCGAAACTTCTCTTGCCAGAAAATTGGTTCCAGTAGTTGCCACTGGCAAGTTAAAAAGTCCAGTACGGACATAGGTTGAAAGATCGATGGAGCTAATAGCAGGTGGAATTGCAGTAAAAGCGATCGAACTGAAAGGAACATCTGGAGCAGTAATATCAATACCCTGATCGCCAGTAGCATCTTGAGCGATCCAATTTGTAGGATTGTTGATAATTGGCAGATAAGCCGCAAAATTGGCTTGACCGCTACGAGCAGCATTAAAAGCCGCAATATCGGCACCATCATCTAATGTCGATAGATCGATCGCATTTACGCCAGTCGTTAGACCAGTATTAGTTAGCAATCCATTTGCGGCAATAAATCCACTATTCGCGATCGCCGTAATAAATGTTGGAGCAGCAACAGTTCCTTGGTAGGCATAAATAGTCTCGCCACTTGCGCCAAGCCCACGATTTGTACCACGCGATGGCGATAGAACCGATGCATCGACTACCGTTCCCGTACTAGCGGCGATCGTTCCTAACCCAATGTTATCAATACGAACTATTGTTCCAGCAGATACTGTAGAAGATGCTGTCCAGCTAAAAGCTCCTTCATTTGTATCAATAAATGTAGTGCCGTTCCATTCGTTATCTTCAAAAATAATTGTTTCGCCTGCGCTGATGTCAACTAAAGCGACAAAGGCAATGTTATCGTTGCCGTCAGCATTAAATCCAACAAATGCGATGTTTCCTGCTGCTAATGCCATGATTTAAGTCTTTTCAAGTGTTTGAATTAATCTTTAGTATCCTATCCGTCAAGCACACATCAACGGGTTAAGAGAAAGATAAGCGTACATTATCAAAATATTATTCTCTGAATTAGAGTTCTCTAGGTAAGGTAGCGATAAATAGCCAAAGACAGTCGGTGCAAACCTTCTTTGCTTGCCATACATATCGATTCAATTTAGAACCCTATGGAAATATTGTCTATCAAAGAAACTTTCGGTTACAAGTGACAAATAAAAAACTATAGCAGTCCTAAATCATTTTTGATAAAAATAGGGCTTCGACTTCGCTCAGCCAACGATATACGCTGGCTGAGCGAAGTCGAAGCCTGCGCGAAGTCGAAGCCTGAGCGCCAAGCCTGCGCGAAGTCGAAGCCTCTCACAACTCATTTAGGATTGCTATATGATCAAAACTCAAATTTTAGAAGCAATCAAACAAATGCCGAATAGCGATATATTGGAGTTAATCGAATGACCCAGACTGTCGGACAAAAAACAACGCTGTGCGATCGCGATCGCAATTTGTGGTTAGAAGAGGCGATCGCAAAGTTAAAAGCAGGTGATTTTCACAATCTAGATGTAGAGAATTTAATTGAGGATCTGAACTAATGTCATTGCCTTTTGATACCTATCTTAAATCGATTCAAAAGAATCTGCAAAAGGGCAGTGAACGTAGCCATTATCCTGCTTTAAAAAATTTGATTGACGATCCTTTGCATGGAATTGATGCAGTAATTGAAGAAAAAGGAAATAAAGCAGGGATTCCTGATTTTACGGTAAAGCGGCGGGATTTACTGGTTGGTTATATTGAGGCGAAAGATGTTGGAATCGATTTAAAGCAGATTGAGAAAACTGAACAGTTGCAAAGATATTTAGAAGCTTTTCCCAACTTGGTACTAACCAATTATTTAGAATTTCGCTGGTATGTCGAGGGGAAATGTAGACAAACTGAGGTTCTTGCAGATCTTTTAACAAATTCTGGAGATGGCAAACTTCAAATTAAGAATGCTGACAAAATTGCAGCTTTACTCGATCAATTTCTCAACTATTCGGGCGAGATAATCAGTAAGCCCGAAGATTTAGCCCGACAGATGGCACGATTGACCAAAGCGATCAGATTGGCGACGACAACGGCTCTCGATGAAGAAGATAACAAGGGTGAGCTACATCAACTGAAACAGGGTTTTAGTGAGGTGTTGCTTCCTGATTTGAGCGATCCTGATTTTGCAGACATGTATGCTCAGACTATCTCTTATGGACTATTTGCGGCACGAGTGGGTCATGCTCAGATCCCCCGAGACAAAGATGTGTTTACAAGACGCACGGCTGGGACTTATATTCCTGCGACTAATCCATTTCTGAAGCGGTTGTTTAATACAATTGTGGAGACGGATGCGGTTAGTAAAATTGATTGGGCGATCGATGATCTAGTGCTATTGCTCTCTCAAGTGGATATGGGTAGCATTTTGGAAGATTTTGGACGGCGCACTCGTCAGGAAGATCCCGTTGTCCATTTCTATGAGACATTTCTAGCTGCTTATAATGCCGCCTTGCGAAAGAGTCGTGGTGTTTATTACACGCCTGAGCCAGTAGTTTCGTTTATAGTGCGATCGCTTGATGCCATTCTCAAGGAGAAGTTTGATTTACCTTTGGGGCTGGCGGATAATACGCGAGATCCTGTGACAAATAAGCCGAGAGTACAGATTCTCGATCCTGCAACGGGGACGGGGACTTTTTTGTATGAGGTGGTGAAGCAGATTTATCGCAATCTAGAAGAGATGGGAATGGCGAATCAGTGGGATAGCTATGTCAGTGAAAATTTGTTGGATCGCTTGTTTGGTTTTGAGTTATTGATGGCTCCTTATGCGATCGCGCATTTGAAACTTGGTTTACAACTTCAAGAACTTGGCTATAAGTTTAAAGGGAAGCAGCGTTTGGGAATTTATCTCACAAATACTTTAGATGAGGCTTTGAAGAAGTCGGAGATTCTCTTTGGTCAATTTGTGGCACAGGAAGCAAATGAGGCTTCAGTCATTAAGCGAGATACGCCTGTGATGGTGATTGTGGGAAATCCTCCCTATTCCTATCAATCGACAAATACGGGAGATTGGATTAGTGGATTGATACGCGACTATTATCAAGTTGATGGGTTGCCATTGGATGAGCGAAATCCTAAAGGTTTACAGGATGACTATGTGAAGTTCATCAGATTTGGGCAGTGGCGGATCGATCGCACTGGTTCAGGAATTCTGGCTTTTATCACCAATCACGGCTATTTGGATAATCCCACATTTCGAGGGATGCGCCAAAGTTTAGATAAGACTTTTGATGAGATTTACATTATGGATTTGCATGGTAACAGCAAGAAAAAAGAGGTCGCGCCCGATGGTTCGCCAGATAAAAATGTGTTTGATATTCAGCAAGGTGTGGCTGTTGCTATTATGGTTAAATATCCAAAAGCATGAAACCATCAAACAAAGTGTATTGACATTGTGTATACATACCCCCTAAATTAAAAGCATATCCTAATTTAAAAAAGAGTTATGTCCACACCAATAGCTGAAGGAACAGTGAGCCAGACTCGTGATGTCACAATCAACATCCGAGCCAAGCAAAATCAACGGGATCTAATTGATCATGCAGCCGAAGTGCAGGGCAAGAGTCGTTCAGAGTTTATGCTTGAGTCAGCGTATCAAAAAGCCCAAGATGTTCTTCTAGATTGGAGTTTCTTTAGTTTGGATGAACTGAAGTTTAAGCAGTTTATGGCATTGCTAGATGCGCCACCTACAGCAAATGAGAAGCTGCATACATTGCTGACAACTAAATCTCCATGGGATTAGAACAAAATAAGCTCCGTCAACCTGAAAAGCTAAATTCTTTCCATCGAATTGAAAGTTTTGACTCAGGAAACAATTTGCTCGATGACTGGCTAAAGCGTCGGGCGCTAAAAAATGAGTTGGATGGTGCTTCACGCACTTATGTCCTCTGTAATGCCGAAGTTGTTATTGCCTATTACTGTCTTGCAAATGGATCTGTCACACAAGCTGTTGCCACAGGTCGAGTGCGGCGGAATATGCCTGATCCGATTCCAGTTATTGTGATTGGACGACTAGCTGTTGATCGCAATTGGCAAGGGAAAGGGCTGGGGCGAGCTTTGCTGCGAGATGCAATTCTTCGGACTTTACAAGCGGCGGCGATCGCAGGGATACGAGCTATTCTTGTTCATGCCATCTCGGAAGAGGCGAAACAGTTTTACGAAAAGTGCGGTTTTACTGCTTCACCGATTGATCCGATGACGCTCATGATAAAAATTAGTGATGTTATAGTTTTATGAAGCGGGTACTTTCATTACTGTCGATAAAAGGCGATCGACAGTAATGATGAGGAAAAATGAAAAATGAACAAGTGAGTAATTATGACCATACATATTAAAGAGAGATTATTAGAAAGGATTGAAAAAGCTTCTGAGATTACACTTCAAGAGGTTTTAGATTTTTTGATGTTTATTGAATCAAAAAGAATTCAAACAGAGGAGTTGGAAATTAGTTTGTTGAGTGAGTCAGTTTTAGCAGAAGATTGGTTAACACCAGACGAGGATGAAGCATGGCAACATTTGTAAAAGGTGATGTGGTAGTAATTTAGGAATATTTAAAATGGCTAAAATTTATCACGCGCATCTATGGGGTTCACGAGAAAGTAAGTATAGCTATCTCTTAGAAAATGATGTCAATACAGTTGATTGGAAAGAGTTAAATCCTACATCTCCATTTTATTTATTTATTCCTCAGAACACAGATTGTAAAGCTGAGTATGAAACAGGCTGGAAAATCACAGATATTATGCTTGTACATTCAACGGGTGTAAAATCTCATCGCGATCATTTTGTTTTTGATTTTGACGATGCCGAACTGTATAAACGCATTGAAAATTTTAAAAATCTTAGATTGTCTGATCAGGAAATTATTGAAAAATATGATATTAGTGATAGCCGCGATTGGAAAATAAGCGAAAGACGAAAATCTTTGGCAGCTAATCCCGATTGGAAAAAATATTTTACAAAATGCCTTTATCGTCCGTTTGATCAAAGAGCTTATTTTCATCATGAAGACATTGTTGAACTTCCAAGAAATGAAGTGATGAGAAATTTCTTGGAAGGTAAAAATCTCGGTTTAATTGCAACTCGTCAGACGAGAGATCAGTGGGATATTTTGCTAACTGCTTTCCCGTGCGATCATAAATCTTGTGCAGCTTATGATACTAATTATATTTTCCCTCTTTATATTTATCCTGATATTGAAAGTAAGCAAAAATCCATTTTCACAAGCAATAAAATTGAGACAAATATATCTCAAAATTTTATTAACCTAATCCAAGAAAAACTTGGTTATATTCCTACACTCGAAGAAATTTTTTACTATATTTACGCAATCTTTCATAGCCCAACCTATCGATCGCGCTATGCCGAATTCCTAAAAATCGACTTTCCCCGCGTACCCATTACCAGCAGCAAACAACTATTTCAAAACCTTAGCGAACAAGGTCAAGCATTAGTTGATTTACATCTGATGAAATCTAAAAAACTGAATAAATTAATCACGAAAATGGAAGGTAAAGGCGATAATGCTGTCACTGAAGTTACCTATAAGCCAATCGAAAAGCAAATTTACATCAACAAAGAGCAATACTTTGAAGGAATTGAACAAGAAGTATGGGAATTTAAAATTGGTGGATATCAAGTTCTCGACAAATGGCTAAAGGATCGCAAAAAAGCTAAGCGAAGTTTATCCTTTGATGACATTCTCCATTATCAAAAAGTTATTGTCTCTCTTAAAGAAACGATGGAGATTATGCAGGCGATCGATCGCATAATTCCCAGCTTTCCCATAGAGTAGTATTGTTTATTTGAGGTTATCTAATGGCTAAAGTTTACCATGTAGATCTTTGGGGATCACGCGAAGATAAGTATCTCTATCTTTCAGAAAATAATATTAAGACAGTTGAGTGGAAAGAAATTTTTCCCAATTCGCCATTTTATTTTTTTATTCCTCAAAGCGAAAACTTTCGCGAAGAATATGAACAAGGATGGCAACTTACAAATATTTTTGGCTTTCAGTCAATGGGAATCACTAGCGGTGATGATGAGTTTTTGTATGACTTTTCAGTTAGCGACTTAAAACAGAAAATTAATACTGAGCTTGAAAATAGTAAACTAATCCATACCGATAAATCTTTATTGAAGATGAAACGATGGGTTGGCAAAATTGTCGATAAAGATTGGAAAATAGCGCAATATCGACCATTCGATCGGCGAGCAATTTTATACTGTTCTCATATATTGGAAAGAGCAAGAACTAATCTTAATCAACAATTTCAGTTGCCTAATCTTGGATTAATTACAATTAGACGGACTAGAGAAAATATTAATAGTCAATTTTTTGTGACCGATTTAATAGCTGATAAAAGTATTATTTCTTCTGCTGATAATGCCAATATTTTTCCTCTTTATCTTCATCCAGATTTAGACCGTCAACAAGGTAGTTTATTGGAGGAGCCACCCACTAATCTATCATCAGAATTTTTAGCTGTACTCGGAGCTAAACTTGACTATATCCCTACACATGAGGAAATTTTTTATTATATTTACGCAATCTTTCATAGCCCAACCTATCGATCGCGCTATGCTGAATTTCTAAAAATCGACTTTCCTCGCGTACCATTTACCAGCAATAAACAACTATTTCAATCTCTGAGCGAACAAGGTCTAGCATTAGTTGATTTGCACTTGATGAAATCCAAGAAACTGAATAAATTAATCACTAAAATGAGCGGCAAAGGTGATAACGCCGTCACCGAAGTTACTTATAAACCTATCGAAAAGAAAATTTACATCAACAAAGAACAATATTTTGAAGGGATTGAACAAGAAGTATGGGAATTTAAAATTGGTGGTTATCAAGTTCTCGATAAATGGCTAAAGGATCGCAAAAAAGCTAAGCGTAGTTTATCCTTTGATGATATTTTCCATTATCAAAAAGTTGTGGTTTCCCTTAAAGAAACAATGGAAATAATGCAAGAAATTGATCGCATCATTCCTAGCTTTCCAATAGAGTAAATCCTAATGATCGCACCCTTTTACACAGTAGATACAGCCTATTTAGGCTGTATGCATCCTGATTGACTGGCAAAAGTGTTTGAAATTTTTGTGCAAGATGCCTGACCTACAAATTTAAAATTCTTGTAGCGCGAACATCCTGCCCGCTTTTTGAGGAGATTTGTCAGTCAATCAGGTATGCATCTCAAAATCACATTCAAAAGAGTAAAAGCTTTGCGTTGCGAAGCCTTTGCTTTTTTGAATGTGATTTGAATTTGAGAAAGGCTTCACGAATTCTTTCTCAAAAACATTTAGTAATTGACCAATGAGACAATTGGAACTTTGGGTAGAGCGCTCCTGCCGTTGAGAAAATCTAGTTCAATTAAAAATCCATATCCGATCAGTTCTGCTCCAGATTGCTGAACTAGTTTAGCTGTAGCCGCAGCCGTCCCTCCCGTAGCAATCACGTCGTCGATGATGATTACGCGCTTACCTGTGGCGATCGCATCACAATGCATTTCCACAGTATCAGTGCCATATTCCAGCGCATATTCAACCCGAAATACTGCTGATGGTAGTTTTTTCGGTTTACGAACTGGCACAAAGCTACATTCCAAATTCATCGCCAGTGGTGCGCCAAGAATAAAACCTCTCGACTCAATGCCAATAATGCAATCGATCGCCCCAATATTCAATTTAGCAAACTCAGTTTGAAACCTTTGGATAATATCGGTCAGCCCTTGAGGGTGAGCCAATAAAGGCGTGATATCTCGAAAAATGATCCCTTCTTGGGGAAAGTCAGGAATATCACGAATAATACTTTTAAAATCCATATACTTGATTGATAGATAACTTCACAATATTATCGAAAAACTGGGTTGAAAAATCTGTTCTAGAAGAACGAGTTTATATGGGCGTAGCGGCAGGACTTGTATCTAGCGATCGAAAAGGACTGCTAAACCAATAGCCTTGCAGATCATGATGTTCAAAAAGTAAACCTCGGCGGCATAAGTCGATCGCCTCAAGTGTAAGTGCATGAGGACTGGCAAGACATGTTTGCAAAATCTGCCAATCGCGATCGCTGATAGTTGACAGTCGAGTTTCCTGATCCATTTGGAGAACTTGATTGAGGGTTTCAATCTGAATTGGTGGATCTTGCCATTGCAGACAACCGCATAAAAGTGATAGCAAATAAGGCAGATGTCCATGACTAGACAGGGCTAGCAAATCGAGAGTTTCCAAATTGTCGAAAACCTTTGTAACTTGGTCTAACCTAATTTCTGAAGCCACATTTGGCAACATTCTTGCTAAAACAACTTGGCGCAGTAAACTCAAACATTCTAAATTCACCGCACCAAGGCGATCGCGCAAGGTTAGATTTGGCAATAAAATCGGCTGACTAATTTGTGAAAGTCGCGGAACAAATTGCTGCAATTGTTCACTAGTTGACATCAACGGCAAGGTAAAAATTATGTGGCATTGAAATTGACGTAAATACTTCTCGCCATCACCAAAAATACGCACCATCTGCTCAAAAGATAGGCGATCGAGATTATCTACCATCACAACTAATCCCTTTTTGCCAAGCTGTTTAACCCGATCAACAGCGATTGCGGTTACTTCTTCTCCAGCCACTAGGAGCGAATTTTTAAGACGTGGCTCTAGATAATATCGTAATTGCCGCCGACATTGAACGTGATTTTTTAAAGCTTGTAAAATAATGTGTAAGCGACTTCCATAAGTAGATTGGTCAACAGACCTTGACATTCTAAGCCATTGTTCAATTTCACTAATCGCATTGGGAAGATAAGCTAAAGATAAGGAATCTTCGCCCTTTTCGATCTGTTGCACCATTAAATTCAAAATAACTAGCCAAAGTTCAGCTAAACCGATGTCATTAATTTGTAAATATTGGTCAGCCATAACATAAATTACGGCAAAGCCCTGCTGCTCTAAATTAGATTTTAGTCGTAATAATTCTATCGTTTTGCCACTGCCAACATGTCCAGACAGTAATTGATAGGTCGGCTTATTAGAAGATAAGGCGATCGCTCTTCTCATTTTCTTGCCCACACTGTCCCCTCGGCCACTGGCTAAATCCACATGGTAATCATCTTCGGTTTGTAAACAGATTAAGAAGCTAGGATTACAAGCGGCAAAAGATTTCAGATTGGGCATGATTCACCAATAAAATTTAATAACAAAGCGCTATATAGCAATCCGAAATGAGTTGAGACGGGCTTGGGGGTGGGGGACCCCAAAATCCCCCCGGGGGGGGGGGCGCCCCAGCCACAAAAAAAGTTGGTGTTGGTAATAAAAACGCAGGCCCGGCCTTTTTAGGTGGGAGACATAATAAACAATGG
>JANODY010000073.1:0-32845 GCA_031412945.1 Cyanobacteria bacterium SOY_65_metabat_81
GAAGATATTCGCAACAAACTTTTCGATCCATTTTTTACGACTAAGCCCGTGGGTAAAGGCACAGGTTTAGGGCTGTCCATCAGTTATCAAATCGTGGTGGAGAAGCATCAGGGACGACTAGAATGTTATTCTACAATTGGCAAAGGCACTGAGTTCAGGATTGAAATCCCGATCAGTTTGCCATCGTAAATTGCTAATAAAATCAGCTAACCAAAAGTGCGATCGGCAAATTTTGAGGCTAAAAATATGATGAATATATTTTCAAACTTGCTTATTAGCTTTACCGCGCAAAGCGCGGTACGCCCTTTTCTACGTTGATAGAGTTTTTGTTAATTAGGATTGACTTGACATCAGTTAAGGTGACAATAACACTTGATACAAATCAGGACGGCGATCGCGAAAAAAGCCAAATGAGGCGCGATTGAGTCTGACTAGATCAAGATCAAAATTAGCTAAAATTACACCCTCCTCTCGATCATTTAGTTCGGCAACCTTGTCACCGCGTTGATCGGCAATAAAAGAGTGACCATAAAAAGTTTGACTTCCCTCTAACCCAATCCGATTAGCCGCCGCCACAGGAATCACATTACTAACCGCATGACCGATCATCGCTCTCTGCCAAGGATCTTTAGTATTCAAGTTCGGCTCTTCAGGCTCAGAACCGATCGCCGTCGGATATAGCAAAATCTCTGCACCCATGAGTACCATCGCTCTAGCGCATTCAGGAAACCATTGATCCCAACAGATACCCACGCCGATTTTGCCAAAAGCGGTATCCCAAACTTTAAACCCTGTATCACCGCCTCGAAAATAAAACTTTTCCTCATACCCCGGTCCATCAGGAATATGACTCTTGCGATATACGCCCAACAATGAGCCACCAGCATCGATCATCGCCAGACTGTTGTAATAGACTTGTTGCGATCGCTCAAAAAATGAAACAGGAATCACCACCTTAAGTTTTTGGGCAAGCTCTTGAAAATGGGCGATCGTGGGATGATTCTCCACAGGTTGCGCCCAATCAAAAAAGCGATCGCGCTCCTCGCGACAAAAGTAAGGGCTTTCAAATAACTCTGGCGGTAAAATTACTTGCGCTCCTTGCTGAGCCGCTTGGATTACCAAGTCTGATATTTTAGCGACATTAGTGGCGATATCCGCATTTAGAGATGCTTGAATAACCGCGATCGTGATATTTTTTGGGGATGACATCATTAAAATTAAGGCTCAATAGGTGTTTCGGGGAGGTGAGCCAAAGGAAGAAACTACTAATATTGTATCGAAATCTATAAGCGACGATCGCTATGCTGAGCCTAAATTTAACACATCTAATCGATGACGCAAAGATTACTGCTGGCACTATGGTTTACACCGATGAATATGCAATTTACAATTCTCTCCAAGATTGGGGTAATGATCTTCTCATCTAGCCCTGATAGGCGGTTCTGTCCCTTTTTTGCCAGCAGTGCTTCAAATTCGCCTGCGCGATCGTGGGGGACTGACATTTCGGTAAATTTTTAGTGCTGATATCTTCATCTAGTTTCTCCCCATGAATTCCTTCGCCTAATGTACGTTAGATTTTGATATGACGATCGCATTATCGTCAACATGGCGATCGCGATCGCCTATCCGAAAAATTAGTACTGATCGCTTATCAATCTCTTTTAGTGGGCGATCGCCTGCATAGCAGAAAAAGCGGTAAGCACCGACTCTTAATAATGTTGGCATCTGGGGATATACGTTTATAGCTAAAGATTAGCTGACATAAATTTGACTGTCAATATATGATCTATTTTTAAGGATGTAGATCCGCAGACTAGACAAAATTAAATTAACCTGTGGTAGCTTTGTCTGTGTAACTTCATAACCAAAAGTCATGAGCGTATCATCACCCCAAATTTCAACCTTGGTTAAAATTATGGAGTCTTTACCTGTCAGTTTGCAGGAGAGAGTTACCGATCATTTGCGAGAATATATTAATGACCTACAGGATGAGATTAAGTGGGATAACTCCTTTGCAAAGAGCCAATCAAAGTTAGTGGCGGCAGCAAGAATTGCTAAACAAGAGATTGCAGAAGGTAAAGCAGTTGTTCTTGATTTTAACCAGCTATGAATTCATCCATTTTGCCTTCTTTCTGGATTGAGTACCGCAAGCTAAATGAAGATGTTAGACAAAGTGCCAGAAAAGCCTATCGTCTGTGGGCGGATAATGCTTTTCACCCGTCTTTACATTTCAAATGCATTAATAGTGAGGAATCGATTTGGTCTGTGAGAATAACGAGAAACTATCGTGCGCTGGGGATTCTTGATGGTGATTCTGTAACTTGGTTTTGGATTGGTAGCCATGATGATTACGAGAAGTTTTTCTAATTGATCGCCCCAATCGCCAATAAATTTCTCATCATTGCTCTTGCATAATCATCGTAATTAGACTAGACTTAGTTTATGGACTTAGTCTGTAAAAGCATGAAAACTATAAATATCCATGAAGCTAAAACGAACTTATCTCGTTTGTTGACTCGTGTTGAGAATGGAGAAGAAATTATCATTTCCAATCGAGGTATTCCAGTTGCCAAGTTGATTCCATTTCGCGCTTCACTAGATCGCCGCGCTAGTTTAGGACAGGATCGAGGAAGATTCATCGTGCCTGATGATTTTAATTCGCCTTTACCTCAAGATATCCTAGCTGCTTTTGAAGGTGATGCGGAGTGAAGCTTTTACTAGACACTCAATGTTGGTTGTGGTGGTTTTCTGAACCAGAAAGATTAAGTGAAGAGGCGATCGCCCAAATATCGGACGAGGCTAATGAGGTTTGGTTTTCTGTCGCTAGTGTTTGGGAGATCGGTATTAAAGTTGCGATCGGTAAATTACCACTTCCAGAGCCAATAGATGGCTACATCTCCACTCGCATGATTCAGCTAGGAGCGCGATCGCTAGAAATTAAGGCTTCCCATGCTTTGCAAGCAGCATCACTGCCGTTGATTCATAAAGATCCTTTTGACAGGATGTTGATTGCTCAATCTCAGATAGAGGCGATGACGCTTGTGAGTGCAGATTCAATGTTTGATCGATACGATGTTTCTGTTATCTGGGCAGCTAATTCGTAAAAAATAGCGATCGCCCCATTACCAATAGATTTCTTGTTCGCTAAGGTAACTGATTTTATTCAAAAAAATTAGGAATACCCCATTAAGGTAGCCTATGAGATTGGCGATCGCTTCGGCTTGGATGATTTTGGGATCTTCGATTTTTGAGTAGAAACTTTTTGTAACTTTTGGACTTCTTTGATGGTTAGTCCTGTAAATTGAGCGATTAATTCCACAGACACGTTGGAACGCATCATGTTTAGCGCAATTTGGTTCGCTGTTTCAGATTTGCCCTTGGCTAGACCTTTAGCTTCGCCTTCAGCTTTACCTTCTAGTAGAATTTCTTGATAAATAACTGATTCTTTCATGATTTCGTTCCTTAAAAGTCTTTGGATGATTTCTTTCTTTAGGGCTATACCCGATATTATAGCGGTCGATGCGGCTATGTTGCTTTGTACTTGTTTATCGCTAATTTGTTCAATTTGCTTGGCAACTTGTCTCAGGGTTTCTTCGGGGTTGTTGGTTTGTGAGAGGGTGGCAAAGGGTAATAGTCCTTGGTATTGCTGAAATATTTCTGTGGGTTGTTCCCAAAGCCTGATCACGTTAAATTGATGGCTTAGTCCGCCAAGGTTAAATGTGGTTTCGTAAACAAGGGGTGATTCGCTAGGTGTGAGATAAATCACGACTTGATGGATTTCCATGTCGGGGAACTGACGATGCAGCCTCAACAGATAATCGGTCATGCGGAAGGGGATATTTTTATTTGGGTCAGTCTGAAATTCGATGTGGAGGATGATTTTTAATGATTTCAGAAATATAACGGAGTCAGCCCGAATTGGTTGGACTGAGAGTTCGGAGGGTTCGATTTTGGTAAAAGCGATCGCTTCTCCTAACAGCCAACTGGCAAAGTCGGTGGGGAAGGTTTCGGCTAAAAACTTACAGATGTTGTCGATCATTGCGAAATTTTATCATTGACCGATCGCCCCAGATCGCCCCATCACCAATAAATTTCCTGTTCGCTAAAGCAACCGATTTTATTCAAAAAATTAGGTGCATTCCATTAGCATTACCCGCAGCAAAAGTTTATCTTTTTCCGAGAACCCTGTCATATTCGGCATGTGAACCGATCCAAAACCACACAATCTTTTGCTCTTCTATTTTGATAATTCCCAATGCTCACCAACCGATTCCGACTCTGACTGACTAGATATTTTCGCTATTTCTAAGTTGCTTAAATTCTAAAATTGGATGAAATGGATTATCTTTCCAAAGTTCGTAGTTTTTCTTCGCAGTTTCTTTGATATGTTCAGGCAATCTTACAAAAAGTTTGCGAAAATCTTTGGTTCTAGATGACTTCATTACTCTTCGCCAAAACCTTTTTCTTCAGTTTCACCTTTTTCTTCTTGAATTAGTGCTGCTTGAGCCATTGCTTGAAATACACCTAAATCCATTTTTGGATTTGCTAAGGTTTCCTGCCACTTTAATTCATTGTGAATAGCTTCTAGTAGTTGGTGGGCAATTTCATCTTGGAGATGCACTGAAAGCTTTTGGGCTTCTTTGAAGGGGGGGTAATTAAAAGTGAAATGGGAGCAATAAAGGAGGATAAAACGTATGATAGTCAACAGTTCTAGTCGGGGGAAGCCAGAAAAACGAGCCAGAAATATGAAAACAAAAACAGCATCGTCCAGTAAAAGCATAGAAGAAAAACTGGTGGTGAGGTAAAGCTGTAAATTACTACTGAAGTCCTCAATGGGCTACGCAAAGCCTTCTCTTTCTATTTGCCAATACAAAATCTACTAAAGATTTGATCTAAAACAGATTCTGTTACTTCTTCGCCTGTAATCTCTCCGATCGCACTAATGGCATCGCGTAAGTCGATTGTCCAAAAATCGAGGGGTAATTGATCCGCGATCGCGATCTGTACATTTGCTAAGGATTGAACAACCCTTAACAAACAAGCTTTTTGGCGTTGATTAATCGCCACATCGAGATTAGCCGCCGCGATCGCCTCTTGCTGAATACATTGCAGAATTGCCAATTCTAAATCTTCAATTCCCTGATTCTGAGACGCTGCGGTTTTCACAGTGGGAATACTTTCCAATTCTCTTTCATGTTTTAGATTGTAGATCCCCCCCAGCCCCCCTTGTAAAGGGGGGAGAATTAAATTCTTCCCCCTTTGCAAGGAGGATTGAGGGGGATCATTAGCAAGATCAATCTTATTGATTACTAAAATTACAGGGCGATCGCACACGGTTTCATAAATCTCGGCATCCTTCTCGATCCAACCCACACTCGCATCAATGACCATCAGGACTAAATCGGCTGACTGAGCAGCTTGACGCGATCGCTCTACGCCGATTTTTTCAACCACATCTTCTGTCTCTCTAATGCCAGCCGTATCGAGAACTTGAATTGGAATCCCGCCGACTACTAAGTTGGAGTCCACCACATCGCGGGTTGTGCCAGGTAAATCAGTCACGATCGCCCGATCGCTACGACTCCATGCATTCAACAAGCTCGATTTACCCACATTCGGACGACCGACGATCGCCACTTTTAGCCCAGTTCGTAATAGTTCACCGCGATCGGCGGTTGCTAATATCTGCTGTGACTCTTGAGAGATAGCTATAAATTCGGCTTTTATCCATTCCACATCAAGCGGCGGTAAATCATCCTCAAAATCTATCCTCGCTTCGATCTCAGTCAAAATATTTAAGCATTTACCACGCAAATATTTTAAAGATTGAGCAAGTTTACCGCGTAGGGAGGCGATCGCCAATTGAGCGGCTTGGGCGGACTTGGCTCCCACTAGATCATTAATACTTTCAGCTTGAGTAAGATCGATGCGACCATTGAGGAAAGCTCGCAAACTAAATTCTCCAGCTTCCGCTAGTCTTGCGCCCTGCTCTAAGCAAAGATTTAGCACCTGCTGCACTGCCATAATTCCACCATGACAATGGAACTCCACCACATCTTCACGAGTAAAGGAACGCGGCGCTTTCATTAATAACAGCAAGCTTTCATCGATGATTGCTTTGGTAGATGGATTTCGCACATAACCATAGAGAATCCGATGACTTTCCCAAACTTGTTTGCCACCCGCCTTAAAAATTTGTTCGGCGATCGCCACAGCGCGATCGCCAGACAATCTCACAATGCCGACACTTCCTTGTTGTGGAGAAATGGCGGTGGCGATCGCCGCGATCGTATCAGATAGACTCATGGGTGAATTATTTAATTTGCGAGCCTTATCATTATAGCGATCGCCATCAAGCCGCCCATGCTGAGCCAAATTAAAAAACAAGTGCGGGTGAGCGCCAAAGCTTGATAAATTTTAGGAATGGCGATCGCCTCGATGGCGTTGCCAAGTAAGGGCTTATGTTTGACCAGTCCCCGATAGCGATTTTCGCCGCCTAGCTGTACTTGCAAAATGGCGGCATACACACATTCGCTCCATCCTGAATTTGGACTAGGATCAGCTTTAGCATCACGTTCACAGAGATTCCATACATAAATGGGCTGTTTGGAAAGTAAGGCTAAAGTAATCACCGTCAGGCGACAGGGCAACCAAGTCAGCACGTCATCGGTCTTAGCACTAAACCAACCCAAATCCGTAAAAGGCGCTTCCTGATATCCCACCATCGAATCAAGAGTGCTAGATGCTTTGTAGGCGATCGCCAGAGCCACACCACCATAGGGAAATAAGACCGAACCAAGCAGCGCATAAAACAATGGGGCAGTCACCGCATCGATCGCATTTTCGGTTACAGTTTCCAGAATGGCGCGTAAAATCTCAACTTCTGAAAGATCATCTGTATCTCTTCCCACATAACGACTTAATTCTTGTCTTGCTCCCTCAATATTTCCTGTTTGTAAAACGGCTAATACTGACTCGGCCGCATCACGGAGGCTGCGCCCTGCAAAACAAGCGGCGAGTAAGATGCTAGAAATGGCGATCGCCATTATTTGATGGATGTTTGCGGCTAATAAGATGATGAGATAGCCAATTATCCCAGAGCCAAAGATGATGATGATTCCTAAGATAATCCCAAAATATTTCATAATAGTCGATGAAAATCTTGGGATACGCCTATTTGAAGCAAAATCTTGAATGAGGACTAAATTTGTAAACTTAGCGATCGCCAAACCAATAGCCTGTACAGGATGATACCAACTAACAGGATCACCAATTAGGCGATCGAGGCTTGCCGCCAAAATTAAAATTATGAAATTTAGAATTATAAAATCTGGATATAGCTCTAACACTAGAATTCGATGATAAGTTAGGATGGAAAACGCCTCGCGCCGACTATCCTAACTTATCCTATTGATTTTATGAAAGCCATCTCTGTTTTAGGAACTTCGTCAAATGCTGGCAAAAGCTGGATGGTGACAGCATTGGGCGCATGGCTCACGCGCAATGGCGTAAAAGTCGCTCCATTTAAAGCTCAAAACATGTCGAATAACTCCTATGTGACCCTAGAAGGTGGCGAGATTGGTCGAGCGCAAGCAGTTCAAGCGATCGCCTGTGGGATGCGTCCGATTGTGGAGATGAATCCAATCTTATTAAAACCATCAGGAAATGGAACTTCGCAACTAGTCTTATTAGGTGAAGCGCGTCAACATATTGCGGCGATCGATTATTACCAACATATCGAAACCCTCTGGCAGACCGTGCGCGACACCCTCGAATATTGGCGCGATCGCTGTGATGTGTTGCTATTAGAGGGAGCAGGTAGTCCCGTCGAACTCAATCTCATGCATCGTGATTTGGTAAACCTCCGTCCGATTATCCATTTACAAGGGCGCTGGATTCTCGTTGGTGACATTGAGAAAGGCGGTGTATTTGCTCAGATTATTGGTACGCATCAACTATTATCTGAATCGGTTAGAGACATGGGATTGGGCTTTATTGTCAACAAATTTCGTGGCGATTTACGGCTATTTAGTGATGCCGAAAAGCACTTTGGCGATTATATGCCTAAACTCCCTTATTTAGGCGTGCTTCCCTACGAGACAGATTTGCAGCCAGAGAGCGAAGATAGTCTATGCAGTGAAGCCGAATCAAAAGGACATGGCGCAAAGATTGCATGGATTCGATTTCCGCATTTGTCTAATTCGCAAGATAGTCAGCCTTGGCAATTAGACCTAGGAATTGCCACTTGTTGGGTGCAAACTGTGGCTGAACTCAGCGATGCGAGGATTATTATTTTACCAGGGAGTAAAAACACGCTCAGCGATCTGCAATGGTTACGCGCTACAGGATTAGCCGATGCCATTCTATTAGCCCATAAACGCGGTATTCCCATCATCGGTATTTGTGGCGGCTATCAGATGTTGGGCGAGTATCTAGGCGATCGCGAGGGTGTGGCTGGTCGTTCAGGCACAGTCGCAGGATTGGGATTATTACCAATTAGCACCGAATTTATGGCGACAAAACAAGTGCGTCAAGTTCAGGCTATTTGGAATTCGGCGCAATCTCTAGATAAATGGATGACCTATGAAATTCATATGGGAGTTACTACATTAATTAATTCAGATTCTAATTCAAGTTTAAGGGAATCTCAACTAATTAAGCCATTGCTGCAAGTTCAACATGAAGATCGCGGTATATTTGATGAAGGACTAAAGGGCGATCGGGTATGGGGAACCTATTTACACGGTCTATTTGAGTCGTCTAGTGTTCGTCAAGCCTTAACTGAGTTAGCCCATATTGCTGAACATCAATCGTCTTCTCAATCATGGCAAGATCATCAAGATAGGCTCTATAACAGTATGGCGGATTTATTAGAAGCACATCTAGACCTTACTGCAATTCGCCGTTATCTCGATATTTAGGTATCCCAAAAAAGAATTTTCCTTAAAGCCATTAACACCAATCGTTATCTATTCTTTTTCATTCTTTTTCATAAAATATTAAAGCAGTTTGTCCATATTGGCGGCGATCGCAACACACTAGATCGCCCATCACATCAGGAAAGGGACGGAGGCGATCGCACTCAGCTATGACCAGAGCATGATCTTTAAGTAATGGAGATAGAGCGGTCAAAATTGGCTCATACAGATCACTTTGATAAGGTGGATCAAAATAAACTAGATCAAAATATTTTGGTTGTAACCTTGTGGGCAAATTTGGCAATATCTTCATCGCATCGCCCTTAAAAATTTGAAAAGTTTGATTTGGCTTAGCCACTTTTTGCCAATTTTCGCGGGCAAACTGACAAGCGATCGCCGACACATCTATGCCCACCACATTAGCCGCGCCACGCACTAGGGCTTCTGCTCCCATCGCACCTGACCCAGCACAAATATCTAACCAATTAGCTCCTCTAACTCGACTTTGCAAAATATTAAAAACTGCCGCCCTAACCTTACTCGGTGTGGGACGGATTGATAGGTCATCTGGAGTTTTAAGCGTTCCTGCGCCTTTGATCCAAATAGACATCTAAATTAAGTGACTGGTAAATGACAATCCTTCAATTTGGTCAATTGGAACCATCCAAATTTTATTTTGATAGGGTCGCCATACTGCACTCATCACATAATGATTGCGGATAGAAATAATATGAACATGAGGAATGCCAGAAAATTTTGAGCAGGAACGCAAGAAATCTAAGGTTCTAATCAAGCGGCTGTGCAGAAAAGTCGCCATCTCATCACTACAGTTTTGACGAAACATCGGCACAACTTGGGGATCGGTGTCGCCTCGCAATTCATAAATCAGATGAGTTTTGCCTTTAAAATCAATTTTACGCGATCGGACTTCCCAACCACACAAAACCCCAAAACCGATAACCGCCATACCCAAATCGATATGAAAATCACGCATTTGGAATTTGGTGTTACTACTCATATCGGTGTGGGTGTTGTAACCTGTCCAACTGTGGAACTTCTCTAAATTATCGTCACTGATATCAACAGCCGAGCGATAGGGAGAAGTGACAACTCGACTAGTTTGTGTGTTTTCTGAAAGCGGATCTGATGTCATAGATTGTCTCGTAAGCAAAAGCATTTGATAGCAACTAAGTACTTCAACCTGTGTGAAGTCTCTTATTAGCCTAGTATTAGTGTAAGGAGATTAACATTTTTTTAATTAAGTTCTTGGTTAAATTAGTATACCCGTTCACTATTCAAAATGTTCTATTGGTTTTTACTCCCTTCCCACTAAAGAAATAGACGTATAAAACCAAGAATTAGCGTTGCGGCGCAACGTCTAGTTTTTCACTGGGAAGGGAGTATGGCGCTCAAAATAGATCATAACTGTACGCATGTATGCCTTCTAAAAGTTCCATTAATTACCAACAGTTGCAGCCAAGCGTCTTACAGCGTGAATTGCTCCAATATCAGCAGACTTTGCTCACTAATGCTGGCATCTTAGTCGGACTGGTGGCGATCGGCACGTTGGGCTATCACCTAATCGAAGGCTGGAGTTGGTTTGATGCGCTGTATATGACGATCATTACGCTTGCCACGATTGGTTATGGCGAGACTAATCCTTTAGACTTTCAAGGGCGCATTTTTACGCTTATTTTGATCGTACTGGGAGTTTTGAGCATTAGTTATATTGCGGCGCAGTTTACGGTGGCGATCGCCGATGGACACATTTACAATATTTTTCAGGCGAGGCGACAACGAAAAGTCATGGAGTCATTAGACAAGCATTATATAGTGTGCGGATTTGGACGCACAGGGCGACAGGTCACTGCCGAATTTGCTGCCGAAGGAAGCATTTCTTTTGTGGTGATTGATAGCGATCCGATGGCGATCGAGCAAGCCGAAATCGCGGGTTATCCTGCATTGCAAGGAGATGCGGCTCTTGACAATACTTTGTTTTTAGCAGGAATCGAACGTGCTGTCTGCATTGTGGCGGCGCTACCATCAGATGCCGAAAATTTGTATACGGTATTATCTGCTAAAACTCTAAATCCTGAAATCAGGGCGATCGCGAGGGCAAGTACGGAAGAGTCGATGCAAAAGCTGCGACGAGGTGGGGCGGATGAGGTAATTTCGCCATATATTACAGGTGGTAAGCGGATGGCGGCGGTGGCGTTGCGCCCACAGGTGATGGATTTTGTTGATGGCATTATTGCTGGGGCAAATCGGTCATTTTATATCGAAGAATATCGTATTGATGATTCTAGTTATATTGGCATCTCGTTAAAGCAAGCTAGTCTGCGATCGCAAACTGGAGCATTAGTCTTAGCGATTCGCCGCGCTGATGGCGATGTGATTGCGGGTCCCGATGGCAATACTGAAATTTTGCAAGGCGATGTTTTGATTTCGATGGGTACACCTGAGCAGTTAAGGGCGCTCAATCAGTTACTTAGTCCGCTTTCTAAACAGCAAAATGTGTTGCGATTACCACGCAGTAAATGAAATTTATCTCTCCATCGCGAACTATTCAAAAGGCGATCGCGATCGCCATTGATTCCCAATTTAGGATTTTATTAGATCCTAAAGAAGTGTTGCTGAAGATTTGCTATCCCAAATATAATGCTCATTACACATCAGCGATCGCGTTGACGATCGCAAATCGCCTAAATCTCAATCCTTTAGAGATTGCCGATGCGATCGCCCAAATCTGTTCGCAAAATCCAGAAATATCTTCTCAATGCCAAATCCAAGCATTTGGCAAAGGCTGGCTAAATATTTCTTTAAGTGAAAAATACATATCAGAGAGTTTATTAAATCTAGATAATTGGCAAATTGATGGAATTGCTGATTGGGAAGGATGTTGGCGAAAGCGGGATATTTCTGCTAACAATCGACCTGAAGCAATCGTGCAGTATGCCTATGCTCGTTGTTGTGCATTAATTCGATTAGCAAATCAAAATGATGTAGTTGCCATTCATGAATGGCAACTATATTTAGAACCTGCGGAAGTTAGTTTGTTAATGCAAAATTTGGCGATCGCCGATATTTTAAAGGGTGATGAGCATCTAGCTCGACTTAAATTATTGCGATCGCTAGCGGAGATATTTTTATATTTTTATGATCGCTGTCGCATTTTTGGTGTAGCTCCCGAAATAGCTTTTCGGCGATTATTGCTAATTAGAATTACGCAAAAAATGCTAATTGCGATCGCGCCACCTGAGATTGAATACCAAACTTATTTATAAAATAGTTGCTAATTCAAGGATCAAGTAGATTGAGAAATATTTTCTTTTATCAACAGCGAATTACTAAATCTTCGTCGGCAAGTGTTTGGGATGTCGCCATGAGTGAGATTAATAGTAACAATTTAGAAGGGCAAAGTCTCAGACGACAAAGAATCAATCAATTATTTACAACATGGGCAATGTTGGATAGTGAGGATGAGCAAAAAGAAGCTTTGAAAGTTATTGAGTGTGTTGAAGGTGTTTCGATCTAATTGGATTCACTCATCATGCAACGGCAAATCCTGTATATTGTCGAACTTTCGGATGACGAAATCCAAGGACAATATCATTCTTAGATATACCTGCATCGATCAAGTCAGTTACTATTCCTTCTTCGGTGTCATCGTACTGAATCCAGATTTTGTCATTGACTAAACTCAGATGAATGGGGGTACTGTGAAGATATTGATCGTCGTTCCAGCCAATGTCGAGAACTAGATATTGACCCCGCTCATCATCAAATAAGACTTGAGATGAGTAAGCGTCAGGTATTGTCGAGCGATAGTCGGCGTGATTTTGCAGTACTTGTTTAATGATCAGCCGATATTTTAATTGGGTATCCATTGGACAATTACCAGCCATCTTTTTCTAGGGCTGTTTTGACAGTGTTGTGGTAAATATCTCTTGCAGACACAAATTTAAAGCGTGAAGTGATGTTTGTCAGTATAAGCGATCGCCTTTGGTTGATTGTTTACAACCTTGTAAGTTTTGGGTAATTTAATCTTAAAAAAATTAGAAAATATATGGTATAAATGTATTATCCTAAAAATAGCGATCGCTTCCGACAATTCTACGGATGAGTCGGTGGTGGCTGAAGGTTAGGAGTTTACGGATTTGTGAGTATGGCGATCGCTTGACGGTAGTTGCTAATACGAAGAAGATTTTTCAGTTGTCCAGTCTTCAATTGATAAGTTTGGAATTTGTCCAAAATCCTTTGCATTGCGGGTAATTACAGTGGCGTTGATAGATAAAGCGATCGCCGTAATCCTTAAATCTCTCGTACCCAAACGCCTAAATTGGCTGCGTAAAATCTTAAACTGATTATAAGCTTTATTGTCAAAACTAACTCTTTGTATAGTTTGGAAGAATTCTAAAGCTTTCTCAAACTCTGAATAGGCTAAAAGTAGTCTTGATGACTGGGAGTCTTGGCTATATTTATTAATTTCACTGAGCCATCCTTGACAAATCTCTTCAGCCGTTATGATTGAGATGGCGAGGTCATTGGGTTCGGTTTGCAATAGGCGATCGCAAACTAGAGTATTTCCTTTGAGAAATAAAGAAGCATGATCGGTATCGAGTATCAATAGACTCAAGCGATTTTCTCCTCTTGATAGTCGATTGCGCTCTGTGAATCTAGTTCACGGCGATGAGATTCAATGTTGGTTAGTACGGAGTCGAATAGCTGACTATTTTTATAAATTCCTGCGAACTTTCGCCAAGGATGTTCCTGTTTGGGAATTTCTAGTTCGAGAGATATGACTTCATTCTCTGATAAGTTTGCAGTAATTAATCGATCTAATTCAGAAATGGCTGAGTGGCGATCGCCGCTAGTAACGCTATATTCAGGCAGTCCTAATGCTCTAGCGCTGACTCTGCCATCTTTTTCGTTTTTGACTAAGACGTTAATAGATAACTTAGTTTGTCCATTAATCAGTTTAGCGTTCATAAAATTCACCTTTGGCGATCGCATCGTAACCAATGCTTTATATTATGCCACTGCTCAATGATTATGGGCAGGCGCGATCGCCTTTGGTTGGTTGTTTACAACTTTGTAAGTTTTGGGTAATTTAATCTTAAAAAAATTAGAAAATAGGCTCTAGATGTATTATCCTAAAAGTAGTGGGCGCATTTGAAGCTTTTTAAAAATTTATCAGTGTTAATGAAAATATTATGGCTCTTACTGGAAGTGACGAAAATAAAATCCAACGCGCAAAAACTCGTTTGTTGTTGGTGTTGTGGGGAGTGACAAAGCTGAAGGAGTCTTTGCCTGATGCTGATAAAAAGAAGAATGAATTGCCGACTAAGGGCGAGTTGACGCTTACTCGTAAAGGTGAGAAGTCTGCGGACTATAATGAGATTTTTGCGGCGTTGGAGGCGGATGGGGCGATCGCGTTGGTGCGAAAAAAGAATGGAGAGATCAAAAATGCAACGCTAACGCAGGTGGGTTTTGAGTTGTTGGGTGGTTATTTGCGATCGCCCGATTTTGGGTTTGAGAGCGGGATTGGGGCGAAGATGGGTAATTATTTGGTGAAATGGATCGCTAATGCGCCTGTTGTTGTTGAGTCTGCGCCTAAGATTTCGTCTTACGATGAGTTTAAGGTTGTGGCTTTAGAAACTTACGATCAGCTTAATCGTGAATTTAGCTACGATAACTTTGTGCCAATTTATAAAATTCGCCGTGCAATTGGCGAACAGGTAACGCGGACAGAGTTTAATGATTGGCTGATCAAAATGCAAGCGGATGATACTTTGCTTCTGCAAGAAAGCAGTGTTGAAGACAGCGCAAGAGATAAATTGGAAGATTCAGTTGCAACACCTATCAGTGGTTTACGTTGCTATGCCACAAAGAAGGTTAAATAGGGGTTAGAACAATGTCACAACAATTCACTGATTTAAAAACTCTCAATCAACTTATTGAGCAACACAACCCTTTTTCATCTAAAGTGACTGCACAGCACAATGTTTGGAGTCATGAATATTCTGGTGTAGCGGCAATTAATCAAAACGCATTTAATCAAGTTCTCCAACTTATTGATGATGTTGACACTAAAAAGTCAGAGACAGAAGGGGCTGTTATCATTGGTGAACGTGGTCTAGGTAAAACGCAACTATTGGCTAGATTACATCATCATCTAAGCTCAAATAACAAAGCTTTCTTTGTTTACATGGGTGAATACGACAATCTAGACGCGATTAAGCCTGAATTCTTACAAGCACTTGTATATAGCCTCAAGCGGGAATACATTCCTAACGTTACTCAATGGCAAGCTTTAGCGGCTGAAATGTATTTTGAGGCGCGGGGAGGCGACAGACCTTTTACCATTGAACATCTTGTTAAGCAATTCCCCAGTGTTCTAGGCAAAAATCCAAACCTAATAAATATTTGGACAAATGGGATTACAAAAAAATGTCCAGATGTAAAAAATGTATTTTTGATTAGAGCAATTCTATGGACACTTTTACCAGAATCGGCTCCATTTGCTGCTATGTGGCTTGCGGGGCAGAAACTGTCAGAAGACTCAGCTAAAACTCTAGGATTACCAGTAGATCGAGATGGTGATTCCTTTTCCTACACTTGCGATTTACTAAATCTAATTACTCGATATAAAACGGTTGTTTTTTGCTTTGATGAGTTGGACGCGCCCCAAGTCAATACTCAAATGCTTACAACTGTACAAGTTGTTCTTGGTCTAGCCAAAGACTTGTACAACATCAAACGCATAGTTATCCTACTTGCAGTTTTTCCGCAGACATTCAGAGAAGATATTAACCTTGCGGCTTCTTCAATCGCGACTAAAATTTTGGCAGCAAAAGATCGGGTAAGCCATAAAATTGAATTGGAAATGCTTGATGTGCAAGCTAGTCTCTCATTAGTTGAACATCGTTTGCAACAATTTTATAAGCATCATAATGTTATTCCTCCCGATTCTTTCTACCCTTTTGAAAAAAGTGAACTGAATCAAATTTTTTCGGCTGAGAAAGCAATAGCGAGGAAGGTGTTGCGTTGGTGTGAAGAAAAGTGGATTCCTAAACCGCCAATTGTCATAGAGGGACAACCCGATCTTCCGTCAGAGAAAGATAAAAATGATGATGTTCCTCCTGATCTACCCTTACATCTCAGTCGAGTAGAAGAATATTATCAGCAACATTTGCAAGACATTCAAAGTGATTTTGACAGGATAGACGCTAATCTTCTAGATAATTCTGAAAAAATTACAAAGGCTCTAAGATTTGCATTTGATCACCTGATCAATCAAGTCGTTGACGAAATGCAGATTTTTGCTGTAATTGACGAACAAGAGAAAGCTTACAAAGACGTTGTTCCTTTTAAGGTCAAAGTTCGTAAGGCTGAGAATAAACACGGTCACTATGCCTTTATTGGAATTGCTGTAATCCAGAAAACAGGAGTGGCTTTGACTAATGCTTTAGAAAAGCTAGTTAAATTTAATGAACCTAACCAAACAAGAGCCTGTTTGATTCGCTCTGAAGATATTAATGGCAAGATGGCTAGAGGTTATACTCTAACTATCATGCAAAATGGTGGTGAATGGATTCAATTCCATACAGATCATATTATTCCTATATTGGCTTTACAGTCTTTACTTAAAAAGTCTGGAGAGGAAAGTCAAGACAATGTGACTGAACCGCAAATTTGGGAATATGTCGCTAAAAAGGGAATCTTGACTGATAATCTATTAGTTAAAGAGATAGTAAGTAAGCCA
Organism: Cyanobacteria bacterium SOY_65_metabat_81; assembly: GCA_031412945.1. Lineage (GTDB taxonomy): Bacteria > Cyanobacteriota > Cyanobacteriia > Pseudanabaenales > Pseudanabaenaceae > Pseudanabaena. The sequence continues at coordinate 16,684 of JANODY010000073.1, forward strand.
GACACAAAGATCCCCAAAGATGCTAAATGGTCAGACCTTGCCGATCTCGCTAGTAAACTCGAACGCATTCCTAAGCCAACGTCTACATCCTCATCTTTTGTTGTAGATCCAAATGGTGTTGTAACAGATCTAAAAGATATTGACTTCAGCTAACAAACATGACAAAAGCAACTATTATTGCTGCATTACGCCTGCCGTCAGGCGTTTTGTCTTCTCTTGAATCGGGAAATATTACTGCTATTCACGCTCAATCTCCTAATAGATGCAATCAAGACTTTGCTTTATGTGCTGATAATTCAGAAGCTAACGAAGTCAAAATATCCGTATGGGCGCGTTGTGAAGTAAGCCAACGATTCTATGAAAAAGATAAATGTGACATTCTCGCAACACGCCTACAAATACCTATAGAAAGTTTGCAAACTGGTATAGAACAAAATGGCTTTATCTGGCTTACATATATACGTGTTTATCATTTGCCATCACCCGTTATCATCAAAAACAAGGTAAAAGGAGTATTCATAGCCCTAGAAGATAGAGTTTACATCAATGAACTGCAACCAGTTTTAGATGATATCACCTATGAAAATCGAAAAAGAGAAGTTGAAAATCTAGAACCTCCTGAGCCGCTAGATGTCCAAATCCAGAAAACGCTAGAAGAAGTAGAACTTCAGCGCAAGATGGAATCTCTAAAAAAACTTGATTGGATTAAAACTATTACAACTTTAGGCAATCGCAGTATTGAACTAGAAGAGAAAAAAAATTCATGGCAAGCTGGTACTGATTTTGAAAACATTACAAAGCAAGCACTACAATTCTTAGGATTTACGATTGACTATGCTCATAAAGGAGGCGCTGGCGGACTAGATCTACTTTGTTTAAATCCCTATCCGCTTTTTGGAGAGTGTAAAGCTGGCAAAAGCATCCCCAATGATACCGTTGTTCAACTTCTCAATCTAGGTACAATACGAAATAACGAGCTATTTCAAAAAATAGGTACAGTCAAGTTAATTATTGGATCTGGTAAACCTACCACACAAGTATTAGATGGAGCGAATGTTCATAAAATGGCAATCATTAACCCCACAAGTTTACAAAAACTCGTTGAACTCAAAGCCAAATACGATGGCGCAATTGATTTATTTGAACTCAAAGAATATTTACAAGCAGGACAAATTGACGACAAAATTAATGAGTATATCCAAAAAGTTGAAAATGATATCAAACTGCGATCTCATATTGTCAATCTTGTCAAAACCTACTTAACAAATAAAGGTATGACTGATGTAGCTCTAGACGGTCTGCAAGGAGCTTACGATTTTTCTGATTCACCTAAAAACTTGTCTAAAGAAGAACTCAAAGAAATACTGATTGAGCTTTCTTCGCCATTGGCGGGGTATTTGGGAAGAGTTGAAGAGAAAGGGAAAAAGTGCGATCGCTTTTATTACTTGCGAGACTTACCGATAGAAAATGAAAAGAATAATTGAGATTCGCTCACAACTTCAGAGAGGAGACTTTGAATTTAGCCGTCATGCCCTCAAACGCACAGTTGAAAGGAATATTAGCGAACAGGAGATCATGCAAATAGCTGAAAATGCGATCATTATTGAGGAATACCCAGACGACAAATACTCCCCCAGTTGTTTGATTTTTGGAACCACTAAAACCAATAGACCCCTTCACTTACAAGTCTCAATGCAAGAATCAGCGATCGTCAAAATCATTACAATATATGAACCCGACCCTAATCAATGGATTCAATTTACAAGGAGAAAATAAAATGAACAAATGTCATGTATGCGGATCAAGTGAAATTCATAACGAACTGATTGATGAAATTTTCTATATCTCAGGCAAACCCGTTTTAGTCGAGCATATTCCCACAAAAGTTTGCCATCAATGCGGAGAACAAACCTTTAGCCGCCAAACAACGGAACAAATTCGCCTGATGCTTCACAGTCAAGCAAAACCAGTTAGAGCGATCGCCATTGACGTTTTCTCATTAGCCTAAGATATTTGGGAAGAGTTAAGAGTGATGGGATAAAAGGCGATCGCTTTTATTACTTGCGAGACTTACCATGTGATGAGAGTTAGAGTTTGCAAATATGGGAGTATAGCGATCTCACATCCTAAAGGATATACACTAAAATATAGACTAGTGATTTAGGAGTATTTGCGTGTTACTGCAAGAACTTAAGGAACAAGCTTATAAACTGTCAACAGGCGATCGCTTAGATCTGATTGCGACCTTAATTCAGTCTCTGCAAAGCCAAGTTGAGATTGAAGATTGGCAATATTTGGCAAAACGAAACCATCCTTGGCGGAAACAGTTATACATTAAGGGGCGAAAGCTCCTTGCTTCAACTGTTTGGCAAGACGCGATCGCCAATAAAATGTCTCGTGAAGAAGCTGCTGCTAATTGGGATTTGCCTATAGATGCGATCGCTGAGGTTTTTCGCTATTGCCAATCTCATCAAAACTTATTGAAATTAGAGGCGGATGAAGCGTATTACCGTTTAGTAAGTAAAGGAGCTTCCTTTGAGTCTAAAGTTGCTGCTTGATGAAGATTCTCAAGCGAAACATTTGGTTAATTTGTTGCGCGATGTGGGACATAATGTAATTACGGTCAATGATGCTGGTTTGGCTTGCTAGATAATGTTGTGTTTGAATATGCTAGACAACATAAGCGAGTAATAATAACCAGAAACTGTGATGATTTTCTGGAATTACATCAAGTTAATCAAATTCATGCGGGTATTTTGGCTGTGTACCAGAATTCAGACGTTTTGAAAAATATGAGTTATCAGTCGATTTCCAAGGCGATCGCTAATCTTGAATTGTCGGGATACAACCTAGAAAATCAGTTTATTATTCTCAATCAATGGAACTGGAGTTAGTAGGCGATCGCCGTTGATGTTTTCTCATTAGCCTAAGATATTTGGGAAGAGTTAAGAGTGATGGGAGAAAAGGCGATCGCTTTTACTACTTGCGAGACTTACCATGTGATACACAAAACTAAAATTTTATGTAAATCCAAGCATTCTCCGTTATAATGCAAATACTATGGATAGGTGTAGCCAATGGTAACAGCAATTAAGCAAATGGGAACTGTGGGCAAAAATGGCAAAATTGAGCTTTATACCCCAGAGTTAATAGAAGGTACAAAAGTTGAGGTGATTTTATTAGTTGATCATCAAGATGAAACGGAGTATTTGCTCTCCAATGCTGCTAATGCCAAAAAATTATTAGATGCGATCGCTAGTATAGAAAAGGGTGAAGGCTTAGTAACATTCTCGGCTGAGGAATGGCATGAGAAATATAGTATTTGAGCAGCAAGCGTTTCAGGATTTTAATAACTGGGCAAAGGAAGACAAGAAAGTTTACAGCAAAATCGTTGGTTTGATTGATGACATCTTACGCAATCCTTTTGGAGGTATTGGTAAACCTGAGCCGCTTAAATATGAGCTAAAAGGATGTTGGTCAAGGCGAATTACTGATGAGCATCGCTTGGTTTATAGGATTAATGAAGACGCTGTGACAATTATTAGTTGTAAATTCCATTATGAAAGGTAGATCGCCATTGACGTTTTCTCATTAGCCTAAGATATTTGGGAGGAGTTGAGGGTGATGGGAGAAAAGGCGATCGCTTTTACTACTTGCGAGACTTATGGATTGAATAGATAACTAAGAGGACATTATGGAACTACAACAAGCCCTGACAATTCTAGAAAACCATCGTCATCAAATCAAAATCTTAAGCGTAAAATCACTATCCATTTTCGGCTCAGTCGCTAGAAATGAAGCTACAGAAAATAGTGATATTGACTTTATAGTAGAATTTGAAGGAGCTACAACCTTTGACAAATATATGGACTTAAAAATTTTTCTAGAAGACACATTACAAATAGAAGTCGATCTTGCCACATGGCGATCGCTAAAACCTCAAATCAAAACCAACATAAACAAGGAAGCCATCCGTGTCGCGTAGCTTAAAACTCTATCTAGAAGACATCTTACAAAGCGGTAACAAAGTCCTAAACTTTACCGCAAACATGACCCTTGAAGAACTCGTAAGAGATGAGCGCACATTTGACGCGGTTGCTCATAGTTTACAAATCATAGGAAAAGCCCCAAAAAACATACCTGAAGAAATACGCTCTCAATATGCTCAAGTTGAATGGAGAAAAATCGCAGGACTACGAGACATCATTGCTCATACATATTTTAGTATTGACGAACAAATTATTTGGGATATTATCCAAAACAAACTGTCAATTTTCTTAGAACAAATTCAGAATATTCTTCTTAATTGTGTAGAGGAGTAAAAATAGATGTCAAAGCGATCGAGATTCATATTTCCAGACTAGCCCAAGATATTTGGGAAGAGTCGCATAGGCGATCGCTGTTTGATAGCAACAATTGATTCTATTTTCTTAAATGCTAAACTGTAGATACTTAAAATAACTCTAGCAATCAAAATGAACACATTCAATGACATATCTATTGTCGATAAACCATCTACGATATCAGTAACGGAAATACAGAACCAACTGAGTGAATCAATTAAACAACTATCTCCAGAAAGATTAAAAGTAGTTGCCGATTTTGCCGCATTCTTGGCAAATGCCGAAAGCGAAGCCGCAACTCAAGAACTATTATCAATCTCTGGGCTATTAGAACGCATTAAACAGAATCAATCAACACCTAAAAGCCAATATGTAAATTGGAGAACAGTACGTTCTGATGTATGAAATTTTACTGCATCCTGATGCTCAAAAAGTTTATGCTAAAGCGGATAAAGCCTTAGCGAAAAAGATTGCTAAATGCTTACAACAATTAGAACAAGATCCGCGATCGCACCCCAACATCAAAGCACTCAAGGGAGAATATTCAAATTTATATCGCTATCGCATTGGCGATTATAGGATTATTTATTCGGTCGAAGATAAAATAGTACAAGTGTTTGTTGTAGCGATCGCTCACCGCAGTAAGGCTTATGAAATATAAGGGAAGAGATAAGGGTGATGGGAGAAAAGGCGATCGCTTTTACTACTTGCGAGACTTACCGATAGAATAAGGAGACTAAAACGAAGAGAAACAACATGGAAAAAGTAATCATCAAAACTAACATCAAACAACAAACAAGCGATTTTCAATACTGGCAACAACAAACACCCAAAAAACGCCTAGAAACCCTCGAACAAATTCGCCAAGAATATCATCAATATAAATACAATGCTCAACCAAGACTTCAAAGAGTTTATACAATTATTAAACGACAACCAAGTTAACTATCTGGTCATTGGCGGCTATGCATGGACATCCACGATATACCAAAGATATTGATATCTGGATCGAAATCAGCGAAGAAAACTCACAAAAAATAATTACCGCATTAACTGAATTTGGCTTTGGTAGCTTAGGATTGACTGCCCAAGACTTTCAAGAACCACATCAAATCATTCAACTTGGCTATCCACCTAACCGCATTGACCAGTCCAGATGGCATTGACTTCCAAACCTGTTACGATTCCAAAATAGAAGTAATGCTTGACGATATAGCCGTTAAATTCATCGATCTTGATAACCTCAAAAAAAACAAATTAGCATCTGGCAGACTGCAAGATCTAGCAGATTTAGAGAACCTTTGCTAGTTGATTGAGTAAGCGATCGCTACTGACTTTCTTGCATTAGCCTAAGATATTTGGGAAGAGTTAAGGGTAACGGAGAAACAGGCGATCGCTTTTATTATTTGCGAGATTTACCATGTGATACACAAGACTAGAACAAGGAGAAACAACTATGACAGCCATAGAATCCGCCATTTTAAAAAATATTGAAAAACTGCCAGAATCAGTTAAAAATGCCGTGTTTTTATACACCGAATTTCTTGCCAGTCAATATTACAAAGACACCAAACTAGAAACAGAAATAATCTCTAAAAAGCCCCGTTTCGCTGGCTCCATGAAAGGAACCTTCGTTCTACCCCTGCCAGAAGACTTTGACGAACCATTAGAAGAACTAGAGGAATATATGTAATGAGTTCGATTTTACTGGATACTCATACTTTTATTTGGTTATCAGAAGACGACCCTAACCTGCCGACCTCACTGCGAACTACTATTGAGAATACAGATCAAGTATTGGTCAGCATAGTCAGCTTTTGGGAAATTTCCATCAAACTCAATATCGGCAAAATATCCCTAAAAGACGATTTCAATAGCATCGAAACTAGATTTCAAGCGACAAAGTTTATACTTTTACCAATCTCCATAACCGACACCATCCAACTTTCTCAACTTCCAACACATCACAAAGATCCATTCGATCGCATTCTAATTGCTCAAGCAATCAACAGATCCTTACCTATAGCAAGTCGAGATGTAGCATTCGATGTATACAAAGTTCAGCGTCTATGGGCATAAACCCACCAACAATAATAAATTTGGGAAGAGTTAAGGGTGATGGGAGAAAAGGCGATCGCTTTTATTACTTGCGAGATTTACCGATTTAAAATACTACTCAACATTTACTCATGCCTATGATTCAAGACATTCAGACCAAAATTGCCAGCGAACAGTTTGAGCTTTCTAAACACGCCGTCGATCAATCAATTATTCGTCAGATTCGCTTGTATGAAATTGTAGAAGCGATCGCCAACGGTCAAATTATCGAAGACTATCCCAACGACAAATACGCTCCTAGCTGCCTCATTTGTGGCATAACCCAAACTGGTAGAACAATTCATATCCAAAGCAGCTATCCCAGCCGCCCATTGGTTAAAATCATTACAGTATACGAACCCGATCCAAATAAATGGAATAACAACTTCACCATAAGGAGAACAAACAATGAATAATGATCAAGAACAACTTGTCGAAAAGCGCGTAACCTACTCGTTAGAACTAAACGGCAAATTCATCCTGATTGAGAACGTTCCTGCTCGCGTAAACGAAGAAACAGGAGAACAATTTTTTGCTCCATCGACTGTGGCACTTTTACAACAAATTATTTTGGACGATCAAAAACCAAAGCGTGTAATTCAGACACCTGTCTATAGCTACGCCGCTTAATCTAAAGCCTGATTTCTTCACCATTGGCGGGAATTTGGGAAGAGTTAGGTACTAGTTCCGTGTAATGAAATGCCAGAACCTATATATAGAAAGGACTCTAGGATTATAGTGTAATTTAGGCTTGAGAGATCTTGAGCGAGAGAATCGGGCTTCTAGCCTTCTTCCTTGGAATCATCTGGCATTCGGATGGATCGCCAAATTTCTGTATTCGTCTCTCAGCAGTCTTTTTCAACTCTCATCAGGCGAAACCAGTACCTTAAATCTCAAAAACTTGCTTTTGCTTTTCCTGAGTTGCGCTGTAATTTTGGAGATATATCGATTGTTCCTGATATTGCGGTAATGCGTTGGAAAAATATACCGTTCTTGCCAAATAAACGAGTTGCCAATCAGATTTTAGTTCCTCCTGATTGGATTATTGAGATTCTTTCACCAAATCAGTCGCCTTTGCGGGTAGTGAACAAAATTAGTTCGGCTATTACCAATGGCTCAGAACTTGGTTGGTTGATTTCTCCAGCGCAAGATTTTATTATGGTTTATGAAGGCGATCGCTTTCCCGAAAAGATGAGCGGTAAGGATGTTTTAAATTGGCAGATAACAGTAGATGATGTATTCAATTTGTTGTGTTTGGAATAGTGGCATATGATGCGACAAAAGTTGAGTTAATCGCTATACAGTCTGCGAAAACGGGGATCAAGTTTGTCGCTCTTTTGGCGGTTACATTTAGCGCAAAGAGTTTGCAAGTTACTAAAATCATCACTGCCACCTTTTGCTTTGGGAATAATATGATCAACTTGTAAAGTTTTGGCTGTAAGGTCGATTGTGCGACAGCTTTGGCATTGATAACTATTGCGATCAAAGACATGTTTTTTAACATAGGAAGGAATAGGAATGCGCGGTGTTTTGTCTATCATAAATTATAATTTTTCTATCAAGCAAATCTAATTTGTTTAGAAATTCAATATTACAACTCTGATGTTTTACGAATCTCATCTAATGGATTATCAAATGAAACTGAAATTTGAGGATCATCATCTTCGTCAGGAATAAACTGCAAGCTTAGTTTAACTTTTCCACTTATAAACCCTTGTTTGCGAGTTGTGACTATATGGCAGACAAGCCCATCTTCTACAATTTTCTTAGCCCTATCATTTAGATTGAGTTGTCCAATTAAGAGCTTGATTAAATTATCCGAGCGAGATAAATGTGGCATTTTTAAATGACTGAGAATTTGTCTAGCAAGGTCAGCCTCTTCACCTTCTATTTTATCAAATGCAACTATATCTTCTGGTTGTATTATCCCAATTTCGTCTTGCATATCATTTTGTCTATAAAGTGGTATTACGAATATCATCTAAATGATTAAATGATTTTATGATTTTCTTATTGTATATTGCAATAGTTTTGCCTACACAGCATTATTACGAATTTCATCTAAAGGTGATTCTATCTCGCCTGAAAGAATAGTTTTTCCAACTGTAGGTGTATCTTCTATTGCGTCAATAGTAAACTGAATTCCAAAAATGAATGGTTCCCAACTTGAAGACCCTAATCTCAGAAGTTCACATTGCTTTCCATTTGAGAATAGGCTAGAATCTATGAACTCAGGGATCGATTTTGTCAATTGCTTCGTAATAACACCCGCAAAGCTGCTGTCTGATGATAGCTTCGCAAAAATTACCTTAATAGGTTTCATTTTACATAGACAATCTTCTGTTAAAGAAATAATATCATTGTCATCAAAATAGATATTAGGATAATAGCAACCAGCCTTAAGTTGTTCTTTAATTCCAGACTCTTCACGGTGTAAAAAAACACTTAAGTATATTTTTAGTTTTCCTACTGTCCACTCTGAACTGCCTAACTTTAAATATTTAAAGCTATAATAATTTGTTGAATAGATATCTGAAATAGATTTATCAGCAGTGGGCAGACCAAACTTAGAGGCTTCTTGACTACTCAAATAATATGTAAACTGCGGACCAACTGATACGAGCAAATTCTCAAAAACACTTCTAATCTTTGCTACTTTGTAAACTACATCACCAAGAGCGATTACATCTTCATCTCGAATGCTAGGATCGAACAAAGATATTCTTTTTTCTTCCATGTTTATGTTTCCCACCCTAAAATAGTTGATTGAATTAAACTTAACACACTCAAGGGCGATGCTCACGATCAGCAGCAAAAATCAGACAAGCTCTAATATCTTCTTTCGTCAATTCTGGGAAATCATCTAAAATCTCATTTTGTGAAATTCCCGCCGCTAACCATCCCAATACATCGTAGACAGTGATCCGCATTCTGCGAATACAAGGTTTACCGCCACGCTTGTCTGGTTCAATAGTAATAATATTTTGGAAACTCATAAATTTATCTTCTTAGCTTAGGAATTATTATATCAAACAATAATTTATTGCTTAACATAATAATTCCTAAACTGAAATTAGGTTTAATTTTCTAAAGTGATCGCTTCATCAACAGCAAAAACTTCAGCATCAATTACATCAGAAATAACTGTTGTAATCGACAAATCAGACTCGCTGATAACTGGCAACCTCTTACGAGACAAATCCATCACTTCTAGACATTGATTAATGCCTGAAATAGCTTCATTGTAAGTGGCAATGTTTTTCTCAACAGCAACTTGTAAACTGCGATTTTTATCGAGCTTAACCTGAGCTTCTTTTTGCAAAGTTTGGGCTAGATAATCACGAGCATTATCATATTGCTGCAAAATCGCATTCGATTGTTTCTCAGCACTTTCTAGCAAATGCGTACTCAAAGTTTGGTTAATTGATTGGCGGAAAGTCCGAATGATTGTGTCCTTGACTTTTAGCTCGAAATCAAGCTTCAGGAGTTGACGAATTGAAGGTTCTGCTTCAATCATGCTTTGATAATCGTAGCCACGACAGGCTTGCTGCAAGGTTTGACGCAACTGGTAGATCACGTTTGTTTCCTCAGCATAAAACTCAGGACGCTCTCGCACATAGCGATCGCATTCCGTTTTCGCTTCATTCACCAAAGCATCGGATGCAGACTGTTTTAGATTTTCCAAACGTGACTCAATGCCGCCATCATTACCTAGCAAGCGATATAGCTCACGATAATAGTCCGTTTTTTTGATCGATTCAATCAAAGCTTGGAAGAAATTAGCCACAATCTTTTGTGAACTCTCAACCAGCACATCCTCTAACTCATTGGCTAAATAGTAAAAACCTTCCGCCAGCACCCCCATCACAGGTACAACCGAATTGCGGCGATGACTAGCCTGAGCGCGGCGATGTACATCAGCAACAGAGAAGTAACCAATCAACTCATCCAATCGCCTCACCATAGCTTCTTTGAGCTTGCGATAGTCAGCTTCTAAACCTTGATTTTTGTTGCTTGCCACCGCCTCATTTAGCTCTTGAGCAATATGTTCACGCAAGCGATCGCCAATTTGTTTCAGATCGTGACCAAGCTTCTGCAACTCTTGCAATTTAATTGCTTCAATATCACGCGGTTGACTCTCCAGTTGATGCCAAGTTTCTAAATAGAACTGACGTAATGCGATACAAATCGGTTGCAAATCATCGGCAAGATCGGCAAATAGTAATGGGCGCTTCTCATTCGTAAGATAGTGAGTAATTGCAGCACGAAACTCCTCAATACCACTATCCCTAATCAACTGCTCGATTAATCCTGTTCCCAATCCTTCAAGCAAGCGCACATACTTGTCATTCTTCACACTGGTTTTCAAGACATTGGGAGGAATTTCAAATTTATCAGCATCAAGCTTGCCAGAAACCAGACAATAGCTGTTAAATTCATTCACAAATTGCGGTGTATCTTCTTCACCACCGACCGCCTTGACGCTTTCAGCAAATATAGTATTTAGACCAAAGCGATCGCCAATACTCGTATTTCTAATCTGACTACCATAAAAACCAAGCAACCCACTAGTTTTGTAGATTCTCGAAGTATTGCGAAACTGGCTAGAAATCGTGTGATTCAGTCGCTGAAGCAATTGGCTATTCATCCAAGTCTCATCAATGCGATTGAACACATAGAAAACGCGATCGCGAATCCCTGCATTGCTTTGGATTTTTTCACTCAGTTCTGTCTCCTCAGAAGTCAGTTCACCAGTTGAGGCTGTTTTGAGGACAAAGATTACTGCCGAAGTATCAGGATTTTCAATTTTCTCAAAAGTCAAAGCCGCATCTTTTTTGACAGGTGCATCAATCCCAGGGGTATCGATGATCACATTGCCATCTTGTAATAGGGGATGGTTGCAATAATACTCCACTCGCTTGAGAACCGCACTATTAGCACCGCGTCTAGCATAGTCGGCAGCTTTTTTGAGATTGTCAAACCCAAACTGCTCCATCGAATAGGTAGCACGGGCAGTCGAACTAATGCGATCGCGGTTATTTGTAAACCCTTCCAGCAAAAGATTCAACGCATCAGCATCTTTGGCGCGTTTTGATTTGCTCTTACCACCTTCCTGCTCGATCACTGTCAAAGCTGAGGTTTGCAATTGTTTGAGCGCTTCAGGTTGATTAATATTAGTGGGTGCAACCTGTCCAATTAATTGGGAAAGTGCTTGTACCTGTTCGCGTACTTCCACTTCACTAAGGAAAGTCAACACAACCCGCTCTTCGCCAGTTTTGGCAAAAGCAATCTTGCATTCCGTCCCTGTGGCGTGTCCCTCGGCGCTGTAAAGCAATTCTCGTTCTAATAGCGCATTAATCAACATTGATTTACCCGCGCTAAAAGCCCCCGCAAATACAATCTCAAAGGTCGGCGCGATCGCCTTTCTTAAAGAAGACTGCACAACGCTACCATCCTGCTGCGATCGCAAAGTTGGCTCTTGCTGTAAAAGTTGTAAGATGGCTTCAACTTGTACTTGTAAATCTTGACACTGTGGAAAAAGAGTTGGCAAAGTCATGCAATCAGATCCTAATTTTAAGAAGATTTAATTCCCTGCTATAAATATATCACGTCTTAACCAGTCAGATTTTACATATTTCAAACTGCACAAAAAAGAAAGGACGCGATCGCGTCCTTTCTTTTCTGTGTTTTAAGATAGCTACTTAGGGACGAGCGGAAAAATAAAGTACCACTAAGTTAACGAAGCCTCAGATTTCCAGATTCACTTTTTTGGTACATTATTAAATCGCTCGTCCCTTACATGGTTGGATAGTCGGTATAACCCTTCTCATCTCCACCATAAAAAGTATGGCGATCGGGTGTGTTCAATGGCGCATTAGCCGCAAAACGTTCTACTAAATCAGGATTAGCAATATACAAACGACCAAAGGCAACCAAATCAGCATTACCAGAGGCGATCGCTTGATTGCCTGTCTCAAAAGTATAACCACCCGCAGTCATAATCGTTCCATTAAAAATTGGACGGAAAAAATCAGCACCGAGGTCAGGCTGATCTTCGGCAGAGCCAAATCCTTCGACTCTAGGCGCAACCAAATGCAGATAGGCAAGATTAAAACGGTTCAATTCCTTAACCGTATAGCCGAAAGTTACCGCCCGATTAGAGTCATACACACTCCCAAATGTGCCACTAGGCGAGAGTCTCACCCCAACGCGATCGCTACCCCACACATCGACAACTGCGGCAGTTACTTCCAATAACAAACGAGCGCGATTCTCCACTGAGCCGCCATAGCGATCGGTGCGCTGATTGGTATTGTCTTGCAAAAATTGATCTAATAGATATCCATTAGCGCCATGAATTTCCACACCGTCAAATCCTGCTTCTAGTGCATTTTTTGCCCCTAAGCGATACTGCTCAACAATTTGCGGGATTTCGTCAAGTTCCAAAGCGCGGGGCGTGACATAAGGCTTCATGCCTGTAAATGTGGCGACTTCGCCTTCAGGAACGATCGCCGATGGAGCCACAGGCAACTCTCCATTTGGTTGTAAATCTGGATGTGAGATTCTACCCACATGCCAAAGTTGCAAAAAGATTTTGCCACCCTTAGCATGGACTGCCTCGGTGATCAATCTCCAACCCGCAACTTGCTCCTCAGAATGAATCCCCGGAGTATTTGGATATCCCAACCCTTGCGGACTGATTTGAGTCGCTTCTGAAATGATTAAACCAGCCGAAGCTCGTTGTGCATAATGCAAAGCCATCAAAGCATTAGGAACATTATCCGCAACTGTTCGATTGCGAGTTAAAGGAGCCATGACAATCCGATTGGATAATGTGTAGCGACCGAGATTGACTGGAGATAGAAGAGTAGCGCCCATAGGTGTATCCGTTATGTAAAATATTCTGAAGTAAGTAGAAGAATTAATATTTCTATTATTCGCTTATATTCGCTAAAAAAAGTAGCGCATTGCGCCGCTTTTAAGTTATTTTGCAGAACCGCGATAAATGCGATCGGCTTGTTCGTAAGGCAACCATGATGGCAAGTTCCCAGAATTCTGACGCTTAACTTGTGGCTCGACTTTCTGATAACCCGATGAAATCGGCGGCGCATCAGTATGGACAAAATGCTCGTTATTTCTATCATTAGTCGGACTTGCCAACAAGGTTTGAGGAACTTCAAAATCATCAGTGACAGGATTATAAGCCAGCACTTCACCCGTCTCAATGTCATAAATCCAACCGTAAATTGACATCTTGTTTTGATGCAATTTAGAGCGAATTACAGGATAGGTTTTTAAGTTCTCAATCTGAGTGACCACGTTCTCCGCCATCGTAATCGCAAGCAGTTCTTCGCCCTTGGTATCAGCATAATTTTCTTGAATCAGTCGGCGGGTTGACTCAGCATGTTTCAGCCATTCATACACAAGCGGCATCTCAGTCCTCAGCTTTTCGAGCTTGAGCAAACCCTTCATCGCGCCACAGTTAGAATGCCCGCAAATAATAACTTGCTCAATGCCCAGAGCATGAATCGCATATTCGATCGCCGCACCTTCACCACCATTGGCAGCACCAAACGGCGGCACTAAATTCCCTGCATTACGGATCACAAATAGCTCACCCACGCCCGACTGCGTGACCAGATGCGGCACAATTCGCGAATCTGAACAGGTGATAAACAATACGCGAGGTTTCTGCCCTTCAGCAAGTTGTTCAAAAAGATCTTGATTGGCAGGAAAATAAGATGACTGAAACTTGTGTAAACCCTTTAGTAACTTTCTCATATACCAGTGTTGACGAATGATGCTGCAATTTTTGGCAGTTAATTACCTATAATATTGCCTATTATCTCAGCTTATAGCCTTTTGCGCTCGATAATTCAAGAATGAAATGCAACGGGTTTTGATGAAGCCAAGACTACTTCATAACTGCCTCTTGCTCCCCTTCTCCCGCTCTGGGAGAAGGCATCCTTACGATTTTGTGGCGATTTTGCTGTAAAAACCGCGTTTTTAAGCGTCACTTTTTACTTTAGTAGGTGATTTGCAAGGTGACTGACGCTTCGACCTTCTGCTCACCACCCAAAATTGGTACAGAATTTGCATCCTTAGCATATGACACCATGCGCTGTTGCGGAACGGGATAAGCGATCGCCGAATCACTGATGTTAATACTTTTAATTGATTTCGGTGCAAAGCCCAAAGCAATTAAAACCGTGTTGGATTGGGTTTGAGCATCTTTGATGGCATCTTGAAGCGCGAGTTGTTTCGCTTCATTTAAGGCGATATCAGTGGCGATAAAGCTAAGCTGTTCGATTTGATTTGCACCTGAATCCACGGCGGCATCTAGGGTTTCACCTGCTTGGGCGATCGCCACCAAAAAACTCACACTAGTTTGTCCCGTAAACCCTTCTTGACGTTGGCGATCTTTTTCATAGACATACTTGGGGCTAAGTTGAATGCTGGTGGTTTGCAACTTCTCAACACCCAGTTGTTGTAAACGCGAAACGATGCTATTAGCTTGACGGGCTACCTCTGTTTGAGTGGCGATCGCCGTTTTACCTTCAGCAGTTACACCTAGCTGAATTCTTGCCTTAGTGGTTTTAACTCCTCTTTCACCACGCCCTGTGACGGTGAGAACACGCTCATTTTTGATCTCTGGCATTCTGTGTGAAGTTTCTTGCGCCTCTACAGAAGTGGCGATCGCCGCCATAGAAGGGATACAAAAAGCTAAGCTAAGAATAAATGTGGTTACATGACGCATAATTTAAACCCTTGATTACAAACTTGACAAATATCGACTTAGGATCTCAAATTAAATTTGTGTAGTGAATTTGATCAATAATTTCTGTAAGGCAATTGTGGCATAAATATAACATCAGCGCCTTGAAGAAATCCTTAATATTCCTGATGATGCGATCAATACTTCAGATATTCCTGAACTGGACGATCGCTTTTGGGAAACTGCGAAAATGGTAACGCCGATCGCGAAAAAGGCGGTTTCGATTGGATAGTGATGTTTTGGATTGGTTTAAGGATCAAGGGAAGGGTTATCAATCAATAATCAACAATGTCTTGCGTACTTATATAGCAATCCGAAATGAGTTGAGACGGGCTTCGGCTTCGCTCAGCCATCAGTCCACGCTGGCTGTGCGAAGCCGAAGCCACAAATGATTTCGGATTGCTACATACATCATCAACAAAAAAAAACGTAAATCCTGATTTTTCCTTTTACCATAAATATTGTAAACGTCCGTAGTCGCCTAGCATTCCCGCGACAATTTCTAAATTCTCAGGTTGTCTCGATTTGGGAATGCTTTGCCCAATACCTGACAACGCAGGGACAAGCGATCGGTAAAAGCGAAGTGGGTTTTGCATTTGCAAATGGAGGTTTATGTGGGGTGTTTGGGAATGGTGGCGCAAATGCAAAATCCCTACAAATTTTTCCTTTTTCCTTTTTTACAAGTTGGGCATAATTACGGGAATTATTTCGTTACGATTCTTGCGATAGATTTTGAAATCGCTATCTAAGGTCAGGATGGCACTATCCGCATAAATTTCTGACATTCTTACCAAACAGGCATCTGCAAAGGAAATTGGCACATTTTGATAGCGCTGCATGAGTAGATTGATCGCTTCAGCTTCATCACTCAAATGAAAAGGTATAGCTATAGCCATTTGTGTCAGGACAGAAACCCAGAAAAGCGAGTGGCGGCGCGAAGCGCCGC
>JANODY010000074.1:0-10167 GCA_031412945.1 Cyanobacteria bacterium SOY_65_metabat_81
GGAGATTGTCGGTACATGAAATTTTATTTGTGCAAGGGTTTTACTTACTTTTGCTGCCTTTTCTTGCATTTTATCAGCTTTCGATCTCCTTGGAAACCTTTGCTTGTATGCTTTTCTTGCTTTTTCAGTAAGCCCTACCTACAAGGAAATTGCGGAGGTCGATTCCGCAATCATGAATGTATGATTGTTCCCGATATTTATCAAGCAGATTTTTCTCCCTGTTATATCGAAATATTGGAGCAGATGCAAGCAAGAGCCTACATGATCGCGCCCATCTTCATCAATGAAACGCTTTGGGGTCTGATAGGACTGTATAAAAACGATCAGCCCTACGCATGGCAGTCATGGGAAATCGATTTATTAGAACAAACTGAGAAGCAAGTAGCGATCGCCATTCACCAAGCCAATCTTTACGAACAAGTTCAATCTGAATTGTCGATCCGCAAACAAACCGAAATCCAACTGCTCAGAGCCAATGATGAACTTCTTCACGCCACCAAGCTCAAGGACGAATTTCTCGCTAACATGAGCCACGAACTTCGCACGCCGCTAAATTCGATTTTGGGACTATCCGAGGTTTTGCATGATCAACTTTTAGGGACGCTGAACGAAGCCCAATTAAAAGCGATCGGCACAGTAGTATCAAGCGGCAAACACCTGCTATCCCTGATTAACGACATTCTCGACCTGTCGAAAATCGTATCGGGGATGATGGAACTAGATATTGCACCAGTTTCAGTCCAAAATCTTTGTGATTCCAGCCTTGTTTTTGTCAAACAAATAGCATTTCATAAGAGAATCAAAGTCTTTTATAATATTCCTCCACATATCAACAATCTCAATGTCGAAGAGCGCCGCCTCAAACAAGTATTAATCAACCTGCTCACCAATGCCGTCAAATTCACCCCCAATGAAGGTCAAATCAATCTGCTAGTTGCCGTCGGTAGCGGCGATACATGGCAATGAGAGGCCGCAATCCCGCAACAATTGAGGATACAGAATTCACCGATGATCGTATTTCAAATCGTAGATACGGGCATTGGTATCCCCGCAAATGATTTAAAACGACTCTTCCAGCCCTTTGTACAGTTAGATAGCGCTCTCAACCGTCAGTACGAAGGTACTGGTTTAGGACTCGCCCTAGTCAAGCAAATTGTCGAACTGCATGGCGGTCGGGTCATGGTTGAGAGTGAAGTTGGCAAAGGCAGCCGCTTCACAGTTGCTCTACCCTATGAGATGTCTCAGTCTAGCGCTCCAGAATCTGCACCAATCGTCACAACTCCACAGCCACTGGTCGTAAATCCTGAAAATGCGCCGCTTATTTTACTCACAGAAGACAATGACGCAAATATCCAAACCTTTACCACCTTTCTGACCGCTATCAATTACCGTGTCATCGTCGCCAAAAATGGCGTAGAAGCAGTGAGCATGGCAAAGGCAAGCGCCCCAGATATCATCCTTATGGATATTCAAATGCCGATCATGGATGGGTTTGAGGCAACTAAGCAAATTCGCCTCGATCCTAACTTGATCGATACTCCGATCATTGCCGTAACGGCTTTGGTGATGCAAGGCGATCGGGAGAGATGTCTAGCGGCAGGCATGAATAGATACATGAGCAAACCACTCGATCTCAAGCAACTGGCTACACAAATTGCTGAATTATTGCAAAGAGCAAAACTATGAACAAACCATGTATTTTGGTCGTTGACGATGAACCCAATAATTTTGATTTAATAGACGCTATCTTGAGCAATCAAGACTATCGATTACATTATGCAACTAGTGCTAGAGATGCGATCGCGTCTTTAGAGAGGTTGAAGCCCGATCTAATTTTGCTAGATGTAATGATGCCAGTCATGAATGGCATAGAGGTCTGTCAGAGAATTAAAGCGATGCCACAGTGGAGATCTGTGCCAATTATTATGGCTACGTCTTTAACAGCCAAAAAAGATCTTTCCCAAGCCCTGCTTGCAGGCGCTGATGACTTTATTAGTAAACCTATCGATCGTTTAGAGCTAACGGCAAGAGTGCGATCGATGCTCCGCATTCACCAGCAATATCAACAATTAGAAACCTTTAATACTCGATTAGAGGAAAAGGTGAAAGAGCGCACTGCTCAATTGCGAATGATGATTTTGGAAGATACGCTCACTAAGTTACCAAGTCGTACATTCTTGCTTCAAGAACTAAAAGAGAGTTTGCAAATGGGCGAATCATCTCTGGCTCTAGTTTATATGGACTGCGATCAGTTTAAATTGATCAACGGTTCCTTTGGTCATGAGGTTGGCGACCAGTTACTGATTGCGATCGCCCAACGTCTACAACAGCATCTCCGCGCTAAAGATGCCTTAGATGTATTAGCGCGTATGGAGGGTGATGAATTTTGTTTTTTATTGCATCAATTTGAAGAAGCAACCATTGAGCCATTTTTGCAAGAGATTATCCAAAGTTTTAATCAACCTTTCACAGTGGCAAATTGTGAAATTTTTATCACTGTTTGTGTCGGGATCGCATTAAGCAGAGATGGCGATCGTAATGCCAACGAACTTTTGCAAGATGCAGATACAGCAATGTATCAAGCCAAATTACGCGGTAAAAATAACTATCAAATCTTCGATCGGCAAATGCATCTAACCATGTTCAATCGCTTGATTTTAGAGAATGATCTTCAGAGAGCGCTAGAAAAACAAGAGTTTATGCTCTTTTACCAACCGATCATTGAGGTACAAACTCAAAAACTTGTAGGATTTGAAGCATTAGTACGCTGGCAACATCCTGAACGAGGTCTGGTTTCACCAGCAGAATTTATTCCGATCTTGGAGATTTCAGGGTTAATAGTGCTTGTGGGAATGTTGGTATTTAAGCAAGCTTGTCAACAAATTCATGCTTGGGCGCAACAAGGATGGACAGAGTTAACCATGAGTATCAATCTTTCGGCGCGTCAGTTTGCTTGTGCGACGCTGCTTGCGGATATCGATCGCATCTTGGATGAAACCAATGCTGATCCAGCCAATATCAAAATAGAAATTACCGAAGGCGCAATTATGGAAAATACCGAAACGGCGATCGCTCTAATCAAAGAATTGCGATCGCGTCAAATTCAAATTAGCATTGATGATTTTGGTATTGGGTATTCATCTCTCAGCTATCTCCATCGCTTTCCTGTGGATAACCTCAAAATTGATCGCTCCTTTGTCAGCGAAATTCAAACTGAAAATCGTAATCCTGTCATCGATACAATCATTGCGCTCAGTAATCAACTAGGCTTAGCCGTGATTGCAGAAGGAATTGAAACTAAGGAGCAACTTGCATGGTTACAAAATGCTGGCTGCCAATATGGGCAAGGCTACTTATTTAATAAAGCTCTACCTGCTTCCGAAGTTGAAAGAATTTATCTGAATCCTAAAAAATGTTAAGTGTCACCATTCAACTAAATAAGTGGGTAGCTATTTCCGAGATGGCAAACTGAAGAATAAAGAAACTGTAGTGGTAGGTATAGAGCAAGCGGTGAACGCATTTATCAGACTCTTTGCTGGCAAAAATATTGGCAAAATGGTCGTGAAGTTAGATTAGATGAAGGTTTATAGCTTATTCAATCAATTCACTCATGATGTCAAGCATAGGTATGTCAAGTTAGAGATGCATATAGATTTTAATTTTTGGAGAAACTACCATGCAAACTAACAAGCCACAAGCTGAAGCTCCCGAAGTAATGATGCGTAATGCATGGATCACAGGATTTACACCGCAAGCAGAACTTTGGAACGGTCGTCTTGCGATGATCGGCTTTGTATCAGCGATCGCCATTGAATTGTTTACTCATCAAGGTGTCCTCCATTTTTGGGGCATTTTGTCATCAGGTGTAGTTCCAGGTTCCTAAACCGATTTTATCGTAGAGAGAAGAGAACAAAACAAGGGAAAACTTTCTCTCATTTTGCTCTCTTCTCTCTACAAAACCGAATCACCTTAGAGCGATTAACCTCAAGCTTGCATTAATGAAAATACCTATAAATTTATCTTCAGAAAACTTAGATCCTATGATTTATAGCGAATTAAATGCTTCAAAGCTTTCTATGACCGGGATAGCGATCGCTCTATTAATTATTTCTTTGTGGACGATTAGTTTAGTTTTTTTGTTGATGGCAGAGCAAGTTGAGCAAACTTCCATAATATGGAAGGCTATGGCGATAATAGTTCAAGCATTTCTTTACACTGGGCTTTTTATCACTGCTCATGATGCAATGCACGGAACAATTTTCTCTAAACATCCTCATATTAATTACTGGATAGGATCGCTCGCCCTGCTGTTATATGGATTCTTTTCCTACGATCGGTTACTCAAAAAGCACTTGCAGCACCATCATAATCCTGCTAGTGAATCCGACCCTGACTTTCATGATGGCAAGCATAAAAATTTGGTTGCTTGGTACATCTATTTCATACGGCAGTACTGGAGTTGGTGGCGGTTCATAAGTTTAGTTATTACCTATAACAGTATGCATATCTTTCTGCATATTACTTCCGCTAATTTAATATTGTTTTGGATAATTCCTGCAATTCTCAGTTCGATGCAGCTTTTCTATTTTGGAACTTTTATTCCTCATCGCGAACCAATTGGCGGCTACCAAAACTCTTCTCGCACCATCAGTATTTATCGCTCTTTTCTTTGGTCGTTCATCGCTTGTTATCATTTTGGCTATCACCAAGAGCATCATCTGCAACCCGACATACCTTGGTGGAAGCTCCCGTCTATTATTAGTTCAAGATAAAAATGCTACTTTTATCTTAGGACAGGTTTCCTTTCTATTGCAATTTATTTCGTAATCAATCAACTCACTCAGTAAATCAAACACTGATTTGTGATAGTAGTTTCAGGAAATACTTTCCAAATTCTTAATTAAATTAGGAGAAGATTTTATGAAATTTGCACAATTTTTTACTCGCTTACTAGCTATAGTCTACATCTGTGGATTAATGATTTTTGGTAATGTGAATCCTGCGATTGCGGCACAGACCAGTAACAATAAAATCATCGATCAGCTAGCAATGCCTAACATCCAGAAGAAAGCTGAACAAGTCACAAAACGGAGTCCTTACGATACCAATCGAGAATATGCAAATGAAAATGCATCTAAACAAGGACTAAATGAGATTCAAGGAACTGCTGATTTTGACAAAATGAAGCGCTCTCCTGATGTTGTACCACCTGTTGTCAAGCAAGCAGAAAAAGCTTTTGACAAAGTTGGAGATAAAATGAACTCCACTAAAGATGATACTGAGAATAATGTTGGTTCTGCTTTAGATAAAGCTGGTGATGCAGCCAATTATGTCAAAGACAAAGCTGGTGATGTGGTTAACTCACTTACTGGCAAAGCTGAGGATACCATTCAATCTATTAAAAACAAGGTTAAATCCTAATTAATCAAGAAAAGCGGTGCTTAGCACCGCTTTTCTTAAATCAAATAAAAATCATTAACAGGACAAACAAATGAGTGAAGCCAACTCAGTCGAAGCGGGCAAAATAATCCGTAAGTGAAGCAGCCGCAGGATTGCGCTCTGGGTTCAGCCGATAACCCTACTAGACAAGCAAAAAAAATAACTCGCCATGACAAATCTATCTGGAAAACACGTCTCCTTTTGGATTGACTCAACTCCTGCCAACACTTATCCCTCTTTTGAAAACAGACTTTTAGTGGATGTGGCGATTATTGGCGGCGGTATTGTCGGACTGACCGCAGCGACACTGCTGAAACGGGCTGGGAAAACTGTCGCAGTGATTGAGTCTAGACAAGTTGCCGCAGGTGTCAGCGGTCATACAACGGCTAAAGTTACAGCATTACACCAATTGATTTATGCTGATTTAATCAAGCAAATCGGAAAACAAAAAGCAAAACTTTATGCAGAATCAAATCTAGCTGGAATTGAGCAAGTTGCAAGTTTTGTCGCCGAAGAGCAGATTGATTGTGATTTTAGCCGTCAAAGTTCTTACACTTTTGCTGAGCCAGAGAGTGAGCTAGACAAAATTCAAGATGAAGTTAAAGCCGCCCTTAAGCTAGGGCTTCCCGCGACCTTTGTTACAGAAACATCACTGCCCTTTGCGATCGCAGGGGCGATCAAGCTTGAAAACCAAGCTCAGTTTCATGTTCGCAAATATTTGCTCCATCTTGCCAAAAATATTACTGGTGATGGGAGTCATTTGTTTGAGAACACCACAGTTGAGAAGGTTGATGAAGGTGATTCTTGTTATGTGGTTACGGATAAGGGCATAGTTACTGCTCAAGACGTAATTGTCGCAACAAATCTACCGATTCTAAACCAAGGGCTTTTCTTTGCTAAAACCTATGCAGAGTTGTATGACTCACTGCGTGCGACTCCATTTGTAACAGTGGAATCGGTCAAACAAGAAGCTGATGTGGTAACACGTTGGATCGGCGATCGCTTCAAAGGTTTATTGTCTTCTTCCTTTACTGAAGTAGCAAAGGGTGAAGGCAAACTACTGACCATTGATAATGAGAAAGTCGCTGCTTACCGCGATGAGCAGGGAACTGTCCATGCTGTCTCGGCGACATGCACTCATCTGGCTTGTATCGTCAGTTGGAACAACGCGGAGAAAAGTTGGGATTGCGCTTGCCACGGCGCAAGATTTAGCTGCGACGGTAAAGTAATTCAAGACCCTGCTGTCAAGGACTTGGAGCAAGTCGTTAGCTAAATTCACCTTAGTGGTGAGCATGATGTGCGGCGTAAAGCATCAAACATTGTGTGCTTCTAAAACCACTTTTATATTTAGGAATTTGGAATCAAAAATGCAAAAGTATATTTGTAAAACCTGTGGATATGTCTACGATCCCGCAGTCGGCGACCCAGACTCAGGCATTGAACCTGGAACTCCCTTTGGCGCTTTGCCTGATGATTGGGTTTGTCCTACCTGCGGAACCCCAAAGTCTGACTTTGAGCCAGAAGATGCAGTAGCAACAGATGTTCCATTAATGGAACCAGCCCTAGTCTAATTTTCCATTTACAGGATTACTCTAGATCCCCCTCAATCCCCCTTGTAAAGGGCAGGGCTGTTTCAAGAAAGGGTAAGTAAACAGTAAAAGTAACAAGTAGTCAGAAGAAAGTTGGTTAAGGAATAATTTAAGTTGATACAGTGAAAAGAGGTAGAAAATGAGTAAAAGCATAATCGATTATCTCAAGGAAGTACCAGATCCAAGAGGAGCGAAAGGGAGTCGAGACGATTTATGGCAAATCTTGCTAATTATTATCATGGGAATTATGAGCGGACAACATAGTTATCAAGGATTAGGAAGATTTGTGGAGAGACATAGGCGAAGTCTGATCAAGCTACTAGCCCTAAAACAAGGAACAGCCCCGTCATATTCAACACTGAGACGAATGATGATAGACGTAGACTATGCCAAGCTTAATAGTGCGTTTAATAACTGGGCGCAAGAACAGCCAATGTCAAGAGGAGCCGCCATCGCAGGAGATGGCAAAAGCCTAAGAAATACTGTAAGTAATGGTGACAATAACCAACAGAACTTTATTAGCATGGTATCGCTATTCTCTCAGCAACAAGGCGTGGTAGTAGCAACCGCAATCATGGAAAACAAAAAAGCAAGTGAAATCTGTGTGATTCAACAATTATTGTCAGAGCTTAACTTGGAAAATCATGTGTTTACGATGGACGCTTTACATTGTCAAAAGAAGACAGTTGAGGCAATTGTCGAAAGCAACAATGACTACATCATTAAAGTAAAAAAAAATCAACCAAAACTGCAAGAAGCGATTAGAGTGCAGACAGAGGAAGAAACAGCAATTCAAGTCAATATTGAGGATGATCCATCAAAAGGACGCAAAGTTCAGAGATTAGTTGAGATATTTGCACCATCACCAAACATTGATTCAAGTTGGAAAAATGTACAGTCGGTGATACGGGTAACACGATCTGGCGAACGCGATGATAAATCCTACAGCACATTGAGCTACTACTTCAGTTCTTTGCCGCCAACATCCAACCGAATTGCCAAAGTGATTCGAGGACATTGGCAGGTTGAGAACCGACTACATTGGGTAAAAGATGTCATATTCGATGAAGATAAGAGTCCTCAAAAAGCAGGGAATGCACCGATTAATCTGTCAATCATCAAGACTTGGGTACTTTCTGTATTTAGGCTTCATGGTTTTAGCTCAATAAAAGGCGCAATTGACCAATTTTCTCATGATATACCTACTATATGGTCTTTGCTCATTTAGGCTTTCTCTTACCCTTTCTTGAAACAGCCCTGCCTTGTAAAGGGGGGAGAATTAATTCTTCCCCCTTTTTAAGGGGGATTGAGGGGGATCTCTTAGAGTCTATAACCAACATCATTCATTAATTCAAGGAGATTTACTCATGCAGACAATCAACATTGGACTTACCGATACTCAACGCCAAGGCGTGATCGATCTTCTCAACAACGACCTTGCCGACAGCTATTTACTACTAGTCAAAACCAAAAAATATCATTGGGATGTCGTCGGTCCCCAATTCATGACCCTGCACAAACTCTGGCAAGCGCATTATGAAGCCCTCACCCTCAATGTCGATGCGATCGCCGAACGTGTCAGGACTTTGGGTGGCTATCCCGTAGGAACGATGGAAGGATTTTTAAAGATCTGTTCCCTCAAAGAACATGCTGGCAAGGTTCCCACCGCAACTGGTATGGTGTCGCAATTGCTAGAGGATCATGAACATGTTGTGCGGAATTTGCGCGAACATATTGAACAGTGTTGTAACAAGTTCAAAGACGATGGAACTGCCGACTTTCTCACGGGTTTGATGGAGCAGCATGAACAAACTGCGTGGATGCTGCGCTCTTTCATTGAAGGCGAAGCCGTGGAATCCAATGGTGCAAAACCAGAGATGAATAAGAAAATGGTAGGAGTATAGTAGAGAAGTGGCGCTATGCGCCGCTTTTCTATTTTATTGATTTACAAGGTTAGATAATGTTTAAACTATCTTCTAAGTTATTTATTGCCATATTAGCGATCGCGACAACATTCTTACTGCTCTATTTGCAACCGCTAGGAGTAAAGGCTATTCTAGTAACTACTCCTCAACCTGAATTGATCGCAACTGCTGCTACCGCTCCTTATCTCGAAACCGCCATTTTGGGAGGTAAACCGATTAGTGTGCTGTATGTAACTCGTGATGGTGATACAGTTCTAGTGCGTTGCTATCCAAACTATCAGCCCATCATGAAGGTTCGAGCGATGGGTAGTGATCCTGATGCAAACACTCAAAAAGAAGGTGTTATAACCTGTCAACCTGCTTCCACAAAATAAGAGGAAATTTCATGATCACCGTTCACCATTTAAACAACTCTCGCTCCCAACGTGTGCTTTGGCTATTAGAGGAACTTGAACTCCCATACGAAATCAAGCGCTACGAACGTGACCCAAAAACTATGTTGGCTCTCCCATCTCTACGGGAGGTACATCCACTAGGTAAATCACCTGTGATTACTGATGGCGAACTGACTATTGCCGAATCTGGAGCCATTATCGAGTATCTAGTCGATCGCTATGGTAATGGACGATTGAGACCTGTTCTAGGCACGCCAGAACATCTGCGCTATACCTATTGGCTGCATTATGCCGAAGGTTCTGCTATGCCACCGCTATTACTGAAGCTTGTCTTCGATCAAATTGAGAAGAGTCCAATGCTCTTTTTTGTGCGCCCGATCGCTCGGTCGATCTCAAAGCGTGTCAAAAGTTCTTTTATTGAGCCTCAGATTGCACAGCACCTAGATTATATGGAGGCAGAGATTGGGAAGAGTGCATGGTTTGCGGGTAACGAATTTACCGCAGCCGATATCCAAATTAGCTTTCCATTGGAGGCAGCAGTAGCAAGGGCTGGACTGAACTCAAGTCGTCCAAAACTTATCGCATTCTTGGATCGCATTCATAGCCGTCCAGCATACAAAAAAGCATTAGAACGTGGTGGTACATACGATCTATGAATAAAATCTATAAATCTTTTAGGAGTGGAACCAAGTCTCTTGTGGCGCAAATAATCCGCAGAAATTGGACGCTTTGATCGTCATAGCGATAAAAGATGAGATATAGCTGTAGTCACTACAATTAGGACAATATAAAACCCAAGAAGCGAGTGGCGGCGCGAAG
>JANODY010000075.1:0-4232 GCA_031412945.1 Cyanobacteria bacterium SOY_65_metabat_81
TCACAAATTGGCGAGCGCCTGTCAAAATTGACCACAACCTTTTATACGCCCTACCCTGTTAAATATTCGGCGTGGCGGGGGTCGGCGCCGCAACGCTAAATCTTGGTTTTTAATGCCTAATTTCATAGCGGGAAGGGAGTAGAACGAATGGGAGGATATCCACAATTTTTACTAGAGGGGACAGGAAATTTGTCGGATAGAGATGTTCGTAAAAAAGCGATCGCTCTGATATAGATACTCCTTGCTGCAATTGCCAGTGTAAAGTATTGTAAACAGATTGTAATTTCATAAGATCTAAAAAAATGCAAAATAAAGTCATTGTCGTTGTCGGTGCAACAGGTGGCATTGGTTCAGCACTTGTACCGAAATTAGCAGGATCTGGGGCGAAGTTAGTGCTGGTCGCCAGAGATGCCAATAAGTTGGAAGAGATGGTCAACAATGTGCAAGAGGATCATGATACAGAAGCGATCGCCATTCCTACAGATATTACAAAATACGATCAAGTTGAAGTGATGGTGCAGAGAGCGATCGCCCAGTTTGGGCAGATTGATGTATTAGTCAATGCCGCAGGGTCAGGATTGATGAAGCAATTTAATCGCATTGAGTCGCAAGAACTTGACCAAATGCTCGACTTGAATCTCAAGGGGAATTTTTATACCAGTCAAGCCGTGTCAAATGTGATGAAAGATCGCAAGATTGGACATATATGTAACGTGATTGGCATTCTTGGCAAGCATCCGATGGCAATGGCGGCGGCGTATTGCGCGTCTAAATTTGGAGCAGTGGGTTTTAGCAAATGCATGGCAGATGAACTGCGCCGTTTTGGGATTAAGGTGACGCTATTTTATTTTGGGGGAATTGATTCACCATTTTGGGATAACGTTAGTCTGAAAGTCGATCGCAGCAAAATGTTGACCACAGAGACGGCTGCCAATGCGATTATGTTTGCCCTTGCGGCTGATCCCCACTCTGTACCAATGGAGATCAATATTCAGCCTGAAAGCCATTTGTTCTTTTAGCGGGTTGTGACAGCTTTTTTTAACTAAATTCTAATGATATTGACAGGGTAACGCTAAACTGCGACTCAAAGGGTTGTTTCTTATAATCAAGACTCCAAAGCTCTAATGAACAGGCATCATGAGGTTGGCGAGGCGTGATTTGTAAAGTACAGCCGCGAGTGCGCGGATTCATGACGACTCTAATCGCGGCGATCGCCCCAATTTGACGACGATCTAAAGCTGTGGCTAAGCGCAAAAATGTACTGCCCTGACGCACAAACGTCTTGGATCGCTCACTGCTCAAGCGCTGGAGATTATCATGTTTTTTCTTCGGTTCACTCTTGCGGTGATAACGGGCTAAATTGGCGATCGTCTCAATCTCTGACTCGGTATAACCTAATAATTCACCATTGCGAATTAGATAATAGGAATGTTTGTGGTGAGCATCATGACTAACGTGATGTCCTGAATTATGCAACATCGCCGCCGCCCACAGCAGATGGCGCTCATCATCGCCCCATTCATGCAAAATGCCCTGAGTTTGATCAAATAGACTTAGGGCATGATCCGCAACCTGTTGGGCATACTGCGTATCAATGCCATATTTATCCGCTAGTTTGAGAATACTGCGATCGCGAACAGAACTTTGATAGCGCCATCCATCTTCGATATAGCCACGGCGGATCATCCAATCGACAACTAAGCCTTCCCTCAACGCTCTTTGACATAGGGTGATTTTGGGAATTCCCAATAACCGCATTGTTTCGAGTAAAACTAATGCGCCCGCTAAAATAATTTCAGCGCGTTTTTGACGCACCATCGCTGTCCGCTCTTCTAAATTAGCGCGTCGCAAGCGCCACACAATATTTTCGAGATCAGCAAAACTGATTTCATATCCTTGCAAAGGATTGGGAACTAGCCCTGTCTTCTCTTTGGAATGTAAAATAGCCAAGGTCTCAATCGTGCCTGATGTCCCGATCGCCTTTAATGATTTTAATGATTGGCTGTTGTCACCTTTAAGATCACCTTTAAGATCATGTTTAAGAATTGATTTCAAATCTTCAGTCGGACGTTCAATCGAGCCAAGAATATAACCCAACAAGCGATCGTATTCTGTCTGGGAAATCGGATCGGTGGTGATAAATAAATCGGTTAATCTGACTGCGCCAATCTTAGTGCTGCTGAGATAAGTCGGATCGCGCCCATCACCCAAAATCATCTCCGTCGAGCCGCCGCCGATGTCAATCAACAGATGTAACTCATCTTTGAGTTCCATTGCTGAAATTACACCTAAATAAATCCGCCGCGCTTCCTCCTGCCCCGAAATAACTTCTACATGCAAACCTAATTCTTCATAAATGCGGCGAATAAACTCATGCCCATTAGGAGCCTCACGCGTGGCACTGGTTGCCACAGCAATGATTTCTTCCACTTTTTGGGTATGACAAATTTCTTGACATCGTTTTAAAGCTTCAAGCGATCGCTTCATCGCCTCTTCAGTCAAGTTTCCCGTTTGAGCGCAACGCTCACCAAGCCTCACAGTGGCTTTTTCCGACTCGATCACCGTAAAACTCGGAATTGAAGTTTGAATCTGGACGATGACCATATGGATGGAATTTGTCCCAACATCGATCGCGGCTAAAGTTTTGACATCTGAAGTCATGCGTTGTGTCCGAGAAATATCTCAATTCATCGTAAGTGAAAAGCTGTCACAAGAAAAGTTGTCAGAAGAAAAGTTAGGTACTATAGCAATCCGAAATGAGTTGAGACGGGCTTCGGCTTCGCTCAGCCATCAGTCCACGCTGGCTGAGCGAAGCCGAAGCCACAAATGATTTCGGATTGCTATAGGTATAGTTTATTTGGGACTTAATCAAAGCTAATAAAGAATTAACCGTCGTACCTTTTTTGTTCATTTGCTTGACTATAGCTGCGCGGCAATTTCTAACCAACGGTTAGTGATATCCCCACTTCGGTAAATTTCTACAAGGATGATCTAGCTTGTAAAATTAAGATAGAGGTAACTTAACCAGAGCATAAATCATGGCATTTTTTGAATCTGAAATTGTTCAACATGAAGCCCGTAATCTATTTCAAGATTATCAATCCTTAACTCAGCTTGGCGGTAGTTATGGTAAGTTCGATCGCGAGGGTAAAATCCTTTTCATCGAAAAGATGGAAGAAATGATGGATCGCTATAAAATTTTCATGAAGCGCTTTGAGCTATCCGATGATTTTATGGCGCAAATGACTCTCAAGCAGTTAGAAAATCAGTTAGGGAATTTTGGGATCACACCGCAGCAAATGTTTGACCAAATGAACATGACCCTTGAGCGGATGAAATCTGAACTAGAGCATCATGTGTAGAAAAGATAATGCTTTAAGCGCATCATCTTTTTGGGTTTGCAAATTTCTGACCTGTAAATTTCTGACCTGTAAATCTGGGACGGGCTAAGACGATCACGCCTCGCACCATGATCTTACTGTCGGCAAGAGTGGCGATCGCCTCGCGGATAGTTGCGCCAGTGGTAAAAATATCATCAAATAAAAGCACATTTCGACTGATATTTTGATCAATATATCTATCCGATGGAACTATAAAAGCTTTAGCTAGATTTTCTTCACGCTCCTTAGCACTTTTGGTTTGCATTTGCGCCTTAGTCTCTTTGACCCGTTGCAATAATTGGGGCGTGCATGGCAAGTTTGCTGATTCACCAAAACGACGGGCTAGAACTTCAGCTTGGTTAAATCCCCTAGCTTTTAATTTGTTGGCATGAAGCGGAATGGGGATGATCGATATTTTTCGATGATTCCGCGTAAGCCCTTTAGCGTCTGGTAAACGCGTCCATGTGTCACCAATCATTGCGCCGATCGCTTCCATGATTTCGGGATGGTTATCATATTTGCAAGCGGCGATCGCCCGTTTGAGCGCACCATCATAAACGCCCCAGCTATAAAGCGGAATTTCGGTGGAAATGGGGTGATCTAGTTGCAAAAATTCTGGAGCTTGACAAGCCACAATTTGGCGATCGCAATCTTTACATAAAATGCGATCGTTAGGACGCTTGCATAATGGACAATTTGCCTGCCAGAGTGCGTCTTTAACGATATTGGCTAGGCGGTCAACCCATTTCATTTATCTTTTGGTTAGCCTATTTACAAACACATTGAAAATTTAACAAAAATATTAAGTAGTTACTCCCTTCCCAGTGAAAAACTAGACGTTGCGGCGCGAAG
>JANODY010000076.1:0-3022 GCA_031412945.1 Cyanobacteria bacterium SOY_65_metabat_81
GTGGTATATCTCAAGAAAAGTTACCTTTGTACTTGGGCTTCTTTGAGTTTGTTCATAATGCCAAGAGGAGGGGGAAAGCTTTGCTGAGTGCTTTGTTAGAATCTCTCCTTTCTTTACCTCCCCGAAACACCTATTGAGCCATTATTTTTTGCTCAATGGAAATCTCAGCGCGATCGCCAAAAGTTGAATTTTCAATTCCAGTTTGATTAAATTGCTGTTCTTCGCTCACACATCACCTCCAGAGACTAAAGCGATCGCCTCTTGAATTACGAGATCGCGATCGACCATCGCACCCAACTCAGTCGATTCATAATGTCCACCAAACGCCTCAGCAGCAGCCAAATCTAAAGCAAAAGGATATGCCTCATTAAATGTCTCGAACAATTCAGAATCAGCAATATATTTACCGCCAGCCTTACGCCGCCGATTTGTTTTCTGAATTTCGTTAACCGCATGTTTGATTGACAGATCCCAAGACCTAGTTGTGCGTTTTTCCGCAGCCCGTTTAATCAAATGCAAGATGACAATCTTCGCGTAGCTAGAAATCTTATTGATTTTGTCGTCCTTGCTCATTTCTGTCATCTCCTCAACCAACAGCAACGCATCGGAAATATTGCCACTTAGCAAAAATCCCTTCAGTTCCAATAACTCTTCCATACTCTTAACCTCTAGCTTCGTAGCCTAATCTATGGTTTGCTTAACTTTAAAAACAGCATCACCAGCCGCATTCACATTTCTTGCACCAATCTGCTCAACGCGATCGCCTTTAGCATTCTGCACAATATCCGCCGCGACCCGATTCGCCGTTATTCCATCTAAACCCACTTGCAAAATTTGTCCTGCATTGATTTCCTGTGCTAATTTTTGCAATAGTGCAGCAAAGGTTTCATCTTCATCCAACACCACATCTAAATTTTTAGTCACGGTATCAATGGCAGAGCGATCGCCCGATTCTAACTTCACCAAAGCCTCATCGACCTTCGCCGATCTTCCCTGCAACTTGTTCTTAATTTGCTGCCACAGCTCAGGAATTTTAGCGATCGCCTCAGTCGTAAATTTCTTAGCTAGCTCACCAGCACCAGACTCAACAAACTTTTGAACTGCCAAACCCACCAATACACCACCCGTTAAAGGATCTGCCATAGCATTCTATTTATTTAACTAGATTGCAACTCATAATAACATTGGAGATCGTTAACTTCGCCCAAAAGCGCAGCGTCAAGACCTCCTATACAGTTTGGCAATGGTTCAACCAACAGACGATCGCCCATGATGTCTTACCAATTACCCAACTCAAAGCCGAAACATTAGTCGCCGCCCAATCCGATGTCAAACAACTGGGCAAACTATTGCAAACCGAACAATGGGTGAAAGTAGATGAACCTGAAGAAGAACGCGAAGAAGAAGCCGACGGCAAAATCCTATCGGAAATCCTCAAACATGACATCTACGGACAACTGCTAGAACATCCCTATGTAGTGAGAAAGATTGAAGACCTAGTAAGAAGACGTTGGTTAACCCTCGCTACCAGTGGCGGCATCAACTTCTCTAGCTTCATGGCTCAACCCTGTCCCGAACTAGGAAAACTGGAAATGTGCATCCCTGAAATGCCACAAGGCGAATATGTCGGATTCCTCTATCCCATTCGCGATCGCAACGACTTGCAAATCTGGACAAACAAACACATCAAAGGACTCAACCAACAGGGAACCATGTATGTCAACCCAGACGAAGCGCGTGACTACTGTGGGATGGACTTTGATGGTGATACCTTCTGTGTGAAATCAGTCAAGAAACTACCTGAAATCGCCAAAGAAATCCGTCAATACCACATCAAGCCCACCACCTATAAACCCGACAAAGTAGCAGTGCAAGGAACCCTAGCCGAAGTTGCCCTGAGATCGACCGAAAACCAAATTGGACTAATCACCTATTACCTAGCCACCGCATGGGCAACAGGGAATCATCAATACATTGCAGGCTTAGCCCAAGAAGTGTAAGTCGCCGTAGATCGGCTCAAATCTGACCTCAGCCATGACCAAGCCTTTCTAGATGAAGTCGGCAAAAGCTTACCGAAA
This sequence comes from Cyanobacteria bacterium SOY_65_metabat_81, assembly GCA_031412945.1. Classification (GTDB taxonomy): domain Bacteria; phylum Cyanobacteriota; class Cyanobacteriia; order Pseudanabaenales; family Pseudanabaenaceae; genus Pseudanabaena. Next base: position 2,079 of record JANODY010000076.1, read on the forward strand.
CTGGATTGGCTAATTGACCGCAAGAAGCAAGGCGTATATGGCAGCTACTACGACTCTAAACAGAGATGCAAGATGCCCGCTCGGACTTTGGTAGCCAATGGAGAATACAACGATCCGATTTCCTTCCTGATTCAATCCGTGAATGCGATCTGGCAACCCGTAGATTTGCACGAACGTACCCTACTCGAATTCCGCGAACTATTCATCAAACCGAGTGAGATTCTCTACAAAAGAGCGATCGCCCGTCGTGATGAATATGCCAGCAAGATTAGGGAAGCCATGAAACTATCAAGCGATCGGGAATCTCGCAAGAAAATCCTCAGAGCAGCAGTGCAATGGGCAAAAGGACTAGGTGAGAAATTACGGGAGAAAAGTGAGCAGACGGCTCAAACCTGTGCCGCCGCCATGTGGCAAGCTAGTCACAACGGCGATCATGGCACGGCAAGTGTTGTCTTCAATATGTTCTTACCTGAACTATGCGATCGCCTCCATGACAACCAACTGATGCGCTTGCAAGTAGTGGGTGCACAATATGGAGAACTCGCCTCAACTAAATGGACGGGAAATGGAGAACACGCCTGTATTTCTGTTGTTGTATCTCAACGACAAGAAGATGGTAGATATCAAATAGAAGTTATTCGTAAAAGCAGGAAAAAGCCATACCTGCTGGGACTCATTGCCAAAGACTCTGCCAAAGTATTGGTGGGTGAATACACAGCTTCACTGACCACACAGCAAAAGACTATAGTTTGCGAATTGGTCGCCGCTTAGATAGAAAAGGGAATAAGGCGATCGCTTTATTCCCTTATCACCCAAGGATTGGTAGTGGGGGGGGGTGGGGGGCACAACAAAACCAAGGGTGTTTAATAACCAACAAAGTTTAAAAAAATTTATATTATAAAAAAAAAGCAGGTATAAAAAATAATAAAAAAAAATAAAAAAAA
>JANODY010000077.1:0-20167 GCA_031412945.1 Cyanobacteria bacterium SOY_65_metabat_81
GTGGTATATCTCAAGAAAAGTTACCTTTGTACTTGGGCTTCTTTGAGTTTGTTCATAATGCCAAGAGGAGGGGGAAAGCTTTGCTGAGTGCTTTGTTAGAATCTCTCCTTTCTTTACCTCCCCGAAACACCTATTGAGCCAATTTCTAAACTTAGTGGGCAGTCTTCGTCAACTAGAAAGCGTAATTTCAACTTACTTTCTCCATTGCATAAACTGTTTCATAGTTTAGAAGCTCGGAGAAGTAAGCAAGTGAGGCAAGAATCTGTTCGCGGGTAACTGCGTATTCTTGGATTACTTCGTCATAGGTCATGCCACCTGCGAGGGAGCCAATAATCACGGCGATCGGAAGACGAGTTCCTTTTAGTACGGGTTTACCATGTTGGATTTCGTTGTCAATGGTAATTACATCAGTTAGAATGCTTTTTTTCATAATCTATCTCCTTATAAAAGCTAAATATTTTTACAAAAATCTATACCTTATCTTTTCCCTTGTCACCTCTCTCCTTCTACTATTTTAATCTCTTTTTCTGTCAACCCATAAAGTTGATAAACCAAATCGTCGATCGCCTTTTCTAGCTCGCTCGTATCAGCATGGCGATCGCCTTTTTTAGCGATGAGAATTTTCATTTACTGTAAAAGGTTTTGAAATGGTTGGGTGCTTTTCCAGCGATAGGTATTAAAATCGCGATAATCAACTGACAAGATCCGACCGTGACCTAGTTCTTCTGCAAGAATAACCAGCGATGCATCGGCTAAGTCCATTGGGAGATTGCCATATTTTTGCATGAGTTGGGCGATTTTTTGGGCATGATCGGGTTGCAGGTTAAATGTCTCGAAGGCTCCATTTGCTAATGATTCCATAAATTTAGATTGGGCGAGGACTCCTTTTCTTTTTAGTAATAGATAGCAAGTTTCGGTGACTACACACCATGTTGTGATTAGTCTTTCATCAATTTCTCTTAATTTTTGTTTTGCGGCTTGGTGATGGGTGTCTTGTTGATCGGCTAGGGCTAACCAAAATCCTGTATCAGCGATGATCATATTTAGCCTCAAGTTCGATCGCTAGGACTTGTTTGTAGTTCGTGGATAAGTCACTTTCAACGGAGCAACATCCGATAAAGCCTGATTCTTCAAGGATTTCAAAGGATGTTTTTTTGTGTTGCTGTTTGAGTTTTTGGTAATAGGAGTCTATGGCATCCCGCAAAACGTCTGCTAGTGTCTGGTTGGTTTGTTGTTGGATGTATGTGAGTTTGTCGGTGGTTACTGGATCGATTTGGGTGTTGATTTGTGACATTGTGTTTTCCTCTTTTTGGTAATTTTTTAAGCTCATATCAAGAGTTTTACTCTATTTTAATTGCTATGTATTCTAGTTCCGTGAGTTGAAATTCTGGATCGATCGCTTTTACTTCGTCATAGGTGAGTTGATAGAGTTTGTAACCAAATCGTCGATCGCCTTTTCTGATTCGTTCGTATCAGCATGGCGATCGCCTTTTTTAGTAGTTTGTCATGGTTTAAGCAAATTGACTGGATAAGCTCGAACTGCTTCGTCTACCGTGGCGATCGCCATGTCATTTTGTATGGCTTGACAAATCAGCATTCTGTCAAAGGGATCACGATGTAAAGGTGGAAGTTTGGCTAGTTGAGTTACACTGGCTTGATCGAGGTCAAGATTAAGAATTTGATGGCGATCGCAGTGTTTAGGAAAATATATTTCAGGGGATTCTGGTAATGGTAATTTGCCTAATTGATATTTGACAATGGCTTCCCAAGTCGAAACAACGCTCAGATAAATTTCATTATCTAGATCTTGAATAATTTCTTGCACATCTGCTGGTAATCGTTGATCGCGACTAATAAACCACAGAAAAATATGTGTGTCTAATAAAATTTTCATTTTCCTTCAAAGGCATTTAAAATTCCTTCTGGTAGTGGTGCATCAAAGTCTTCAGGAACGACAAATTCTCCAACACATAAACCAAATGGGCGTTGTTTTTTACTCTTTGTTGTAACTGCTTTGGATAAGTTTTGATCTTTTAAGGTTTCTGATGGCTGGATGTCTTCAAGTGTATCTAGGTCTTCTGCAAGAATCCGAATTAGTTTAACTTTTTCTGTTACAGTGAGTTTTCGGGCGGCGGGTAGTATTTCGGCGAGTGTCATTGTTTTTACCTCCTATTCTATTTTAATTGCTGTGTATTCTTGTTCTGTTAATTCAAATTCTGGGTCAATAATTTTTATTTCGTCATAGGTGAGTTGATAGAGTTTGTAAACTAAATGATCGATCGCCTTTTCTAATTCACTCGTATCAGCATGGCGATCGCCTTTTTTGACGTTCATAATTAAATCGGTAAGTACCTCAATCGAATTGAAGCATCACTTACAGAGATAATCACGCCGTTTGTAAGTTCTGTAGCATAGTCATTTAAGATTGCTAACAAATGACGGTTAACTACTTCTCGGCTTACATTTCCTAAACGAAATAAAATAACACTGGGTAGGCTTTCGCCACTAATAGCTAATAGTTGGGCAAAGTCTAAATCTACAGTAAGTAATATTCGTTCTTCTTGGCGAGCTTTGTCTAAAATGTCGGGATCTGTCATTTTTTCTAGATTCTCTTCAATCAGGTGGATTGCGTCATAACCTTGTTCTCTCAAAAGTGCAATTGTGCGGGGAGAGATACCCATATCACCTAAGAATTTCATACTGCTTGGGCGGTTTACCAAAAGATGACTCGCTCTTGGGTCAGCCAAGCGGCATATCTAAGCGCTTGCTGGATGTCTTCTGGTTCGAGATAGGGATAGTCTTCGATGATTTGGGCTGTTGATAAGCCGTTGGCGATAAGGTTGATGACTACTGATACGGGTATCCGCATTCCGCGAATGCAAGCTTGACCTGCCATAATTTTTGGGTCAAAGGTAATGCGATTTAGCCCTGCTATTGCTCTCATTGTTTTTTACCTCTTACTCTATTGTAATTGCTGTATATTCTTGTTCTGTTAGTTCAAATTCTGGGTTGATGATTTTTACTTCGTCATAGGTGAGTTGATAGAGTTTGTAAACTAAGCGATCGCATTCCTTTTCTAATTCGCTCGTATCAGCATGGCGATCGCCTGTTTTAGCAGCGAGAATTTTAATTTACTGTAAGTTGATTTTGTTTAACTCATATCAAGACTTCCACTCTATTTTAATATTTTAACCTCTTTTTATGTTAAACGTTGATTTGCTAATTCTAAAAACATAATTGCTCTTTCTATATTCTCTTTTGCTTCAACTTCAGTTGGGTTAAAGGCTGAGTCATAGTCAGATCTAATGCGAGCCTGTTCTGCTTCGATTAGATATCGATGATATTCTGATGGTAAGCGATTTGTCTTGGCAAATGTTTGTCCAAATTTACTGATGACTGCTGAATGTTTAGAGAATGATAATCCTTCACTAATTAAAAATGCTTCGGCAAGATAGAACATGGCATAGTAAGCTCTAGATGTCGAAACGTCATAAATTTCTTCATTGAATAATATTTGGGCAGCTTTTATACTGTTACTGGCTTTTGCAATTAGCTGTTCTTGTTCATCTGTCATATATATTTTCCCTCTTTTTTGATATTGCGGAATAGGGCTGTATCTTGGGTTATAAACTGTTTTACAGATACAAATAAGCTACTTACTAGAATGCTGTTGTCTAGACATATTTGCGAAATAATACCTCCTGTTCTTTTTATTTCTGTCCATGAGTCAATTTCATCTTTTAACACGATTAAAATATCGATGTCTGAATCTACATTTGCATCTCCTCTAGCTTGAGAACCAAACAAGATTAGACTATCTAATCTATCTTGATAGAGTATTTCCATCTGATGTCGTAAGTTTTGTAAGATTGGTGATAGTTGTTGTGTCATAATTTCTACTCCATTTTAATTGCTGTATATTCTTGTTCTGTTAATTCAAATTCTGGATCAATGATTTTTACTTCGTCATAGGTGAGTTGATAGAGTTTGTAAACTAATCGATCGATCGCCTTTTCTAATTCGCTCGTATCAGCATGGCGATCGCCTTTTTCAACAGGTGAGACTTATTCTTCAGATTTCTCTAGATATTTTAGAAAAGAATTAACTCCTAATAATTCGATGGAATATAGTGCCATTGACTCTCTCAAGGCTTCATCGGCTCGTAAGTCGTCATCTCCAGATACGATGATTTTTGCTTTGCCGTCAATGGCGGTAGCTAATACGGGTAAATCTTTGGGATCTCGGCAATAAGGGGGGATTGTTTTTGGTTCAATCCAGATTGCTCGATTTTTTAACTGTTGCTCTAGGCGCATGGCTTGATTTCGGTCGATATATTTACTTAATCGAGGTCGATTCCATACTTCATTCAGTTCATCCAAAAGATTTTGGCTCATGACTAATTGGAATTTATCTTGATTAAATGCTTCTAAGATTGGAAGCGTAACGCGCCCTTTTAATAGGATGCGAATCCAAATGTTTGTATCTATAACTACTCTCAATTTCATGTCTAGTTTCTTGATTGCTGGCGTACAGCTTTAATTTCGTTCATGATTTCGGCATCTGTAATTTCATCTATAGGGGGTTGGCTATACAGTTCTTCAAGTAAATTGGTCAGATCTGATTTTAATTCCATGTAAATTAATGCTTTGGCTACTTGGGCGCGATCGCTAGGCTGTAGTTGTTTTACAGTCGTAATCAGTTGCTCTAGGGTTATTGGTAGTTGAATCATTTGGTTCACCATAATAATTTGTCTTCTGTGATTTTAAATAATCTATACCTTATCTTTTTCCTTGTCACCTCTCTCCTTCTACTATTTTAATCTCTTCTCCTGTCAACCCATAAAGTTGATAAACTAAATCGTCGATCGCCTTTTCTAATTCTCTCGTATCAGCATGGCGATCGCCACTCACCCGATCGCCTAAATCTCAACATCAAACAGCGATCACCCTCACCATCCACAAAACCCGATCACCTGTTACCCAAATCAAACAGCGATCATGCAAAAGTTGTAAAGGATATTTTCTCTGTTTATACTAAATTGTAGGTTTGATGTAGTATTAGGAAATGAAATATATAGATTTATTCGCTGGATGTGGCGGTCTCTCATTAGGGCTTGAAAAAGCAGGTTTTAAACTGTTGTTGGCAGTTGAAAAGTCGCCGATGGCTGCTGAAACATTTTATCATAATTTCATAAGTCGAATAAAGTCTCAAGATGAGTGGATTACATACAATAACCTAACTATTGAAGAGCAATTTCGTCGCAAGTTAATTGTTAATGAAGTTAGCGCGGTTCTTGAGAATATAAATATAATGGAGAACCTTGAAAGCGAAGGTGTTGACCTAATCGCAGGTGGACCGCCATGTCAAGGTTTCTCAATGGCAGGAAAAAGAAATCCTAAAGATGTACGCAATCAGTTGCCGTGGCAATTTTTAGAAATGGTTGAGAGGCTCCACCCTAAGGCTGTATTAATTGAAAATGTCTTGGGTATAAAGCAGAATTTTAATAAGCACGGTGAAAAAGCCCCGATTGACGAGATTAATTCGGCTTTACATGAATTATGGCCAGGTTACGTGACTCAACTTGTTGAAGTAAATGCTATGCATTTTGGTGTTCCGCAGTATAGACCTCGTGTCATGATTTTGGGTATTCGTTCTGATATTGCAGACAAACTTAACCTTGAAATATGGGAGGGATTTTGGAAATCGGCTTTTGATATTGAGCCACCAGTGATTGGATATAAACGACCAACTTTAGCTCCAGTTACTACTTACGAAAAACCACTTACTGTTCGTGATGCATTGTGGGATTTAAAAGGTAGTAAATATGCTTTGTCAGCTAAAGATAATCGTTACAATTCTCCCAGTGCTTCCTATGCAAGGCTAATGCGTGAGGATTTGAGTTGGATGTCACCGCAAATCGTTAAATCTACACAACTAAACACACTAGAAAATAGTGGTTTGCGTAACCATTCAGAAAATATAGCTGATAGATTTAGGTTGTACCAGATATTTCAAAAATATGGTGTGCCAGTAAAAATCTTTAATGTAGCAGCAAACTCCTCTTTATCTGCTCTTGAGAGAAAACAACTAATTCAAGGTGAAATAATTAAGATAAAATTGCCAGCAAAAGCCCCTGACGGAAAAATTTTGGGAAAAGATATAGAGGAATTATTTGAACGGGTGATGAGTCTTTCGACGAAAAAGCATAGTCAGCGTCCATTAAAATGGGATTCTCCTTCACCAACTGTTCTATCTCTTCCAGATGATTTTGTTCATCCTAACGAAGCTCGAACCATGTCTGTACGAGAAATGGCGAGGCTACAGTCATTTCCTGATAGTTTTATTTTTAGAGCAAAAGAAACAACTGGTAGCCTACGTCGGAGATTTGAAATTCCTCAATATACGCAAGTGGGAAACGCAGTACCACCATTAATGGCTGAAGCAGTCGGAAAAAAAATATTTGAACTTCTTAAAAAAGCGCTCAAATTCACTATGAAACCTTGTCAGGTGTCACAAAATCTAGAGAAACAGGCTAGTTAACTTGATGAGACCATTTAATCTTTTAGAAGAAAAAAACATCAAAATCTTAACTCGTGAAAACATTGAGATGTGTTTCTTGATGCCTACAGCTACGGGATTACAAAAATCTATTATGGATGCAACGGCTCCATTCAGGCTTTTTCTATATGAGCGTGGTATTCATGATTATGGTACGCAGGGACAAGGAGCAGAACACAAACAAATTATACGCTCCCATATTGCATCAGAAAATAGATTTATTTCCAGTCAGGCTTCTTTGTATCGTCCTATCACCAAAAATGGCGATCCACGTATCTGGTTCACTGGCTTAAAGAAATATGCTGATACCAACGATATACTTGGTATTTTTGTGTTTGAGATGGAACTATATGTTCTTAATCTTACAAAACTTGATATTGAGCAAATTCTGAATGGAATAATTGTTACTCCAGTTGCAGATCTGATCCGTAGTATTAGTCAAAGTGCAAACAAAATTGCTCAAGAGTTACTTTTTAAAATTAGAACAATTGCTGCACGCGGACAAATTCAGGCTATTGGAACAGGTGATACAGCAATTGGGCGGACATTGGAAACTTTGTTAGGTATTGCGATGAACTCTCGCCAAGAACCAGATTATAAAGGTATTGAGTTGAAGTCATTTCGCGACAAACGAGGAAACCGTAAAACATTGTTTGCAAAAGTTCCAGATTGGAATCTTAGTAAATTCAAAAGTTCAGCAGAAATTCTTAATCAGTTTGGGTATATACGCGGAGATGATTTCAAGCTTTACTGTACAGTCAGTACTTTGAAGCCTAATTCCCAAGGGCTATTTTTAAGAATTGATGCAAAGTTGGATCAACTTATTGAAACTAGTCAAGAATTAAAAATTGGTGATTTTGCCATTTGGCAATTAGCGACACTTCATGCTGAACTCAAAAAGAAGCATAAGGAGACCTTTTGGATTGCCGCTGATTCCGTTACTATTAATGAAGTTGAGTATTTCTGTTTTACAAAAATAGAACATACACGCAGTCCTATTGTATCTCAGTTTGATTTATTGCTAGAACAGGGAGTAATTACTCTTGATCATCTTATTAAGAAAACAATCAAGGGGAAAACGAATAAAGAGTATGTAAGTGAGAAAGGACCTTTATTTAAAATTAGACCTGATAAACTTGAACTGCTTTTCCCTCCGAGCATGAAGTATAGCCTCAAATAAATTCACGATCATCATCGCCTTTCATAGCAGCATCGAAGGATGACCACAAGCGATCGCCAGGTCGCTATTTTCCTTCGTATTGATGAAATAGCGATCGCCATAAAAGCTCTTTTTTAAAAAATCACTCAGTAAATTTTTATTAAACTCTTCATCCTTTTGGCTATCACACAAATCAAGCAGCCGCGCCAAATGAACCTTAAACGCCGCAATACTTTCGCGATCGGGCTTAACCTTCAAATATTCTTTTCTTAATGCTTGCTTGGGTTCTAGCTTATTGACGATCATGAAACTTTGTGTCTAATGAAATTATCGGCTAACCCCATTATGCCTAATTTCAGCGCGTCCTGACTGTTGAGATTTAGGTAATGTTTCAATCTCAACATCTACCAACAAAGAAGCCGCCCATCGTCTTGGTGCGTAGCTCAATTCGTTGCGTATGCAGTACCACTAGGAAACAGTTACAAGTTAATGTTACACTTCGCTGTAAAATGCCATGTTTTCAGGCTGTATTTTCAGGCTATTTTTTCAGTTGTCAAGATTCAATAGTCACTTATCCTGTAAACGGATAGGGGGCGGGGCTTTCGCTTATGATCTAAATTTTCCGCGTATAGACACTATTTTATGATTACTCCACTTAAGCGCAAAAATTTTGATGAGCTAATCCCTGCTGTTCCCACATCGGAGCAGTATCAATACTATTGGGGCGATGGTCAGAGTGTATTTCGGCGCGTTGCCATTTCGATCGCCAGTGTGATTGTTTTTACGATCCTTTACAATCGCGTTCACGAAAATAATCCTAGTAGTTTTGCCGCACTCATCATGTTTGTGTGTGCGGCTTTGGGCGGGTTGTATTGGATGCTAGAGCCAGTGGCGCTAGCCAGTATTCGTAATGCTAAGTTGCGGCGCTTTGCCTATTGTGGATTTTGGCAAGCGGAGGTGCTGGAGGTTTATGTGTCTCAGGAAGTGTTGGCGCGTGCTGAGAAGGTTAATTCACGGGGGCGGATGGATGTTAGTTACGATGCTGAAAGTTTTTTGAATATTGAGCTTGGTGATGAGACTGAGTTTGTCACAACTTTACGCTTGCCGATGAAACGCGAACTCAAGCGCATCAAACCTGAGCAGACGGTATACATGTTGTTATTTTCTAACGATCGCCGCTTTGGTCGAGTCAGTCGTCAAACCTCTGATGCTTATATCCCACAATACAATTTTTGGGTCGGAGATTATCCATATTTGCGGCGTGATACTTTTGCTGATCTCACTAAATATATGGTCAAGCGATCGCCAAAATAAATCATAAATAAGCCGCCAAAATCAGCAGCAGGACAAATCGCTCTTGCTGCTTTTGGTATTGATCCCAAAGCTTAAGAAACTTGGAATATGTGCGCTAAATCACTGATAGTCATGAGACTATCCCATAACATTAAGGTTACAAATCAGAAATTAAAGACATGTTTAATATCCCATCACGCAAGATTAATTCAGAAAGTTTAGAAAATCAGCTTAATCAACTAACTTGTATTTATCGTAATGAGAGCGAAATAATTCAAATTATTCGCATATCTAAAACTAATATCGCCTTTTTTGAGAGAGTAGTTCTGCCCAATCAATGCGTTCAGTTTTCAGCACATGTAGACGCATTACTAGAAGTCTGTGAAGGTGTGATGTCTGGCTCAATCTATGGCGATACGATCCCTTGCTATCAACTGGCGATCGCCACAGACATAACAGACATAAATGTGAAACAAAATTTTACAAGCCCCCAAACATCAACTAGAGATTATCAAGAGGTGTTTGCGATCGCCGCTTAAATTTCGTCTTTTGCTTAACAAGGGGCTTAAGCCCCTTGCCTGTTATAAAAATAATGGTGCGAGGCTTGCCTCGTGCCATTTTTTTTGGTCAACGAAAAGAGTAGGATCGATCTAGCCAAATATTTCATTTTAAAAATAATCTAAAACAATCTACATTTATGACTCAATTAACCGAGCCAATTTTACTTCCTGATAATTTAGAAGATGCCACAGAACAGGCGATCGCGGCGACACATCAGGCGATCGCCGATGGGGGGACTCGGATAATTGCCGACTTGCGATTTCCTGAACTCAAGGCAAGCCCGATCGCCTATGAATTTGCCAAAAGCTTTAATCAGATCTATGGCAAGGAATGGCAAGCAATTTTTTCAGATGCAGGAGCGGCGGCGCTAGCCAAACGCGACTGGGCTGATCTGGATGTATCGGTGCGCGGTGTTAATGAAGGGCGCAGAGCCATTCGTGAAGAAGACAAGGCTTTTTTGTTGATCGAGCCAACTTCGGTCGAGGTGGAGATGGTGGAAAAACTTGTCCAACTAGCGGGCGATCGCCCTTTTGTGATGCTCAATCCTCGCCTTGAAAATAGTGAGGTGGGCTTAGGGCTTGCCGCGAGACAAATGCGCGATCGCTTTTTGAGTACTTTCGAGACCGCCTATTACATCAAGCCCTTAGAGCTTGGTGCATTATGGCGATGCTATCCCCAAACATGGCAAGTTTGGCAACAAACTGATGAGGGAATGCAACCGATGGCTGAGGTGGCGCAACGTCCATCTAGTGATGACATCGATCGCTTGTTTCAGGTCAAAACAGGGAAACAATCTGGTTCATTTTTGGGGCGTTTGCAACAGTTTTTTAATGCTTTATCCCGATAAAACTTGCAGCGCTTTGCGCTAAAACCTTAAAAAGTTGGTGCGCGGCATAGCCCCACATTAAGTTTTTAAGGTTCTATTGTTTAAATTTGCCAGCAGAATAATTAATGGCGTAGCTCCAACTCAATAGACGTAACCATAGGCGAGGGTTAGACGGTTCTAGCCAACTTTGACAGCTACGCATGAGTTGGGGCAACCAGCCGCCCACGATCGCATTGGTTAAAGAACTGCGGGTAAATGCTCCGTAACTAGATAGCCATTTCAGCAAATCTTTTGTACCTGCCATTTCCCAAATCCAGAGAACTAGTTTGGGATTTTTGAAAGCAGCGATCAGAGCGAGACGATTGAACATTAACCAACTTAGTCGATCTTTGATAAAGCGATCGCTCACTGCTTCAGGTTCATCGGCGAGCAGTCCAAAGAAGGTATTTAGCATCGAGTTGACGCGTTCAGGCGGCAAATATTTTCCTGTGGGAACCATCATGCCTTTGGAGAATAACCATGTGACCGCGATATTGCTCTGATAGGCGTTGATCTGATTGAGGTCATCGGCTTTGAGCAAATTATGCTTCAGCGCCGTATCGAGTAAAGTCGCTAGGCGGGGCAAGTTGCGAACTAGGGAACCAAAGCCCGTAAATACAAGCGGTGACTGCAAAGCAGCCGCGTCTCCGATCGCCAAAATTCGGTCAAAGGCGCATTTTTTGGAGTCCTCATTGAGGCTGTAATGTCCTGTGATATATCCAAATGTTGCCTTTTTCCAAACTAGTTTGTCCATATCACAACGACGATATTCGGGCAGAATCGCAAAAAAGTCTTCATACATTTCCAGTAATGATCCCGCATTTTCTGGATGAACTTGATGATAATGGAATAGATAAACCGTGAGTTCCTTCTCTTCTGCGGGAAAGAGTTCCCAAATCAATTGTCTTCCGCGTGAAATATCGCCATGACTGAATAGCACATCGCCATACTTCGAGTCCCATACAGCTTCGTCGATTCCTTCTAACACCGCGCCCACCGTCGGACAGACGCTATCAAAAGCCTGTCCCGCATTGATTTGTTGGGCGATCGCTGAAGCGGAACCCATTGCGTCAATTACTAATTTTGTGGTAATGGTAACGGGTGCGCCTGTTTCTAGATTTTTGGCAAATACTACGGCACTCTGTTCGCCAATTGTGACTTTCTCAAACTCAGTGCGATCGCAAATCACCGCACCATATTCATGTAACTTCTTACTGCAAATTTCTAAGAGTCGATTAGTATCGATCGCGATATTTAGGACTGTGGGCGTATGTAAGACTTTGGATTTAAGGTGAGGCGGATTATTGCTATCAAAAAACTTATTAAATCCATCGACATATTCCGCCGTGATCATGGTTTCAAATTCGGCCTTGGTGAATAGTCCGAAGTCAATTAGATTCTGAAATTCTGCACGAGAAATGTTCCATTCCCGATTCATCCGTCCAAAGGGAATCCGTTCCACTAAGCAAACTCGATAGCCCAGTTTTGCCATCATCGCCGCATGGATTGCCCCCAATGCGCCGCCAAGATAAACAATGTCATATTCTAAATCTTGTTTCGTATGATTTGATTTTAATTCCTCAAAGATTACCTGTTTGGGCGTATCAGGATTTTTGACGCTTTCACGCCAACGCTTTTCCCACCAATAGACGCGATTGAGGTCATATTCACCATTAGGGATACGCTGGAAAAATTTGACTGTGAGTGGATATGCTGCGGCCAGCGCCTCAAATATAGATTGATGCGGGGCGATCGCGGGTGGTTGTTTAAATTCATAGGGGAAAACTTGCCGCGCCGATTTAGTCAGGTGATCAAGAAATTCTTGCTCGCTATCCATTAATTCATCTGACCATCGAAATACTTTTAAATAAGTAGTACGTTGCAATGTCCAGATAAATATTGATAATTGGGCGATCGCTCCTGAACGATTTTGGCGATCGAGAATAAAGCCATGCTTAGTCACAGACTTTTTGCCAAAGGGCGATCGGTACTCAGACTGAAGCCATGTTTTGACAGCTTCAATTTGAGGTGTGGGGATTTCGATGTAAAGTAGTTGCTGCATGGCTAAATTAATCTAAATTAATATTTTCTGATGTTTTAATTTTGGCATATCGGCGATCGTTTAAGTTACTTCTGTTTCTTCACCAATAGTTTGCTGGAATGCACGATGGAGAATGCGAACAGTTGCTATGTTTTTGAAAACTGAGATTAGGGGCGATCGCGTACATCAATAGTAGCCCTGTCGGGAACTAAAAGGCAGTGGTAGGAAAACAACACTCAGCGCAGATAAATTGTTTTTGACCTTTTCTACGCTCACGATTGGGTCTATTGAATGCTGCTGATTTATGGAACTTCTACTTAGACACTGCTTAAAAAGGATAGAAAAAATAAAGTCTGCTCTGTGCTTTGCTTTTGTTTCCCCACAAGTCTAACTGCAAAAAGAGGACACTAATCGTCCCCTTCTTATTACGGTATAATTTTGGGGCGATCGCCCTAGAAAAAACCTAGAAAAAATATTTGGAGAAATATTGTGTCAGAAATGTTGTGGTCAGTGGTTGTGCCAACCTATAACCGTCTACCAATTTTACAAAAATGTCTGGCAGCACTCGAAAAACAAACCATAGCTCAACCCTATGAAATTTTAGTGATCGATGATGGCTCATCCGATGGTACTGTGGAATTTTTAAGAGCTAATAGCGATCGCTATCCACATTTACGCCTGTTGACGCAAGATCATGCCGCCGCCGCCACTGCTCGCAATTATGGCATTGACTCCGCCCTTGGCAAATATATCGCCTTTGTCGATAGCGATATCACCGTCAATCCTGAATACCTTCAATCGCATACTGAGACTTTAGCCCAAGGTGAAAAATTCTATAGCTATGGTCGCATTATCGACACTAGCAATCTTGAATTTCCTGACTCTGAGCCTGTTTCCACAGTGCCATATTTTACAGCCGCGCTATTTGACACTTGCAACTTAGCGATCGCTCGCAAATGGTTACTCGAAGCAGGAAAATTTGATACTGGCTTTTTCCAATATGGTTGGGAAGATTTTGAGTTGGGAATGCGAGTTAAAAAACTGGGATTGAAACGTTTAACCTGCGCGGGGGCAATCGCTTTCCACTATCATGCGCCATTTTCCATTGACAAAATGCCTCGTCTTCTGGAACTAGAAGAACAACGCGGTCGTATGAGCATTATCTTCTATCAAAAACATCCCACATGGGAAGTCAAGTTAATGATCCAAAAAACTTGGCTGCATTTAGCTCTCTGGGGGATTCTTACCCTTGGTGGCACACTCAACGATCGCACGCTCAAGCCTCTATTAACATGGCTATGCGATCGCGGGAAATCAGAATTAGCAATGGAAATATTTCGGGTTTATATGAATTGGTACACCGTAATTTGGATGTATCGCAATTGGGAAAAGGAGCGTAAATTGCTCTAACAATCGGGTTCTTCGTCCATTTTTTACTTCAAATTTTTCCAAAGTCCAACAATAGTTCGCTGATGCCCTTTTCGGCGACATCTAACATTTGATTGAGTTGCGATCGCGAAAATGTATCAGATTCGCCAGTACCCTGCACCTCGATCAATTTACCCGTGCTGTCCATCACCACATTTAGATCCACACTCACCGCCACATCTTCTTGGTAATTTAAATCCAAAATTGGTAAGCCATCCAATAACCCCACCGAAACTGCGGCGACAGCATGACGAATTGGTGATTTAGTAATTTTGCCTTCAGCAAGTAGGCGATCGCACGCAGCTTGCAGCGCCACAAATCCGCCTGTGATGCCGCCTGTCCGCGTACCGCCATCGGCTTGTAATACATCAATATCGACTGTAAATGTATAATTGGCGATCGCCGTCATATCAATCGCGGCGCGTAAACTCCGCCCGATTAATCTTTGAATTTCTTGAGTGCGACCCGATAATTTCATAAATTCGCGCTGTTGACGCGGGATCGTTGATGCAGGCATCATCCGATATTCGGCAGTCAGCCAACCTTGATTACTACCCGTCAAGAATTTTGGTACGCCCTCTTCGATTGACACGGTACAGATCAATTGAGTGTCACCAAATTTGGCTAATACAGAACCCGCAGGCGCTTTCGTAAAGTTTCTCTGCAACTGAACAGGACGCAGTTGATCCCAAGTTCTACCATCGGTACGTTGGGAAATAGATAAATCGCTCATGATCGCTCTTGATAAGTTTTGTCTGTCAAATCATATACCCCTTTTCGCGTACTCCCTTCTCAATCAAGAATTAGTGGTGCAGCCCCACGCTACTAATTCTTGACTTTCTTGTCACCTTTTTTTGAGGGCGAATCCCGATTTATGGGTGGAAGCGATCGCCCTTCAGGTCTAAGCTCGCGAGCAGTTGCAAGAGCATCGATCGCCTCACGTTCGCGCCCAAGACTTCTGAGTAACAAAGCCTTACCCGCCCAAGCATCTGGATTATTGGGATCAAGTGCTAATGCTGACTCTACTTTTGCCAAGGCTTCTTCAGGTTTGTTATTACGATTAAGAACAAGGGCTTGGGCTAGCAGATCTTCGACTGATAAAGGTAATGGCGCGGATGTAGCGATGGTTGTGGGTGCGGCGATCGGCGCGGGTGTAGCGATGGTTGTGGGTGTAGCGATCGGCGTGGGCGTAACTAATGGATTTGGACTTAAAGTTGGACTTGCTGACGGTGGGCTAGCCGACGGCGTAGGTGAACTTTTAGGTGTGGGACTGTTAGAGACATCCGCAGTTGGAGATTTTGACGATTTGGCGATCGCCATACTAATCAATATCAGTAATAAAACGCCGCCACTAACCCACCTCCACAGTGGCGGTAAGCGGCGAGCTGGTGGCTTAGCAAAAGCAACGGTATGCAGTTGCTCACCCTGAGCATAGGGAGATCCTGCGGCGGCTGGTGAGACGACAACTGTGGCTAAATTACTAGCGCTATTACTGACTCCGTTATTGCTATTAATTACAGTTGGCAATAAGCCATGATCTGGATTACTAGGCAAGGCGGCGATCGCCGCTAATACTTCTTGAGCCGTTTGATAACGCTGACGAAAATCGTAGCAGATCATTTTATCGAGAATGTCCAAAAACTGCGGTGAGTAGTTACTGGTAGGTAAGCGATCGCGCCAGATCAGTTCAGCCGTCTCAGGATGTTCGACAAATAAACGCGGCTCCGCACCTGTGAGGGCTTGGATACCCATCATGCCCACCGCATAAATATCACTACAAAAACGCGGCTTGCCATTCAGTTGCTCGATCGGCATATACCCCGGGGAACCGATCGCGATCGTCACATTGGTATTTCCCTGAGCATCCCCCGCAAGACCACCAATTTCTTTGACTGCTCCAAAATCGATCAACACAATTTGGCGATCGCTATTGCGACGAATCAAGTTAGCAGGCTTGATGTCTCGATGGACAACACCGCGATCATGCACAAACACTAATATTTCTAAAACTTCTTTGAGCAAAGTGATCACCACAGACTCAGGCGATCGCTTGCCATTCCCAATTTCTTGGGTCAGATCCGCACCATCGGCAAATTCTTGGACTAAATAAAATTCTTCGCCTTCTTGAAAGTGGGCGAGCAGACGGGGAATGCGATCGTGAGAACCTAATGAATAGAGCATTTGGGCTTCTTGATCAAACAATCGCTTGGCAGTTTCTAGCACAAACGGCTCATTTGACACAGGCTTGAGTTGCTTAACCACACACAGAGAATGATTAGGCAAATCAATATCTTCCGCCAGATATGTCTGCCCAAAACCACCACCACCAAGGTGGCTCATAATCTTGTAATGCCCTCTTAATATTGTGCCTAGTATTGTGTTTAACACATTTTCTCTAAGGGTAATCTATCAAAAAATCATAAGCAAATTAAATACAAAACCTAAAACTCGTGGCGCAAGCTGCGCTTGCGCTACACGGTTTCGGTTCTGGTTTTATATTTAACTGCGCCTAGCTACTTAGTTATTATGGCAAAGACTAGCTAAAAAAAATGACAAGTGCGATCGCCAGATAATTTCTACACAATTTCTATTAAAATCGAAAGTCTACAACAAGATCAGATATTTTGAGAAAAGAGAGTCCGCAGGGTTCGCCTTTCTCAAAATCTTAAAATTCACACACCTCATACGCTCTAACAACACAAATGAAGACTTGGCTCAAAACCGCTCAGCGACTCGAAAAACTCCCTCCATACGTTTTTGCCCGCTTAGATGAGTTGAAGCTACGAGCGAAAGAGCAAGGGCTGGATTTGATCGATCTCGGCATGGGTAATCCTGATGGACCAACCCCTGAACCTGTAGTTGCCGCCGCGATCGCCGCCTTACAAAACCCCAAAAATCATGGCTATCCACCTTTTGAAGGCACAGCAAGTTTTCGACGGGCGATCACGGACTGGTACAAGCGCCGTTACAATGTCCAACTCGATCCTGAAGGCGAAGCCTTGCCTCTCATTGGCTCCAAAGAAGGGCTGGGACATTTGGCGATCGCCTATATCGATCCCGATGATCTAGTGCTTGTGCCAAGCCCTGCCTATCCTGCTCATTTTCGCGGTCCCCTGCTAGCGGGTGCAGAAATCTATGAAATGATCTTGACTCCTGAGAATGATTGGTTGATCGACTTGTCCGCAATTCCTGAAGAAGTCGCGCAGCGAGCCAAGGTGATGTATTTTAACTATCCTGCTAACCCCACAGGCGCGATCGCCCCCCGCGAGTTTTTTGAAGAAGCCGTTGCCTTTGCCAAGAAATACGAGATTTTATTGGTTCACGATCTTTGTTATGCCGAACTAGCCTTTGACGGCTATCAACCCACTAGCTTGCTAGAGATCGAGGGCGGCAAAGATGTGGGCGTAGAATTTCATACCCTTTCCAAAACTTACAATATGGCAGGATGGCGGGTTGGTTTTGTAGTCGGCAATCGTCATATTATTCAGGGCTTACGCACACTTAAAACCAATCTCGATTACGGAATTTTTTCAGCAATACAAGTTGCTGCCGAGACAGCTCTGCAACTACCTGACTCATATCTTGAGGAAGTGTGCGATCGCTACAAAGAGCGCCGTGATTTCATGATCTCCCGACTCGCCGAGCTAGGCTGGGATATCCCCAAAACCTACGCCACCATGTATCTCTGGATTCCTGTACCCATAGGCATGTCCTCCGCCGACTTTGCGCTCAAAGTATTAGAAAGCACGGGCGTAGTATTTACCCCAGGTAGCGCCTTTGGCAAAGGTGGTGAAGGCTATGTCAGAATTAGTTTGATCGCCGACTGCGATCGCCTTGGTGAAGCCCTCAATCGCCTCGAACAAGCAGGTATTCGTTATAAATAATCAAAATCAAAAATACGGCGCATCGCGCCGCATCTTTGATTTGTCACCTAAGTAGAAAGTAAAAGTGCTTAACCTATTACCCTTTGCCTTTGAATTTACGTCTCCCGGTCCGATCGCCTTTGAGCTTGGACCACTCTCGATTCGTTGGTATGGATTGCTAATTGCCTCGGCGATTATTTTCGGCACTATATTGGCGCAAACCCTCGCCAAAAAACGCAATGTTGATCCAGAACTAGTTGGCGATTTAGCGATCTGGTTAGTAGTTGGGGCGATTCCCTGCGCCCGTTTTTATTATGTGTTGTTTGAGTGGCAACGCTTTCAAACTCAACCTTGGTACAAAGTATTTGCGATTTGGGAAGGTGGTATTGCCATTCATGGAGCCATCATTGGCGGCGCGATCGCGGCTACCATATTTTGCAATCGCCAAAAAATTTCGACATGGCTAATGGCGGATATCTTTATGCCCGCCGTGATTTTAGGACAAGCGATCGGGCGTTGGGGCAACTTCTTTAATTCCGAAGCCTTCGGCAGTCCCACTGACTTACCTTGGAAATTATTTATTCCCATCAATCGCCGTCCTCCCGAATTTATTGCTGAATCTTATTTTCATCCCACTTTCTTGTACGAGTCAATTTGGAATATTGGCGTATTCGCAATTTTAATGTTGGCATTTTTACGATTCCCCAAACTGCGAACTGGCACAATCACCATGCTCTATGCGATCGCCTATAGCATCGGCAGATTTTGGATCGAAGGTTTACGCACCGATAGCCTCATGGTAGGAGGGCTGCGTACCGCTCAAATAATCAGCTTAGTGGCGATCGGCGCAGGTATTTTCGGCTTAGTCTGGCTATATGGATTACGCCGCCGTTTCCCTGACACCACGCCCAAAGAAATACCGACCGAAAACTCATAATTTATAAATGTCAAAACCGCCCCATACAGATCCCCGTGAAATGGTGGAAACAGCTTTTCTGGCAAGTACCACCGCCATGCTGTTTTTAATCAACTACTACTTTCCCCTCGGTCCCTTGCTTCGCATGTTGTTCCCATTGCCAACCGCTCTAGCTTACTTACGCTGGAATGGTCGCGCCGCATGGATGTCCATGATCGTCACCGCCTTACTGCTCGCTATCTTAATGGGGCCGACGCGCAGTATCCAATATATGATCCCCCACGGATTAGTCGGAGTCACCTTGGGATATTTATGGAAACGAGATTTTCCTTGGTCAGGTTCGCTCAGTATCGCCACGATGATCGGCGCACTTGGTTCCGCTTTTCAGTTCGCATTTATCTCAATTTTATTAGGCGAAAATATCTGGAATTACTCAATCGTCCAAATTACAGGATTATTAAATTGGTTGATGCAGCTTTTCGGCTCCTTAGAACAACCAGATTTTGCCACAATTCAGATTTTCGCGATCGCTGCGATCATCTTTAGCAACTTCGCCTACCAATTACTCGTGCATCTAGTCGCTTGGATCGTCCTCGATCGCCTTGGCAACCCAATTCCAACTCCCCCCAAGTGGATTGAATCGCTATTGGCTTGAGGTACAGCTTTTTGCACTGCAACTCAAGCAATCTTAATTTATTGACACAATCTCAACTAAGAATTTATACTCATTAGCTAACGCTAGAATGATCTACATTCTGAAACATTAGCGTAAATCACCCTCGCTACCATGACCAACCCTGCCGAATTACATCCAACCGTATTGACAAATAAATCACTTATTCTCTCTGAGCGAGAACTTCAAGTGATTGAATTAGTGGCTGCGGGTTTAACCAATCAAGATATCGCCATCCAATTAGCGATCAGTAAGCGAACTGTCGATAATCACATCAGCAATATTCTGACTAAAACCAAAACTGATAACCGTGTTTCTCTCGTTCGTTGGGCTTTGCAATGGGGAAAAGTATGCATCGACGAAGTAAACTGTTGCCTCATCAGCCCTCAGCCACTCAACAATATTCTAGATAAAAAAGTTTTAGACAAAAAAACATTAGATCAGGAATTAGAAAGTGCTTAGCCGAGATCTAACAACTAATCGGTTTAAAATTGTCTATTGCCCCGATATTGCCCTAGCCATGTATCGAGAGTTAGCCTCGCATATTGAACAAATTGAAGATGCGACTACTGAATTATTTTGGCAAGAAAGCAATGATTTTAGTTATTTAGGTAGTCAAATCGGGGGAATGTGGATAACTTATCCACATTCCTTAACTGAAAAATCTCAAACTTTAATAAAAAATATCTTGAATCATTACGGGTGTTGGACATCTGATCCCAAAGAATTGAAAAGTGCGTAAGGAATGAAAATCAAATAACCTGTGCATTTAAAACCGAAAAATGGTTCGGCGGGCTTCGCCCGCCGAAC
>JANODY010000078.1:0-68408 GCA_031412945.1 Cyanobacteria bacterium SOY_65_metabat_81
TGGTTTTGTAGTTATTCCCGTGCGTTGGGTCGTTGAAAGAAGTAATGCTTGGGTGGAGAGATGTAAAAGCCTTGTCAAAAACTTCGACAGAACTCTCGACAATGCTAATGCTAGACTAAAGCTATGCTTTATCAGGCTTATGCTTAAGCGCCTTGCCAAAGCTTCCTAAGATACCAAATGGGTTCTATAAAAAGAATTGTCCCCAAGCATTTTCCAGATCGCGAATGGGAGAAGGACTCAGAAAACTTTTGATTTCAACAGCAATTTTTTGATTGTCTCGTTCGGCGGCGATTAGTTTTTCTGCACCCAAGTCAATATAGACAGAACGTTTTCCTATGCTGAGAACAAGGGGATCGTCTGTGATCGTCCAACCGTCTTTGGTGAGGGCGGTACAAACGTTATCGTGATAGAGGTCTTTAGCGGGCATAAAGGTTGCGCTGAGATGGCGTTGATGTCATTGTAACGCTTTAACAGTCTCATTGATCGCTCTTGCTTGAGGATGCTGATTATGATAGCTGATCGTTATCTTCTTTCCTTTACAATTTTTACAATAAATTCTATAACTACACTTTAACTAAGGAGATTAGCGCGAAGTATGTTCTTTTCTTTTTTCGTCAGAGTTATTGCTAAAAGTTCGGGTGGAGTGTACTATCAACAAAGATTTATCCAACTGAAAATCTCGCAACCTACCGAATATTCCATAATAAAATCACTGTCAAAAATAAAATGATAGAACAAGAGAATCTTAAAAAAAGTGTTTTACAAGCTTTTATTACCTCAATTACTGAGAGTAAGCATGAGCCAAAAATTTTACTTGTAAGCGCTTCTAACTTTAAGATTTTTAACGAATTAAAAATCTCTAACATTAATGAAGTTTCAAGCATAGAAGAAACTCCAAGCAATCAACAATTTGATATTATTATTGGGGATCTACCTTTTTATGGAACTTCCCAGCGAGAATTGCGCGATCTTGCGAATAATAAAATCATTAAAGCTCAATCAAACTGGCTAGAAATGCTGAAGTTACTTTATAAACTTGAAGATCAAGGCTCAGCTATTTTTCTAGTGGAACCGCATGGATTAAGTAATAATCAAGGAAGAAAATTTCAAAAAGAATTAAATGATAGATCTTTCTATGTGAATGGTATTTTTAACTGTCCTGAAAAATTACTATATCCTCAGTCCTCACTTATTCCCGTACTGCTTTTAATTTCAAAAAAACAAAACTCTAATATTTATTTAGCAGAATTAGATGAGTTGAATCAAGCCAAGAAGGTTGCACACAATTTTCTTAGCTTGATTGATACGGGAAAATTAACGGAAGGTACTTTAATAGAAAGAAATAGCTTTGTTGGTTTTCATAGATTAAAAATCCAGCAGCAAATAGAACGTCTTGAATCACAGTATAAAGAATACGATACATATATCTTGAAAGATCTTGCTAGTGAAATCAACTTATTAAAGAGTGGTGAAACATTTCGGGAGAAAGAAAATGCAATTTATATCCCAAAAATTGGAAAATCTAAGGTTGGTATTGGTCTACAAGATCTGAAATTGAAACATCATAATTATTTTCAAGTTGTTCTAAAGGAAAACATATTAAATGAATATATAGCTTCATTCTTTGAATCAACTTTGGGAAAATTAGTTCTTGATTCACTAAGTATGCAGTCTTTTATTCCTCATATGAACAAGCAAGATATTGAGCAAGCGCTAATCGCAGTTCCAAATATTGTTGAGCAGCAATCTATTGTACTAACACAAAATAAATTGCATAATTTAAAAAATGCAATCGCAGATTTTAGTAAAGAAATTGCACTCAATCCAACAAGTTCCGCATCTATTCAAGAGCAATTAAATCGAATGCTTCAAGCAATTACTGTCTTGACTGATGTAGACAAAATACGTGCAATAATTCGAGAAGGCGGTGAATCAACAGTAGTTGAGTTTAAAGAGTCCCTAAGTTTGCATATTGATCGACTAACTAATGATCAAAAATATCATCCCAAGAAAGAGGTAGAAATTGAAAAATCAGCCCTAAAAAATATTGTTGGATTCCTTAATGCTAAAGGTGGATCTTTATTGATAGGTGTTTCTGATGAAGGTAAAATAGTTGGAATTGATAGAGAACTTGAAAAATTCCACCAGAATAAGACTGATGCATTTTTATTACATTTCAAAAATCTTTTAAAAGATAAGATTGGCGAGCAATTTTATCCTTTTATTAATCATCGATTGGTTAATTTAGACGGGGTACATATTCTTTTAGTTGATTGTGAAGCTTCTCCGATAATCCCTTGCTATTTTGAAAACAAAGATTTTTATGTCAGAACTAATCCATCAACTGATAAACTTGAAGGCTCCAAAATGTTGGCATATATTCAAAGCCGTTTCCGAAATTAAAGAATTGCCTATCTTGTAGTTAGACGAGTTAGAGATCGCCCTACTCAATCTACCAAACAATCCTGACCAAATTCGCAGCACAAATATTCTGATCACAACTCAAAAGAGCCACCTCATTTCCTTGCTCCTCTATCACTAAAGCCGTTGATACAATCTGGCGATCGTGCATCTCATTGATAGAAGTGAGGTTGACACTCTTCTCAATCACATCAGCATCAAGTGGATAGATAGAGAGTCGTTTATCTTGCTTCACTACCTTTAACAAAGCATCAACAGAAGGAATCGAAGTCTTGCCACGACTCACAATCCATACCGCCTCCGCCAATGCGATCGCAGGTAAAATCAATTCACTACTTGAATCTGCAAGAATTTCTTTAGCAGTCACTCCTAAACGAGGATTACCTTCTAAAAACCAGATTAAAGCATGGGTGTCAAGAATATATTTCATATTGCTAGAATCAAGCCCAACCAAGAGCATCGTCAACATCACCATTAAACTCAGCATCTCTAAAATCAGCTTCAGTCGATTGTTGAGAACCTGAAAACATCCCAAACGACATAAACTGACTAGCGCGACTAACTGACTGAGGCTTAAAGAAAGTCACAAAAACTTGGCTCTCCGTAATATCTTTTGGGATTTCCGCTAACTCGACTTTACCGTTCCGATACATTCCTTGGATTGTCTGTAACATAATCGTTTGCGCTGGTTAATTTTAGCGATCGCCAATCAATTGTAGCACTACAACATTTTAGCTAATAATAGGAAAGAGATCGCTACACTTATCCGTCCTTATGCCTGACAACACCGACTACCTCCAAGGCATTATCGAACGCCTCACCTTTCACTCCGAAAAGACAGGCTATACCGTAGCGCGGCTAAAAGTACCCAAGGCTCAAGACCTAATCACCGTCGTCGGTAACTTTGCCAATCAAGCAGGACAGACCCTTGCCCTAGAAGGCACATGGCGATCGCCTAAATATTATTACTTCCCAATTAGACGTTCATACTCAGCGTGCGTGCCAATCCAAAACCAAGAAATACCCTTCTCAACCTCAATTCCTACTGCCCGATATTCCTTACTAATTCTTACTGACCAATACTTCCCAACTCTCTTTAAGTGCAAAGATGGATGCGATTTCAGTAACTCATAACTTTGATCGGCAATCTCCTGAATAGTTTCAGGTAAAGCCTTGTAATACCCCAAAATCGTCTGGTTGTGAAGTGCATTAGATTTGCTTGCAAAATCCATTTTCAAAATCCTCAATCGCTTCCTGTGCTAAAAAATCTAACTTCCCCGACTCAATATCACTCTCTAACTCCTCATCCCAACGTTGATAATCTAAATCCAACAGCCAATCAATAACTTTGCGAAATTCGCTAGAAGGAAGTTCTAATATAGCGGACTCAATTTGTTGAATAGTCATCGTTTTAGATTTTTATATAAAATAATCGTTTGCGCTGGGTAATTTGAGCGATCGCTAATCAACTTTAGCACCACAACATTTTAGCTAATATTCGCAGTGATTTGTGACGTGGTGAGATTTAGGGGCGATCGCTATCGGTATACATCTCGCCGATGACCAACCTTAACAACAGTAACAATCAACCGCCGATCCTGTATTTCATAGACAACACGATAATTACCCAAAACCCGAATTCTATATAAATTACTTTCTCCCTTTAGCTTCTTACAACCATCAGGACGCGGATTATCCGCAAGCAACTCAACTTCTGAAATAATCGCCTTGCGTGTAACCTCATCCAACTTCCGAACTTCTCGCAAAGCAGAAGGCTTAAACCCAACTTCGTATGACATCTAACTAATTCCTAATTCCCTTTTTACATCCATCAAAGGGATAAAGCCATCTTCCAGTAAAGCAATTCTAGCATCGGCAAGATCTTCAGCATCTTCCACTTCCTCTAACCAATCTCGTCTCAGCATCAACACCTTGAGAATATAATCAGAAAGAGATATATTTAGCCTTGTAGCTTCGAGAGATAACTCTTGTTCTAATAAATTGGGTAAATCTAGCTTGATATTCATACACTTAGAATTCAACTTAGTATATTTTGTAATACGAATTTAAAGTAATTATAACTTGGATTGTTTGTAACATAATCGTTTACGCTGGTTAATTTGAGCGATCGCTAATCAACTTTAGCACCACAACATTTTAGCTAATATTCGCAGTGATTTGTGACGTTATGGGATTAGAGGCGATCGCATCAATTTACTTAGTCCGATCTGCTCTATCAAAGTAATTGCGCTTGAACCAAAAAGATAGATTTACAAGACTAATTAAAACTGGAACTTCGATTAGAGAACCAACAACCGCCACAAAAGCTGCACCCAGATTGTCATTATTGATTTCTATCTATATTTGTGATAATCAATATTGTGGCAGGGAGTCATAATCCGTGGCAATATAAGTTTTATGAAGCCGAATCAATCTATTGCTATTTGTTGTCCACCCCTCCTCACAGGTCGCCTGACATCTGATAATGCAAACTATTTAGCGGCGATCTTTCGAGTATTGGGGGAACCAGCACGGTTACAAATCTTGAGCTTAATTGCGGCTCAGCCCAGTCAAGAAGTATGCGCCTGTGAATTGGTAGAGACTTTAGGTTTAGCGCAACCAACGGTCAGTCATCATTTGAAAGTTTTATACGAAGCAGGTTTACTCACTAAAGAACGGCGTGGGACTTGGATTTATTATCGCATTTTGTCTGAAAAATTAGCGATGTTACGCGATGCCTTGGCATAAACTTGGCACAAAAAAGCGGCGCATCGCGCCCCTTTTTTTATGACTATTCACGAATAACTTGAATTTTGATCGTTGCTGTGACTTCAGCATGAAGCTTATTAGTGAAGGCAGTACAGGCGAAATCATTTTTGGACAGCAGATCAAAAAGAACTTGGTGAGTGGTAGCGCAACCGTGGGTAGCTATACTGTTGATGGCGTAGCTAAAGCGATCGATACGACTCCCTATCATTTAGAGCTTTTCTATCGCTATCAACTCAGCATTACCGCTAAGATGCACTGGGGCTTTAATCCTGAAGGAATTAGCAATAGCGCCACCGCGACTGTGGGCTTGATTCGCGCCACATTTTCTTTCTAAGCTAATTATTTTCTATGCAAAATCTCCGCAATCTACTATTTGCCGCCCTTGGCGGTGTGCTGATGGGACTCACTCCCGATCCTTTTAGTCAATGGTGGCTAGCATGGATTGCTTTGATTCCATTATGGATGCTCACCCAAAAATTGAAGGTCAAAGCGGCGATCGCGATGGGAGCTATCTGGGGATTTTGCTATCATGGCATGGCGCTATTTTGGATTACTACTGTGCATCCGATGGAATGGATGGGTGTCCCTTGGTGGAATAGTTTTTTGATTGCCACATTGGTTTGGTTACTGATTACAGGCTGGGGCGCGGTATTGTCGGGGCTATGGGCTGGCGGTATGTCGCTATTAACTCCACGACTAAATGTAACCAGTCGGTTAATTATTGCTTGTGCGATGTTTAGCGGCTTAGAAATAGTTTGGAGTTGGGGTCCGCTCTATTGGACGGCTCTAGGTTATACCCAGAGTCCCCATGATTTATTGTTGTTGCAAATCAGCCGCCTCTCTGGTCAACAAACGATGACGGCGGCGATCGTGGCAGTAAATGGCTTATTAGCCGAAACCCTATTACAGAAGACATTACAAAAATCACTACAAAGACCATGGCGCGATCGCCATTTAGATCGGTCTATCTTTGATCGTTTTAATTTCTTTATAAAGCAATGGCGTTATGCGATCGCCGCAATTTGGTTATTACTGGCGATCGCTAGTTATGGCGCATGGGAAATGCAGGGCGATCGCCTGACCAGCACTAATGGCAGAGCGATCAAAGCAGGAATCATTCAAGGTAACTTCCCAAATGCGCTGACGGTCAAGCCGAGAGGATGGGAAATTGCGGTCAATAATTACACCAAGGGCTATGAAAAACTAGCGCAGTCAGGAGTCGAAATGATTGTTACTCCTGAAACAGCGATTTCTTTCCTCTATCCCAATTATGATCAACGGCGAGAACCATTCGATCGCATGGTTGAGAAATATCGCGTTCCTGTCTGGCTAGGCGGATTTGGCAAAACGCGTAACCCAAATGCCGAAGATCCGAATAACTATACAAACAGCCTATTTTTGATCGATGGTTCTGACAAAATTCTTAGCCAATATGACAAAGTTCGGCTTGTGCCTGTGGGTGAATATATTCCATTTAAAGCCATATTAGGCAACCTAATTAAACGTCTATCGCCACTTAGAGGAGAAGTGGAAGCAGGATCGAGTCAACAACTGGTGGATACCCCTTGGGGCAGGTTTATCATGGGCATTTGTTATGAATCAGCCTATCCCGCCACCTTCCGTTTTCAGACCGCCGCAGGTGGTCAATTAATTCTATCTGCTTCTAACAATTCTCACTTTGCCGCCTATATGTCAGCCCAACATCATGCTCAAGATGTGGCTAGGGCGATCGAAAGCGATCGCTGGGCTGTGAGGGCGACTAATACTGGATATTCTGGATTTGTCGATCCCAATGGGCGCACAATCTGGCTGTCAGATGTGAATACCTATGAAACTCATGCCGAAATAGTCTATTTACGCACCACCAAAACTCTTTATGTGTTGTGGGGTGATTGGCTAACACCATTGCTGATTATCATTAGCCTCGCTATATATACTTTCCACGGCTTAAGAGTGCGGATATTAGAAACTTCTGCGTAACATGAGTTAGTAAGGTCGAGCCTCACAAATAACTATTAAACTGCTCCCATGTTAGTCCCTGTTGGATGTAATGCGGTTGATTTGGTTGATAGGGGGCGGCAAGGCGATCGATGGTCAAAATTTCAGCGCGATCGCCAATCACTGGCACATCAGGATCAAAAGCCGTTGATCGCATTAATGAACTAGAAAAGCCTTTAAAAATCATTACCTCATCTAGTTCATCCCCAATTTTTAGTTTTACTAGCAGCACCTCTTGCGGGTGATTACTGCTATAAGCTTCTAGTTGTTGACCTTGATGTGCATACATATCTTTGGTACTGGTTTCGTCAAGTAAGATACAAAAAGGTATATTTGAAGGCAGTTAGAAGACATATCGGATAGACAACAACTGTGACCAAGAAAGTCCGAACGATGAACTTTAGCAATTAAATTTTTAGCTACAGCAAATCATCACCTGTGGCGATCGCCAGTTCTTGTAAACGTTCCTGTTGATCTTTAGAAATACAGCTTTGAATTACTTCCTCAAGATCGCCTTCTAAAATCGGCGGCAAAGTAAAGTTCTGTCCCAGACGATGCTCTGTTAGACGGCTATCTTTATAGTTATAAGTACGAATTTTTTCCGATCGCGAACCCGTTCCTACTTGCGATTTTCGCATTGAGGAAACCTCATCTTGCTGTTCACGCAACTTAATCTCATAGAGCTTAGCCCGCAAAATCTGCATCGCCCGCTCTTTATTCTGTAACTGCGATCGCTCTTCTGTACAAAAAATTCTAATTCCTGTCGGTTTATGAAATAAATCGGCGGCTGTCTCCACCTTGTTCACGTTTTGACCACCCGCACCGCCCGATCGCGCCGTTGACATTTCAATATCTTTGGGATCGATGTGAATTTCCACCGCATCGACTTCAGGCATAATCGCCACCGTCGCCGTTGAAGTATGCACTCGTCCCTGAGACTCAGTGGCAGGGACGCGCTGCACTCGATGCACACCCGACTCAAACTTGAGCTTGCTATAAACGCGATCGCCTTGGACTTCGATGATCGCTTCTTTAAAGCCGCCCATTTCCGCTAACGTCTCACTGACCATCTTCACGCGCCAGTTTTGACGTTCCGCATAGCGCGTATATAGCCGCACTAGATCACCCGCCCAGATACCAGCCTCATCACCACCCGTACCCGCTCGAATTTCCAACATGATGTTCTTATCATCATTAGGATCTTGGGGTAGGAGGAGAAGTTGGAGCTTTTGTTCTAGGGCTTCGAGGGTTGTCGCTAACTCCTCGACCTCCAAAGCCGCCATCTCCTTAAGTTCTGGATCATTAGACTCTTTGAGAATTTGCTGTGATTCCTTAAAGTCTTGTTCTGACTTCCGAAAAGATTCGTAAGTTAAGACCGTCTCCTCTAACGAAGCACGCACCTTGGCAATGCGCTGAAACTCGCCGTGATCGGTCGCCACGTCAGGATCACCCATCCGACGAGTCAGTTCATTGAAGGTTTGCTCAACCGATTGGAGCTTTTTAATTAGGTAAGCAGCAGGCATGGATTTGGAGATATCGCAAAAGAACAAAAAAATTTAGAAAGCCAACAGAAAACCCAAATTAATTCCGAATTTACCTGAATAAATCAAAATTAGGTTGAGCCTATTCTCTACTCTGCGGTTTTAGCCGTTTCTTCTTCTACAGGTTTTACAGGCTCTTCAAACATGCCATATTTACGCATGAAGCGTTCTACGCGGCCTTCGGTATCGATAATCTTTTGATTACCTGTATAAAAGGGGTGATTACCCGACCATACATCAACATTAATCTCAGGATGTGTAGAACCGATAGTTGCTACCCATTCGCCGTTGCAAATTACTTTTGCTTCGGGATACCACTTGGGGTGAATTCCAGCTTTAGGCATAGTCTTAGCTATAAAAAATCAAAAATTAAGCTTTTCTAGACTAACATAATATCGCCATTGTCTCAATATTTTTTTTCAGGCTAATGAATGTCAAACTTCCAGCCATTTTGTGTAAAACCTAGAAAAAAAGCGGCGCATTGCGCCGCTTTTTTCCTTTTAACTAGGCATCGTAGATAATTTCGATTACTTCAAGTTCTTGTTTTGTGCCGACAAAAGGATTGTCTTCAGTCAAAAACAGCATACAGTGACATTCTTTGCGCTCACGCATGGGTACGCAAGGGCAGTTCCAGTAGGTATCTTTAACTTCAGCCTCCTTATCTTCGTAATAGCGACAAGGACAGAGGGGAGAGCCTAGCTCTTCTTTATGCTTAGCTAAACCTTCGATAACGGCATTGGTAACACTGGGATCAACACAAAAAAACGTGCCTGTATTTTTTGCGTATTTTTCAGAAAACTTCCGCATTGCCTCAAAACTTTTAGAGGAAGCTTTATTTTTCCCGCGATCTGACTCTGGGTTAAGGGACATAAGCTAACAAAACTGCAAAGAAACGGCTAATTATTACCTATAGCACGAAATCGATACGCTACCTTGTTTTTTAAGCTAATGGTAGACTTTCTCAAAAGCCGCAAAGATCTCAGGCAACACTTTGCGCCGCCGCCATCTTTTAGGTTCTAAAATTATGAAACTATACTGAATTATAACGACAAACAAGATTTTTTGCTAAAGTAATGGTTAGAGAAATTAAGGTTGTATTGGTAAGCCGAGTTCATAAGCCTCGATGACAATTAAATTTAATTTTTATACCTGTATAAGTTTTGCGATCGCCACTATTGGTATTGGTATCAATGCGATCGCCTATACCGATGTGGCTTGGTCAGACAATACTGAAAAATTTGGCACAGTGCGGACATTACCATCTTTGCAGACTAGAGCGCGATCGCCATTACAGTCTGCTACTCTACATCTGGGCATGTTAGAGGCGCAGTTTTTTGAATATGCCAAGGATAATAACTGGGCGGCGATCGCCACGATCCATCGCGATGAATTTACAGTGCATAAGTTGCAACCTGGTGGCGAGGGTTTGTACGCTCTGCCCGATCGCCAGTTAGTTTATGTCAGAGGGTTTATGGCAAATATTTATTTTGAAAGCGATCGCCTAGTTGGGATTAGATTAACCCCCGACAATCGCGATCGCCCTTTGACGGCGATCGAGCTTTTAACCCTTGTGCGGGCTTGGTTTCCTGATGATGTGCTGAGTGTAATCTATCAAGTTGCGCCCTCCGATTCGCGCAAGAGCATCGTCGAAACACTAATTGGTACAATACCCAAAGCCTTTGAGCGGGACTTAGGACAAACTAGCTTGCCATTTTGTCGAGCGATCGTCTTTCCCTCGCCTCTGCCGATCAAGACTTTATCAACCTGTAATCTAAATCTGTAATTTAAACCTGTAATCTAAATACACAATTATATTTCATGCAAAAAAAACGAGTTCTATCTGGCGTACAACCGACTGGCAACCTGCATATTGGCAATTATTTGGGGGCAATTCGCAACTGGGTAGAAACTCAGGCTGATTACGAAAACTTTTTTTGTGTTGTCGATCTCCACGCGATTACCGTCCCTCATGATCCTGCAACCTTGGCTAGCAACACCCGCGACATTGCGGCGCTATATATCGCCTGTGGCATTGATCCCAGTATTTCCACGATTTTTGTCCAGTCTCATGTGTCGGCTCATGCCGAATTAACATGGCTGCTCAACTGCATCACGCCGCTTAATTGGTTGGAGCGGATGATTCAGTTTAAAGAGAAGGCGGTCAAGCAAGGGGAAAATGTGGGCGTGGGTTTGTTGGACTATCCTGTGTTAATGGCGGCGGATATTTTGCTATATCAAGCCGATCTAGTGCCTGTGGGTGAAGATCAGAAGCAACATTTGGAGCTAACGCGAGATGTGGCGGGGCGGTTTAACGATCAATTCAAGCCAGTCTTAAAAGTGCCTGAGCCATTGATTCGCAAGGAAGGAGCGCGGGTAATGAGTCTCAGTGATGGTACGAAGAAAATGTCTAAGTCCGATCCGTCAGAAATGAGTCGGATTCATTTGTTAGACAAGCCCGATGAGATTTCTAAAAAAATCAAGAAGTGTAAAACCGATGCTGTGCGGGAATTAACTTTTGATCAAAGCGATCGCCCTGAAGCTAATAATTTATTGGGTTTGTATATGATTTTTGCCAATAAAACTAAGGAGCAAGTGCAAGCTGAGGCAGTCACATGGCGCGGTTGGGGAGATTTTAAAACCATGTTGACTGATGCGGCGATCGCCCATCTCGCCCCAATTCAGGCTAGATATGACGAAGTGGTCAAAGAAACAGGCTATCTCGATCGCGTATTGCGTGATGGTCGTGAAAAAGCCTCTGAGAATGCTTTTAGAACTTTAAACGCGGTCAAAGATGCGATGGGTTATTTGCCACGCTATATGTAAAACCAAACCCAAAAATGTTGCGGCGGGCGTAGCCCGCCGCAACATTTTTGGGTTTGGCTATTTTGTGTAAGCCCCTTAATGTAAAGTAATCAATACTTAAGTTTTAACGTCAGTTTGGCGAGGGCAATAATGGCAGGTGTGTCGATGGATTTGGCGGCAAAATCGTCTCTTTGTGTCGGTTTGTTATTTGGTGGACAATCGGGTGAGCATGATGTATCAATTACCTCAGCCAAGGCGATCGCCACTGCCCTCAGCCAAAATCCTCGTTATCATGTGCAACCCTTTTATATCCAACGCGATGGCACATGGCGCAGTCCTGATGTGTCGCAACAGGTTTTAAGCTCTGGTAAAGGTTTACAGGATTCAGAATTATTAACCAACGCCGCCTTTTTCTTGCCGACAGAAGTGCAACAAGTCGATCTTTGGTTTCCTGTACTACACGGACCCAACGGCGAAGATGGCACGGTGCAAGGACTATTGCAACTAATGCATAAGCCCTATGTTGGTAATGGTGTGCTTGCCTCATCGGTGGGCATGGACAAGATTGCGATGAAGGCGATTTTTGCTAATGCGGGTTTGCCTCAAGTCAAATATGTGGCGCTAAACCGTTGGCAATGGCAGCAGGACGAGCCGTCATGGGCTGAACATATCGAGGCAACGCTCGGTTATCCATGTTTTGTGAAGCCGTCTAATCTTGGCTCATCGGTGGGCATCTCTAAAGTACGCGATCGCCAACAGTTACAACAGGCGATCGCCAGTGCCACCAGTTACGATCCGCGCATCATCATTGAGCAGGGTGTCACGGCTCGCGAGATTGAGTGCGCTGTCCTCGGCAATGAGCAACCCCAAGCCTCGGCGATCGGTGAAATTACTTTTAGCAGCGATTTTTACGATTACGAAACCAAGTACACCGCAGGTATGGCAAATCTGATTATTCCCAGTCAGTTACCTGACAATGTGACCCAAGCGGTGCAATCTATGGCTGTCAAAGCCTTCCAAACTGTAGCGGGTGCGGGTTTGGCTAGGGTCGATTTCTTTTATATTGAGGCGACAGGAACGGTGTTAATCAATGAAATTAATACGTTCCCTGGTTTCACATCGCTAAGTATGTATCCTAAGTTGTGGGAGTACTCCGGTATTTCGTTTGTAGATCTATGCGATCGGCTTGTCGAGCTAGCGCTTGAGAAGCATTGAAATCAGAACTGACAGCGCTTTGCTTGTATTTTGACTTTTATTTTGAGGCGATCGCTTAGTTAAGTCTATTTTTTCGTATCTAGTTTACACATCTGCGTTGTTCAGTTAATCATTTTCTGGATTTACAGACTTCAATAAAAAATTAGTGTAATCATCAAGCTCATTTTTGATTAGGGGCAGCAGCTTTTCGTATATTAATCGCAAATAGTCCAACCGTGACCAGTCATAATCAAAGTCGTAATAATATCGCTTGAAATGTCGAAAGCGCCTTAATTCATCTAGTAATTGATAAGAATTTTTGGATAACACGGCTTTACGAATATTGGGAATATCGATGTACATTTTCCGTAAAAGCTCTTTGTGCCACTGATTAGGATCGAGGTGATTTTCAAATACCCTAGAAATTCTAAACAAAATTGTTTCGATGCAAGTATAGGTATTGCAAAGAATATCGGCTAATAACACTGCATCCCGAATATCTCGCTTATCCGTTGCCATAAATACTTGACTATAGGATCTATATAGTTCATTTATATGATCAATGACAACGAGGCTTTCTTTGATCTCTCCCACTAACAGCAGTAGTTGATCATTATCCATAGATGATTTTTCCTTTCATTAAGATAATCTTTTGGAAAGATGGATGTATTAATTCCAACTGTACCAAGTCTAAAGGGAATTTTGTCATATCTTCGGCATCTGCTAGCAATCTCATAAACGAGAGTGAGTCAATTCCTACAATGGCTAGATCGATATCTGAGGCTTCAGAAAAGTGCTTCGGTTCCAAAAGCGATCCCCATTGAATAATTTGTTTCGGTCGATATTTCTGGATCATCATTTCTATGATATTTTTAGCATCTTGCTGGGCTACTTCCCACAATGCTAAGCGTTTAGCTCTTTGGCGATCGCTTTTTTTCTTGAGATAATCGCTTACTTGAGTATGGCTAACCATATATACTGCTTCCGAACTATATGATTATTATCTTAGCGCCTTCAACAATAGACCTTCAACAATGGGCGATCGCTATAATAAATTTTGCCTATATTTAAATAGGATTTTTTCTTCTGCTTGCTTGAATTCAATATCAAATAAATCGAACACAACTTCTCTACCCAATAAAACTTCTTGGCACTCTTCATTTTGGAGCCACGCGATCGGAGCCGAAAAAATATGCTCGTCAATCTGCATTTCAACTTGTCTAAGAACATATTGAATGCTACCGCCTACTCCTTCGCCACTACTGAGTATTTCTCCAGATGAAATCGCGTATCCCAGATCTTGACCTAAATTTAGCGTAATCAGGCTAATATCTGAGCCAGAATCCACAAGCATTTCCACAATTTTAGATTCACGAAAGGTCAGACAAATATCATACTTAGGTTGCCAATCATGCTTTTTGACCGTTCTAAACCGCACTGGTAAAAATTTCAGTGGCTCGACAAATTCATTTTCGTAGATGCGTTCTGTAATGTAATCCAAAGGTGATAGCTGGCGCAGATCGATCTGCTGAGTCATAGCTCGATAATTACGATCATGCGCTATAACTCCATCTTTAGTATATATAACCCATTCACCACGATATTTCTTTAGTTTTTGACGATTTGCTTTTCTCCATTCTTTTGCATTAATGTAATTTTCACTCATGATTCACTCCAATATCAACCTTAATATTTGCTCAAAATTTAGTTTTTGTTAGGTTTTGAGCAATCAAAACGCCAATTCAAATTATCCCATAAATAAAAATAGCCGATCGCGTTCTAACTAGTCTTGTTTGTCTGATTGTTATACTTACAAAAGAATCAAGCCCTAGCCTACTGAAAGCTATGATTACAGTTCCTGCTGAATACCGCCACCTGCCAACTGCGGAAGACTTACCCTGCTCCGATGAAACGCCTGTGGATAATGAACTCCAAAATCACATTCCCAATCTTCTCCTAAATTTACTAATGTGGATGTGGCGCGATCGCCAAGATTGGTTTTCTGGGGTGGATATGTGCTACTACTACGAGCCGAATATTAAGGAACCTAAAAAATCTAAATCTATTGTACCCGATGGATTCTTAGCGATCGGCATACCGCGACTCAAGGATGAAGGGGGACGCTTGAACTATGTATTGTGGCAGGAACAGGTAAAGCCCATAATGGTTATGGAAGTCATCTCCAAGGAATATAATGGCGAATATGAGCAGAAGCTAAGACAATATCAAGAGTTAGGGATTCTGTATTATGTGATTTACAACTCCTTGAGCGGTCGCAGAGGACGTTACAAAAAGCATGAATCTTTGGAAGTCTATAAATTAATTGATGGTAAATATGAATTATTACCATCAGTGGCACTATTGTCGGAATCTGGGAAGGTGGTATGGATGCCAGAAATCGGTTTGGGAATCGGATGCGATCGCCGCACTTTCGGTAATTGGGAACGTGATTGGCTCTATTGGTACGATCGCGATTGTGTCAGATATCTCACGGCTGAAGAACGCGCTCAACAGGCAGAGGCTGCTCAAAAACAGGTGGAGGCGATCGCTATGCAAGAACGTCTAGAAAAACTACAAGAGCGGCAAGAAAAACAAAAATTAGTGAATCATTTAAGGTCACTGGGGATCGATCCTGATACAATTTGATTGAACGATCTCGCGTTCTAACTCTGCCAAATTTGCTGTCGGTTTCGGTGCGATCGCTATAGGAACCTGAAACCTTACACAAAAAAAGCCCAGAATTAGTGGGTATTATACTAGCCGTGTGGGTAGTTTTTGTCAAATTATAGGTTTGATTTCAGTATCAGTCATGCTGGTTTGGCGGTATTTTTATTTTATTCATGCAAACTAGCGTGCCATTCACCGCGCTCAATTTGTTTGAGTTGATAGCCGCAACTTTCGAGTAAATTTTTTGCTGTATCTGACAAAATACCCAAAGCAGACATTCGCACTTCATTTTCTTCAAAAAAGATATGTTTTATCCTTTTTTCTTTGAGTAATTGAGATGCGCCTTCAAGTACCCACGTGTCGGCTCCTTCTGTATCAATCTTTAATACATTAATCGTTTGATCTGCAAGTTTTGTCCAAAATTGATCCAAGGTAACGACAGGTACATTAATTGTATTCGTTCCATCTTTAAGAGCCAAGCCGCCCCATCCTGTTTGCTCATCGGACATAAAACTAAAAGGTAAATTACCTGCTTCTTTGCCTAGCGCAATGTCATAAATATCTACTTGAGCCTCTAAATAATTTTTGGCAATATTTTCACGAAGAGGAGCGACATTTCTAGGAGAAGCCTCAAAAGCGATGACTCGATTTTCTGAATTTGAGGCAGCCCACATGCAAGAAAAATAACCATAGTTCGCACCCACATCAACAAATAAACCACCTTGCTTAGCTAACTCAACAATTTTACGGGTTAGTTCCAACTCATAAAAACCACAAAAAGCTATTACTTGGTGTCCCACATCTCTAGGTTCAAGTTTTAGGTTTACATTCGTGGCAAATTCTAAAGCCACAGCATCAAATAAATGCGAATGTTTGTAAGCGCTTTTTGAAAAGAACCGATAATACAATTTTTGTCGTAACCACAAAGGCTGAACTTTTTTCAAAAACATCTGACCGTACTCTACTGAAACTACTAAAAAAACTGAGATTTATGATTTAACTAACTTATACTTGAATAATATGACCGCCATCTGTAAGCAAGAAAGATGGTCTAAAAAGGCTTGACTAGCTCCATTTATATTTAATTTAAAAATTTCTGGCATTGTACTTTTTAACATGCCGTACAACGCCATCCTTAAATAAGATCCAGAGTTGATATTGGATGATTCATCAGGATGGATAGACAAATAAATTAGCGTCGATCGCTGATGTTGCTTCAACTTTTTCCAACCACCTCTATCTCTCCAAGGATGACAGACTGAAGCGGGTTTCGTAAATTGAAATTTATGTCCAGACTTTGCAAGTCTTAATCTTAAATCTACATCTTCCATTGCAGCGTAAGGGAAGCGCTCGTCAAATCCACCCAAAGATTCAAAAAGATGTCTCTGGATAGAGAAATTACAAGACCAAAGATACCCTCCTGATTCATTAATAGGAGATGTTTCTGCAAGACTTTTTCTTGGGCGATCAACATAGGTTCGTCCCTCAAAAACTAAATAATGTTTGTTGTTGGCGATCGCCTCGTCATAAGCAGCTAACCATTGTACATCAGGAAGACAATCATCATCAGTAAATGCTATCCATTCACCCTGAGAATATTTTGCGCCATTATTACGATTAGCCGCAGGTCCCTTGCGCGAACCAGCCACCCATTTTGCCCAAGGATAATTTTGTTGAATCATGTCTTCCGCAGTAGATTCATGACCATCATCGCTAACAATAACCTCATATTGATCTGCCGCTAATGTTTGGACATTCGGAGCAAGGCGATCGAGACATTTTGCTAATAAGTCATTGCGATGATAGGTAGGGATGACAACGCTAAATCTCATGTGGTTTACAGATTTTAATTCAAAAAAGTTTTTATTAGTTTAATCTACATTACTTGTCGAGCATGAATTTAGCATATTGACATAGACACAACCAAGTTTATCCCAGCTAAATCGCTCATATACTGATTGATGTCGTCGATGTTTAGAATTTTCATCATTTTTGGCTAAGACTTGCGGAATAATACTTGCCAAACTACCAACTAATTCAAAGTTGCCAAAAGACCCTTCATCTTTGAGGGCAAATCGAGCTATCTCATAATCATGAGCTATGCATGGCAAGCCATAAGACATTGATTCTAACAATACTCGTGGCAATCCCTCACTTAAAGAGGCTAATACAAATGCATCTGCTACTTGATAATAATCAGGGATTTGATGAGAAGGAACCGTTTTAATTTGAAAGCGATCGCGTTCTAGTAATTGATTGGCTAACTTCACGATTTCGGCTGATTCAGATTCTATTTGACCTAACATTAGCAGATAAGGACGTGGCTGTGGTAACTGAGCGACTTCACGGATTAGGTAATCAATCCGTTTATGAGATTTATTAATCGCCGCTACTGACAAGATAATAGGTAAGTCGTCTGGTAATCCTAACTTATGTCGCAAGTTCGCTTTTTCCGAAGCTGATAAAACCTTTAGTTGGGGATTCATCTTAATACCATAAGGAACTAGGATATGCTTCTCCATTGATTCTCCAGCTTGTAATGCAGTTTGAAGATGCGTGGGTGCAACTTGCTGAATGCGATCGCAGCGATCGAAAGGTGGAGATAAAGGACCACCGTTAGAGAATAAAAGTCTGTATTGTTGTCCTGTTCTCTTTCGCCAGTGCCACAGAATATTCCCTATT
Organism: Cyanobacteria bacterium SOY_65_metabat_81; assembly: GCA_031412945.1. Taxonomy (GTDB): domain Bacteria; phylum Cyanobacteriota; class Cyanobacteriia; order Pseudanabaenales; family Pseudanabaenaceae; genus Pseudanabaena. The sequence goes on from JANODY010000078.1 coordinate 18,075, forward strand.
GTGCCATCACTGAAATAAATCACATCTGGCTGCTGCCGCATAATGTGAAATAAAAGGCTACAGGTAAATGATAATTGCTCAACAAAATAAGCGCCTCTACCTGTTAATTTGCCAAGCTGAATACCCAGCCAACTGTCACGGGGAAAATTCCATAAGGGTATTTGGCGATCGGTAGATTTGCCGCCGCCCTTAAAAAGGGTAATATCTAATTCTGAAGCCTGAGATAAAGTATCAAAACACTCTTGAGTAAATGACTCAAACCCTCGATTAGTCTTACCTAATCCAGAGCAAATCAAAAATACTTTAATCACGTTATAATCCTCTAAGTGCAAGCAATAATCGGTCTAAAGGAATAGGCAATCTAGAACACAATTCAAGAAGTCGAGCCTTTTTAATCATTTGAGGTGTTACATCCGAGGTTTTTACAAAGCCATAGACAGTGCTTCCGCGACGTTCAAACCCATAAAACCCAAATCCCAGACTACGAATTATCCAAAACATGAGCCGCTTCAAATGAAAGTTTTGGGGTAGGTGACATTTAATGCAAGGGACAAAGCTCCAACTAGCAGAAAAAGCACCACCTATTCTAAGTAACTTATTGATCTGGACAATTGCTTCAACTGGATCAGTGAGATGCTCTAACACTTCTGTAGATATAACAGCATCATAAGGCGGATTAGGCTGCTCCAGAACTTGAATGTTTTTAAAATCAGCCAAATATTGCTTGATAACTTGCCGAAATTCTGTAATATCTACCAAATCGATTTCTTCGGCTTGGGGCATTGTTATGGAGCATAAGCGAGAAACTGTGCCAATTCCACCTCCAAAGTCGAGGATTTTGCGCGGTTGTACATGGGATATCAAACGTACTGCGGCTAAGCGATCGCTAATAGTTGCCTCGTCTGATTCAGAAAATGCAGCATTAATTAACCAAACAGGATGTTGATAATACTCATGCAATAATTCTAACAGTTCATATTTAGTCGTTTTATTCTTGATTTTCTCTTCTACTTCTTGCCAACCTTCGTCCAAAATTTCCCAGATACGCTGTAATTCTAGTCCATTTATTTGTTCAGATGATGTCAGATATTTTGTTGTCTCCTCCCATCGATTATCTGTACCTAGGCGTGAGACAGCTTCTTCCCAACTATAAACTAGAGGTTGATTCATCGTTATCACTAATGGTTGGATAAAATTATATATTTTTTCTTGCCATATTCAAATTTTGGCTTAGAAATTTACTTCTTTTAAGAATCTAGCAGGATTACCTACGAATACTTGTTGACATGGTATATCTCTGGTGACAACTGCCCCTGCGCCAACGACTGAATCATCTCCAATAGTCACACCCGGAAGAATTATAGCGCCTGTTCCAACCCAAACATTTTTGCCAATAACAACTGATTTTGCAACACTTGGTTTTCGATCAAGCGGATGAATTTGATGAGTGACAGTGGAAATTGAACAATTGCTAGAAATCATTGTATCCTCTCCAATTTTTAGCCCCCCACCAGCAAAAATATGGGTGAATGAATGAATACAAACATCGTCTCCTATTTCCAGACAATTTTCTGACCAGATAAAAGCTTTTGAGCTAATATAAACATTATTACCACAATATTTCAAACGTTTTTTGATCTCAATTGATTTTTGATTCTCATATTCATATACCAATCGATTTAAGATTCTAAATAAAATTGAATTCATTAGTGAAAAAAATTATAAGTAGTAGGGGAGTTTATGAAATTAACTTAAGGGCATCTCTATTAATTCAAAATTATTGAGAATAGCTACGATAAATCAATGGGTTTAGCATTCTCTTATTGAGAATACAGCTACGTTTAGAGATACCCTTAAGACAAAATTTACGGAGTTGAACCAACTCTATGGCAAAGATGAGTAATTTATTTACACAAGATGCCTAAACACAGCAAGCTTATTCAGTTCAGGTTTTGGCTCCATATCTAAATCCAAAAACACCATTTGCTATGTGTATTACCATAACAGCTAATGTCGAAATTAGTGAGAAGTATATAACACCTAAGGTTGTACTTAAATCCATCAGGATTAAGCAACCTACTTGAGTAATTAATACTATACCTATGTAAGCAAAACTAACCCACCAATAAATCCACTTTCTTGCGCTATGCATAGTCCACATTACACCTGCCACATAACTTAGACAAGATCCAGCAACTACCCATCCAACCTCAGTCCCTAAGTTTTGATACTTAGATCCTAACAACCATAATAGAGGTTGCGGGAAAGCAAAGCCTATTATGGATATCATACTAGCAATAAAAATCGTTATTCCAAGAATCTGAAAATAGCGTTTAGGTAAATCCCTGAGATTAACCTTAGCTATATACGGCTCTATCACAATTCCATTGAAAGCACCAAGGAGGACAAATACCTGCCCTAGTCGCCCCAATGCGGCTACTTCGGCAATATTCTGGGTTTGTCCCATGATAGAAATTACTGCTAGAGAAATTTGCCCTTGAAAGGCTGTAAAGATCAGACCCGGAATAAGTGGAGAAATATAACCAAACATTTCCTTACTTATGGCAGGATCGGTCTTTTCAGGCTTGTCTATAAAGTTTACCGCACTATAACGGTAAGAAATTCCATTAACGGCAATGGTCAATGTGGTAATCCAAATATTTGTCCAAGCTGATAAAGCAGAAATAATATATAAGATATAACAAGAAAACAATCTGACTGCTGAACCTATTATTTGGGGTTTGTAAAATTCAACAATTTTCTGATGCATCAACAAAGTGGGAGAATAGTATGAAGCCCATCCTTGAAAAAATAGTGAAGCTGTAATCGCTCCAAACAAAAGCACCTGTTCACCCCAAAACCAATTGTGCTTAGTGCCAATTAGATAAAAAGCTATAGCAGCAAGGGGAATAATCACTGCAAATGATCGATTACGAAGTTGCTGAGCAGATTTGATATACTTGCCAACTACTGACTTATCTTGGAAGCGATCGCCAACTAACGCTATTATTGACCCTGAAAAGCCAGTGTCGATCAGCATACCAAGGGTAGATTGAAAGCCAAACGCTATACTAAATTGAGCATAGTTCTCTACACTCATCCAACGTAGAAGAAAGAAACCCGTAAACAGATTGAAAATTTGAATAGATCCCTGACTAACTAAAAATTTGCCAATCAAAGCAGACCAATGCTTAAATTTAGGAGACTTTAACCTGTACTGAAATTGGGAATATAAGTGAGAAATATCTTTTTGCGGACTAGTTAACTTTAACTGAGTCTTATCTTCAGAGACAAAATGCTTATGTTTTGATTCATTAAGCCCATCTCGAAGTTGTTGACTTTCTTGTTGCAACTTCTCATTACGCTCTAACAACTGAGAGATAATTTCCCTCGCCTTAGTACCCAAATTGGCAGCGAAAACATCAATTTCTTTTAAAGATTTTTTTTGCTTAGACATATTTAATCTGAGATATCGCCTGACTGAAGCTAAAGAAAATCTGACATACAGGATCTAAAATTTATATATTTACACTTTTTTAGATATATATTTAAAATCAAACATATTTATATTTTTCTAGCGAATAAGTTCTGATTTTTTGCATTCGCTCTTGCTGTTTCAATAATCATCATACTAGTGGTGTTGATACAACCATTGCACAAATTTTTTTGCTGTTTGTATCGATCGCTATAGCTTTAAATTTATTAGTTAATTACAATAATCGCGTATACCTAAAGCTTCATAAAAGATTAGAAGATGTTATGCCGAGACTAATAAGGAAACGTTTGCATCGGGGGCGCGATCGCTCGTTGGGGTTTACGTTGTTGGAGATTTTGGTGGTTTTGGCATTGGTTGGATTATTGTCGGCGATCGCTGCTCCTTCATGGTTAGCATTTAGCATCAATCAAAGCCTTAACTCGGCACAAAGTCGAGCTTTTAGTAGCTTGCGATCGGCTCAAAGTGAGGCAAAACTTACTCAGGTTGAGTGGCAAGCAAGTTTTAGAAATTTTGGCGATCGCGCTCAATATGCAGTGCATAAAACGCCGATCCCGTATACAGATAATGCTGCTTATTGGAATAGCCTGTCTTGGGAAAGCTTTGACAGCGCAATTAAGATAGTTGAAGATGCACCAACTGGATCTGCTGATACAACATTTTCAAGACAATCACCTCGGACTACCCCAGATGTCTATCGTGTGCGGTTTACTTACAAAGGAAATCCTGATGGTGTTGGTGAGCAAGGCAAAATTACCTTTGCGCCAAAAGTGGGCGATCGGCGTAAGTGTGTGATTGTCTCGACTATTCTTGGAGCAGTGCGTTTAGCGGAGGGTTCAGCTTGTAAATAGAGTTAGTTGTATGGTATGGGGCTGTAGCTCCATACCATAATATTTGGGCAAATCTCGTACCTCTTCTACTAAATTTTCAATATCCAACCGTGTAAAGTTTCCCGATGCAAGTAGATCAGCCATAGTTTCGACCCATTGGTTATGGTCTTGCTCGTACAATTTCTTCATATTAATTTTATTAAAACAAGTAAAGCGATAAAATTACATCTTAGTGGGGCAGGAAAGCCTGAAAAAACCCATTGTTTGGCGATCGGAATGGTGGGAATTACGGTTGTAAGATCATGCTCCATTCTTTGTTTTGACTATCCCAAAATGGCGCATCGGTTTCACCGACAATATTGGGACCCCAGTAGGTGCGAGAGCCATCGGTGGCAAAGGCAAAGATCACATCGCTTTTACCGATCGCAATTTTGTAATTTGGCAGCGCTAATAACAAGCCTTCTTTACCGCCTTCGTTCGGGGCAAAGTCCCAGTTGAGTGGCTCGATCGCTTTCCAAACATTTTGAGAGGTCACTCGCGAAAATAGCACAATTCGGACTGAGCGATCGGTACGATTGCCAACTCTCAAACCACCAATATTTTCGCCATCATTGAGACTTGGGCGAGTAAAAGTCGCAGGTAGTGGCGGCACGATCACCTTGGCAACCTCCACATTTTCGGGAATATCACGCACAGGTGGTGGAGTCAAATGCTGCCATAGATAAACACCTGTTAGCGCAATTAGCATTCCCAAACCCATCGAGTAAGCATATTTGACATCAGGGATTGGCATCATGGCTAGAATGGCGCTTGTATTTCTGGTCGCTGATGTTTTTATTTTAGGCTTCCCGATCAATTAATCAAAAATTACACCTAAATTTTTCCAAATTGATATAAAGCCCAAAGATAAAAAAGCAGCGCGAGCGCTGCTTTTTTATCTTTGGGGCTTTAGTTATGTCTTTTCGCGGGCGATCGCCACGCCATAGGATGTGCCAATGCGGGTTGCGCCTGCATCGATTAAGGCGATCGCCTGCTCTCTGGTACGAATACCACCTGAAGCCTTAATTCCCACCTTACCGCGAGAGATCTCCTTAAGAAATTTCACCATTTCCACGGTGGCGGCTCCCGACCAACCTGTACCAGTTTTTAAAAAAGCAACACCCGCATCCATACAGACCTCGGCGGCGAGTTCCTGCTCATCGGGTGTGAGCAAACTCAATTCTAAAATCGCTTTGACAGGCTTGCCCGATTCATCACAGATTTGAGCAATGTCTTGATGCAATAAATTAGTTTGTCCAGTTTTTAGCCAACCAAAATTGATCACCACATCTAGTTCGGTTGCGCCATGTTCCACGGCTTCCATTGCTTCATAAAGCTTAACGGTTGATGTGGTTGCGCCACTGGGAAACCCAATCACGGTGCAGATTTCTACTTTTGTTTTGAGCAGTCGTTCGGTCGCTCGCTTGACGTTGCAAGGATAAACGCAAACACTGGCAAATCCGAAGCGATCGGCTTCTGCACAAGCGCGATCGACCTGTTCGTCACTTGCGGACGGATCTAACAGTGCGTAATCAATATAGGTCACGGGATCGATATCACTTTGGAGCATAAAACTATACACACTTAGTCAAGCAAGAGGTTACATTAGAAATCGGTGACTATAACTCCTTATAATTACTTATTCACAGTCACTTATCTTAACTTATTGAATTTAGGCAAATACTAACAAATATTAAGTTAATATCAAGTTAATATCGGATAAACATTAAATAAATACTAAATAAATATGCATATTTCTGAATTAGATGAACTAGAAGCCTCAGTTAGCGACTTGCTGACGATGGCAAAAGTGGAGTTAGAACAAAATCGGCTTCAACAACAACGCGATCGCCAAATTCAAGATGCGGTAGCTCAAATTGAAGCTCGTTTAAAACCATTGCTTGCCAAAATCGAGCAGGTGTTGCAAGAATTTAGCCGTGAAGGGCAACAAGACAGCGAGACTAAGCAAAGGCTAGAAAAGAAAGCCGCCGATATCCGACAGGAAATCGCCGAAGCCCCAATCCTAGCGGCGCAGCTTGCCGATCGCCAATTGATTTTGAGCGAAGAAAGACTACTAGACGAACGTATAACCGAACAAACAACCCAATGGCGAGGTGAATTAAAAGCGGATCTTTTAGAGATGATCGAAGAACAGCGTGATTTCTTTAGCGCCACAGATGCTTCGATCGCGGTGCGCGGATACGCCAATGACTTAAAAGCGATCGGCGTACTCGAAGAGGTGGTCGAGGCGTTGATCAATCAAATAAATTCCCACAGTGAAGAAGGTCCCGTGGCTCGGTTGCGTGGCAGTCATGAACAAACGCTCACCTTCATTTACAACAAAGCCCTCGAAAATCGATCCCGTGTCGATCGCGCCCCTGATGTGCAGCCCACCGCAAGACACCGCAAATCTGAAAAACGTCCTGCCTTGTATACCGATCTTGGCGGTAAGGTGTTGGTATTTGGCGGACACGATCGCCTCCAAACCGCCGTTAAAAATCGCTTGCGTGACTCCGCCATTAATTTAATGTGGTACACCGAACAAGATGGCTTGCAACTTGCCGCCCAAGGAGAAAGCCAAATTGCAGGTGGTGATTTAATTATTATCGTGACGGGTTATGCCAGCCACTCACTCACCGAAAGGGCGATCGAGGCTTGTCGTCGGGCTAATAAAACCTATGAAATTGTGAATACAACAGGTATGACCAGATTGCTCGAAGTAATCGAATCAGGACTAAAAGCCAAGCAATTAGCCCGTCATTGGAAACAAGGATAAATTGATAGTGACCGCGCAAAGCGTGGTCACTATCACGGTTTTAAGACGGTTTTAAAAATTCATAAACAAGCTAATGAATACCCAAACTTTAAAAAATCTAACTGCTATTGATATCGATCGCATTGTGGAGATGGCTTGGGAAGATCGCACTACTTTTGATACGATTTACGACCAATTTGGGGTTACTGAGCCTCAAGTGATTAAAATCATGCGTAAGTCGATGAAGCGATCGTCTTTTTTGATGTGGCGAGAGCGGGTAAGCGGTCGAAAAACTAAACATGCAAAAACATCTGAAGCGGAAAGGTTTTGTTGCGATCGCCAAGCCAAACCAAAATCTAATTGACCCAAAAGATTTATTAAAAGGCTCGCTTTGCGAGCCTTTTAATAAATCTTTTGTACCCCTGTAGCCTCAACAAGCTTTGTATGAAAATATTGTTGATAGAAAACGATGATGTATTGATTGCAGGCTTAACCAAAAGTTTGACAGAGCATCACTATATTGTCGATGTGGTTAAAGATGGAGAACTGGGTTGGACTTATGGCACGACCTTTGAGTACGACCTGATCATTTTAGATATTGCCTTACCCAAATTAGATGGGCTGCTACTATGTCGGCGATTTCGGAACGAAGGATATACCACCCCCATTCTTTTACTCGCCGCCCAAAATACTAGCGCCGCCAAAGTGAGTGGGCTGGATGCGGGTGCAGACGACTATATGGTTAAACCTTTCGACATTCCCGAATTAATGGCACGGATTCGGGCGTTATTGAGGCGGAGTAAGGTCAGTTGTTCTCCTTTACTGGTTTGGGGAGATTTACTTCTCAATCCTAGTACCTGCGAAGTTTTTTATAACAGTCAACACCTCACTCTCACCAATAAGGAGTACGAACTATTAGAGCTGTTGCTGTGCGATAGTCAGCATTTACTTAGCGCCGATGAGATTCTCGATCGCTTGTGGTCGTCCGATGAGTTTCCTTCTGAAGCCACTGTGCGATCGCATATTCGCCGATTGCGTCACAAGTTATCAACAGCAGGCGCTCCATCAGATTTTATTGCGACTGTGCATGGTCGGGGCTATTACCTCAAAGTTCCCGATCAAGTTCCCGATAAGGCTCTAGATAGAATTTATCCATATCAAATTATTGCTGCTCCGAATATGCGTAATTTGACTGGAGAAAAAACTGGAGAGACAACTGATGGAAAAATCGATGGACAAATTAATAGACAAACTGGGATAAATTACCAAATCGACCAGCAGGAGCAGTATTTAGAGTTCTTAAATCAGCTTTGGGTAATTAGCAAACCCAAAAGTCTTGAACAATTAGAAGTGCTATTTCAAGCGATCGCCAAATTGCAATCAGGTGTGCTTGATCCCCAATTACAAGCACAGGCTCATCAGACCGCTCACAAATTAGCTGGAACTTTAGGCACACTAGGCTTAGCGATCGCCATGCAAATAGCCCGTCAACTAGAAAATCTATTTAACAGCCCAGCATTACTCAAAAAAAACCAGTTAGAACTCTTAGAAGTTTTAGTTCTTGACTTAGAGCAATCAATTCAAAATACTGACTTAATCCAAACCCCGCCTATGATGGCGATCGCGCCCACATCTTCAGTATTTCAGAGAGTGCCATCTAAAATCGAAACTAAAGTGATGATTGTCGATGACGATATTGATTGCTTGCGATCGCTACATCAGATCCTCAAACCTTGGGGATTTAAAGTCACCACCTTGGCAGAACCACAGGAATTTTGGGCAGTTTTGCAAGCCATATCGCCTGACGTATTGGTATTAGATATAAATATGCCAGAGATCAATGGATTTGAACTTTGTCAGGCTTTAAGAAGCAACCTTCACTGGCGACATTTACCCGTTTTATTTCTCAGTGTCATGGTAGATGCTAATACTCAAAATCTGGCTTTTAATGTCGGTGCTGATGACTATTTATGCAAACCAATTATCGGCATAGATTTAGTAAATCGCATTCATAATCGTCTGCAACGGGTGAATACTAGGTACAGCGCTTTGCGCTGACTTGAAACCCAAGAAAATTTTTAAAAGGCTTGCGAAGCAAGCCTTTTAAAAATTTTCTTGTATCCCTTAAAGCCTCAATAAGCTGTAAACAAACTTTTGTGTAAAGAAATAAGACTAAATGCAAAGAATAGTTAACAATTGGATCTTAAGTAAAAGTGCTTAGAGTGATTGATCGACAAAGGTTTGTAGATCTTTTTTTAGATAATCTATTTAATTTTATAAGTAAGCAGACACAATTTTTTGCACAAAATTTGCACAAATTAATTGATTTAATTAAGTTATTCAAAAGCCACTGAACCAGACATCTAAGACAACTTAGTTTTCGGTTCAGTTCCACTACATAAATTGATAGAGATTGGTCAATCGTTTTTATTAATCATGATTGGGATTCTATTTGTATTTAGATATTTTTTATTGTCTGAAGAATATAGCTGGGCTTAGAATCACTTCAAATTTATATTTATTTTTATTTTTAAAAAACTTGATTTCAAGAAATTATTAAAGAGATTAAATTATGACAAGTTATATGGCGGCTACTCGTTTAGGCTTTGAGCCTTATGTGAATGCTTCCCCTGTGGAGTTACGCGCTAACTGGACTGCTGCTGATGTAATAACCGTTATTGCTGCGGCAAATCGTCAGGTTTTTGGTAACGATTACCTAATGCTCTCTGAACGGTTGGTTACCGCAGAATCTCTACTAGCTAGCGGCAATATTTCTGTCCGTGACTTTGTGCGAGCTTTGGCTCAATCAGAATTGTATCGGACGAAGTTCTTTTCTTCGACACCACAAGTTCGGTTCATTGAATTGAACTTTAAACATCTTTTGGGTCGCGCTCCTAAGGATGAAGCCGAGATCACTGAACATGTCAATCGCTACATTGAACATGGATATGAAGCTGAAATTAATTCTTATATTGATTCGGACGAATATCAACAGAATTTTGGCGAGTCGATTGTTCCCTACTTCCGTGGATTTGCTTATCAAAGCGGTCAAAAGAACGTAGAGTTTAATCGCATGTTCCAGCTTTATCGTGGTTATGCTAATAGCGATCGCGCTCAGGGCAAAAACAAATCGACTTGGCTGACTGAAGATCTTGCCCAAAACTCGGCGAATACTATTCGCACTCCCCACTTTGGACATGCTCTAGTTGGTGGTAATGGTGGCGATCGCGAACAACTTTATCGAGTATCCGCCACTGAATCTAATCGCGGACGGACTCCCCAAATTCGTCGCAGTGTCACGGAATATTTGGTCTCCTATGACCAACTTTCTCCCACCCTGCAACGCTTAAATAAGCGCGGTAGCCGCATTACGCAAATTTCCCTTGCTTAATGAGATCTTAGTGCGATTGTCCAGATTTTTGTTAAAATTGTTCTCAAAATATAATTTTAATAGAAGTTACGCAAAAATGCCTTGAAAGCATTGTTTTACCGTAAGGGCAATTCATGAATTGACCTTACGGTTCGTCCTTTTGCGTAAGCCCTATTTAACAAAAATCTGGATTTGACTTCAATTCCTTCAATTAGTTTAAACATAAAAAACAAAAGGATAATAAAATATAGTGATTACCAATGCCGCTTCCCGTTTAGGAACTTCTGCTTATAGTAATAGCAGCCCGCTCGAACTTCGTCCTAACTGGACACCCGAAGATGCCAAAGTTGTGATTAACGCTGTTTACCGTCATGTGTTGGGCAATGACTACATCATGGCATCAGAGCGCTTGACAGCGATCGAGTCTCTACTATGCAACGGGCAAATCACCGTGCGTGACTTCGTGCGTGCTGTTGCCAAGTCTGAGTTATATAAAACTAAATTTCTCTATCCCAACTTTCAGACTCGCGTAATTGAGTTGAACTTCAAGCATCTATTAGGACGCGCTCCTTATGCAGAAGCTGAAGTAATCGAGCATCTCGATCGCTATCAAAATAAAGGTTTTGATGCAGATATTGATTCTTATATCGACTCTGCTGAGTATGAATCTAGCTTTGGTGATGCGACTGTTCCTTACTATCGTGGTTTTGACAACAAGGTTGGAGACAGAACCGTTGGCTTTACCCGCATGTTCCGCCTCTATCGTGGTTACGCCAATAGCGATCGCGCTCAAATCGAAGGCAACAATTCGAGATTAGCGACTGAACTTGGTCAAAATACGGCTTCAACAATCATTGGTGCTTCTGGCGGCAATGAAGGCTGGGCTTATCGTCCAGCCAAGGGTGGGGCTATGGCTACGCGAGCGTTTGGACGCTCTTCTGTTGGTTCGGGCGATCGCCTTTACCGCATCGAAGTGTCGGCTATATCTTTACCCAGATATCCTAAAGTGCGTCTCAGCAATAGAGAGTACATCGTCTCCTATGAGCAGTTGTCTAATACATTGCAACGCATTAATAAAATGGGCGGCAAGGTTGCCAGTATCACCCTCGTCTAGACATATTTACAGCGATTTGCGATCGCCCGAACCTCAATGCATTTTTTGTAAAAATGTTTTTTAAGTTTTGCTTTGCAAATAGTACAGAGACAAGTTTAAAAGTGCTGCTTTGCGGCAATTTTAAACTTGTCTCTGGGTTTTATGTCAGCGCAAAGCGCTGTATATGTAAAAATATGTAATGTCTGTAAATGTAATATCTAGACCATTTTGGTACGCATATTGCATTTGATCAACTTTCACAATTTATATTAAAACTTGTTTTTTATGATACCTCCAACTTCAACTTCAGATACTCGTTTCTTTGTCTATGAAGTATCTGGACTTAATCGCTATCAGCAACCTGACAACAGCAATTATGCCATTCGCTCTAGTGATAATGTTTTTGTCCAAGTTCCTTACAATCGCATGAATGAAAAAATGCGTAGTATCACTCGTCAAGGTGGCAAAATCGTGAGCATCCGCCCACTTAACGAGCAGTTACCCGCAAGCGAATAATTAGCTTAAAAGCCCTGAAGTCTCCCGCTAGCGGGAGACTTCAGGGCTTTTAGTTTTAGCTAAAACGGGCTATTTCAACGCCATTTTGACGAATAACTAGCTCTAGAGTGAGGGTGCTAGCAGGAAAAATTGCACCCTTAGCTACGGCTCTAATTTCGTAGGCTGATTTAAGCTCACTGACCACTTTGAAAAGTTCAGTCAAAGCATCAGGCGGAAAATTTCCGACTTTGCCTGTGATGGGATTGGCTAATACACCTTCACGGCGAGCGCGAAAACTGACCAGTAAAAATAATTGCTCAACTCTAGATGCTAGCAATTGCGGTGTCAGGTTCGGGCTAAATTGTAAGGTGGCAATCTCATCGCCCCGCGCAAAAATCTGACGGTTGATGGTGACATCAGCGGCGATCGCCACTTTGGTTTCTCGCTTTAAAAAGTTACCTGCGGAAAGAATCCGAATTACATAGCTCTGTCCATCTTTGAGTCGATTTAACAACACTTCAATTTGCGCGTCAGTAATTTTGATAATCGGTTCTTTGGGAGCTTGATCTGGCAAGAAATCTAAAAGTTCGCGAACATTAAGTTCGGCTTGTTGAATTAGTTGAATACTAGCTTGACGTAATTCGGCTTTGCTGAGGTTAGGACGCACGACCCCGATCGCCAAAAGTTGATCAGCAAAAACTGCCACATTGCCTTTGCGTAAAGCTTCGAGACTAATGATTAGTTGCTCGCGGGCTGTTTCTAGAGAGGCAATTTCGGAAGTGAGATCAATCCGTTGTTTTTCGATCGCCACCAAACGCTGTTCTGATTCATCGACTTTTTGTTTGAGTGTTTCGCGATCGCCAGAAATAGTCTCTAATTCTCCAGAAATTTTTTCTTTTTCGGCTTTAAGTTGGGTGCTTTCTGACTGAAGATTTTCTTGTTCTTTGCCCAAGCTTTGAATGCGATCGCGGAGATCGGCTTCTTGTTGTGAGGCTTTTTGCAGTTCTTGATCGGCTTTTTCAAATTTGCTTTCGACCGATTGCAACAAAGCTTGAGTTTCTGATTGTTTACGCAAAGCTTGAACTAGCGATTTATTAATTTGCCCTAAGCGTTGTTGAGCATTTTCTTGTTCTTTTTTTGCCGCGCTCAGTTCAGTTTCGACTTTTTGCTTTTGTTGTTGACTGCTAGATAATTCTGAGCGAATACTTTCTAGCCGAAATAGTCCGTCCCTTAGCTGCCCACTTAATAATAATAAAATTCCTAGAGTTGAAGCCGAGATCATGCCACCTGTGGCGATCGTGACCAATGTGGCGGTGTCACGCGGTCTCAGGTTAAACATGCTTAGTCGCGCTTTTCCAACCTTAGTGCCAATGCGATCGCCCAATGTCGCAATAATGCCACCTAAGATTAAAATCGCTAAAATCAGCGTATATCCAGCCATGCAACTCCTGAGTCCTCACAATGCTGATCTTAGCAGATTGCGCCCCATGAAAGCAGTAAGGGCAATTCATGAATTGCCCTTACTGCTTTCATGGGCAAGCGAACCGCGATAGGATAATATGACAATTATTGCAAAACTCGACAGCATTAGCTTGATGGGGAATATGGAAAAGCAACTCAAAGTCCAACTGTTAGTTGATAATCTGGCGAAGGCGATCGTGGGTAAAGATGAGGCTATTCAACTAGTCTTGGTGGCGCTGTTTTCAGGTGGTCATGCATTATTAGAAGATGTCCCTGGAGTTGGCAAAACTTTACTAGCCAAATCTTTGGCAGCGTCAATTTCTGGTAAATTTCAGCGCGTGCAATGTACGCCCGATCTGTTGCCAACAGATATTACAGGGACAAATATTTGGAATCCCCAAAAAGGTGAATTTCAATTTTTGCCAGGTCCTGTATTTGCCAATGTGTTGCTAGCTGATGAAATTAATCGGGCGACCCCACGCACCCAATCGGCGCTGCTAGAAGTGATGGAAGAGGGCCAAGTCACGGTTGATGGCATATCGCGTAAGGTTCCTTCGCCATTTTTTGCGATCGCCACTCAAAACCCAATCGAATATCAAGGTACTTTCCCGCTACCCGAAGCCCAACTGGATCGCTTTGCCCTATCTTTTAGTATCGGTTATCCCAATAGTGCTGAAGAATTAGAAATGCTGAAACGGATGCAAACAGGACAAATTGGCTCGGCGCAATTAGAGCCATGCATCACTCCCGAAGAAGTTTTAGAAATTCGTCAACTTTGCAGCAGAATCCCTGTCAGCGATGCAACTAGTGAATATATTGTGAATGTTGTACGGGCAACTCGCAATGATGAAGAAATTACACTGGGGGTCAGCCCTAGGGGAACGACGGCGCTGTTGCGTTCGGCGCAAAGTTATGCCTTTATTCGTCAAATGCTCGATGGCGATCGCCAGTCCGATTATGTCCTACCCGATGATGTGAAGTTTCTCGCGCCCTATGTATTAGGGCATCGGATTATGCCTGCGGGTCGGCGATCGCCTAAAAAGATTATTCAGCGCTTACTTGATGTCGTGCCAGTGCCATAAATTGCTGAACTTTAGCTAAATCTTTGTCACCTGCGGAACGTTCTACCCCACTCGATACGTCTAGTCCGTCAGGGCGTACTAGCGCGATCGCTTGTTCCACATTGTCAGGTGATAGCCCTCCCGCTAGCCACCATGAGCAGTTTGGATTAAAGTCACGCAGCATTTGCCAGTCCAAAGTTTTGCCCGTGCCTCCCGCCATGTGTGGATCGTAGGCATCAAGTAAAATTGCATCGACGCGATCGCTAAAAAGCTGAGCTTGTTCTAAACCTGCTTGATTTTTGACGCGCAGAGCTTTGATCAACTTTATTTGGGGCTTGATGTGATCTAAATGCGATCGCATTGACACGCAAAATTCTGGAGATTCATCGCCATGCAGTTGCACCGCAGTTAGTCCGCCTTGGGCTACCTTTAGGCAAATTTCACTCGCACTGGCGTTGAGAAATACGCCGATTAAATCTAGGTGATGATCTAGATTTGTTAAGTTAGAAGTAATTTGACCGATCGCGGGTGCATCGATAAATCTTGGCGAAGATGGCACGGAGATAAAACCGAGAGCATCAACTCCCATTTGCGCGATCGCTTGAGCTTGATCGAGTTTTGTAATACCGCAGATTTTGATATACATAGACAACAGCTAGAAATCTAGCCATAAATTTAATGACAAAGTATTCATCCTATCCAACTTCTGCGTAACGCTAGTTAATTAAATATAAAACCCTAAAACCTGTGGCGCTCGCAGCGCGAGCGCCACAGGTTTCGGTTCTGGTTTTATATTTAATTTCGCCTAGCTACTTATGCAGTCCAATCAAAAATCAACTTCAAAATTTATGACAAGATTAACTTCAAAATTTATGACAAAGTTTGCTTCAGGATCATCTGTAATCATGGCGATCGCGATCGCCTGCTGTCTTCCTAACATGCCCGCCCAAGCTTCATTATTTGATGGTCCCGTTGATCGCTTATCATCCATCGAGCGCGACTCTTTGCGTAATGGACAAGCCGTAGTAACAGGCGATAAAGGCAAGTATGTGGCGCGAGTGCTAGTCACCGCCTCACCTGATGCAGTGTGGCAAGTTTTGACCGACTATGCCAATCTATCTAAGTTTATTCCCAATATGACCTCTAGCAAGATCCTTGAAAATCGTGGCGATCGCAAGGTCATCGAGCAAGTAGATTCACGACAAGTATTTATCGTCTCCATTGTCTCGCGCACAAAATTATCAATTCAAGAAACTAATCTCAAACAGATTGATTTCCGTCTAGTAGATGGTGATCTTGATAAGATGGAAGGCTATTGGAAAATGGAACCTGTATCCGCCGTGCCACTTGGTATTCCCAGTCAAGTTTTGATTACATACACCGTCAATGCTCAACCCAATAATTCCACTCCGTCCGACGCATTTTATGGCATTTTTAAAGAAGCACTAGGCGACACCTTGCAAGCGATCAAAAAAGAAGTTAAATCTAGAAATAAATAGCATAAAACCAAAAAAGACAAGGCGGCGCTTTGCGCCGCCTTGTCTTTTTTGGTTTTATGATTTAAGACTGTGCAAAATATGTTTGGCAATTCTGGCGGAAGCTCCTGCTTTGCCCATGCGTTCTTCACCATTACAAACGACCTCCTGAAAATAATCAGGATCTTGCAAAATCTTGTTAAGAACATCCGCGACTTGAGCAGGTTTTTCGATCAAGTTAATCGAGCAACCTAATAGATCAGCCTGTTCTTCCGCAAACTTACGCGTGAATTGGGGACCATTGCCCGCGATCGTGATCACAGGTTTGCCTAAACCCACTAACTGCTCGGTGGCAGTTCCTGCCATCGCTAAGCCCAAATGACACTGGTGTAAGCAATCACTAAATCCATTTTGCAATAAAATTAGTCGGGCATTTTGCACCTTAAAAGTAGTTTCATCAAGACGTGACCAACCTTTTTGGATGATGCTTTGTGCAATTTTTTCTAGGTCTAAATCTGGAGCGATCGCCACTAAAAAATGCACATCATGGGGAATGGTGCGCGATAAGACTTGGGCGCACAACATCAAAGTCATCCAGTTTTCATAAGCTTCAGGCGATCGCGAACCAGCGAGAATAGCCACCGCCCAATCATCTACACCAACGCCAAAATCTAACCCTTTTGGCTCAAGTCCATCCATCATCGAATTGCCTAAGTAGATTGCAGGCAGCTTAAAATCTTGGCTTAAGATTTCGGCAGTCAGGAGATCGCGCACAAATATGGCTTTGCAGCGATCGCTATTCATCAAAGTACGTTCCCACGGAAAAAATATCGAGCCGCCAAATGGCTTTTTGACATCGGGTAAATAATTTTGGCGATCGCGCCAATAATATTCTGACTTTGCTGTCGCCACAAATGCAAAATCACAACCGCCAAATTGCGCTGGCAACCACGCAAACAGCAATGGCACAATGTCGCCTACTGCCAAAATTAATCGCTGACCCTTACGCCGATCTTTTGACCATTTCCACACAAAACCCAATTGTTTACGAGTTAGCCCCACCAATCCGCTTTTAACATCACGGGCAAGCTCGCGCCCGTCCATTCGCACAAATCCTCCCGATGGCATCGCTTGTGTGCAATGCTCGATGATGGGAATATGTGCTTTGGTGTAGGCCTGTCCCACGCCCACCATCGGCAAGGCGATCGTTGAAAATCCTAGTTTTTCTAGTTCAATACAGAGCCGAACCGCGATGATATCTTCACCATGTCCATTACTGATACATAAAATTTCCACGTTTTACCAAACAATACTTTAATTTATTTACAACAATTTATAGGATACGCGAAAATATCAGCGCTTTAGTGCAGAAATGTAATCGCAAGTTAAGTTCAATCACCTCATGTTATATTTTATTTTTGACAAAGTTATTTAAACATATAAAAAGCCGAGTATCTAGCGTTACAAAAAGCTAAACTTTGACAATGTTAGTGGACTCACTTAGTTAGTTAGAAATCTCAGTCATTTCATTGCTAAAAAATTTATTTAACTATTTAACTTATGTATTAACTAACTTATGTACCATCCAATATTGCTCTTTGCAATGCTAATTAGCTACCCTGCGATCGGTTTTATTTTAGGACAGATTTGTCCTAAATATGTTGTAAGTCAAGTTCCTAAATTTATCAATTGGGTTGGAGTACCAATTCTTGTTATCACTTCAGTTCGGGGTATTGGTTTAACATCTGAACTTTGGTTGATTCCTATAATCGCTCTAATTGCTATTGTTCTTGGAGCAGTATTTGCGATAATGATAATTGATTTAGGTGAAATCAACGAACGCACAAAAGCTCTTTTACATAGCGTTAAAGTTACTAGTGACATCGATATAAATTCTTACTTCAAATACAAATCTACCGTTCGGAATAAAATTTGGAATAGTGATTTTAAGTTTAGATTTTTGATTGGGGGAGCTTTAGGCAATACTAATAGTATTGCATTTCCGTTGATATTGCTTGGCTTAGCATCACATCAAATTCAATATTTTACTTGGGCTGTTATATTTGATCTATTTAGCACTATGTTTAGTTTGTACTTTATTGCTATAACTGCACACTTTATTTATAAGCAAAATTTAACATTACACGCTTGCTTAAAACCAATTAAAAAGCTGTTTGTTAATAAAATATTTTGGAGTTTAATCATCGGCTTTTTCTTAAATAGTCTGAATTTATCTAGTCAATTTATAGATGTCGTTAATCAAACTAAAACCGCACTTATTCCCATGTGTTTAATTGCGATCGCTATGCAACTCAAATTACCAAAAGCTAAATTAAAAGCAAATCTCATCGTCAAATGTTTACTTGTAAAAATGGTGATCATTCCTTTGGTTATGTCTGCATTTATTTTGGCTTTAAATGTTAAATATTTACCGATATTAGTGATTTTAATTCAGATTTTGATGCCTCCATTGTTAATAGACAATGCAATTCGTCAAGACTATAATTTATCTCAAGATTTATCTCATGATTTTAATCTGGCTGCAAACTCTATTGGTTGCGCTATTTTAGGTTTTACTATACCAATTTTGTTTGTTTTATTTAGCTAATTGACATCAGCTAAATGTCTCGGCGATCGCCTCACCCGCAGCGCGTAACTCTTGTAACTTATTTATGATTGTCTATAAGTTTGACTTGAGTTCTCAATAAAACGTAACCCAAAAAAATTGAGATGGTTCGTATACTGTGAATTAATAACAATGAATTGATTAACAAAGCTTTGCAATTAACTTACAGCAGTTACCGATCAAACCCGCCACAAAAATGGTCGCAGGGCGAAGCCCCGCACTGGGTTTTATATTCTTCTTTGTGGCGGCTTTGAAAGCAAATTGCTGTAGAAATTAACTCAATAGGTGAAATATGATGAACGACATTGGCAAATACCGCTTTGTTTGTACCTTAACCCTCAGTGATATTTTGGGGCAGGTAATTGTTTGGTTGGGCGTAATCTTTGCGGCGCTCGCATCTGCACTTTCGCTGATGAGTAAGCCAATTTATTCCTTTGGTGCAGTTGGTTTAATCGTGGTGACATCTTTACCATTTTTGCTGTTTACCTTTGTCACCACGTTATTTAATCACATTGATATTGTGCCTTTGACCGAAGAAGAAATTAAGCATAATAACTCTAAAATATCTGGTGTACGCAAAACGTCCGTCAGAACTTAGATTTATTTTGGCTTTTGATGTCAATCTAAAACCCAAGAAAAGCTGGCAATGCCAGCTTTTTTTAGATCCGAAGAAAGCTGGCGCTTTTCTTTTGCCTGTAGACATTCTAGGCATTGCCTGATATTTTATGCATTGCGCCTAACAAATTTTAGAATTGAGGTTCAACTACTATGCGTCAGCTTAATTTTGTTGTTATTTTTATCGTAGCTCTTGCATTGGTGCTATTTGCCTTGCAAAATACTTCCCCTGCATCTATCCAAATCATTCCTCAATTAAAAGTTGAAGCCCCGATCGCCGTTGAATTGATTTTGGCAATGGGTTTAGGTGCGGTTTTAGCTTGGATATTTAGTGTATGGTCAGCATTGCAAAAATTCATTGATATGCGTAACAAAAATGTCCAAATTCAGAACTTGCAAGAAACTGTCCAAAATTTGAGCGTCGAGATTGATGAGCGTAAGCGCTTAATGTCAGCATCAGCGATCGATGTGGAAGTTGATGAAGATAAGTCCAAAAACTAATTTGTAGCCATGAAATCAAAATGAAATCAAAAGAGAAAGAGCTAGCGCTTTGCGCCGCCTCTCGCTCTTTTAGTTGACGTATCGATAGAAGCCTTTATTTGTAGATTTATTGGCTATTTGACCGCGATCGGTGATATTTTTAATCATCCGCTTCTCGTAAGCTAAATGACCATCTCGATCGCCGAATCAGTTACCAAAGATGCTATAGCCTTATTGATCGACCTTGCAGAGCGAGGTGAGATCAATCCTTGGGATGTGCAGGTAATCGATGTGGTCGATCGCTTTTTGTCGCGGTTAATTGTCAGCGATCGTCGTGATTTATACGACTCAGGACAGGCGATGCTGTATGCATCAATGTTGGTTCTGCTCAAAGCTAACTCCTTATCAGATATCCAAACTGCCTACGAACAAGTTGAAGCTGATCTTGATCAAGAATTAGATGCCGAAGTCCTTACCGACTCATTGCGATTACCAACAGATTTTGATCAACGTCTGCGCCGCATTCCTGTAGCCCTGCCACCAAAAGCGCGGCGGATCACCCTAGAAGAGTTAATCGCTCAAATAGAAGCGATCGCCGAAATTGTCGATCGCAAAACTAGCAAACCCGTCAAACGTCAGATTCAAGGCAAAGTGGCAAGGCGAGCCGCAATGAAAGCGATCGCTGAACTCGCGCACAAAGAGAATCTATCGGAGATGGTCGAAGAGATTGAGCGTTATTTTTTACATCACCCCGACCAAGAAATAGAAATATCTGATCTAGCCGCAATATTTAACGATCGCGTGGGTGTATTTTGGGGTTTACTGTTGATGTCGTCCCAGTCAAAAGTGGAATTATTTCAATCAGACTTTTATGGCAAGATCCAAATCGTGCCAACGATAAAAGTTTTAGCAACCAAAGAGATCACTTTTACTCATAGCGCCGCCAATTCCAGTGCAGCTAATTCCACAGTAGAATCTACGCAGTTACAATTGACATTCTCTGAATTAAAATCTGAATTAAAAGAAGTTTCGTGAAGCATCTAAACTTGTCTGACTATCATCGTTGTCCATATTCTCCACATTTTATGTCAAGAATCGCCTCGACAATCAGCGCGATCGCCATTGGTTTAACTAGTTTCACTCCAGAATTATCCGCCCAAATCCGTAATCCTATATACAAGCCGATCGCGATCGCCAGTGGTGTTGAGATTAACGACATACTCACCGACAAAGACATCCCCACAGGACAAAAAGGCTTTGCACGGGACTATACAATTAGCACTCAAAAAGATGAACGATTAGAAATTACAGTGACTTCTGGAAGTTTTGACACAGTTTTAAGTTTGCTAGATATCAAGGGTGAAGTTATTGCTGAAAATGATGATGCGGTCAGTGATAGCACAAACTCACTAATATTTTTTAAAGTGCGCCAATCAGCAGATTACATTGTGCGGGTTTCATCTTTTGGCGGCAGCAGTGGCGGCAAATTTAGCCTTAAAGTAAACAAGCTCCGCCTTGTCAATTAGATACAAGCGCGTTGCGCTTTCAAAAATCTCTTTGGGCTACTTAAATTAAAATCTGGTTATTCTCAACATTCGAGATTCGATTTCTTCCCAAGTTTTTAAAGAAACGGCGATCGCTATTTTTTTGCATTGCACCATTAATAGATTGGCATAAAGATAATTTTCTAGTAACTCCACTTCCTGCTGCGAAATCTGATTTAGTTCCGCAGGTAAATATAACGTTTGTAACCATGTTCGACTTATTTTATTGCGAAATGCTTCCCTTATTTCAAAGGGTTGATCGTAACTCGGTGATTGAGCATGTAGCGCTTCTAATTTAGTATTTAAAGCTGTAAAGTTAATATATCTTTTGTCAAAATTAATCTTCGCAAGCGCATGTTCAAGGCTATTAGCAAGTTGAATTGTCAGATTAAGCTCAGTGTTACTATCAAAATCAAGGGCATGAGCGAGACTCATCGACAAATCTGAGGCAAATACTTTTTCAAAATCAAGAGATAAATCAAAAACTTCATACAATTCACGGGCGAGATCAAGCATTCTTGTTAAAAGTAAAGCAGGTGCAAGTTCTGCTAAAAAGCGGGGACGAGCCAAGAAAAGTGAAGCAATGCGTTTAGCCACACTTTTAATCGAGCCTGTGGAGTTAAGCGTTATTTGTTCTAGCCAATCTAAAATATCTCGCAATCTAGTTGTGTTGATATAGTCATAAGCCTGTGACTCAATGCATAATAGCAATTCTTCAGCATTTCCTACCATCATCCCCGCGAGGAATAAAAATACATTTTTCCATCGGCGATCGCTCAAATGATTAGGAACTAGTTGTTTGACTTTATTGTGGTTGTATACATAACGAGCGACAAAGTATTCTTGAAGAGTAATATGATTAAATGCAAGATGAGCAGAAGCTCCCGTAGATATTATTTTACAAATACCGAGTTGTTGTAAAACCTTAAAAACAAAATCAATTTCAAGATTCTGTAAACTATCGCCGCAACTATTTAAAGTTGATCGCACATGTTCAGTTACCACATCAAAAGGCAAAAGTGTCTGCCGAATTTCAAATCCTTTATAAGCAATCTCAGTTAAGAGTAAGTCTAATATATCGGTACTAAGACTATGCTCTTTTTCATTATTAAGTAATTGACATTCTAATACATTTTCTTCTAATACTAAATGAATGGCTTTTTGATAAAGACTACTAACATTACTAGGAAAGCTATAACGCCGATCGCATAGCAAGCATAAAAGCGATAAACACAAAGGCGACTTTGCTAACTCTCTGGCGATCGCATTTAGTTGCAAAATCTGCCAACATCGTTGGGCTTTTTCAGATGCTAAGTCTTGCTCAGCACTCAGAGATTGCGATTCAGTCTCGTCTGTGTCTTGATTAGAACTTGGGACATAGGCGATCGTAAACCATTTATGAATATATTCTTGAACGTGCAAGTCATCCCAAGGCTGAAGTACAACCTCTAAAAACTGTCCAAAGCTGTTTTGATAAGAAGCTAAGCGACTAGAGACAATATAACGATTTTGCGGATATGACTTCACAAAATCTTGTAAATGTTGAGATAAATACTTTTGAGATAATGTCGCCTCATTTAATCCATCAATGAGAATGAGAAGTTTCCCTCGCTCTAACAGCCATATGGCTAATTCTTTTGACTCAGGAAACCCACATTTTTCAAATTCTTCGGCGATCGCCTGTAATAATGTATCTGTATCTTGGCAAAATTTCCACATCTGGATAAAAACAGGAAATACATCATGTTTATATCGACTTTCTGGATAATGTAGCGCCTCTAATCCAATATATTTGAGGAAAGTCGTTTTGCCCGTGGCTGGCTGGCCCAAAATTGTCAGGTATTCTTCTTCATTAGTAATATTCAACCCGATCAGGTTATTCCCCTTACTATAATTACTTCTCTGGAGATCGCGAGAAAAGGCTTCTTCTAATTCTTCAACTGATTCAAAACTGCGAATAGAAGTATGAGTTTGGAATCTTTGCGGAATATAGATAGATGAGAGAGTAGATATCTTCTGATTTCCGAATAGTTGGGTGAATGCATGAGATTCTACATAATTTTTTGCATAGCGCCGCGATGCTTTAGAAATGGCATGATTAAAATGAGTTTCACTGATATAACTTTCTAGATTTTTTGCGTTCTCCGCAAATCCTGACAACGCGATTTCACATCTTTTGATAAATTCTCGAATGCTTTGTTCTTGCTTGATACTCATTGCTGCCATTAACTCACCAAAATAGTTTTGTTACGACCATTTTGATTCTCTCTGAATAATTTACAGATATGTATTGTAGGATATTTTACAAATAGTATGGGCTAGCAATAGTGCAACCCATAATTTTCACCTAACTAATGCATTAAGTTATATTAAACGATCTGACACATAATTAAGACTTCCTATTAAGTAGAAATACTTATTAGGAAAACCGACAAGAAATTCAGTATTAACTATTTTCTTTAAGAATTAATTTTTCTTTTCTTTCTAGTGCTTAAAGCGTCTTATAGTTAGAAATGTATTCAAAGATATATTTTGTTTATATCTTTAAAAAAGAATACACAGCTTGTTCTTATGGGGGAGACCATCATTTCTAGACCAGAGAAAAGTGGTGCTTGAAAAATATAAAGCTGTTAATCAAACTATTCTGATTCTACAAGACAACTAAAAGGAGTACAACATGGCACTCGATCCTCATGTTTTCATGAAAACCATGGAAACCCGTATATCTTTTTCCGATGCAGACAAGGCTTTGCTCAAAGCAAATGCAGCATGGGGAAATTCGATCGCTTTGCAAATGGCCGAAGTCTTTTATGCCTATTTAGCTCGCGACAAAGAAATGAATGACATCCTCAATGCCAAAGAAGGCCGGATGCATCGCTTGAATGAGACTTTTATCGAATGGTTCGGTGAAATGTTTACAGGCATGGATGACTGGAGTGCAGCTTATGCCGATCGCCGTTGGCGCATTGGTTTAGTCCATGTGCAGATTGGCATCGGTCCACAACATGTCGTCCCTGCGATGGCAACTGTCGTCAACGAAGTGGGCAAACAACTCAAGGCGGCAGGACTCCCTGAAGACTTGAGGGATTCATTGGGACGAATTTGTATGATTGACCTTGCTTTCATTGAGCAAGCTTATGTTGAAGTCTCGTCACAAGCCGTGATGCGCGAAACAGGATGGACTGAAGGTCTATTTAAACGCATGATTTCCACTGGCGCGGCAAGTATGAAGTAAGCTCGAAAATTTAATTGTAAAACTTGCAATCAGGACAAGTATATGAATACAAATCGTTCAGAACTCGGTCAATTTAGCAGCATTGTCTGCTTCAAAGCGATCGTTACAGGAGCTGAAGAGGCTCTGGGTGAAAAAGCCGCAATGATCACGCTGATTGCCGCAGGGCGTGCGCGTGGAAAACAGGTTGCCGAACAGCTTGGAGTTAAAGGGGCAGGTACTTCTCCTGAAGAACTAGTTCCCCTGCTCCAGAAAGTGTTGGGTAAAGATGGAACTAGGCTCTGCATCGTGGACAAGATTGAGCAAACCAGTGAATCAATCAAAGTCTACTGTCTCGAAACAATCTGTTCTGCGGGTGAACCAGAAGGCTCACCTCGCAAACTGACATTTACGCTAGGAGCAATTCAAGGCGTACTTGAGTCGGTCATGGGGCTTCGTTTACGAGGCAAGCAGACAGGGTCAGTTTTGCGTGGAAGTTCCCACGACGTTATTGAGTTTGAAGTGATTGGGTAGTACTCTATTCGATTGGACCGATTAAATCCGATGAAATCTATAGACAGTTAAAAACAAGGAGAAAAAAATGGGTATTAATGTTGCGAAGTTGGAAAGCATTTTGCAAAATCTGGTAACCAGCACTAGTGATGTCCAAGGAGCAGCCCTTGTGTCACCTGATGGGTTGCCTCTAGCGTCTACTTTGCCAAGTGGAATGGATGAAGAGCGCGTATCAGCGATGTCAGCCGCCATGCTCTCACTCGGTGAGCGTATTGGTAACGAATTAGCCAGAGGGGCGATCGATCGCCTATATGTTGAAGGTGACAAAGGCTATGGCATCTTGACCAGTTGTGGAGAAGAAGCGGTTTTGCTAGTTCTCGCCAGCAAGGCGGCGAAACAAGGATTACTGATGCTAGAGATCAAGCGGGTTACAGGCGATCTCAAAGCGGCGCTTGCTTAAATGTTTTGAAGTAGGGGCAATTCATGAATTGCCCCTACTCTAGTTATGGTTTAGAATGTGCGCCGCACATCCTAACAACGAATGGAACGGATAGAAAAGATTTATGGAAATCATGCGTTTGGTTGTGGCTGGGACAGTTGGAGCGGGGAAGTCAACTTTTATTCGGACTGTGAGCGAAATTGATGTCGTCGATACCGATCGCCGCGCCACGGACGAAACAGCAGAAATAAAACATAAAACTACGGTGGCGATGGATTTTGGTCGCTTAACCTTTGGGCCCAATATGGCTTTGCATATTTACGGTACACCCGGACAACAGCGCTTTGACTTTATGTGGGATATTTTGATCCGCAAAGCCCATGCATTTATCTTATTAGTCGCCGCTCATCGCCCCCATGAGTTTCGTTATGCGCGGCGGATTCTCAGTTATATGAATCGCCGTGTCCAAATTCCTTACATCATTGGCATCACCCATATGGACTGTGAAGGAGCTTGGTCAAGCGAGAATATCAAGTTGGCTTTGGGGTTTGTCGATGAAAAAAATCAACCGCCCGTAATTGTCTTGAATGCCGATGAGCGCGATACAGTCATTCAGGCGATCGTGGCGCTCGTGCAGTATTACATGTCTAAGACTTAATTTGTGCAGCCAGAAAGGTTACATAAAGATCATGTTGCACAAAAACAATAATGTAGAATTTGGGTATTTACTCTCTGGTTTATCGTTATGGCAATTACAGGCTCTTTATCCGAGTTTTCCCTCCCAGAGATATTTCAGTTTTTGGATCAGGGACAAAAAACTGGAATATTAACCATTAGAGATCCGCAAGATTTGCAGACAGGCAAGCCATTTTTGCGGCATATTTGGTTGCAAAATGGACGGGTGGTGGCGGCGGGCGATCGCTTGGACAATCGGGGATTAGCAAGATTGATTGAACAAAGAGGATGGGTTACTGATGCAATCCGTCCAGAGGTAGAACGCTTAATCAAAGAGAATGTGCCGTTAGGTCTAAATTTGAAATCATTGGGAATATTGCAACCCGATCAACTCAAATTATTGTTTAGCGTACAGGTGTTACGCCAAGTTTGCTCACTGTTTCAAGTGGAGACGGGGCAGTTTCGATTTGATGCAAAGAGCGACTTACCAAAAGCGGAAATGACAGGGCTAAGTTTACCTGCGACTGAAACAACTCTGATGGGACTGCGTAGCCTCAAGGATTGGAAAACTTTACAAAGTAAGCTTCCTGAACCTAACTCGACCTTGTTTAGCATTATTTCGGGTCAGCCACATTTACGATTGGATGCCCATGAGACTCAGGTATGGGGACTTGCCGATGGTTCGGTTAATCTCAAAAAAATAGCAGCGCAGTTTAATCTTCCTATTCAAAAAGTTCAGCAAGTCGCGTTTCGCTTAATCGTAGTCGGTTTGGTTGAAGAAGTGCCTGATATTGATGCGGGTATGGTGAATAATGTTGAAGGGGCGATCGCTACAGATGCAAATGTACAAGCGGTCAATAAATCCGAGCGGACAGAAATTAGTAATTCCTTTTTGCAGAGTCTAGTTGGATTTTTGCAGCATAAGGCTTAAGGCGCACCCCTATTGGCAAATGATGTATCATGACATTAATCACTCTGAATAATATCATGTTTTATCCACAAAGAAATAGAAGATTTTACAAATAAATTATGTGATGACTTTGAAAATTTAGTGCGTAACCGTGCGTAACTTGATTTCGCCGAATTTCTCTCTTAAGGCGATCGCCACATTGGGCGTGACCAGATGCTCGATCGCGCCACCAAAACGGGCAATTTCACGCACCACGCTACTACTCAAAAAGCTATATTCATTAGAAGTAGATAAAAAAATTGTCTCGATGTCAGATGCCAAAGTTTTATTGGTATGCGCCATCTGTAATTCTAGTTCAAAATCAGAAACGGCTCGCAATCCTCGAATCAGGACTTTAGCTCGTTTAATTTGGGCATAAGTGACAGTTAGCCCCGTAAAAGTATCAACATCAACATTATCTAAATGCTTAGTGGCTTCACCAATTTGCGCCATCCGCTCTTCCATCGTAAACAGGGGCGTTTTGTTGGGATTGCGTAAAACCGCGACAATCACCCGATCAAATAGATGACTACCGCGTTTAATAATATCGAGATGTCCCAAGGTAATTGGATCGAAGCTACCTGGATAAATGGCAATCAATGCAGTCACCAATTTGCGATAAAACACTATGGAAAGTGATTATATAGCGCCAAGCGCTTCTACCAAAAACAAAAACACGCTTTGCGTGTTTTTGTTTTTATAAGCTACTTGCGCCAAGATATTTACCGATCGCGGGTGAATAAACCTCATAAATCATGGTGATGGGTTCGCCGCCATGCCATAGCAAATAATGCCGTCCCCAGTAAGTGTCAATCTCAGGATAGCCAAAGGTTTTGGCAACGTTAGGACAAGCCCCCTTATAAATTCCTTTAAGATCACGATAAAGCTCGGTGTACTTTTGATTGAGACTGACCCAGATCGGCAAAGACGGATCTTTTAAATATTTTTGCATGGTTGCCTCAGACCACCATGATGTGGCGTGCGAAAAAACTTCGCCAGTTTGGGGCGATCGCAACCAAATTTGACGGCGAATGCGTGATGAGGCGATCGCCGAAATATCCGATGGCGCGTTGTCGTCATCATCACCAATGTTAGTCATCGCCACCACATCAACCACGATCTCCGATTGGGTCAATAGCTGTAAATGCCGCGTCGGCGCACCATCACCCAGCAAAAACATTTGCCAATTAGGAGCTAGCAGGTCAAAGGGCAAACCTTTACGGATATCAGCTTCGCTCCCCTGCCACATTGGTTCTTCGATACGGTTCCATGCTGAAACAGGCATACAAAATTTCTCTTAACAATTTGTAATATATTTTTTATTTTAGTGCGATCGTTCACCTTACAGCGCTTTGCGCTGACATGAAACCCTAAGCAAAGCTTCAAAGTACCGCGTTGCGGCACTTTTAAACTTTGCTTGGGACTACTTAAAGCTGCGCTCTAAGACATGCGGAGAAGACGAATTTGAGCAATGATGAAAATAGCAGGGATAATGCGCCCATAATTAGTGGCGATCGCCCTCCAGCCCAAATCCGCAAAAAACAAACCCCAAAGAGCAGGCGTGATCACTGAAAAAACCGTCCGCGCCGCCGTATATTGAGTAGCCGCCACAGTCAGACTTCTTTTGGCAATATAAGTTGAGACATAAGCATTCAATCTGGTGGCGATCGCCGTACCACCTGCTTTCAGGACTTCATAACCAACTTGATAGCTGGCAAAATGCCAAGCCATTTGACGAGCGATCGCCGTAAGTACCGCCGAACGAATTACCGTACTCACGGCGATCGCGCTACCACCCTTGACTAATAAACTCATGGGATTTCGTTGAGCGTCGAGAGGCAAAGATTTTTGTAAGTCTGACTCTGTAAGCGCTACCTGCATCGATTCGTCAATATTTGAACGCTCTTGAGGTGAGAGCTTTTTCCATGAATTGCTAATCAAATTCAGAAATAATTCTGATTCGATCGCTTCAATGGTTTGATTTTTAGAATATTTAATATTTAGGTGTTGACAGACCTTTTCTAAAACTTGACGATAGCTCATATCACTGGTTTTACGGCGTAACACGGTCAAGCCATCCGCAGCCAAAAAACTGAATCGCTTGGCGATCGCCGCAATTAGTTGATCGCGATCCCAGCTTTGTAGTTCTTGAATTGGTGGATTAGTCAAATAATCAAGCGGGTTAAATTTTCGCCGAAACAGAATGTCTGAGATTTGATGTAGCTCCTCATCGGTCGCCAAAAACAGCACATCACTTAATTCGTCCATCATGCCTTAACCTATGCGCTTGCTATGAACAATTTCTAGATCATCACGGTCTGAACAATTTTAGCTCACAAGCGAAAGCGCGTAAAGTTGAGTCCCGAAGGGGCGCAACTTTACGCGCTTAGGTAATTTATTTTGTACAAGTACCTAAGTACTAACGATGTAACTGTATAGTTCTCTGATTAGTTGGCTGAATCGGACGCGCATCAACTTGATAGATTTTCCCAAAAACTTCAATTTGTTCTTCAGAAATTGTGACTGGTTCTACAAAGATATTCCATTTGACTCCTTCACTACATGGTGGGGTAGTCAGAGAACCAGTATAGCTATAGTAGGATTTACTACTAGGCAAGAGGTTAGCCGCATTAATCATAACGTTATTGACTGCGTTGGTTTTGTGAGTAGCAGGAATATTTTCCCAAACTTCTTTGATGAGAAAATTTTCCTTCCCTTTGGTGAGCAGAACTCCTATTACGGCGAGTTTTCCCGCCTCATTGCGGTGAACTAGATGTAATTCCATTGCCGCAGCTTTGTTATTAATTTCGTGTTCACTAGGAGTATGGAAATGGAATTGAATAAGTTCATATTTTTCTCTATTAATCGTCACAAAACTCCCCTGTGCGTAGTTTACTTGAATGGTATGACCATTATTAACAACGACCAAAGGTGAAGATTTATAGTCAAAATCGATTTTTGCGGGAGTGCTTAATACCGCGTCTTTGATGTTGATTGGAGACTGATCGCGACCTGTTTCACACAGCGCAAAATCCTTGCTAAGCTGTCCCCACTGCGTTGGATTTTCTGCGCCACCGTAGCGCCAGTGAGGGCTGTCTTCGTCTGCCAAAGCTGAAGTTGATGCGATCGACAACGCTGCTGTGACAATCGCTAGAACCAACATCACGCTTTTACAATAATTTCTGATTAATTCGTTCATTTACTGAGGATTTTTTAAGTAAGTAGCTAGGCGAAATTAAATATAAAACCAGAACCGAGACCTATGGTGCCCGATGGGCGTGCGTCACAGGTTTTAGGATTTTATATTTAATTAAGCCCACTTATCTTATAGCAGTGCGAATTGAAGATTGGTGAGATCGGGTAACTCAAACCACTACAGACTATCTCGGATCACCTACTTATTGCTATCATTGAGGCGCGAAAGTCTAAATTGTCATAGTCGCTTATGCCGCGTGTAATCTGCCTTGGCGAAGTCTTAATCGATCAAATAGCGAAAGATGTTGGCGTTTCTTATGACCAAGTTAGCGCTTGGCAACCATATCTTGGGGGAGCGCCTGCCAATGTCGCCTGTGGTTTAGCTAAGTTAGGAACACCTGTGAGCCTAATTAGTTGCGTGGGGCAGGATGCGGCAGGATCTGATTTGCTTAGGCAATTAGGAGCCGCAGGTGTCGAAACTTCAGGCGTGCAAGTCCATCCTGAGTCCACCACTCGCGAGGTATATGTCACCCGCGATGTTGATGGCGATCGTGCTTTTAATCGCTTTAATGGCGATCAAAATACAGTGTTTGCTGACACCCTCATGTCTGCCGAACATTTACCCGCGCATTTATTTGCTGACGCTAAGTTTTTGGTGTTAGGTACGTTGGGTTTAGCCAATCCCCATACATCTAGGGCGATCGGGCGAGCGCTTAAACTTGCTGAAGAAAATTTTGTGCGGGTCGTGGTTGATGTCAATTGGCGAGCCATGTTTTGGCAAAATCCTGAACAGATCATCAAGTTGTTACCCGTCTTGCTGAAATATACCGACTTTTTGAAGATGACTGAAGATGAGGCAAAATCACTATTTCGGCTGACCAGTCCCGCCGCGATCGCCCAAGCCTATAGCCATCTCGAAGGGATTTTGATCACCAATGGCGATCAAGATTGTCGCTATCATTTAGGTGAGCGACAGGGTAAGCATCCCGTTTTTCCTGTTTATTCGACAGATACAACTGGGGCGGGAGATGCTTTTTTAGCTGCCTTCATCCATAAGATTTATCACTGTCCATTGACTAAGTTGCTTGATCCTAAGTTTGCTGATGAAGTAGTAGCTTATGCTTGTGCCGCAGGTGCGCTGTCCACCTTAGATGTCGGTGCGATCGCAGGGCAACCGAGCGATCGGCAAATTTGCGAATTTTTAGCCATGCGCCAATCACAACACAAGCATTTTTAGGAAAATTATGCATTCTTTGTCTCTGCCCACATGGGTAATTCACATCTCTAGTGTCATCGAGTGGGGCTTAGCCATTTGGCTAATCTGGACTTACGACAAACAACATCCCGATCGCGGTTGGGGTGGGTTAGCATGGGCGATGTTTCCCGCCTTAGTCAGTGCGATGTGTGCCGTTACTTGGCATTTTTTTGATAATGCTGATTCTTTAGAATGGCTAGTGACTGTCCAAGCGGCTTTAACTCTGATCGGCAATTGCACCCTTGCGATCGCCGCTTATTTCATTTGGAAAATCTCGCGATCGTGATCACGACTTTAATTTTTGTTGCTACAGCGCTTTTCTCTGTAGTATTTGAAGCTTCAATAGGATGAAACTTTGACTAAAGAAACCATATTCGGACTATCTCTATTTCCTTATCTTGCCTTTTTATGGTTCGCCACTAAGTCACGCCAATTTCCTAAGCTAGGGCTTTGGGGATTTTATGGCACATTAGTATTTGTGGCGATTACAATTCCCGCAGGGCTTTATGCAAAAATCCAGTATGGTGAGTCTTTAGCTAATGTTGATTGGTTGCATGGCAGCGCTGAGTCATTTTTGACCATCACTAATATTTTGTTAGTTTTAGGTTTTAAAAATGCGTTAAAAAATGCGTTAAAAAAAGAGTAAAGCCGTTACCTTACGCAGATAGAAAGTTTGTCCTCCTCTTGCTCCCCTTCTCCCGCTCTGGGAGCAGGAGGATGTTTTGAGTTTTTCTTGTTACCCTCTCACTTTTTGGGCTGCCTTGTACACACAAGTCTAGCTGTCTTCGTTGCAATGGATCTAAGCCCCCTAAATCCCCCAATTCTGGGGGACTTTGAAAGAATTTTATTTTTTTGTTCCCCCAGAATTGGGGGCTAGGGGGCGATTAATTGTTGACTTGACTGGGTTTTATGACTTGTGTGTACACGGTAGCACTTTTTGGGAGAGGTGAGGGTCTTGCATCCTTCTGCGTAAGGCGAGTCAACGATTAGCTTTAGCAAGATACATTTTGTCAAGCCATTCAATCAGATTGTTAAGTTGTTTTTCGGGCGATAGTACGCCTAAGCCCCTGACGGTGACATTACCTTGGTTATAAACAAAACGTGGTTGTAAATTGCTGGGTAAATGGTGATGCAGTAACTTCCATGCTGGCTCTTCCATTTTAGACTCTAGGACAACGTGCTGCTTCCCATCGGGCTTAATCCGAAAAAATCCAATCTGCTTGGCAATTAATTTTAATTCCATTACTCTTAGAAGTTGCATGGCGGGTGCGGGGACATTGCCATAACAATCTTTCCATTCTTCAATGATTTGAGTGAGTTCGCGGCGAGAAGTAACAGAAGCGACGGCTCGATATGCGCTCATTTTGCGATCGCCATCAGGGATATATTCGGCAGGAATAAAGGCGGTAATTGGTAGATCGATTTGGGTATCATCGACTTCAGGAATTTCTAAACCACGGATTTCAGCGATCGCCTCTTGGAGCATTTCCATATATAGATCAAAGCCAATCGTGTTGATCTGTCCAGACTGCTCAGAACCTAACAGATTGCCCACACCGCGAATTTCCATGTCGCGCATGGCTAACTGATAGCCTGATCCGAGATGGGTAAATTCCTGAATTGCTTTCAGTCGTTTGCGAGCGATATCAGTTAGTTCACCCTTTTCTTGATAAAACAGCCATGCATGGGCTTGAATCCCAGCGCGACCGACACGACCGCGCAATTGATAAAGCTGGGCTAGTCCAAATCTTTGAGCATCTTCGATAATGATCGTGTTGACGCGAGGAATATCTAGCCCTGATTCAATAATTGTGGTGCAGATCATCATGTCCGCTTCACCACTGCTAAAGGTCAGCATCGTTGATTCTAGTTCAGATTCGGGCATTTGTCCGTGGGCGATCGCCATGCGGACTGAGGGCAACATTTCATGCACTCGCGCCGAGACTTCTTCGATGTCATCAATCCGCGACACCACATAAAAAATTTGTCCCCCGCGATCGAGTTCTTGACGGATCGCCGATCGCACAAGTTCTGGATTATAGCGAGAGAGATGGGTCATGATCGATCGCCGTGATGGTGGGGGCGTGGTAATCAGGCTCATCTCACGCACTCCAGACATCGCCATATACAAGGTTCTCGGAATAGGAGTTGCTGATAGGGTCAACACATCTACTTCCGTTTTCATGGTTTTGATTTTCTCTTTTTGAGCGACCCCAAAGCGTTGCTCTTCATCAATTACTAACAGCCCTAAATCTTTAAATTCCACATCTTTGGATAGAAGCTGATGCGTCCCGACCACAATATCTAGTTCTCCAGTCTTCAGCTTGCGACAGATTTCTTTCTTCTCAGCAGTGGAGCGAAATCGATTGAGCAGCGCAATATTTACAGGATAGGCGGCATAGCGCTCTTGCAAACTATGATAATGCTGCTGCGCCAAAATCGTGGTCGGAACGAGCAGAGCCGCTTGCTTGCCTGTGGTCACCGCCTTAAAAATTGTGCGGATGGCAACTTCCGTTTTCCCAAATCCCACATCGCCACAGACCAACCGATCCATCGGGCGCGAACTTTCCATATCTTGTTTGACATCTTGAGTCGCCTTGAGTTGATCAGGAGTCGCTTGATAAGGAAAAGAATCTTCCATTTCTTGCTGCCAAGGATTGTCAGGTGGGAACGCAAACCCAAGTTGCTGCGCTCGTTTAGCATAGAGTTCTAACAAATCAAAAGCAATTTTTTTAATCGCTTTTTTGGCTTTAGTCGTGGTGTTTACCCATGCTTTGCTAGTCATTTTGTGCAGTTCGGGTTTAGCCTCATTCATGCCTCGATAACGCGACAAAATCGACATCTGATCGACAACTACCCGCAATAAACCATCGGCATATTTGAGAACTAGATATTCGCGAGTTTCTCTATTTACCGTCAGTCTTTCTAATTTAATAAACTGTCCCACGCCATGATTTTTATGGACAACATAATCACCTGCGGAGAGTTTGTTTAAGTCAACTTGTTTAGAAACCGCCCGCCGCCGCTTACGCACATAATTAGGCGTTCCTAAGGCGTGCTGTCCAAAAAACTCGCGATCGCTAAGCACAGCAATCCGATAAGTCGGCAATACAAACCCTTGGATTTCCGCGATGCCCGAATATTTCAGAGCGACAGCAATTCGCAAATTATGGGTTTTCTCGATCGCAGGATAATCACGGACATTGGGAATGAATTGGGCGGGACAATCATGTTCTTGCAATAGCGCCACCGTGCGCGAAGGTTGAGCCGAAACAAGAATGATTTTGTATTTCTGTTCGCGATACTCACGAATTGTTTGCGCCAGCTTAGCAAATTGATGGGGAATCGCAGGTACAGAACGACTGGACATATTCAAACCGCGATTTTCTTCGGCGAGTTCCAATAAATCAAGGCGATCGAACTTGGAAACTTGTTCTAGACATTCAGCAAAAGAGCGATGGAGTTTGCCCTCACCTTCTCTCCCTTTGAGAGAGCGAGGAGCAACTGCTTCAGCCGATTCGTACCAGCGATCGCAATGGGCTTGACATTGTTCGATTTCATCAATAACTACTAAACAATTCTCATTACTGGGTAAATAATCCAACAAAGAGGCTGTGGACTGGGGATGCACCGCAAAACCTTGAGTTGTAAATTCATCGTCTGGAGAGATATCTGCTGCATCTAAACTACCTAAAATATGTCCATAGCTAATCGGTGCTAATAAAACTGAAGGAATACTATCCAAAGGTCGCTGTGTGGATGGTTCAAATTCGCGAATCCGTTCTATTTCTTCCCCAAACCAATCAATCCTCACGGGCATTTCACTGGAAACAGGGAAAATATCAATAATATCGCCTCTTCGCCCCCATTGCCCTTCTGTCTCAACCGTTGAGGTGTGGGTATACCCCATTAAAGCCAAGTTTTCCGCCATATCTTGCAATCTGATTTCCGTACCAACTTCTAAAGATAAGCAATATTCCTTAAATGCTTCAGGGCTTGGTAAATGGGGCTGAAGGGCGCGACCTGTCGCCACGATCGCTACTTTTTTCTTGTCTCCCTCACGAGCATCCCAATTCACCAAATCCGCAAGTACCTGCATCTGTCCCCAAATAATCTCTGACTCTGGTTGATAAGGCTCGTAGGGCAACGCATCGGAATTAGGATAAAAATGCACAGTCTGCCAACCCATCGTCTCTAACTGCACAGACCAGCGCCCCGCCTCTTCAATGGTCGCCGCAATGACTAACATCAACCGTTCTTGTTTTTGGCTTAAAGTCGAGCTAACTAGCCCTTTTCCCACCCGCGATAAGCCTGAAAGTGTCAGTTGATGCGATCGCGCCAATTTGCTCTCTAGTTCATCGGTGAGAGGCGATTTGATTAATGAGCGAATTACGGAAGAAAATGGCATGGTTTTTGGGGTATAGGGTTGTGTAGATAGCAACCGCTTCTATCTTGATGGGCGCACCACTCTAATAAGTTTACCTTGTAGAGAATCCTGAGTAGCGATCGCTTCATTAATGCGAGTTGCCATGCGAGGGCGATCGCTGTCGTTGGTAGAGACAATAATTCCAAAATGTTCGGAACTAGCGCGGTGTAATTTGATAAAGTCTAAGCGATTGATGGTGACGACTGCCCGATTGTTGCTAATTGCAAAGGCTAATACTTGATCGTCAGGAATACCGATGTTTGCATTACCAGCTTCTTGGACTGTCAAAACGTCATTTCCCATATCCCGAAGTAGTTGGCTAACTGCCCGTGGAAATTGTTCATCTGCATATAGTCGTGCCATTGGTTAGGCTGCCTCGTTATTTGCAAGAATTACTGCGGCAATTTCTTCGGGATAGGCTTCGGCATAAGTCCAAGCATTGACAAGATCGGCGGCGGTGATGTGGGGATAGTCCTGTAATAGTTGGGCTTCGGTGATGCCAAGTTGCTGTGCTTCGACTAGTAACCAAACTGCTATTCGGGTTCCTGCAATGCAAGCTTCGCCCCCACAAACGCCTGCTGTTTTGGTGATTCCTTTGCCCCTCTTGCTTAGGGTTTTGGTGAGACGTTGCACGATCGCTGCTCGGTCAGCGAGTGATATGTTGAGAAATTGATATTCGATTTCTTGAATGGTCATGGCGATTTCAGTTGATTAGAACTGTGTTTATTATTTGAATCTAATAGAACTTTTTACATCATGAAATGAGTCTTTGTAAATCTAGTTCGCGGTTAATTTCAAGGTCGTTTTTAATTTCTTGGAGGATGTGACTTTCTAGCTTTGCGATACCTGCAAAACGCATAAAACCATGTTTAGATATGGAAGGTAATATGGATGTTTTTTTAACTTCGTGCCAAAGTTGCATTAGTTGAATTAAGGACTCTTCAGAGGCTTGATCAATCTCTTCGATCATTTTTTCTTTAATTGTCATTTGTTACCTCCAGTCGGTTTAAGTGCTTGGCATAGTTTAACATAGGCAAAAGTGGCTGTGATTTGGAGATTGTGAGTTGTGTTTATTGTACAAGGTAGCTTTCGCGGGTAGGGCTAATCGCTCATTCATTCTACGTTTAACTCAAAACTGGTAGTTTAAGTCACTGAAAAATTTACTAAACTAATGTTTAATAGTAAGTGTTAACAAACAAACAAACTTATGATTTTTAAAATCAGTATAACGAAAATGGGGGGGGGTAATCGCCTCTCTGGTAAGCGCTCTAGCTCTGGCTAGCCCTGCTCAAGCACTTGGACTTACCTTTAATTGGTCATTTAATGCCAACAATAATTCGGGAACTCCAGCGCAGCTTGGACTTGTAAGCGGCACAATTAGTGGTGTACAGGACAATGCAACAACTAGTTCGGGGCTGACTGGTACCGTACTCACCACATTAGATGGTAATCAGGGACGTACCTTTAGCTCATTAAACAGTGGAGATATTACAGTAGCGGGTGGAGTTGTTACATCATCTAATTTGTTTTTTCTAGGAAGCAATTTTGATAGTGGGGATTACTTCTTTCTTTTCGATACTGCCTCTGAATACTACAAGAATAATCCTACTTATTCTCTTAGTAACTATGATAGTGGTGCAACTTTTTCACCAGCAGCAACTCCCGTCCCCTTCGACTTCGATCCATCCTTCGGTGTAGTCGCTCTAGGCGGTATTTGGGCAGGTCGTAAGGTAATCAAGAAGATCAAGACAAGTAAGAAATCTGTTTAGTTCTTGATCAATGGAATGAATGCGATCGCCTTTGTATTTTTATAGTGCATAGGAGATCGCATTTTCATTTTTACAGGGAAGTGGATAGGCGATCGCACTTTGGCGGAGGTTGATCTTATAAAATCTCTTTTAGCATTGAAACAGAGATGGGTAGCCCCTGCTTTAACAAAATTTCTAAGTATTCATTGCTAGTTTTGGGTTGCTTTTTTAAGCGTTGCCTACAAGTTTCAACTGCTGCTGTAACTTTGAAAGAATTTAAGCTAATCAAATCGGCAATAAAATCATCTGGATGCTTTGCGGTGATTCCATACTGATTGATATTCACGGCAGGAAAGTCTTTTAAATTAAAAGTGACAATAACATCAGCTTCAGCCACAATTGCTGCCGCCAGAATATGGCGATCGTTAGGATCAGGTAATGTTAAAGATGGAATTAGCTGTTCAAAATCAGTAACTAAACTGTCTCGAACTTGACTATTCATCAAATCTTTGACTTGATTTAGCTTTTCCCTTGGTAAGTCAGGACGATTTTCGATGAGATTGCGAATCCATTCATCATGAATTAAGTTAGTCCATTTGGCTCTAAACAGATCGGCGATCGCTAATTGAATGAGAATATCTCTAAGATAGTTAGAATAAAGGACACAGGCATCGTATATTACTGTAAATCTGCTAGTCATATAGTCCTAACTCTTCAGATATTGCCACAATCTCATCTAAAATTTTGCTTCGGGCGGCATCAATATTTGTTTTATATTCCATTAAGTCAGTAAAGCGAACTCGGCGATGTTTGCCAACTTTGTGATAGGGAATTACGCCTTCTTCTAGTTGTTTGATTAAGAATGGACGCGAGACATTGATTAAATCTGCGGCTTCTTGGGTGGTAAGTTCGGCATGAATGGGGATGATCGTTACGGCATTGCCCTGCGACATCTGGGTCAAAATGTCTATGAATAGGCGATAAGCTACCGCAGGGATTGTGGCTGTTTCTTCACTGCCATCGGCTTCCACGATTTTGAGATGACGGACACCTTCGCTAATATGCGAGGCAAGAATACGGCTACTTTCTTTAGAAATTTTGGTTTCTTCTTCAGTGGGAATGTGTAGAGACTGAGTTAGGGCAACCATAGGGCAACCTCAGATAGTTTTGTTTTTAGACTGCTTGAAACTTTCTCAAATCCTAACATATTAAACGCAATAAACGAAATAATGATTACGCTATCAGTCGTTCGCCCAATCGTTGCAGTTTTTCGCCGAGGCGATCGGGGACTTCTAGGAAAGGCGATCTATTTGCTAGTGGATTTATATTTATAACTGATTTCAAGGGCGTTGCAAAAGCTATTAAGGCTATTCAGTAAAGCATTGTAGTATGGATAAGCATCCTCTCGTTCGCCTTGGAGACGCGCATACAAAGTTAACTCTGGTTCTGGAACTAGGCGATATTTAGGAATATCTAAACCTGCTTCGGTTAAGCGTGTTGCAGCGATCGCAATTAGCAAAGCTCCAATTGTATTGGACTTACCACTATGAAGATCACTTAGCCCAAGTAAGATAATATCGGCTCCTGGTAACTCATTGAGATTCATGGTTGTGACCTCTCTAGTTTATCTTCAAAACGTTCAATAAAGTTCTCAACCCTACTTCTAAGCACATCAGGATTAAGAGAGGGGAAGCGAATTAGTTCTGGTGCGATCGCCTCAAAGCAATCCTTTAGCTTACTCAAAGAGAATAATTTTTGATTATACATGGCTTCAATGTCTTTAATATCACGGTCAAACCCTCTGGATAGTTTAGCAAGAGCTTGGGCTGTAAAATCATAGTGGTAAAACAAAATTTGACCGTGTTTAGCAATGAATACACTTCTATCTCGCCATTCTGGAAGAGTTGGCAAAAAATCTTGGGGAGAGGCAAGTTCGATATTGATGTTCAATTCTTGTTTGAGATTGGCGATCGCTTGAAAAATCCCTAATGGTTCTGGATCTAGACGAATATCTATATCCACTGTAGAACTGCGCCAACCAATGAGTAAAGCACTAGCACCACCTGTAAAGTAGATACATCCTGAACCGCGTGCTTCTCTACCTAAAGCGTTCATGAGTTCTTCGATCTTCAGCCGATCGACATTTAAGCGCATAATTCCAAAGCAATGTATGTAAACCCTTTTAATCTAGCAGATCGCTAATTCATTCTACGTTTAATTCCAAATCGCTGGTAGTTTAAATCACTGAAAATTTTACTAAACTAATGTTTAATATTAAATGTTAACCAATAAACAAACTCATGATCTTCAAAATCACTATAACGAAAATGGGGGGGTAATCGCCTCTCTAGTAAGCGCTCTAGCTTTGGCTAGCCCTGCTCAAGCAATTGGGCTTACCTTCGATTGGTCATTTACTGCCACAGATAATGCTGGGCTTGGAACCCAGCTAGGACTCGTAACGGGCAAAATTACTGGTGTAGTGGACGATGCGACAACTTCTTCGGGGCTGACTGCTACCATACTCAGCACACCTGATGGTCAGAATGTGGGACGTACCTTTACCTCATTAGGCCTAGCGGACGGTGGCTCTATCTCAGTATCGGCTGGAGTAATTTCATCTGTTGGTTTATTCTTTTCTGGAAGCAATATTGATTCTAGCGATGTTCTCATTTTGGGATCTGGAAGTTTTTATTATCCAGGATATTTCGCGAATGGTGGTGCTTACCTTCTTGACACCGATCCAAGTGCAACTACAACTTTTTCATCAGCAACCGCAGTACCCTTCGACTTCGATCCATCCTTCGGTG
This sequence comes from Cyanobacteria bacterium SOY_65_metabat_81, assembly GCA_031412945.1. Classification (GTDB taxonomy): domain Bacteria; phylum Cyanobacteriota; class Cyanobacteriia; order Pseudanabaenales; family Pseudanabaenaceae; genus Pseudanabaena. The sequence continues at coordinate 58,630 of JANODY010000078.1, forward strand.
TAGTCGCTCTAGGCGGTATTTGGGCAGGTCGTAAGGTAATCAAGAAGATTGTAGCTAGCAAGAAATCCGTTTAGTTCTTGATCAATGGAGTGAATGCGATCGCTTTTGCATTTTATTAAGTGGATAGGCGATCGCCCCAGTTTAACCTCTAGTTCATCAGTGAGTGATGAGCGAATTACAGAAGAAAATGGCATGGTCTATTTGTTGGTCGATCAGTATAAAAATTACAACAGGCGATCGCGCAAGTTTCACCAAACAATTTTAATACTTAAGGTTTCACAATCAAAACACCGTAAGCATCAGGATTGAGATATTTACGCACGGCGGCTTGAATGTCTTCTTTAGTAATTGCTTTAATCAAATCAGGATAATTTAAAGCTGGCTCTAGAGAACCGACAATGCGATCGTAATAGCCATAGATGCCAGCGCGTTCTCTGGGTGATTCATTGCCGAAAATAAAGCGATTGGTGACTTGAGTGCGAATCTTAGCTAGTTCCTCATCGGTGACGAGATTTTCATGTAATTGCTGAATATGTTCGCGAATAGCTTGCTCAACGATCGCCACATCTTCGACATCTAGCTTGGCAAATATTTGAAATGTGCCTTGCCAACGCATCGCTGAATTGCTGACCGAAATGCGATCGACAATGCGCCGATTTTCGCGTAAATCTTGTACCATCCGCGCAGTGCGACCACCGCCAAGAATATTCGCCAGAATACTCAAAGGATAGGTTTCGGCTAAATCATGTAACCCCGCAACCCGCCATGTCATGCTCAATCTAGCTTGCTTGAGACTCTGATCAGTTACTTCCCGCCGTACAATTTCTGTGAAAGGTTGTTCGGGTACAAAAGTATGAGATTTTGGTTTATCTTTAATCCCATCTCCCTCAAAATAATTAGCAATCACGCCGATCATCTCGCTCACGGGCAGATTACCCACAACGGCGATCGTCATATTTTGCGGCGCGTACCACTTACGATGAAACGATCGCATTTGCTCAGAGGTGACATTCTCAATCACCTCGACAGGTCCCAACACCGCACGGCGATAGGGGAGGTTCTCATACATCAATTCGGAAATATGGCGATAAATACGGCGATCGGGATTGTCCTCGCTGCGTCTGATTTCTTCTAACACCACATGACGTTCACGCTGAAACTCTTGATCGGGAATACTTGCCTTCAGCACGATATCTAGTTGCAATGGCGCTAGTTTGGCAAAATCTTGGGGGGCAACATTGATGTAAAAGTGGGTGTAGTCTTGACTGGTGGCGGCGTTGGTGTTGCCACCATGAGACTCGATCGCCTGTTCAAATTCTCCTAAACCAAGGCGATCGCTACCCTTAAACACCATATGTTCTAAAAAATGCGCCATGCCATTGATGTCATCGCTCTCAACGGCTGAGCCAACATCAACCCAAATACTCAGATTGACTGCATCAACAGGAATCTGTTCGGCAATGATCTTAATTCCGTTGGGGAGAATATGTTCAGTCGGTGCTATTGCGCTTTTATGGGTAGCTTGATCATTTAAAGCATGATCGAGAACAGCTACATCTAACCGACGCGGAATGACGATCGCTGGCATGGCAGATTAAGATTTTTTACTAAAATTACGATAAATAGGATTGAGATTCGCTCAATCCAGATTGTTGAAAAATTACATTTGTTCTAGCGCTTGCAATTTGAAATAAGCTTCTCGCAAAGGCACGCTAGATGTATCTTCTAGCATAGCAGCAAAATCATAGGATTCTTGGTAAGCAAGCCTTGCTTTGGGCAGATTTCCAAAAGATAAGTACAAATCACCCAGATATCGCTGCACGATCGCCGCCGTTTCCCGATCGCCCGTGATCAAAGCCAAGCTAGACCGATTTTGCAATAATTCTTCAATGCGATAAAAATTTGGGACTTCCAAATAAGCGGCAATTAGGCGATCGCTAGCCACTGACATCAGCGCGTAGTTGCGATATTGACGGGCGATCGTTAGGGCTGTCCCGTAATCCTTGATGGCGGATTTGTAATCATCCAAAGCCATCAAACTATCGCCGCTATTGACGTAGGTATAGCCCTCACCGATCGCCGCCCGAATTGGATACTCTTTGATCGAGGCGTAATACAGCTTGATTGCGGACAGGTGATCCCCGTAGCGCCCCGCAATTAGTCCTTTATTATTCAGGGCGATCGCCGTATTTAGCCCTTGATCGTTTTGAATAGCAAGATCGAGCGTCGTCTTATTACGTTTTGCGGCGGATTCTAGCTTGTTTTGAGCAATCTCAAAACTAACTAAATTATTCGAGCTTACTAACTTCGCGCCATTGTCTTGCAAAGTATTGGCATAGCCGAGTCTTTGCTGAATTGTATCTTGAGCCGCATTTGCTGCGCCCATTAGCTCATAGGCATCACTTACCCGCGCCAGCGTGTAGGAAATGGCGGGTTGATCATTAACGTGACGGTAATAACCGATCGCATAGAGCCAAGTTCTAATCGCCTCGCGGGGTTGACCGTCTTTAAGCTGTTCATAGCCGCGATCGAGCAAGCGATCGGCTTCATCGCGCACGGCTCGATTTTCTGACTTGACTGTTGTTTGAGCTTGAGTGGGCATCGGCACAACGATCACCCCGAAAAGAGCCGCTAAAATTGTAGCTCCCAAGTTAGCAACTGACATTGTTGACATTTTCCGACGTTTTCTATGCATATACCTACATCCTCACCAAAATGTGAACGTATTGTAGCGATATCACAGCAATTTTTTCTAGAAGTTTTCTGACTTTTTATCTATACTCCCTTCCCACTAAAGAAATAGATGTATAAACCCAAGAATTAGCGTTGCGGCGCGAAGCGCCGCAACGTCTGATTTTTCACTAGGGAGTAGCCTGTGGTCACTGCCAATAGGATAAAGCTCTAAATATCTTGCCAGCTCGGTCCTAAAGTGCAGAGTTTTTCGCTTATCGTGTTAGGTTTATGAACCCCATAAAAAAATCCTGAACACAAATGACCTCTGATCAGATGCAACTTTTGGTTGCTGAAGCCGTAACTGCCCTCGCGCCTACTTTCGCGAAGATCGACCTGCACGTTAAAGGTAATCTCGAACGAGTTTTGCAAGCCTTTCGCGATCGCCGTGTGGGGGCGCATCATTTTGCTAGCGTGTCAGGCTATGGGCATGGCGACATGGGGCGCGATGTTCTCGATCAGGTCTTTGCTCAAATCATGGGCGCAGAAGCCGCCGCCGTCCGCGTGCAATTTGTGTCTGGAACCCATGCGATCGCCTGTTGCTTATTTGGTATTTTGCGCCCCCTTGATGAACTGTTGTCAGTGGTGGGAGCGCCCTACGACACCCTCGAAGAAGTAATTGGCTATCCGCTCACCAGTGATAGCCAAGGCGCTAACTATGCAGGTTCGCTCAAAGATTTTGGAATTACTTATCGTCAAGTAGAACTCACCACCGATGGAAGTGTCGATTGGGAAGCTCTAGCCAAGGCAGTCAAACCACAAACTCGCATGGTATTAATCCAAAGATCCTGTGGCTACGCATGGCGACAAAGTTTATCGATCGCCGATATCGAAAGAATTATTAAATTGGTAAAGCAACAAAATCCCAACACCGTTTGCTTTGTCGATAACTGTTATGGCGAATTTATTAGCGATCGCGAACCCACCGCCGTGGGAGCCGACATCATCGCAGGTTCCCTAATCAAAAACCCCGGTGGCACGATCGCCACCGCAGGTGGATATGTGGCAGGCAAAGCTGAATATGTCGAACTAGCCGCCCAACGCCTGACCGCCCCCGGCATCGGTCGTGAAGGTGGAGCCACCTTTGATCTCAATCGGCTGCTCTTTCAAGGGCTATTCCTTGCGCCACAGATGGTTGGTGAAGCCATGAAAAGCAGTCACCTCGCCGCCTATGTATTTAATCAATTAGGCTACGAAGTCAAGCCACTTCCATTTGTCCCCCGCCACGATATTATTCAAGCAATTCAATTGGGCAGTGCCAAAAAACTAATTGAATTCTGTCGCAATCTGCAACGCTTCTCCCCAATTGATTCCTACGTTGATCCTATCCCCGGCGAAATGCCTGGCTACGTCAGTGAACTAGTCATGGCGGGTGGAACTTTTATCGATGGCAGTACCTTAGAGCTTTCGGCTGATGGCCCCCTGCGCGAACCCTACACCGTATTTCTGCAAGGCGGCACACATTGGACACATCTAGCGATCGCCCTTGAAAATTTTCAGCTTGAAGATTAGGAAACTCCAAGGAAAAGCTGAGTGCAACCCAAAAGATGTAGGGGTAATTCATGAATTACCCCTACATCTTTCTTTTTTTGTATTGCTTTTACAATACCCGACTAAAATAGTCGAGTATATTTGACGACCTTTAAATAACTATGTTAAGGTTCATTTCAACAATAAAAATTAGCATAAAAATTTTTAGCAACTAATTTAGCAACTAAAAGGGTCACCAAAAATCATGACTGCAACGATTGTTTCTCCTTACACCAGCGATCGCCTTGAAACCTTCAGTAATCTTAAGTGCAAAGAGTGCGGTGCAGAATATGAAGCTAAGGCGATGCACGTTTGCGAACTGTGCTTTGGTCCTCTTGAAGTTGCCTATAACTACGATGCGATCGCCTCTAGAGTTAGCCGTGAAACCATTCAGGCTGGTCCCCTATCGATTTGGCGCTATCGTGATTTCTTACCCGTCAAGACTGAAAACTACATTGACGTATCCACAGGCATGACTCCTTTACTCAAGGCAAATCGCCTTGCTAAGCGTCTCGGTATCAAGCATCTCTACATTAAAAATGATGCCGTGAACATGCCCACCTTGAGCTTCAAGGATCGCGTTGTTTCGGTCGCTCTCAGTCGCGCCGTCGAGTTAGGCTTCAAAACAGTAGCTTGCGCTAGTACGGGCAACCTTGCCAACTCCACCGCCGCGATCGCCGCCCATGCAGGTTTAGAGTGTTGTGTGTTCATCCCTTCTGACCTTGAAGCTGGCAAAGTTCTTGGTACAACTATTTACAATCCTAAAGTCTTCTCCGTGCATGGCAACTACGATCAAGTAAACCGCCTCTGTTCAGAAGTCGCCAATACTCACGGATGGGGCTTTGTCAACATCAATCTGCGTCCTTACTATTCTGAAGGTTCCAAAACCCTCGGCTATGAAGTCATCGAGCAGTTAGGATGGAAGCTACCCGATCACATCGTCGCGCCTCTCGCTTCTGGCTCACTGTTCACCAAAATCTATAAAGGTTTTAATGAGTTTGTGAAAGTGGGCTTAGTTGACGCTAAACCCGTTCGTTTTAGCGGCGCACAAGCAGAAGGTTGTTCTCCCATTGCCGCCGCATTTAAAGAAGGTCGCGATTTTATTACACCCGTTAAGCCTAAAACCATTGCCAAGAGTCTGGCGATCGGTAATCCTGCTGATGGTATCTATGCGATCGACATCGCTCACAAGACCAACGGCAATATCGAAATGGTCAATGATGATGAAATCATCCAAGCCATGAAGCTGCTTGCGGAAACCGAAGGCATTTTCACCGAGACTGCTGGCGGCACGACGATTGCTGTGCTTAAAAAATTAGTGGAAGCTGGCAAAATTGATCCTGAAGAAGTAACTGTGGTCTATATCACAGGCAATGGGTTGAAGACTCAAGAAGCCATCCAAGGCTATGTCGGCGAACCGTTCTTCATCGATCCCAAACTAGATAGCTTTGAACGAGCGTTAGAGCGTTCTCACACATTAGAGCGTCTAGAGTGGCAAGCTGCTTCTGTTTAATACTATTTTGAGACAAAGGCATGATTAAGGATAGATTCGTTCTCATTTGCAAAACGCTATATTTAGTTTTGTAAGAATTTTACACTTGTGGCCATGTTAGGTAAGCTACTAGACCGCCGATATCGCATTGTCAAAGAACTAGCAGAAGGAGGTTTTTCGCAAACTTATCTTGCTGAAGATACCCGCTTACCTAAAAATCCTCAATGTGTAGTCAAGCATCTTAATCCCACCATTGACGATCCAGTTTTTACGCAGAAAGCTCTAGAACTATTTAAAGCCGAAGCCGAAACCCTCCAAGAACTAGGAAAACATGATTTAATCCCTCAGCTTTATGCCTATTTTGAAGAGAATAAAGAGTTCTATTTAGTTCAAGAGTTTATTGCTGGACATCTTCTGAGTACAGAAATGTTACCTGGTAGTCAAATGGCGGAGGCTAGAGTGGCACAAATGATCAAAGAAGTTTTGGAGATTTTGCGATTTGTCCATAAATATAATGTGATTCATCGAGATATTAAGCCCAGCAATTTAATCCGCCGCCATAGTGATGGCAAGTTAGTTCTAATCGATTTTGGAACAGTTAAACAGGTACAGATGGAAATCGCTAGCGCCCACCATAAGGCGAAAGTGACTTTGCCCATCGGTACGCTTGGCTATATGTCCTATGAGCAAGAACGGGGACAAGCGGTCGCCAGCAGTGATATCTACTCGCTGGGGATGGTGGCTTTACAAGCACTGACAGGCAAGCATCCTAGCCAGTTTCCGAGGGATCGAGATAATGAGATTAACTGGCGGATTTATGCCAAAGTTGGACGTGAATTTGCATCTGTTTTGGATCGGATGACTCGTTGTGATACTCGCGATCGCTATGAGAATGTGGAACAAGTTCTAAAGGATATTGCTAAACTCCCGAAATTGAGTACTACTTCTCCCAGAATTACTGACGATCGCCCTAATGATCGATTTGATAATCCACGACTAAAACCCAGTCAGCTATTATTACCATCAGCAATCGCCCTATTAGCCGCCTTAGCTGTTGCCATCTATCTATTTAGTTCCAGCGAAAATCAAAACTCAACTGTGAACTCAACGATACCTGATAGTTCTATTTCACCTCAGATCTCAACAAATATTGTTCCCGATCGCCAAGATCCCGATCGCCAAGTTAGTTTCAATCAATTGAGTATCTATCTCAAACAAAAAAATTGGCAAGCTGCCGACAATGAGACGTATTTATTGCTGCTAAAATCCGCAGGAAGCAATTCATTTAAAGATGGAACTTTCCATCCTGATGAATTTAATCGCGTTACCTGTGCCGATCTAGTCTTGATCGATCAGCTATGGACGCAAGCCACTAATGGCAAGCAGGGATTAACTGCCCAAAAAAAGATTTATGAAGAGTCAGGGCGAGATATTCGCAAAACTTACGAAAATAATGGCTGGATTAGTCCATCAGGTGAACAGGCGATCGCCACTAGTTACGATCGCCAGACTTCGCGATGGGAATATCTTGAAGGTCGTCAACCTAATTTCAAGTCTTCGCCTGTTGGACATTTACCATTTCTGCTCCGCGAACCATTGAACAAAAATTTAGAACGCATGGTTACTTTATATCGATGCGCTGCTCCGAATCAATAAATCAACTTCTGCATTTAGTCAAAAATCTCTCTAATAGATATGTCTGTGCGCCAAAATGAACATGATTATAAGAAGCATGAACTTGATAACTTTGCCATCCTTCAGATGGATATGACAAATCAGAATCATAGCCTTGAAGAGAATATAAAGGGCGATCGCTTAGTTCTGTTAAGGATGATCGATGGAACTCATGCCCCCAAACCCGATCGCCCTTAGCAACGAGGGGACTATCTTGTAAGGCGATCGCTTGTCGATAGCCCAAAGTCAAGCGCTTACCCATTTTTGCCGCAGTTGGGAAGATATTTACCATCGGGAAAGACTGCTCTTGAAAATCGACAAGGCGATCGCATAGATACATCAAGCCGCCACATTCAGCGTAGGTGGGCAGCCCTGATTTAATCGCCTTGTGAACTGATTCCCGCGCAGTTTTATTCTCCGCTAGCTCTGCGGCAAAGACTTCAGGAAATCCGCCACCAAAATATAAGCCTTGAATATTTTCAGGTAAAGCGCGATCGCTAATTGGACTCCAAGGAATTAATTCTGCACCTAGTTCTGCAAATAAATCTAGATTATCTGCATAGTAAAAACTAAAGGCGCGATCTTGGGCGATCGCAATCCGAAGTCCCTCGCCAATGAGATTTCTCTCATTTTTTTTCGGAAGGGGCTGGGTTTGAGAGTTTCTCAACAATGGCAACAACTTCTCCCAATCAAAACAAGTTTCCCCCACATGAGATAGGCGATCGATAATTCCATCCAGATCAGACATTTCGGCGGTGGGAATTAGTCCGAGGTGGCGATCGGGGATGGAGATATCATCTTGGCGGCGCAGAACTCCCAAAATCGGTAAGTTAAGCGGCGCAAGGGCTTGAGTTAATAGCTCTAAATGGCGATCGCTACCCACACGATTGAGGACAACACCTGCAATGTGAATACGCGGATCGAAGGTGCGATATCCATGGGCGATCGCGGCGATCGATCGAGAAGTGCTAGCACAGTTAAGAATCAAAACCACAGGTGCATTCAGTAACCTTGCCACATGGGCGGTACTCGCCGTGTCATCAGCCCCTGTCGCGCCGTCAAATAGTCCCATTACACCTTCAATCAGCGCAAATTCAGCATGTTGGCTATGCTTAGCAAAACACGATCGCACATAGTCTTCAGAAGTCAAGACAGGATCAAGATTGCGACAGGGTAGCCCTGTGATGTAAGTATGGAACATCGGATCGATGTAATCGGGTCCCACTTTAAAAGATTGCACCAAAGATTTATGCGATCGCGCTTTCATCGCGGCTAACAGTGCCAAAGTCACGGTAGTTTTGCCCACGCCACTGCGTTCACCTGCGATAATAATTGCCATTTATGATAATTGATGAAGTTTTCTTGGCTATATATCAATCCGAAATCGTTTGTAGAACCTAAGTCTCAATGAACAAGCAGCTTCTTGTCTATATACGAATCATTTCGGATTGCTATAGCGCTAGCTGTTTATGTTAGAACAAAACCCAATAATGGAGTTGCAACTTTTTCTTTTAGGTGTCTAATGATCCTAAAGCTTTTAAAGTGTCGATTTCAGCTTGAGTTAAACCGATGACATCGTTGATGATCATACCTTTATAGGGAGAGAGCGATCGCAAAGTTCGTAAACATTTTCCTGTGACGATATCCCAATATCTGATCCCGCAACTTAACGATGTAGTTGTATTAATCGATCGCCGCACAACCAAAGGGATAAGCGGTGTGATAAGTGCGATCGCGTTTGCCAAATAATCGATATCGATTGTCTCGAATTTTGATATAGCTTGCATCCCCCAGAGCCTTGAGTGGTGAAATAGCCCGATATGCCGAAATTAAACCATTACCTGCTGGTAATAATCGCGTAATCTCTTCCGCCGCCTCGCTGCCTTGCCATCTTCTAGTGCGATCGCGGCGATCGATTAAAATCATTCCCATTTCGCAATCAGCAGCCGTAACCTCAAATTGTCGCAATGTCTTTTCATCTTGCATGGGTATATAGCAAAACAGGCGACCGCGATCGAAGTTTTCTAAAATACTGACAAAATTGGCACAGAGATTGCAGTCACCGTCATAGATTACAGCGTAAGACATAATTGATTCGGCTAAAATAATTTCTGTTAGATTATATCTAGAAATTCAAGAAACCTAAAAATTTATGCAACGGTTATATCGATGCGATCGCCAATCGCCTCAGTCTCCGTCAACGTGACTCACTAAAAATATTAGATCGCCTTTGCGAACTAAAACCTGTGGCGCGTGCGCCACAAGTTTTGGTTCTGATTTTATATTTATAGCTGTAGTCACTACAATTAGGACAATATAAAACCCAAGAAGCGAGTGGCGGCGCGAAGCGCCG